>NZ_CACVBR010000019.1 GCF_902728265.1 Chryseobacterium potabilaquae
CCGGTTTTAAAACCAGAATACTATCAAAAATCACTTCTTTAAAGGTTATACAATACATTAATAAAGTCATTTTTGATAGAAATATTAATAATATTAAAGTTAGTATTATTTAAAATGCACAACGGGTAATACTATATAAATATTTCTATTAAGGTAAGAAATAATTTTTATGGATTTGACATTGCTATTTTATGAATATTTTATTTTAACACTCTTTAACAAATAATTTTTATTTCTTATTTTTGTGGAATTTAATTTTATAAAATGAAATTACATAGATTTTCTTTATTGATGCTTGCTTTGGGTAATATAACATATGCTCAGACTCAACAATTCACCATGGCTGAAGCTGTCAATGGAATGAGAACTAATCTGGCAGTGAAAAATATTTCTCAGTTTTCATGGTCATCAGATAGTAGATCTTATGTTCAGGCTGTTAAAGATGGGTATTTAATTACCGATTTAAAGACAAAGAAGCAAGACACATTGATTTCTCTGAATCAGTTAAACCGATATTTTTCCGAGGAAAAATTTAAAGTCATTCCACAGATTAAGTTCGTGAGTCATTCACAAGGTTATTTCAGTGCAAATAATACAATGTTTTGGATTGAAAAATCTGGAAACGATTGGAAGGTTACCAATTCGAGTATTTTAGAGGAGAGTGCTACTAATGTAAAAGTCTTTGAGGATAATAAAACGGTAGCTTTTACCGTAAAGAATAATCTTTATATTAATAGAGATGGAAATTTGACCTCTGTGACCAATGACTCTGATCTCAATATAATTAATGGACAAGCAGTTCATCGAAATGAGTTTGGAATAGATACAGGAGTTTTTCCGGCTCCTAATTCTGAGAGTGTGGCATTTTATAGAATGGATCAAACGATGGTAGCAGATTATCCTATTATTGACTGGTCGGCAACACCTGCTGTTAATCAAAATATAAAATACCCAATGGCTGGGGAAGCTTCACATCAGGTTACCTTACATGTTTTTAATATTAAAAGTGGCTCTACTACAGTTTTAAAAATTGAGGGAGAAAAAGATCAATATCTTACTGCTGTTACCTGGAGTCCTGATTCTAAATATATTTTTGTAGGTGTTTTAAATAGAGAGCAAAATCATATGAAGATGAATCAGTATGATGTAGCAACTGGAGATTTGGTAAAAACTTTATTTGAAGAAAAAGATGCCCAATATGTAGAACCGCAACATTCTCTTATATTCTTTCCTAATTCTAATACAGATTTTATTTGGCAAAGCCAGAGAACAGGATACAATCATTTATTTCATTATAATTTAGAGAAGGGGTTGATTGCTCAGATTACTAAAGGTGATTGGGTAGTAACAGATGTTTTAGGTTTTAATGAAAAGAAAAAAGAAATTTATTTTACTTCGATTAAAGAAACACCTCTGGAAAGACACCTTTATAAAATAAACTGGACAAATTTTAAAATGCAAAGGCTGGAAAATGAAGAAGGTGTTCATAATGGAATTTTAAGTAATGATGGAAATTACTTGTATGATGTATACAGCAATGCATTTACCCCAAGGATTTCTAATATTATTAATACAAACACATTGAAATATGATCGCATTCTGATGGGGGAAAATCCCTTGAAGAACTATCAAAGACCTGAGGTGAAAAATGTGACTCTTAAGGCGGATGATGGAACACCTTTGTATGGGAAGGTTATTCTTCCAACCAATTTTGATTCGAATAAAAAATATCCTGTGATTGTTTATTTATATAATGGACCTCACTTACAATTGGTAACCAACAATTTTCCTGCTTCGGGAAATCTATGGTATGAATATATGGCCCAACACGGATACATTATTTTTACAATGGATGGAAGAGGGTCTTCAAATCGTGGATTGAAGTTTGAGCAGGCAGTATTCAGAAACTTGGGAACTAATGAAATGAATGATCAGATGAAGGGCGTTGAATATTTAAAATCATTACCGTATGTAGATGCCGGGAGGATGGGAATTCATGGTTGGAGTTTTGGTGGTTTTATGACTACAAGTTTTATGCTTCGTAATCCTGAAGTTTTCAAAGTAGGTGTAGCTGGTGGTCCTGTAATTGATTGGAAAATGTACGAAATTATGTATGGTGAAAGATATATGGATACTCCACAAGAAAATCCGGAAGGGTATGCTAAGGCTAATTTGTTGGATAAAGTTCAAAACTTGAAAGGAAAATTACTGATGATTCACGGAGCTCAAGATGATGTGGTGGTATGGCAGCATTCTATTAAATTTATAAAGTCGGCAGTTGATAATGGGGTTCAGATGGATTATTTTGTTTATCCGGGACATCCACATAATGTAATGGGTAAAGATAGAGTGCATTTGATGCAAAAGGTGACAGATTATTTTGATCAATATTTAAAAAAATAACAATATAATCCGGCCAGCAAGGTCGGATTTTTTATTGTTAGGGTAAGTGGAATTCTTGTTTAAAATATAAATGAAATTTCATATATCATGACTCATTGTTCTTATCAAATATCAATGTTTTTGGATTTTATTAATTGTAATTTTGGAAATCTAAAAATTTAAAAAACTAAAATATGGAATTAGGAATAGGAATGTTTGGTGACTTGGCTTTCGATAGGGAGACTGGGAAATATAGAGATGCAGGGGTGAAAATTCATGAAATTCTTGAACAAGTGAAGCTTATGGATGAGGTGGGTATAGATGTTTTTGCTATGGGAGAACATCATAGGCCTGACTATGCAATTTCATCTCCTGAAATCTTATTGGCAGCAGCAGCAAGTATTACAAAAAATATAAAACTTGCAAGTGGAGTAACTGTTTTGAGTTCCTCAGAACCTGTAAAGGTATATGAAGATTTTTCGACATTGGATCTGATTTCGAATGGAAGAGCCGAAATATTTGTTGGTCGTGGAAGTTTTATTGAGTCTTTTCCTCTGTATGGTTATTCTTTGGATGATTATGAGAAACTTTTTGAAGAGAAATTAGAGTTGTTACTAAAAATTAATTCTGAAGAAAATGTGACTTGGTCTGGCCAGCTAAGAGCCCCGATGAATAATCAAACGGTATATCCAAGAGCGAAAAATGCAGGCAAACTTCCAATATGGAGAGCTGTAGGAGGCACGCCTCAATCTGTTTTAAATGCAGCGCAATTAGGAATGCCTTTGGTGGTAGCAATTATTGGAGGAATGCCTATTCAGTTTAAAAGTTTGATTGAATTTTACAAACAAGAATATAAAAATGCTGGTCATGATATTGCTAATATGCAAATTGCAGTTCATTCACATACTTTTGTAAGCCATGATCAAAAAGTGATAGATGGATATTTTCATAGTTATAAATCTCAAATGGATAGGATTGGATCTTCAAGAGGGTGGGCTCCCTATACAAAAATGCAGTACGAGAGTGGAAGAGGTAAGGATGGGGCTTTGTTTATTGGGAATCCATCTGAAGTGGCTGATAAAATAGCATCCATAAAAGATCTTTTTGGGATTACTCGATTCATAGGGCATATGGATGTTGGAGATCCTACGCATGATATTATGATGGAATCTATTAGATTGTTGGGTGAAGAAGTAAAACCGGTTATACAGGCTTTATAAAAATTAACGGATAGTATTGCTAGATGAGATGAGGGTATATTTCATTCCGAAGTGCTTTTTAGGTAATAATAAAATCCTTGCGGGAGAGATTAGAAGGTGTGTTTTTTAGTTTATAATGTTAAATTTTAAAAATAATGAAGAAGGAGAATATCCCTATTTTATTAGATAAATTGTATTAAATGTTGATTGTGAATATGTATAAAATGCATGTTAATAGTATTTATTTTCTTGTTTTTGAATATTATAGTTATTTTTGCAGAAAATTTTTCATGATTATTGCGGCCGTGATAAAAAAGTAATATTGCTTTTGTAGACGTTAAATATTGTTTTGCTCTATTTTTATGGATATTTCTTTTATATAAAGGAGAAATTTATTAACTTTATGATTATAGTAGCGTGTTAATTATACTAATATTTAATTCTTTGTGGAATATTTTTAATGTATGATGGTCGAATGAGGTATAAGTTAGGGTTTTTAGAGTGATCTAAAAATGTCAAATTGATAAATATTAAGAACTAAAACTAAATTAGCTATGATGAGAAAAACAATTCTAACGCTTCTGTTCCTGAATTTTTTTTGTTTTTTCTTGGCACAAAGTACTAAAGCGTCCAATATTAACAGTAATGGGCTGAAGATATTAGTGTCAGAATATAAAATAATTTACAAAAAAATAAAAGGAACTGTAGAATCTTTACTTGCTCAAAAAGGACAACACTCAAATTCTGAAGATTGGAATCTTATTCTCAAGTCCGATAAAAGCCTTGCTTCAGTGAAGGCTAATAAATCAGAAGAAAAAAAAGATATTTTCAAAAAAATAAGACTCAATTGGATATCCGATATGGCATATAATTTTAAGCCAGGTATATTGGACGATGAGTTTTTCTTATATAGAGCTAGGATCTCGACGGGTATAGATTGGCTTGCTTTGGGGGAAGGTAGTTATAAAAATTATTATACAAGAAATGCTTTGGTTGCCAAGCAAAATGAAGTGGATGTACTGGAGAATATTTTACAGAAAAATCAACTTAGCACCAAAAGCAAACAGATAGAGGTACAGCGTTTCTTTGATAATGAAAAACTAAAGGTAGTTTCCATGTATCAGGATATTCTTGAAAAGCTTTATCATTTTAATGCCTTAGAAAAAGAGCATGGTTTGTTTAATGATGCTGAACTTGCTCTTTCTAAACATCAATTAGATAAAATATCGATTGAGAAAAAATATCTAGAGACTAAGTATGGATATGGTAACAATTCATTTCAAAACTATACTTCTCTTTTGTATTCGGAGATGCCTGATCTGCCTGCAGTTGAAAGTATTGATCTTGATTATATTATAAAAACAAAAGAACTCTCTTTACAATTGCAGAAAGATATGCTTAAAGAAAGGGAAAAAAATAGAAAGCAACTCGATGTAAGATTGAAGTTTAGATATAATTATTATGTTGCTGAAAAGAATTGGAATTTTGCTAGTGTCGGAGCAACCATTAACCTTCCTCTAACTTCAGAGAGTACAAAAAAAGCAGATGAATATATGATCAATGCAAAAGCAGATGAATTGAAAGACATGCGTTTGCTATATAAGAATACGCTTTATGATCTGTATAGAGAATATTATGATGCAAAGAAGGAGATAGAAATTATGGAGAATAAAGTAAATTATTTTCAAGCTTCTTTATCTCTAAAATCGGCAGATGAAAATAGCGATACTTTTAGCCCAGCCGGATATTTAAAAGATGCTGGAGGATTTATGGAAAATGAACTTAGTATCTTAGAAAAAAAGGCTGATTTATGTGATAAATACCTTGCCTACATGATGTATGCTAATAACCAAAATCAAGAAAAAATGACAACCATTACTAATCCTGATAATGTGGGGAAAGATACCTATTTGTGGAGTAGTTTTTTTAATAATAATACGAATACTTATCTTATTAATCTACTTAATCATTGGCATATTACGAGAGTGTATGTGTCTGCGGGAAGTTCTACAAATCAAACCAAATTGGCTGATTTTAGATCTCTTGCTCAAACGAATAATATTCAAGCATACAGACTTATAGGTGAAAACTCTTATGCAGCAACGGATAGTGGCTTTGTCAATCTTCAAAATGCCCTGATCGCTACAAAAAATATGGGATTTGAAGGGGTTCATTTGGATATTGAACCACATGTATTTCCTGATTATAAAGATAATGTAGAATTATATGCGCAGAGGTGGATTAATCTATTTACGAACTCCAAAGCTTGGTGCGATGCAAATAATATGCACTTGAGTGTGAGTGTGCCTATGCATCTTCCTTTGAGTGTAGCGACTGTATTGAGTCAAAATAATATATTAACTTATATCATGGCCTATGATTCATTAAGTTTGGATAAAAAACTAAATAAAACAGCAGATATGAGGACTATTTTGGGAAGTAGTAATTTTGTTTGGGTATTTCGAATAAATGATTTTACAGATTTTAATGCTCTTCTCAGTGCCGAAACAACGGTTAGTGGAGCTGGTGTCACCCAAATTGGGTATTATGATTTATCACAAATGAATTTATTTAAGCCCTAATGGAAATAGATTTCACTAAAAAAAATATTTCAGATCATTACGATGAAAAACCATTGAAAAAACGAAAGTGGGATAGATGGCTTTATATCGCGATTTTATTAATACTTCTTTTTTCTCTTTTAAAATGGCTTATATCTCCTTGGATATTCAATTACGCTGATGGGTTTTTATTGCAAAATCAGTTTGATGTTAAATTTGCTAATGATATTCGTGTATTGGAATATAAAGTAAAGCAAGGACAGACCGTAAGAAAAGGAGATACGATATGTATTTATGAACTTTATTCCGATACAGATATGGGGAAAACGTTTATCCAAGATTCGATAAAATCAATAATGGATGGACAGGGTTCAATAGAGAAGGGAATTGCATTGGATAACGAAATTAAAACGAAAGATCTTATTATCCAAGAATTGACTCAAAGGCTTGCCTTTTGGAAGAAGGAGAGAATCCGAAAGGAGAAGCTAGTTTATCTTAATTATATTACTCCTAATGAGCTTGCGAATGTAGATCGATCAATAGATGATGTTAATTTTCAGCTTCAGAGCCTAAAGGCTGAGGTTAGGGTGCTAAAAGGGCAGTATGGAGGCTTAACTGAAAATGATAATAAGAGAATATTACTGTCTCAGGAAAGAAATAATATATTAAAAAAACAGCGTGTTTTTGTATCTCCTGTAAACGGTAAAATAGATCGGTTACGAATTCTGGAAGGGCAGGTATGTTACAAAGGAGAAATTGTAGCTTCTATTGTTCATTCCGGCTATTTTGTAAGAGCTTATATTGAATTAAGCGACCTGGATGATTTTAGTGAAAATGATATTGTGGCAATAAAGCTTCCTTATGGATTTAATAATACATTGAAGGGGAAGGTTAAGAAAATATATTATGTATCCGAGCTGAAAGATATTACACTAATGAATAAGTATATGAATGATAACCAATACGGTGTTGTCGTTGATATTTCCCCGGAAGATGAGCGTACTTGGCAAAAAGTGAAAGTGAGTAACATACCCGTAAAGGTCAGAAAACTTAAATTTGATTAGCACATGGCAGAAAGAATTATCAATATAAAAGATTTTACTGTTCTTCTTCTTGAAGATTCTATTGAAAATAATATTTTGCCTGAAGCGACATCTGCTGATATTTGGATTGTAAATCATAAGAGTGCATGGCATGTACTTCGTTTTTTAAAAAAAATAATACGTTCTTCAGATCCGAGAATTTATTTGAAGCCAGTTTTTCTCCAAAGAGAATTTAAAAGCTTTTATAAATTTAATAGAGAGTATAATCTGAAACAACTATGCGATGGCTATATAGAAAATTTGGATATTTCAAAAAATATAATTGGGATACAGCATATTTTTGATTTTATTTCTGAATTGAAGAAACGATCCGGCTCCTTGTATGAAAATAATAATGAACATTTTTGCCGAATAGCTTACTATTGTTATTCCCGCCAGAAAGATATTAAGATATTTGAAAGCCATGACTCTTTAACAGGTTATTCATATCCACGATTGGAAGCGCATTTTTCAGATCGAAATGAAGCTTACTTAAAGGGAAGGAGGATTTTAAGAGAGGCACATAAAAATAATTTCTTAAAAAGAGAATATGTAGATACCACTCATATTTGCAAAAAATGTAATTCAGGTTTCTTGATTTATCGGGAATCATGTCCTAGTTGTGGGGGCCACGATCTACAAGTGAGATCCCTTATTCATCATTTTAGATGTGCGTATGTGGGACCGGAGGATGAATTTAGAAAAGAGAACCATCTTTCATGTCCTAAATGCTCGGCACAGCTAAGGAACTTAGCTGTAGATTATGATAAGCCAGGTAAAATATTTTATTGTAAAAATGAGAAATGTGGCAAAGAGTTTCAAAAGCCTCTTATCGCTGTACATTGTGTAAATTGTAGTACTGAGCAGATGCCTTACGAACTTAAAATTGAAAAAGTATATCAATATGAGCTTACTTCTGAAGCTATAAATGAAATTATAAATATAAAATCGTATTAGTGGGAAGCGTTTGGGGTTCTTTTTTTTCTCATTTGAGTGCGTGGGATTGGGAAACTATACTCCACTGGGGTTGGTATGTGTTTGTTATTGACATACCTAGATTCTTGATTTTAGAAGGTATTGTTTTATTTGCCAATTTTAGAGATCGTTTTTTTACGCGTGATGAATGGAAAGAAGCGCATAAAAAACTATTAAAAGAAGAGCCGTTGGTTACGATTTTGGTTCCTGGGCATAATGAAGGGAAGCATCTCTATAAATTAATTGTTTCTTTGAAGGATCAGACTTATAAAAACTTTGAAACAGTTATCGTAGATGATGGTTCGACAGATGATACAGCAGTTATAGGAAGGTATTTTGAAAAAACAGGAGCCGTAACTCAATTTCTTAGATCGGAAGTGAGAGGAGGAAAGGCTTCAGCTGCTAATTTGGGACTTAAGTATTCAAAAGGAAAGTTCATTGTTCACATAGATGCAGATTCTTCTTTGGCGCATGATGCTATTGAAAAAGCATTAATCCCTTTTTACAGATATTCTTCTGTGGGAGGATTAGGAGGTAACCTTGTCGTTCGAAATGAAGAAGACTCTTTGACTACTACGATGCAATATTTGGAATATCAACAATCTATTTGTACTTCAAGGATTGTGCTGTCTAAGCTTGGAATTTATAAAATTATTTCCGGTGCTTTTGGAGTTTTTCCCAAGGAAGTGTTAACTCGAGTGGGAGGTTGGGATGTAGGGCCGGGGCTAGATGGTGATATTACGGTTAAGATACGTAAACTAGGTTATAGAATTCTTTTTGAGGAGAGAGCTGTATGTAAAACGCATGCTCCTATAACATGGAGAGCGCTTGTAAAACAAAGGATTCGTTGGTCTCGTTCTCTTATCCGGTTTCGAGTAAGAAAGCACCATGATATTTGGGTTCCAAATAAGAACTTTAGGTGGTCTAATTTCTTCTCCTTTTTTGAAAATGTTTTTTTCGGCTTAGTGTTAGATATTACGTGGATTTTTTATATGCTTCGAATAATAATTGAAAATCCTGATTTTTTAATTGCTTGGATACCAGTTAAATATTTATTATATTTGTGCCTATATTTTGGTCAGTTTCTGATTTCTGTGAAAATTGTTAATGATCGGAAAAAGTTTTTTTCAAAGATATTATATGTACCACTTTATCCCATTTATATGGGAGGTTTTATGAGAATAGTAAGAACTATCGCATATATTGATGAATTCTTCTTTTACGATTCTTATCATGATTCATGGAACCCTCAAAAAACATCCAAAAAAGCAAGAGAGTATGGTGCTTAATAAAAGCATTTATACGTTTTTAATTAACTTTTATTTTTTTATAGTGTTTAAACAACTAATAACTGAAAAAAAACTTATGTATAAAAAACTGACTTTGGTGTTCGGGTGTTTATTGCTTTTAGTAGCAGTAAACTGTTCTGATGAGAATAATTTATTGCCCGAAAACAATGTAACTTCTGGAAATGAAATTACTGATGGATCTGTTACTCTAAGATATGGAGGAGGGGATTTGGATAAAAACCTTAATTTTGTCAATACTAAACTCTCTTTTGTCAATCTTAGTGAGGATGCGGGTGAGCTTTCTAATGCGAGCGCACAGGCGTCTGTAACCTATACGCCAAATCTTTCTGGAGCTATCGCAGCAACAGGAAGCAACTGGTATAATATTAATAATAGTGAAACGTATTATATTCCTGAAGGAACAACATTTACCGGTGGATTTAATTTTAATTCCGCAGGTAAAATAATTATTTTAGGAAATTTAGGAGGCTCTAACTGGATTAATGTACCTAATAACGGTAGAGTAGAGGTTGGTCCTACAGGAAAAATTTTAAGTACAGCTAATTTTCATTTAAATAATGGAGGTTTGCTTTACAACTATGGGGTGACAAATTATACAACAAACTCTGTAGATGGTACAATATACAATTATAATGAACTGGCTTTTAAAAATGCAATAAGCCTTAATAGTAGTTCTACTGTTAATAACTATTGTAAAATGACCTTTGAATCTCAAACAAATTACCTTAATGCAAAGCTTAATAATGAAGGGTATTTGATATTTACCAAAGGTTTTCATATCAATAGTTCAGGAAACTTGAATCTTATCCCTGGGTCTTATACTGAAGTTACGGGAGGTACAGTTTCTATGGATGGTAAAATTTCCAATTCAGGATCGGGATATGCAAGAATGGACTTCAGTAATGCAAGTTTGGGATATCTTAATGCTACACCAGCTGTAACAGGTTCTGTTGATCTTAATTTTACGAATACTAACTATACTATCTTCCAGGGAACTAACAATACGAAGATTACTTCACAGGTTACTCTTAATGGAAATACGGATATCGCTGCTAGCGGATGTGTACCACAGAAAGGAGTTCCTCCATGTAATAATAGTCAGCTTCAATTTACTCTTCTAGCCAATGTAACGAGTCCAACAGTGAATAGTGCTATCTTGAGTGCTACTTCAGTGAAAATGTTAAATGGACTAGCTTACGTATCTTATCATACTAATGATAACCTTTATGGAAGTAGTCCGTATGGAGCATTAAGAGTGTTCAATGTCTCTGATAATGCTAATCCATCCTTAATTAGCGAAGCTATATTCAATAAAGTTGAATTTAACGACGTAAATGTAGATAATGGAATCCTATATGCTGTGGGAGGAGATAAAAATGGGGCTAGATTGGTAACTGCACCGCTTGCGAATGGAACATTCAATACTCAAGATCTTACCTTGTTTAAAGATTATAAGCTTCCAAGTTCTTCTGGTAAAGGTTCTATATTCTATAATAATAGTCTTTGGGCAGTAACAGGAGCAACAGGAGGTGGATACTTTAAATTAAATCCTGCAAGTAATTATTCTGTTTCAGAACAAGTTTACTCTACAGGAGATAGATCTAAGTATGTAGCACGTAATGATGCTTATCAAGTATTCTTTGCGGTTGAAGCGAATGGAGCATTTGTAAGAATTGCAAATTCAGATGGCTCTAGCCCTAGAACTTATAGCTATTCAGGTCTTGCACAAACTGTTGTAGATGGTAAAAATACTTTAGTTTTAGATACTGAGTATGCCTATATTGCTTTAAGTGATAAAGGGGTTGCTAAAATAAAACTAAGTACAGGAGAGCTAGTGAGTCACTTTGTTCCAAGAAACTATATGGTAAACAGTGCGAAAGTATTCAGTCAAACTGGTCTTACCAATGGGGTGGCGGTGAATAATTGTTATTTATATTTGGCAAATGGTACTGACGGTGTTATTGTATTAAATAAAAATACATTTAACGTTGTAGGTTACTATAAGCTTAGTGCTTCTGCTAACTTTATCCATATTAACAATAATGTCGCATTCGTTGGAAATGGACAAAATGGATTAAGCATAATCAAAATTAACTAAGCGGATTGATTTTAATTTAAACAATATAAAAGAATAAAGTATATATGATGTCTCCTATATTTTGTATAGGGGGCATTTTTATTGCAAATGTATCTCAATGAGTCTATATAATGTTATTAATAAAAGCCCCAGGAAAAACTTTTTTCTGGGGCTTTTATTAATAATTTGAGGGCTTTATTATTTAATAAATCCTCGACTTCTCAAAAGAGGTTTAATATCGGGATCATGTCCGGTAAAATCTCTAAACGCTTGGTTAAGGTCTACCGAGTTTCCAACAGAAAGAATGTATTTTCTGAAGCGATCGCCATTCTCTCGGGTTAATCCACCATTATTGGTTATCCATTCCCATGCATCATTGTCTAAAGTTTCAGACCATAAGTAAGCATAATAGCCGGCAGAATAACCGCCTCCCCATATATGAGCGAAATAAGGAGTGTGGTATCTCGGTGGAACTGTGGGTAAAGTAAATCCATGGTTAGATAAAGATTGTTGTTCAAAATCTAGAACCGGAATAAGTTGAGCTTCATTAGATACCGTATGCCAGTCCATATCAACCGTAGCTGCAGAAACAAGCTCTGTCGTCATATATCCTTGGTTGAAGGTAGCTGCTTTTTTTATTTTATCCACTAATACTTGTGGTATAGGTTGCTTAGTTTCGTAGTGGATGGCGTAGTTCTTTAAAACCATAGGATCAAGTGCCCAGTGTTCGTTGATTTGGGATGGGAATTCTACAAAATCTCTTGGTACATTGGTTCCTGAAAGAGAAGGGTATTTTTGGCTCGCAAACATTCCGTGGATAGAATGTCCAAATTCATGGAAAATAGTTGAAACATCATCATAGCTGATTAATGAAGGTTTTCCCGGTGCTGGTTTCTGATAATTATAGCAATTTACAATAACTGGTTTTGTACCTAATAAATAAGACTGCTCAACAAAGTTGCTCATCCATGCTCCTCCGTTTTTAGAATCTCTCGTATAGAAATCAAGATAATAAATCGCAATAGATTTACCATCGTGATCGAAAACTTCATAGGTGACAACATCCGGATGGTAAGTTGGTAAATCAGTTCTCTTTTTGAATGTTAATCCATAGAATTTTTCGGCAGCGAAGAAAACGCCTTTTTCCAGAACTGTAGTGATTTCAAAATAAGGCTTTATTTCACTTTCATCCAGATCAAATTTTGCTTTTCTTACCTGCTCAGCATAGAAATTCCAGTCCCAAGGCTGCACCTTAAATCCTCCATTTTGCTGGTCAATTAAATCCTGAATATCTTTTGCTTCACGCTTTGCCGTTTCTACAGCAGGTGTAGCAACCTGATTCATTAGCTTAATAGCTGCGTCTGGTGTTTTAGCCATTTGATCCTGTAGTTTCCATTCTGCGAAACTTTTTTTGCCTAAGGTTTGGGCTTTTTTTAGTCTAAGCTTCGCCAGTTTTTCAATGGTTTCTCTAGTGTCATTTCCATCATTTTTTTCAGCTCTTAGCCATGATGCTTTAAATAGTTTTTCTCTGCTATCTCTGTTTTTGAGGTTTTGAAGCTGGGGTTGTTGTGTTGTATTTTGAAGAGGTAAAAGATATGAGCCTTCTTTACCTGCGTTTTTAGCATCTACAGCAGCTGCAGCAATTTCATCGGTAGATAGACCCTCTAATTCTTTTACATCTGAAAAGAATACACCTCCTTGTTTTCTAGCTTCAAGTAATTTATTGGAATATTGAGTAGAAAGAGACGCTAGTTCTTGGTTAATTTGTTTTAATTTTTCTTTATCCGCTGCAGATAGGTTAGCACCTGCAATTTCAAAGTTTTGTTTATAATATTGCAATAATTTTTTACTTTCAGCATCTAGGCCATTATCTGAAATAGACTTGATTCTTTTGTATAGATTTTCATTAAGGTATATTTTGTCAGTATGAGCAGCAAAGATTGGAGCATATTCTTCATCCAGGGCTTGTAGAGTAGGATTTGTGTTTGCACTGGTTAAATTTGAAAATACAATTACGGCTCTTTTAAGAACTTCACCGCTTTTTTCTAAAGCGATAATCGTGTTTTCAAAGGTTGCAGGTTGAGTATTGTTTGCAATGCTGATTATTTCAGCCTCTTGTTGTTTTAACCCAAAATCAAAGGCAGGCTTAAAATGTTCATTTTTAATTTTATCAAATTCCGGAGCTTCATATTGAAGCTTACTTTTTTTCATAAAAGGATTTGATGATAAAGCTGCTGGAATAGACAGCTCGTTTGGGGTATCGGTGTTTTTCATTGTAGTACAAGATTGATTAAATGCCAAGGTGGAAATTAATAATACCGATGAAATATTTTTCATAAATTAGTTGTTATTAAAGTATAAAGATATTAAAACTTAATTTTATAAAAACGATAAACATGAAATCAACAGCTCTTTTTATTTTTTCGGCTTTTCTATTTTTAACCTCTTGTAATGAAAAGCATGAGAAAAGTAACAGTGAATCAGGAGGATGGGTGGATAGGGTTATAAATAAAGATAATGGCCCTATAAAAGAAAAAGAATTTAAGGGAGATTTTGATGAAATTGAAGTTTCCCAAGCTATTGATGCAGAAATTATAAAATCAGATATAGAAAAAGTTGTTATTTCAGCACCTGAAAATATAATGAATGAAGTAATGGTAGATAATAATGGAGGCAGGCTTCATATTCATTATAAACCAGGTATTAGGATTATGAACTCAACAAAAGTTTCAGCAAAAATTTATGCCAAAGATTTTTCAAAACTGGTGGCTAATTCTGCGGCAAAAATTACGGTAAAAGATAAGTTCATGCAGGAAAAAACAGATATTACCATATCTAGTGCAGCAAGTATTTTAGGTGATCTTGAAGCCAATGATTTTGATATTTCTGCGGATAGTAGCAGTAGTTTTGACGGAAAAGTTTGGGCTGTAGATTTAGATGTGGAGACATCTTCTGCAGGGAGTATTACTATTTCAGGAAAAGCTAAAAATGCGGAGATCACTTCATCGTCAGGAAGTAGTGTTTCTGCAAAGGGCGTTATTGCAGATCATGTAAAAGCTTCAGCTTCTAGTGGTTCAAGCATTGAAATAAGCGCTACATCAAGTGTAAAAGCAGATGCTTCTTCTGGAGGAAGTGTACATGTGTCCAAAAAAGGGAATATAACATCTATTAATAAAGATGAAAGTAGTGGGGGAAGTGTAAGTATTCAATAAAAAAATAAAAAGGCCGGAAAAATCCGGCTTTTATTTTGTACTTAAAATTATTCTTTCGTTAAGTGGTTGTAAAGGTCTGTTATTACTCTTAGGAAGATGTTTAGAAATGTCTTCTATTTCATCCTCTGTCATATCAATTGGATTTTTAAAAACAATCCATGTCACATTATCAGAGCAAGGAGGGGTCGTTAAAGAACCAAAGTAGGTATAATATCCTTTATTTTTAGGAAACATATTTTCAGGATTGAATACAATGTCGGTATCCTCTTTTGCGTTTTTTGCTAATCCTTTGAATATTTTTAATTTTTCGAAATATGAATTTTCAGATCCTTCTTTTACCATAACAGCTATAACTAATACGGATCCATCAATTGCTTTGTGTACGAAATGCAACTCTAGAGGGTAACGCAATCCGTTGATAGTATGTTCGGATTCTTCATGAGCATGAAATTGAATTAAATTATATTTTTTTCCTCCATAATTGATGAAACTTCCTTCTTTGAAGTCAAATTGTAAAGAATGACCATTATCTTCAATTTCTTTAATATCGCCAGGAGTATAATTAAAAAATAGTTTCTCTAAATTTTTATCTTGTTTTGTTTTTTGCGTAACAATATTAATGGGTGATTGGCTTTTACTTTGTCCACATTTTTCGTTGCCTTCCATTTCGCTCCAGTGTTCAGGTGCTTCTTTTCCTTGATAACTCCAATGTTGTTGTGCTGAAATAGTAAGGGCTATAAATAAAGCCATCAGCATAATGATTTTTTTCATTTGAGTGTGTTTAAATTATTGTGACTATTTAGCTTACTAAAACTGTACCATAAATTTTATTCATTATTAATTTAAATTATAATGAATTATTTTCAATCTTGAAAATTGAAATATCTGGGAATAGATAATAAAGTATTAATTTTCTTCTATCTCGTCGTCTTCGTTTTCGTCAAAATAAGAGCCTTCCCAATTTTTGTTATCAAAGTTGAGATTATCATAGGCTAATAAATCTTCTTCTCTTTGAAGTATTTCTTTGGTAGTCAGGAGACTAAAGTCATTGTTTTCCTCTTTCATTTTGGCTAGTTTCCTTACAGAAGCTTTATCAATTGCCATGAATCTTTGTCCAAGACGTCTTGCTGCATATTTTCTCATGCCAGTTTCATGAAGAACATCCACAGCCATATTAACAGCAGTACCTAAGGTTTCACGATAGATATTCTCAATGCCGTTATTGAGATAATTATAAGCGTCTATTCTATTTTTTGCCCGAACAAAAATTTTTACTTTTGGGTAATGTTCGCGAACCAAGTCAGCAATGAATTTATTATCATTAGGATCATCCAAACAAAGGACTAGTAGTTCGGCTTCCTCAATCCCTGCAGCCCTTAATATAGGAATTCTGGTAGCGTCTCCATAGTATACTTTAAAGCCATAGCTTCTCAATAGTTTTACACGATCTGAGTCTCTATCTAAAACAGTAGCTGAGATTTTATTGGCTTTTAATAAACGTCCCACTGTACTTCCGAAATGCCCAAAACCGACAATAATAATTTTCTTCTGGACGATATTACTATCGAGAATATTAAAATCATATTCTTTTTCTTTGGGTATTTTTTTTATAAATTTTGAGGTAATTATTTTGTCGTTAATAATTAAAAAGAAAGGGGTAATGCACATCGTAATGGCAGTGACAGCCATCATTTGTGCATTGAGTTCAGGGCTTAAAAGATAAAGGTTAGAGGCATAATTAATCAAAACAAAAGCAAATTCACCCACCTGAGAAAGGGCAAAGGCATAAAATAAACTTTGGGTATTGTTTATTTTAAAGAATCTTCCTATTGAGTACAAAACAATAAATTTGACCATCAATACCGCAAAAACAGTACTGAAAATAAAAAGAGGGTCTTTCTGAATGATACTAAAATTCATGGTAGAGCCTACACTCACAAAAAAGACGGCAAGCAATAATCCTTTGAAAGGATCGATTTGAGCTTCCAGTTCATGACGAAATTCACTGTTGGCAAGCATTACGCCAGCGATAAAAGCCCCCAAAGCAGGAGATAGCCCTATGGCAAACATTAACTCTGAAACTCCAATCACTAAAAAAAGTGAAGAAGCAGTCAATAGCTCTGGCATATTTGACTTTGAAACATATCGTAAAAAAGGAACAAAAACATATCTTCCTAGTAATATTAAAATGGCAACCCCTAAAATTACCGTTCCGGCTTGCAACCATTCAGGAAGATTTTGGATGAGAACCTGAATGTCATTATCATGGTGCTTAGCTTTGTAATTAGCGATAATCGGAAGAATGGCTAATATAGGAATCACGGCAATGTCCTGAAATAGGAGAGTGGAAAATGAGGCTTCTCCCGCCATGGTTTTAAGATTGTTTTTCTCCTGTAACGTTTGTAAAACAATAGCGGTAGAAGATAATGCAAAACACATAGCAATTGCGATCGCTTTATCAATCCGCCAACCTGCCCATATAAAAATTAAGAAAAGTAGAGAAATGGTCAAAAGCATTTGAGTTAACCCTAAACCAATAATTTTCTTACGCATTTCCCAAAACTTTCGGGGTTCGAGCTCTAGGCCTATTAAAAATAGAAGCATAATTACACCAAACTCACTTACGTGCATTATACCATTAGCATTTTTTCCGGTAAGCCGAAGTACATAAGGTCCTATAATTATTCCTCCCACAATATATCCAATAACAGAGCTTAATCCCAATTTTCTTACAAGCGGAACCATAATGATGGCTACGCCTAAGAAAATAAGTGTACTTATGGCTAAACTCCCTTCCATATCTTATTGATTTAGGAGTGTGGTAAATTCCTTTTTATGTAAAATGATTTCTTTTTTTGTAAGCTTATTGGCTTCATAAACCACCTTTATGCCTTTGATGTTGGCTTTAAAAACTTTTAAACAAACAATAAGACCACTAATTAATTCTTCCACTGTAAATTCATAAGTGCCTTCTTTTGTGAAGGATCTTTCTTTTCCTCCGGTTGTTACTAAAATATAGATTTCTTTCCCTTCCAAGGGGTTGTGTTTATCTTCTTTTAGCCATTCCCGATCAAAAACTTCATCTATCCATAGTCGTAATAAAGGAGGAATTCCAAACCAAATTAAAGGAAATTGAAAAATGAATCGATCATAGTTTTGTAATCTTTTCCTTTCTCTGAAGGCTGCAATATGAAAATTGGAATATTCTTCGTAAAGATCTCTTAAGGTAAAATGTTGGTGGCGAACGTAGAAATTGATGAGCTCTACATTCGAGTTTGAGTGCTCTAAATAAGGATGCGCAAAAACAACCAACGTCTTCTTCATAAACCTGTTTTTAGTAAATGTAATGAAAATTTTTTTTATTTTATGTTGATTTTTGCTTTATTTATTAATTTATTAACATTGAAATGTGAAATTATATTTAAAAATGTCAATGAATCAGTAGGAATTTGAAGTTTTAAATAAAAAATCGGCTACATTGCAGCCGATTTTCTATTTATTCTATAATTGATTTTGTCTACCATCCTCCAGAGGCACCACCACCACCAAAACTTCCCCCACCACCGAAGCCACCAAATCCTCCTCCGCTTCCGCCTGAGCTTCCACTACTACCTCCAAAACTACCAGGAAAAGGGAAAAAACCGCCTGAGTAATTTTTTCGTCCTCGTCTACTAATGATTACGTCATCATCATCATTATTTCCTCCTCTTCCTCCACCCTTATTTCCAAAAATGATAATAATGATAACAAAAATAACAAAAGCAATAATGAGGATTGTAAATACGTCTCCACTATCTCCTGTGCTCTGAGTAGTTAAAGGTTTAAACTTTCCTTGTACGGCCTCCATAAGAGCAGACGTGCCTCGATTAATACCTTCATACCATTCTCCTTTCTTGAAGTGAGGAGTAACAATATAATCTAAAATCTGTCCTGCAACAGATGCTGTTAAATATTGTTCAACAGCTCTACCTTGTTGGATAGACATAGTGTGATCTTCAGTAGCAATTAAAAATACAATGCCATTATCAACTCCTTTTTTTCCAATACCCCATTTTTGCCCAAACATAGTAGCTAAGAAATTAACATCTTCTCCTTTTGTGGAAGGAATAATTACGACTTCAATTTCTGTTGAGGTTGAATCTGCAAATTTGATGAGCTTACTATTAAGATTATCTTTGTCTTGTTGAGTTAATAAATTAGCTTCATCATAAACAGGATATAGAATATCAGGTTTTGTAGGTACAGTATATTGGGCTGATACAAAACTGTAAAAGCATATTAATAGGAATGAAAATACTATTTTAAGAGAATGTAATTTCATTAGAAAGTTCATTTGGATTTTCTCCCGTTACCGGAAAATGTTTTTTTAGCTCTATACCAGTTTCCAGAATAGCGCTTTTGAGTGCTCTATAATAATTTCCTTTTGCAAATTCAGAAGTGATATAGTCATGCAGGTGGTCCCAGTAAGATTGCTGTACTTTTTCGTGAATACCGATATCTCCAATAATAGTAAGATATTTTTGTTCAAAATTGACATGAAAAAGAACTGCATTTTGATCTCTGGTTTTATTCATACATAATTCTTTGAAAACATCAAATGCATTTTGAGCATTCTGAATATCAGTATTTGAATTTATATGTACCCTGATCTCACCCGTAGAATGTTCTTCGGCCGACTGAATAGCATCTACAAGAGATGCTATTTGCTGATTTGTTAAGAAATTGTTCATTATTCTGAGAAAACATCAGGTGCTTTTTGCGCTCCGGCTTCTGCTTTGAAATAAGGTTTTTCCTTAAAGTTGGTAAAGTTCGCCAAAATATTATTGGGAAATGTTTTAATTGAAGTGTTATAATCCTGAGCAGCTTCATTGTAATATACAGTTTCTGTACGGATACTGTTTTCAATAGCCGTATATTCTCTTTGAAAATTAATATATTGTTGATCAGCTTTTAGATTGGGGTATTGCTCTACCACCGCCATTAATCTACTTAATGCACCTGTTAGTTCACCTTGGGCAGACTGAAATCTTGCGATATCTTGTTCTGTCATATTGGAAGGGTCCACATTAATAGAGGTTGCTTTAGATCGAGCTTCAATAACCTTTGTTAAAGTTTCTTGTTCGAATTTTGAATATGATTTTACTGTTCTTTCAAGATTAGGAATAAGATTCGCTCTTTTTTGGTAAACAGTTTCAACATTAGACCATTTTGTATTTACATTTTGTTCTTTCGTTACAAAGCTATTATAGCCATTTTTGCCCCAAAAGAATATTACAGCAAGAATAATAAGGAGAGCAATGCCAATAGTTCCGGCGCTCAGACAACCCTTGTTTTTCATAGTTTATTTTTTTAAATTTTTTGTGCTATCCAAATATACAAATTATGTGCTAATTTTGTGGAAAATTATTTAAATGACGACAATAGTGGTAGCAATGGGAGAGAACAATGAAATTGGGTTGAATAATCAGTTGCTTTGGCACCTTCCGAAAGACTTGAAACATTTTAAGGACCTTACATCTGGGCATCCTATTATTATGGGAAGAAAAACCTATGAGAGTATTGGAAAACCACTTCCTAATCGTACTAATATTGTTGTTTCTAGAAAAAAAGACTGGTTTGAAGAAGGAATTTTAATTGTAGGGAGCATTAAAGAAGCTATGAAATTTGCTAAAAAGATCGATGAAAATATTTTTATTATTGGAGGAGGAAATATATATGAACAGACCATCGACATAGTAGATAAATTAGAAGTTACTTTAGTAAAAGCTCATTGGGAAGCCGATACCCATTTCCCTAAAATTAATGAAAAAATATGGAAGAAAACAAATGAAATTTGTCACGAAAAGGATGAGAAAAACTCTTATGATTTCTGCTTTCAGACATTTGAAAAAATTAAGAATGAATAATTGTCATAATGCTAGTTTCCAGCCTTCAATTTTTTTATCTTTGCACTTCTAAAATTTTATAATGAATAAGTACATAAAAATTGTAATTGCAGCAGTTCTTATACTTACAGGACTATATATGATGATTTTTACAAGAAGTCTTGGTTGGGGCATCGTAATTTTTATTCTCGCGGCATTACCCATTTTGCTTTTTTTTAAAAACGAATATATTCTTCTGGCCTTTTGGCAGCTGAGAAAGCAAAGTATGGAAAAAGCAGCAGAATGGTTACAGAAAGTTACAAATTATCAGGCACAGCTCCATAAATCACAATACGGATATTTTCATTATCTGCAAGGGTTAACGTTAGCACAAGAGAATCCTACAAAGATTGAACCCTTCATGAAAAAAGCCCTTGAATATGGCCTCAATATGAAACATGATAGAGCGATGGCTACTTTGAATTTAGCTGCCGCAGCTATTTCTAAGGGAAGAAAACAAGAAGGACAGAAACTTTTGGAAGAGGCAAAAAGATTAGATAGTGCAGGAATGATGACCGATCAGATCAAAATGATGAAGGACCAATTGAAAATGCCTTCTATGCAAAAGCATATGCATAACCCCAATATGAGACAAAGAGGAAAATTCTTTTAAGAATTGACCAGTATGATACACAAATAAAAAGTTCTGATTTTTCAGAACTTTTTATTTTTTATCCGGATTTACATTTCAGCGTCATTTCTATATCCATAAAATTTAGGGATTTGCCAATGATACTTAACAGCTAATGTTCTTATTGTTACAATAAGCAAGATCGTTGAAATTTGAATAAATGTAAAGGAAAGTCGGGTATAGCGAGTTAGCCCTAAAAAGATAATTCCTCCTAATATACATGCTGTTGCATAAATTTCTTGTCTGAAAATTAAAGGAATCCTATTTAATAAAATATCTCGGATAATTCCTCCAAAACAACCTGTAATAGTCCCTAATCCAATACAAATTAAAGGAGATATATTTGCATTTAATCCTTTTTGTATACCAATTATAGTAAAAAGCCCAAGACCAAAGCTATCAAAGATAAATAAGGTTACTTTGAAGTTTTTTTCTATCGATTTAAAAATCATGGCAAATATACTTGTTACTAAAATCAGAACACATGTCAGAAGGTCATGCATCCAAAAAACAGGGACATCTAATAATAGATCTCGTACTGTTCCTCCTCCCACAGATGTTACAAATGCAATAATAAGAACACCAAATGGGTCAAGGCGTTTTTGCATAGCAGCAAAAGTGCCTGACATTGAGAATGATATTGTTCCAAGAACTTCTATCGCAAAATTGAACTGTTCATGCATATGATATAAGATATAAATGATAATTGATAAACGATGTCTCTATAAGCAAATTTTCTACCATTCTATCCATTATCATCTATAGCTTATATTATTTTTCCATCCTTACGGAGTCAGGAACCAATAATTCATATTCTCCTCCATGATTAATAATCTCTCGGACAATACTGCTGCTTATAAAAGATTTTCCTGATGAAGTTAATAAAAATACAGTTTCTAATTTTTTATGAGCTAAAGTTCTATTGGTGTGAGCAATTGCTTTTTCAAATTCAAAATCAGCAGGATTTCTTAACCCTCTAATAATGTATTGTGCATTTTTATCAAAACAATAGTCTACTGTTAGGCCTTCAAAGTAATCCACTTCTACATTGGGAAATTCCGCAACTGAATTTTGAATGAACTCCATTCTTTTTTCTAAGGGAAACATATATTTCTTCTGAGAATTTTGTCCTATTGCAATAATTAATTTGTCAAAAAGAGGCGCTGCTCTTTCTATAATATCATAGTGTCCTAGTGTAATTGGATCAAATGATCCCGGAAAAACAGCAATTTTCATGTCTTTATAAAGTTATGAATTCTGAAATTAAAATGATAAGTTAGAATGTATAGTCATTAACTTCTCATTTTATGCAACGCTTTTTCTACTTCGTTCCCACAAAGATCAGTAATGGAAATTCCATAATGTCTGGCTTGTTGAGGAAGTATGCTTGCGGGAGAGAATCCAGGATTTGTATTCATTTCTAACATATAAGGAATTCCGTCCATTAAAATATATTCACTTCTCGAAAAGCCTGACATACCCAACGACTCATAAGCTCTTTTTGCTATTTCTTCTACACGTATTCTGGTTTCTTCATCAATTCTTGCCGGCGTAATTTCTTCTGAAGCTCCTTCATATTTTGCTTCATAATCGAAAAATTCATTTTGAGAAACAATTTCGGTAATTCCCAAAACAATTGTCTCACCTTTAAAATCAATAACACCCACAGACACTTCCATGCCGTTTAGAAAACTTTCTATTAAAATTTCATGATCCTCTTTGAATGCAATTTCAGTAGCCTTCATTAATTCTGACTTTTCTTTTACTTTAGAAATTCCAAGAGAAGATCCGGATTGGTTGGGTTTTACAAAGAGTGGAAGTCCTAATTGTTCTACGATCTCATCCACATTAATTTCACTTCCTTTTTTTAAATAGATACTTTTAGCAGAAAGAATTCCATATTTTGATAGTACAGCAAGAGTATCTTTCTTGTTAAAAGTTAATGCACTTTGGTAAAAATCACATCCGGTATAGGTTTGTCCAATAGCATCCCAATAAGCTTGTAGAATTCCGTTTTCTCCAGGGGTACCATGAATGATATTGAAGCAAACATCAAATTTTAATGTTTCATTATGTAATGTTACTGAAAAATCCCCTTTGTTAATTTGATATTTCTTATCATTGCTATCTAAAAAGTACCATTCATCTTTTAGAATAACTACTTTATATACATTGTAAAGATTTCTGTCTAAAGAATCATAGATTAACTGGCCGCTTTTCAGGGATACTACATATTCATCCGAATAGCCCCCCATTACTACGGCAACATTTTTTTTGCTCATAACCATATAATATCAATTAAGGCAAATTTAATCATTTTATGTAATGAAATATGGGAAATTTATAAATTTTAAAATCAGAAATCAATTGTATTAAATTAAAAAGGACATTCTAAAATTATTGGCTATATTTGCCGTTATAATTAAAGTATTTTTAAGTATGCTTAAATCACTTTTCAACTGGAAAGTTTTACTGAATTTAGTGTTTGCCATAGTGGTTTTTGTAGGATTGGTTTGGCTTACATTTAGGTGGCTGGAATATCATACCCGTCATGGTCAGGAAGTTCCCGTACCTAATGTTATTAATAAATCAGTTCACGAAGCTGTTAAAGTATTGGATGATGCAGGGTTAGAATATGAAGTTGATAGCTTTAAATATGATCCTAAATATAGACCTTTTCAGGTATTACAAATTTACCCTTCCCCCGGATCTAGAGTGAAAGACGGAAGGGCTATACGTTTGGTTGTTAATCCTAGAAATTGGGCTCCTGTTGCGATTCCTGATGTTATTAATAAGTACTCTGGTTTGGCGTTTCAAAGGTTGGATCAAGTAGGATTGAAAGTAGGAGATACTATTTTTGAACCGAGTATTCAAAAAGAAGCAATTATAAGACTTTTATATAAAGGGAATACCATAAAGCCTGGGACACTGATTCCGAGGTTTTCCACAATAGATGTGGTTGTAGGATCTGGCCCTATGAGAAATATTTCAATACCTAATGTAGTTGGGTTAACTGTAAAAGAAGCAAGACAAGCTATTGCCAGAAGCTTATTTGAAGTTGGTTTAGTGGAACATGAAGATGGAAGCAAAGATGAATCTGATATTATTTATTATCAAGATCCTGCGGCAGGTGACGTAAGAGATCAGGGAATGCAAATTGACCTTTGGGCGAGTAAAAGGACTCCAGCAGAATTAAGAGCTAAAGTGGAGGAACTTAATTCAATATATCGTATGAAAATAGATACTTCTTTACCGCCGATACATTATGAAGAAGTTCCAAATCCGTCCGAGCCAAAAATCAATGAATTGACTCCTGTTACTCCTACAGCGGTTCCTAAAAAAGATAACCCTAAACCAGAAGTGGTAAAAAGTGAGACATCTAAACCAGCAGCAACTGCACCTAAGACAGATAATAAGGCAAAAACGACGAATACTACAGGTAATAAACCGGTAACAAATACGACTCAGCCATCTACTCAAAAGCCTAAAGCTAAAAAAGTAGTAGTAGAATAAAAGATATTTACTATAAAAATTATAGGCTTCAACTTTTTAATATGTTGAAGCCTTTTGTGTAAAAATTAAAGATCATGATAGAAGAAAATGAGGAATTTTTAGATGATGAATTACTAGATTCAAGCAATATTGATATTGATGATGAAAATAAAGGCTTGTATGAACATCTCAATATAACAGTGGATGCCAAACAAGAGCCATTACGAATAGATAAGTTCCTATTAATATATAGACAGAATTCTTCAAGAAATAAAATTTCACAAACCTGTAGAGCAGGAAATGTGATGGTAAATGGGAGCTCTGTAAAACAAAATTATCGTGTAAAACCTGGGGATCAAATTTCAGTATTACTCACTCATCCGCCGAGAGAAAATGTTATTATTCCACAGAATATTCCGATTAATATTATTTATGAAGACGATGATCTTGTCATAGTAGATAAAGAAGCAGGAATGGTGGTTCATCCCGGATTTGGAAATTGGGATGGAACATTAGTTAATGCATTAGCATATCACTTTGAGCAAAATAATGAGAAGTCCGATCTTGATAGAGTGGGACTGGTTCATAGGATTGATAAAGATACATCGGGTTTGTTGGTAATTGCTAAAAATGAATACGCGCTGAGTTTTCTTGCAAAACAATTTTTTGAAAGAAAGACCAAAAGATTATATTGGGCATTTGTATGGGGAAATTTAAAAGAAGATGAGGGGACCATTAAAGGGCATATAGGGAGACATCCTAAAAACAGAATGCAAATGTCGGTATATGAAGATGGAAGCCAAGGAAAGCATGCTGTAACTCATTATAAAGTTTTGGAAAGATTTAAATATATGACTTGGGTTGAATGTAAGCTGGAAACAGGAAGAACACATCAGATTAGAGCTCATTTTAAACATATAGGCCATACGTTGTTTAATGATGAGAGATATGAAGGGCATACGCCTTTAAGAGGTGTTAATTTACCTAAATATAAACAATTCATTAAAAATGTCTTTGAAATTCTTCCTAGACATGCACTCCATGCCCATACCTTAGGCTTTATACACCCTACTACTAAAAAGGAATTATATTTTGAAAGCCCAATGCCTCAAGATATGGAGGATGCCGTAAAAAAATGGAGAAAATATTTGGAAAACTAAAAATATATTGAGATTTTTTTTATATTTGTTGAATTGAAATCAAGATTTGTTATGAGAAAACTATATGCTATAGTGTGTTTGGCTCTTTTGTCAAATGCATACAAAGCACAAGAAACACTACCATATTATCAACAATATCTCTTAGATGGTGAGTTTCTATTCAATCCTGCACAATACGGTAAAACAGACTATGTTCAGCTTAATCTCAACTATCAACAACAATTTTCAAAGTTCAGCGAATCTCCAAATGTACAATCGGTAGGGATAAATGCTAATATTTTTGATAGAGTGGGTGCAGGAATTTCAGTTTTCAGAGATAGCAATGGTCCTATTTCAGCAGGAGGGATTACAGCAGGTGCTTCATATTTTATTCCTCTTAGTAGTGAAGGAGAAAGAAAAGATCAATTCTCTTTTGGTACAAGTGTTAGCCTTTATAACATGAATTTTGATTATTCAAAACTAAATACTGAAGATGGTACAGATCCATTAATTACTGGCGATAATAATATTTTTATGGCATATGCTAATTTTGGATTATCCGCAACTTATAGAAATATTTTTGCAGGGGTATCCGTAAATGATATTGCTTTGACAAACGATGAATCAATTGTTAATGGACGGGAGCCTTCTCCAATTAAATTCTTCTTAAATTTAGGGTATGATTGGCATGTTGGTGATAATATATATTTTACACCATCTGCATTGGTCAATTTGAATACAAACTCTACAAGAACCATTGATTATAATTTAATGGCAACGTTTTTTAATGATATTAATGCTTTTTCTGTGGGGGTGAACTATAGATCAGTTCAGAATAGATTTGATAACCAACAGCTAAGTATATCTCCAATTGTAAAAGTAAGATTCAACAAATTCATGGTGGGTGCTACTTATAACCTTGGATTGTCTGATATTCAGACGTATGGAGGAAATAGTTTTATGATTGGTCTAGGATATAACTTTGACAATTTCATTAATGTGAGAGGATATAGATACTAATCAATTTAATTTAAATAAATTTGAGCTCTGATTTTTTCAGGGCTTTTTTTATGATTTATATCCACATACCCTTTTGTAAACAAAAATGCAGTTACTGTAATTTTCATTTTTCAACGTCTTTAAATTTTAAAGATGAGATGCTTGCTGCCATGAAGAAGGAAATCCTCCTGAGAAAGGATGAATTACAGAACAAAAAAATACAGTCTCTTTATTTTGGAGGAGGAACTCCCTCTATACTTTCTTCGGATGAAATTAATAGTTTGATTGATGAGGTATTACGATATTTCAGTTTTGAAAATGATATTGAAATTACGTTAGAAGCCAATCCTGATGATCTAGATAAGAATTTCTTAAAAAACCTTTCACAATCTTTCGTTAATCGTTTGTCTATTGGTACTCAAAGTTTTTTTGATGAAGACCTAAGGCTAATGAATCGTGCACATAGTGGATCGGAAGCGGAAAGCTCTATTAAAAGAGCGCAAGATTTTGGTTTTGAAAATTTAAGTATTGATTTGATTTATGGCTCACCTGTTTCAAATTTTGAAAGATGGAAAGAAAACCTCGCCAAGGCTATTGTTCTGGATGTCCCACACATTTCCTCATACGCTTTAACGGTTGAACATAAAACAGCTTTAGAGAATTGGATTTTAAAAGGAAAAGTGGCCAGTCCCAAAGAAGAAGAACAAAATAAAGAGTTTTATTATTTGTCTGACTTTTTAAAAGAACATGGATTTGATCATTATGAAATTTCTAATTTTGCGAAGCCCGGTTTCTATTCCAAACATAATTCTGCCTATTGGAAATACAAAGAATATTTGGGAATAGGCCCTTCTGCTCATTCTTATAACGGTTTTGATATAAGAAGTTGGAATGTGGCTAATAATCAGCAGTATATGAAGAAAGTACATTCGCATCTTTTGCCTAAAGAGGAAGAAGTTCTTTCACAAAAAGAACAGTTTAATGAAATGATGATGATTGGATTAAGAACAATGTGGGGAGTGGATCTTATAAGTCTAAAAAATAAATTTTCTGCTGAAATTATAGATAAATTTACCTATGTGATAGCATCTAAAATAGAAGAAGGAATATTGATTATGGAAAATGATCATCTTAAAATTCCTAAAAAACATTGGTTTTTGGCAGATGGAATAGCTGCTGATTTATTTCTGGTTTAAAAATCTAAAATCTAGAATCCGATAATCTAAAATCTTTGTATTTTTGCACAAAATTTCAACTCATTTGAAAACTAAAAAACAAGATTATTCTCACCTTTCACCGAATCAACCTATTGGAATTTTTGATAGCGGAGTAGGTGGCTTAACAGTCGCTAAAGAAATTAAAAGACTTCTTCCTAATGAAAATTTAATTTATTTTGGAGATACTAAACACCTTCCTTATGGGGAAAAATCAAAAGAAGCAATTATTGAATATTCTACAAAAATCACTAATTTTTTATTGGAACAAAATTGTAAAGCTATTGTGATTGCTTGTAATACGGCAACGGCAAATGCGTTAAATGAGGTGGTAGAATCTGTTGCTGGGAAAGTTCCGGTAATTGATGTTATTAATCCTGTCGCTGAAAAAGTATCATATGAAATTCACAATAATGTAGGGGTAATTGCCACAAAAGCTACTGTGAATTCAGGATTATACAAAAAAAGTATTAGAAAACATAATAAATGGATCAAGGTAGATGAGTTGGCGACTCCGTTGCTAGTTCCTGCTATTGAAGAAGGATTTAAAAATCATCCGATTACTCATGCAATCATATACAATTATTTGAGTAATAATAAACTGAAAAATATTGAAACATTGATTTTAGGATGTACACATTATCCATTATTAATTGATGAAATCAAACAGTATTATGGTAATCGTGTTCGAGTAATTGATTCCCCAAATATTGTGGCAAACCATTTAAAAATTATTCTGGATAAGTATAACCTCTTGAATGAGAGTAATCCAAAACCAGATTATCACTTCTATCTTTCGGATATTACGAAGAATTTTGAGAAAATTTCAAAGAAATTTTTCGGAAAAAGTATTGATTTAGAATTCAAAACATTATAAAAAATAAAAGACTCATTTGTTTGAGTCTTTTGTTTTTATATTTCCAAAATTACATTTTTACTATCCAACCTCCTTTTGGGAGTTATTTTTGGATGATTACTATCATGGTCTGCCCTTCTTCCAATAGTTACTGCAAATAATGTTTCATAATTTTTGTTATCTAAAATTGTATCATATTTATCACCTTCAATTCCCTCCATAGGAGTAGAATCAATTTCCATATCGGCACATGCTGCAAGTAGTACTCCTAACGAAAGATAAACTTGATTTTTAAGCCAAGATTTAATAGCAGGTTCACCTTGAGGTTTTACAAAGTTTCTATAATAATTTACCGCTCCTTCTGGCAAATTTTCTTCAATCTGCTTTTCAAAATCATCTGGATTTTTAATTACTTGAAAAACAATTAACAAATTACTTTCTAACACTTTTTCTTTATTAAAGAAAGAGGCTTCGGCTAGCAGTTCTTTAGTTTTCAAATCATTGACAAAGAAGAAATTCCAAGGCTGACTATTAATTGAGGAAGGGCTTAAATGTAAAATTTCTTTAAGCTCTTGTATTTGTTCTGCACTGATCTTTCCTTGAGGGTTATACTTTTTCACAGTATATCTCGATTTCATTTTTTCTAAAAAATTCATACTTGTACTATATTTTTTATAGTTACAAAATTAATTTAAGTTTTGTAACTTTGCAATAACGGTAAAAAATGATAGTATAAAATGTATACAATAGATAATAAAGATTACCCTTGCTGCACCAGCATAACAATGAAGTTTATAGGTGGGAAATGGAAAGCAGTTATTTTATTTTACCTTATAGATGGAGCAAAAAGGTATAGTGAATTAAAGAAATTACTGAAAGAACATTAAGTCTTCAATTGAAACAATTAGAGGAGGATCATATTATTGATCGAAAAGTTTTTACTGAAAAACCACCTTTAATGGTTGAGTATAGTTTGACAGATTTTGGTAAAACGCTATTGCCGGTTCTTCATGAAATTACAAAATGGGGACGAGAAGCAGCTACTAATTCAAAAAAAATAACCAAGAAGAAAGCTTCTTGATTATTCTAGGATATTTTTTTCTTCTTTTATAGATTCAAAAAAGCTAAAACTCACATTTCCATATTTTCTTGTGTCAATTAAGCTAGGATGGTTAAATTTCATTCGGCTTTGATGTTCTACAACAAGAATTCCATTTTCTTTTACATATTTATTATTGAGAATTAAAGAAATCATTTCATAATATTTACTTTCTTCCATTTCAAAAGGTGCATCAGAAAAAACGATTTCAAAGCTTTTTTTGTTCCTGAATTTTTTTAGCCAGTCAAATGTATCTCCTCTTTGAACATTGATTTGTTGGGCCATATCGAGTTCGGCAGCAGTCGTGTTAATGAAAGCTGTATGTTTAGGATTCAACTCTACAGAAGTAACATCTTGGCAACCTCTAGATGCAAATTCTAATGAAATAGAACCAATCCCGGCAAAAAGATCCAGAACAGCAATAGATTGCATATCATATTTGTTCTCCAAAATACTAAATAATGCTTCTTTTGCAAAATCTGTTGTGGGCCTCACATCGAAATTTCTTGGGGCTGCTATTTTTTTAGCTTTCCATCGGCCTGATATTATTCTATACATGTTTTTTTAAGTTTTGAGTAGTAAGAAGCTTATTTATAGAGTCTAAGTCTAGTTTTCTAGAGTTAACTTAATATGAAATTTTTGTTAGGAACATTATCAAATACAATTTTTAGGTTCTTTACAAATTTTTGTAACTCAGAGATAAATGTTTCATTTTCAGTGGTTTCTCCATAAGCGAAGAAAGTTGTTTCGTGGATTCCAAAATGTATTTTATTTAAGGTAAACATAATGAAATAAAGAAAGTCAACTTCTGAATTAATGTCCAGATTATTGTATAAGATTACTTTTTTATTGTCTATAGCAAAAAATTCACATTGATTATGATAGAGATTAATATGGATCTCTTTATTATTTTTATTATTAATTGAGTTCAGGAATTTTTCGCCTGAGAAATTAAAATAAGTAGGAATTCCCAACTGTTTTATTTTTTTATAAAAATCTTTTGGGAAAGTATAATAAAACTGAACTTTGAATTTTTCATTTATGGAAAGCATCAGCTCTTCTTTTTCTTTTTCAACATGTGCGTTGTAAGAAATAAGATCATATCCTATTCCATGATCAGAAAATCCCTCAGGCATTAAAGTGAAATGATTAAGGGCAGAAATAACATAAATTTCATCGAAGCTTTGTTTTGCCAGAACTTCATCTAGCTTTTCTCCAATAAAATTATACGGAGTTTCTTCATCAACAAAATAAGATCTCTCTTCTAAAAAGTCTTTGTTTTTATAGATTTGGAAAATTAATCCGTCTTTCGTAAAAAGTAAATTAAGTATGTTCATAATCAGTTGTTGCAAATTTAATGAAATTCTACCATTACTGCACCTGATTGATGATGAAGTATTTCCTTATTATAAAAATCAAGGTTAGTCTGGTTTTCTAAAATATCCCAAACCAGCTTTTGAAGGGTGCCATTACCAATTCCATGAACAATTTCTAATTTTTTTAAATGATGCTTTCTACAAAATGCCAATGTTTCTAAAAGTTTTTCTTTTTGGATAAATAGCCTTTCAAAACTCTCATAGTCATTAGGGTTTTTAACCAAATTATGAAAATGAAGATCCAAAATCAGAGGATTTTTCTGGTGCTTTTTTGATAAAACTTTTTTAGCTTCTATTTTTTTTTCAACACGAATATTCTTATAGAAATCAGGATTTTTGAGAATGAGTTGATCTTTTGGATATTGATAAATAAATCCATACTCGTCTTTAAAAGCCACAAGGTTTCCATTTACGGAAGTTATTGTTCCATTTAAATTTTCATCAATAACTGAAACTTGATCGCCTATCTTCATGTATTTTATTAATCAGTATATACTCAAACTTTGGGTCCGAGTTCAATAATTTCTAAATCTTTTATTTCCGCTCCATCAATTATAAAGCGCATCATCGTTCTCGTTTTATGCCATCCTTGTTTTCCGCAAGCTCCTGGATTGAGGTGCAATAAATTATATTTTTTATCAAACATGGCTTTTAAAATATGTGAATGTCCTGAAATAAATAATTGAGGTGACTTTTTTGAAATTTCTGTTTTTGCTAAAAGAGAATATTTTCCGGGATACCCTCCAATGTGAATCATTAGAACTTCTACCTGCTCGCAGAAAAACCTATTTACTTCGGGGAATTCTGAGCGAATTTTTGAATTGTCAATATTCCCGTATACTCCCCTAAGAGGTTTTATTTTTTCAAGTTGTTCAATAACCTCCATACTTCCGAAATCTCCTCCATGCCAAATTTCATCAGCTTGTTTTGCATATTCTACAATTCGATCATCAATATAAGAATGAGAGTCGGAAAGAAGAAGTATTTTGGTCATTTTGTTGAGTTTCTTTAAGAATATTTTTTGCAAATATAGGGGGTAGAATTATTTTTTGTTTAGTTTATAGAATATTTTACTTTATCATTTAGGTAAAAGCAATGAAATCAAAAGGTAATTTTTTGAAATTATAGTTTTGAAAAATAGAGCGAGAGTAATTATACATTTAGAATAACAAATTTTCTTTATATTTTTGGAAAAATAATAAAATGAAGCAGAAACTTACTCTTTTCCTTTTTCTTTTATTTATTGGTGTACTCCATGCACAGATTGAAGAAAAAATGCTGGATGGTTTGATCCAAAATACATTGAAAACTTTTGACGTCCCCGGAATGTCAGTCGGAATTATAAAGGATGGCAAAGTAATTTACTCAAAAGGTTTTGGAGTTCGTTCTTTACATACCATGCAACCTATGGATGATGCTACATTAGTGGGCATTGCATCCAACTCGAAAGGTTTTACATGTACTGCGTTGGCAATGTTAGCAGATGAAGGTAAACTGAATTGGGATGATAAAGTTTCAAAATATATTCCTGATTTTCAAATGTATGATCTCTATGTTTCTCAAAATATAACCATTAAAGATTTGGTAACTCACAGAGCGGGATTAGGTCTTGGACAAGGAGATCTGATGTTTTTTCCTGAAGGAGGAAGCCTGACAGTAAATGATATTATTCATAATATAAGGTATTTGAAGCCGGAAAATCCTTTTAGAACAACGTTGGATTACAATAATATCATGTTTATTGTAGCAGGAGAGGTTATTCATAGAGTTTCAGGGTTAAGTTGGACCGAGTTTATAGAACAACAAATTATGAAACCTGTTGGAATGACGTCGAGTTTTGGAAGCTATAATAGAGCAAAATCAACGATCAATAAAATTGACGCACATGCGCCTGTAAATGGAAAAGCAATAGTAGTTCCTCATGATTGGAATGAAACTGCAAATGCGGCCGGGGGAATTATGAGTAATATTAAAGATATGACCCTTTGGGCAGATTGCCTTTTGAATAATTTTACGACAAAGGAAGGGAAAAAATTAGTTTCAGATAAAAATATACAAGAACTTTGGAGCCTGCAAATTTCAGAAAAGATTACGACTAAAATGCCTTATGATACTCATTTTTTCGGGTATGGGTTGGGTTGGTTTTTAAGTGATGTTAAAGGATATAAACAAATTCAGCATACAGGAGGTTTGATTGGAACAGTGACGCAGTTTACTCTGATTCCGGATTTGAACTTGGGGATTGTTGTACTTACAAATCAACAATCAGGAGAAGCCTTCAATACCATTACTAATACGGTTAAAGATCTATATTTGGGTATTTCAGATAGAAATTGGTTGAATATTTATAGTGATAGAGTGATAAAAAGGACTGCAGAATTCGATCAGCAAAAGAAAAACGCTTTTGCAACATCTGACATTTATAGAAAAGAAAAGCATCTTCAACCTCGGGCAAGCCAATTTGTGGGAATATATAATGATGCATGGTTTGGAGATGTAGAAATTACACAACAAGGAAATACGTATAAAATAGGATGCAAAAACTCTCCAAGATTAAGAGGAGAACTACTTCCTTATTCTTATAACTCTTTCATTATAAAATGGGATGATAGAAGCTACGATGCGGATGCATATATTATTTTTAATTATGATGAAAATGGCCAGGCGCTATCAGCTAGATTTAAACCCATTTCTGATATTACTGATTTCAGTTTTGATTTTGATGATCTTGATTTGAAGAAAAAATAATCTTCAATTATACAACAAATAGGTGTATAAAATAAAAGTGCAAGTAAAAAATACCTGCACTTTTATTTTTATTGTCAATTTGTTAGGGTTGTAAATATTTACAATAGATTATTTAAATTTTTCCTGGTTCATAAAAAAAGACTAATTTTTTATTAGCAGTATCAAATTCGGCCCACGAATTACAATCTATCTCAAAGCATGCTACTCCACAGGTGGGGAAATGAAAAATGTCTTCAGAAATAGAGTTGGCAAAATTCGAAATTCCATTATTATGAGAGAAAAAAGCAACTGAATTATGATCATCATTTAAATCATAAATGACTGATTCAAAATTTCTTTCAGAAGGATTATATAATTTATCATGAGTCTTCATTTTCAGATGATATGTCTGATTGAATATCTTGCATGTATTTAAAGCTCTTACCGCTGGACTGGAAACAAAACAATCAATGGAGATATTGTTGTTTTTCAAAAACCTAGACATGTGCATAGCTTCTTCCAGCCCTTTGTCAGCTAACGGTCTGTCAAAATCCTCTGTTTCCTCTGGCCAATCACTTTTGGCATGTCTTACGAGGATAAGTTTTTTCATACTTTTGTTTTTAAAAAATTAAAATTATAAAAAAAATAACGGAATAAAACATGATTTACAAAAAAAACTGTGTTAGGAATAAAATCATTAAAATTTACTAAATTTGCAGATCTATGGGACAAATCATTTCAATTGACTATGGAAAAGTACGTTCAGGTATTGCTGCAACAGATGATATGCAGATTATTGCAAGTGGGGTAGATACTATTCAAACCAATTTTTTACTAGAGTTTTTGAATCAGTATTTTAGCCAAAATAAGGTGGATGGAGCAGTGGTTGGGCTTCCTGTAGACCTGAAAGGTAATATTTCAGATGTGGAAGAGGATATTTTAAAATTCATTGAAGAATTTGAGAAAAAATTTCCTAATATTCCAGTTTATCGCCTGGATGAAAGATTTACCTCCAAAATTGCTTCATTTTTTATTTCACAAAGTGGTAAAAATAAAAAACAACGGCAAGAAAAAGGATTAATAGATAAAGTAAGTGCAACAATTTTATTGCAAAATTTTTTAGAAAAAAGAATAAGATGATATTACCAATAAGAGCGTTTGGAGACCCTGTTTTAAGAAAAGTAGCCAAAGAGATAAACAAAGATTATCCAGAATTAGGAGAGCTTATCGATAATATGTTTGAGACAATGTATAGTGCGAATGGCATAGGATTAGCAGCTCCTCAAATCGGATTAGATTTACGTTTGTTTGTGATTGATGTGACTCCTTTGGCAGAAGATGAGGATTATGCAGATATTAAAGATGAATTAGCAGAGTTTAAGAAGGTTTTTATTAATGCCACAATCTTAGAAGAATCGGGTGAAGAGTGGAAGTTTAATGAAGGTTGTCTTTCTATTCCGGATGTACGAGAAGATGTGAAAAGAAAAAGTACAATAGTTATAGAATATTATGACGAAAATTTTGTTAAACATACAGAAACTTTTTCCGATATTAGAGCCCGCGTAATTCAGCACGAATATGACCACATTGAGGGGATTTTATTCACTGATCATTTAAGCGCATTGAAAAAAAAGTTAGTAAAGGGGAAATTAGTGAAAATATCACAAGGTGATGTGAGTATCAATTATAAAATGAGATTTCCAAAGTAATTAAGAAAGAACTAAAAATAAGAAATAATACACAGTAAAAAGCTAAGGCTTATTGCAAAATTTACAAAAAATAAAATTATGCTGTTAGAAAAAATAATTTCAATTTCAGGAAAACCAGGACTTTATAAATTAGTTTCTCAGTTAAGAAACGGGTTTATCATTGAAGATGTTACCACTAAGAAAAAAGTAAGCATTGGTAACTCAAGTCAAGTAAGTTTGTTAGATAACATTGCGATGTTTACATTTGATAAAGAGGTTCCTTTGTTTGAAGTTTTTGAAAATATTGCTAAAAATAACGACTATAAAGAAGCGATTGGGCATAAATCTAATGACGCTGAATTAAAAGAATTCATGTCGACCTCTCTACCTAATTACGATACAGAAAGAGTATACACTTCTGATATCAAGAAATTGGCTCAATGGTATAATATCCTTCAAAAAGCGGGATATATCACTCCTGAAAGCTTTGTAAAAGCAGAACCTGAAACATTGGAACCTGCTCAAGAAGAAAAGACTGTTGAAAAAGAGGCTCCTAAAAAAGCAGCTTTGAAAGCTGAAAAACCAGCAACCCCAAAAGTAAAAGCTACTTCAGCCGCTAAAGCCGCTCCAAAGAGTACACATACTAAAAAAGGATAATTCATTTATTTGAATTTAAAATATAGCCTTATCAGAAATGATGAGGCTTTTTGTTTTGTGATAAAAAGATATTAAAGAAGATTTATCTTACATTTGTATCTCTTTGAATGCCCATTTATGAATACTAAACAAGAAAAATTAGAAGCCTTCGGAACACTATTAGATATTATGGATGATCTTCGTGAAAAGTGTCCATGGGATAAAAAGCAAACCTTACAATCGCTTCGTCATTTAACCCTTGAGGAAACTTATGAGCTTTCTGATGCCATTTTGAAGGAAGATTTACTGGAAATAAAAAAAGAGTTAGGTGATGTACTTCTCCATCTTGTTTTCTACGCTAAAATTGGTTCCGAACAAGAGAGCTTTGATATTGCTGATGTAATTACTTCTTTGAATGAAAAACTCATTTTTCGTCATCCTCATATTTATGGTGACATGGAAGTAAAAGATGAGGAGGAAGTAAAACAGAATTGGGAAAAATTAAAGTTAAAAGAAGGAAATAAATCTATTTTAGGAGGTGTTCCGAAAAGTTTGCCTAGTTTGGTGAAAGCCTATAGAATACAAGATAAAGTTAAGGGAATTGGTTTTGAATTTCATGATGCCGAAGATGCTTGGAAAAAAGTTGATGAGGAAATCAACGAATTTCATAGGGAGACAGACCTCAGAAAAAAAGAAGAGGAATTGGGTGATGTTTTTTTCTCACTGATCAATTATGCACGAATTTCAGGGATTAACCCGGATTCAGCTTTGGAAAGAACTAATTTAAAATTCATTTCAAGGTTTCAGAAAATGGAAGACTTGGCTGCTGAGCAAAGTTTACAATTGGAAAACATGTCGTTAAAGGAAATGGATGTCCTTTGGGAGCAGGCAAAAACGCTGTTATAAGCTATGAAAGTAGGTAACCCCATACATCATCAATTTCAATATTTATTAGAGATTAAAAAAACGGAAAGGAAGTGGCATTTTCCTTTTCTAGCTTCTTTGTGTATTGGGGCTTGCCTTTTTATTGGATATTTCTTAGGAAAACCAAATTATGGTAGTCTTTCCAGCTTGGGTGCTTTAACGATTTTATATTTTACTTCAGCTCCGATTACACAGAGAATGATTCATTTAGTTGTTTGTGCTTTTGGAATTGTATTTTCTTTTACGATAAGCCTGTTTTTTAGTTTTAATATATATGTGGCAGGTATATCACTAGGAATAATTTCTTTTTTAGCTCATTTTTTATCGTCCTATTTTAAAATTCCTCCTCCCGGAAATTTTTTTTTCATTATGGTTGCCTCCATGGCAAGCACATACAGCTTTGATTTGGAAATGATACCCATTCGGGTAGGACTAGTGGCTATGGGAGCTATTTTATCCTGTTCACTGGCTTTTTTATATTCGGTTTTTATTGAGAAAAATGAGATAATCATAGCTCCTAAGAGATCCCTTAGTAAGAAAAGATATACAAAGTTTGTTGAAAGTACCATTATTGGTTTCTTTATGATGCTGACTTTAATGGTTGGGCATATCTTGAATTTTCAGAATACATATTGGATTTCTATTGCTGCGGTGGCTATTATTCAAGGGCGGAATTTTGAGCATGTAAAGCAAAGAAATATGCATAGGATATTGGGTACATTTATTGGAATTGGTTTTGTGTGGTTGATTTTGCTATTTAATCCGGATACAATAATCATGATTGTTATTATTACGGTATTACAATTTATTATTGAATTATTGATTGTTAGAAATTATGGTTTTGCTGTTATCTTTATCACTCCTTTAACCATTCTGCTTACCGAAATAGGAAGCGGGGCCCATTATCATGCCGAAAACCTAATACACGCGAGATTGATTGATACCATTATAGGAAGTTTGATTGGTTTGGCAGCCGGTTTTTTTCTCCATCATCAGCAAATTATTAATAAATTAGAGAAAAATATCCGCTATTCTTATTTTAAGTTTAAAAATATAAAAAAATAGATATGGTACGAACTTTACTTCTATCAATTTTCTTAGTGTGGAGTTGTAGCCCAAAAGCACAGGATTCACCCCACACTGAGACCCTAGCTAAAGAATTTTCTTTGCCTAAAAAACTGAAAGAAGTTTCAGGAATTACCTTGTCTCAGGATAAAAAAATAATTTGGGCTATAGAAGATCAAGGAAATAAGAATGTTATATATGGTATTGATTTTAAGGGAAGTATAATAAAGGATGTACTTGTTAAAGATGTGGAGAATAATGACTGGGAAGATATTACGAGTGATTCTCACGGTAATCTTTATATTGGAGACTTTGGGAATAATGATAATAATAGGCAAAATCTAGCTATTTTGAAGGTTGATTTGAAGGATACTTCTCAAAATACAACTAAAATTATTCAAACAACAAAATTTCATTATCAGGGACAAACTGAATTTCCACCCAAAAAGTCGAACTGGTTATATGATTGTGAAGCATTTATCCAAATGAATGATAGCTTTTACCTATTTACAAAAAACAGAAGTAAGGGTTTTGACGGTACTTTTTTAGTATTTCAAATTCCTAATAAAGAAGGAGATTTTGAGGCTAAATTAATAGGAAAGTTAAAGCTTCAAGGAGGGTATAATGATGCTGCTATTACTTCCGCTTGTCTCAATAGGAAAGAGGATAAAATTGTTTTGTTAACTCATAAAAATATCCATATACTTTCTGGGTTTACAGATCATGATTTTAGTACTGTGGATATTCAGAAGATTTCATTGAATCATCATTCGCAGAAAGAAGCAGTAACATTTTTGAATGATGAAACATTACTTATTGCTGATGAAAAAGATAAAAAAAGGGGAGGTAATGTATATAGATTTTCTTTTTAAATTAATGGATATAGGTTTTATGTTATTGAAAACATAAATCCGAAGAACATTCTTCGGATTTTGTATGTAATTAAAAAGTCATTCCAACACCGGCCGAAATTCTACCCCCATCTGTACCTTGGAAATAGTTTAATCTTGCAGAAAACATTTCAACGATACTCATCCAGAATCCGACTCCTACAGATTGATGCCATTTTCTAGAGTTCTCATTATTATTCCATACACGACCTACATCGTAACCGAGTAAAATTCCCATATTGGCCGGTACGATGTTATTTCTCACTCTTCCAAAATCCCAACGTATTTCAGAATTGTTGGTAAAATAAGATCTTCCGGAGAATCTTTCATTTCTAAAAGCCCTCATCCCATTATTACCTCCAATGCTCGCCGCTTGATAAAACTCAAAATTGGTATTGCTAATCCACATGGCATTACTAGAATTGGCCAATACAAAATTCCCTCTTTTGTCTAATCTATGATCTATAGTGAGGGCTCCACTGAGTGTCAAGAAATTTTTATTAAAATTTGAAAGATTGGCTTTCCAGTCGGCATTAACCATAAATTCCATACCAAGAGTTGGAAAAGCAACATTATCTAGATTTTTATAGCTGAATGTATAGTTAGCTCCCGCAAACTGTTGATTAGTAAAAACTTCAGGTCTTACATCGGGAGATATATCCACAAAACGATTGTCTTTTCTCTGAACCTTATTCTTTTCGAAACTGAGTTGAAATTGATGTTGTAAATTCATCCAGCTTTTCTTTGAAATGGAAGGAGCAAAGCTAAATTTTGAAATTCGGGCTCTATTATATCTTCTTTGTGTTCCTTCCTTGTAATATTGACTTTCATTAGACAAACCAAAAAAGTTTTCTGAGAATCTTGGGGTGGTATAAGCGGCATCTATGTTGAAATCTAATCCCCATATTGCTTTTTTAAAAATACCTTTATATATGAGATTGAACCCTGCAGTAGCACTATAGAAATTACCTTTTAGACTGTGCTTTTGGGAATAAGGATCCCTAATAAAATTATTGACGGTGTAGTTGGCTAAGAAACCAAGGATTAAGCCATCATCGGGATTATAATCGATATTAGGATAACCTGCAAAATAATTATATTTTGGATGTTTATAATTGTAGGTGTTTATATTGTAATCATCTGAAATATTCTTGGTAGCGGAAGGAGCGTTATAGGTATTTTTTTGAGATTTAAAATCATAAATTTTCACTTTACTTCCATTCTTCACATTGTATACATCATGATCATATCCTCCAATTAATCGAATGTTTATTTTCGGCTTTCCATCTCCCAAAACTTCATATAGATCATCATCTTCCAACCCATAAATCCAAAGTTCTTTTGTTTTGGTGTCATAATAGGTCTTTTCAAATACAAGCTCAGGATTTTCTTTATTTTTACCTAATTTATATTGTTTCACATTCACTGAATTACCTGTTTTTGTGATAGTGAATTGATCCGGATTGGTGGTCCCTGCTAATGGAACTTTTTCTTGGAGAACATCATAATATCTAGTGGCATAATCTTGTAATTTTAGTCTTCTAGATTTTAGTTTTCTTTTAATATCAGCTAGAGTTTCATCTTGAACTTCTTTAGGCAAATTTTTGAAGGCATTTTCAATATCTTGATCACTAATATGTTCTTGAATGAATTTTGCTTGCTCAATCCAGTCTTTTTCTTCAGAACCTTTTAAAAATACAAGGTCCAGAGGATAAGGTTCCATGTTCACCCATTTTACATTTTTAATATCGTCCTTGAATGTTTTCATATGGCGAATAGCGGGGATGTTCATAATAATTTTAAATGCAGCCCCATCATATTTGCTAAATGCCTGGTCTCTATCTCTGGCAATAGGTTTATATATTATTTTGTCTCCTTGGTGATATTCTGCCCATTTCCATTGATCCGAATGTCTATCCCAATCTCCAATGAACATATCAAAAATTCTGGCTCGGATATATGATTCTTTATCAATCGAGTATTTATAGTTTTTGGTGAAGTTTTTTAGGATATCATCGGTAGAAAGAATGTCTTGTGCATTGTCAAGTGCTTTCAATGTTTTAGAATCTGATGAGAAACGTTCCTCTATCATATACATTTCATTACCATATTTATCGTTGTATTCTCCCAAAGCAGATTGTTTTGGGATATAAAATAATCTTGGATTACTGTGGAAAATATGTATTTTATCAGCAAGATTTCCTACTGAAAATGAAGTGAAAGGATGATTTGTTGTGTAAAAATCTAGTAAAAATTTCTCAGGGAAAGTATTTTTTAGTTCATCTCCAAATGTACTTTTCTTAAAAGCCATATTATTAAGAAAACGAACAGCACTTTTCTTTACTCCTCTCATAACAAACTCCTGACCATCCTGAGCCTTTAGTCGTAAGCTGTTTGATTGATTGCCTCCGCCTTCTCTGAAAGGGATATATCCTCCGTCTAATTCGGACAGATTTGCTGTAGGAGCCTCAATAGGTATTCCATAGTAGTATCTGTAATGTTCTCCCCATAGCCATTTATAGAATTTACCTTTTTCTGTTAATTTTTTAGGATAGATAGTAGATGAAAATGTTTTTGGAAAAGAATTGGGATAGGGATTAATAAATTCCTTAGGTTTTTCAATAACTTGGATATGAGAAAGTCTTTTGAATTGATTATTTTTTGTGGAAAAAAATTCAACATCTGTACTCTCGTCTTTTCGCATATTTAAAATGGCAAAACCACTCCCTCCATAAGAAAAATCAGTATGTTCTGCAATAGTGGAAGGATCTGTTTTGGACCCTGCTCCACTGATTATTTGTTTAATATTTCTATCCTCATGATACTGTAGGTTATGATCATGACCGGAGACAAAAATAATATTTTCTTTATCTTGGACTATACTTTTCAACCTTTTGGCGAGATCTGCATAGTGTTGATTGTTTATATCTTCTATACTTGCACCTGATGAACTTCTTAAGATATTAAGGGCGCTAGCAAATCCTGGAGCCGGAAATTTGCTTTTCAAAGGATAAAGATGGGATTTAACAGAGTTATATCCGGCATGAGTACCTGTGCTGATGACAGGATGGTGAAGGGCAACAATAATTCTTTTGTCTTGGTTTTTATTGATGAGGTCTTTAAACTCCGTAAAAAAGTCTTCCCGCGTTTTGATCGTACAATTTTTATTAATACCCGGAAATTGATTCCAATTGATCAAAGCCCATTCGGAATCAATAACAATCAGTTTAATGTCTTTTGTTAAATTAATATCATCAATAGGGCAGGAGCCTTTAGGTAAAAAAGCTTTTTTGTCATTGAAATAATTTTTTACAAAATCTTCTTGTGCTTTTAATCCCTCTAGTCCATGATACCAATCATGGTTTCCGGGAATAATTAACGTTTTTCCTTTAAAATTTTGAGTGATTATAAGTTGATTTTCTAGTTTCTTTTTTGCTAACGGGTATTCTTCATCAGTATCTTTGGGCATTCCTAAAGGATAGATATTATCTCCTAGAAAAATTAGCATGGAATTCGAGTCAGCAGAATCCAGCTTATTTTTTAGAAATTTCAATGTATGCTGAGCTTGAATTTCATCCGCATTACCTGCATCACCAACTAAGAAAATTTTAAATTTATTTTCTGATTTTATATCATTAACTTCATATAAGTTTTTTCCTTTTTTTACGTTATATGTTGCACAGGAATATAGCAGAACTGCAGATAGTATTATTCTGAAAGGAACAGATTTTTTTTTAAAAGAAGTTTTCAAGGATAAATTCATAAATTTACATTACAAAAATTCAGGAATGAGTATTTTACACAAAGCTAAAAATTATGTTGAAATCTTATTCAAAGATAAGTTATCTTCGGTATACTTTTATCATAATTTTATACATACTACTTATACAGTAAATAAAGCTGAAGAGATTATGGCATATACTCCTGTGTCGCAAGTGGATCAGGAAAAAGTCTTGTTGGCTTTATGGTTTCATGATATAGGGTATATTGAATGTGCTCAAAATCATGAGGAAAAAGGGGTAGAGCTCGTGAAAGTATTTCTTCAAAATGAAAAATATGATGAAGAGTATATTAATGATGTTGCGCAACTCATTTTAGCCACAAAGATTACTTACGAGCCACGAAATCTGCTGGAAAAAATAGTGAAAGACGCAGATTGTAGCCATTTTGCAAGCCATGATTATACTACCATTTCTGATGCATTGAGAAGAGAATGGGAACTTACTAATGTTAAATGTTTTTCTAATGAAGAATGGAATGAGGGAAATCTGGATATACTAAAAAATAAGCATCATTATTATACAGATTATGCGATAGAAAATTGGGACCCTTTAAAGAAAAAGAACATTAATAAGATTGAAAAGAAACTAGAAAAAGAAGAGGATAAAAAAGAAAAATCTGAAAATAAAAAAGAGAGGCCGGATAGGAGCGTAGATACTCTTTTCAGAGTAACGTTGAATAATCATACAAGGCTAAGTGATATCGCAGATAGTAAAGCAAATATTTTACTTTCTGTAAATGCTATTATTATTTCGGTTTGTCTTTCTGTTTTGGTACCAAAATTAGATACACCCAAAAATTCACATTTAATTATTCCAAGTTTTATTTTATTACTTTCTAGTGTTTTAACGATAATCTTTGCTATTTTGTCCACCAAACCCAATGTGACTAAAAATAAATTCAGTATTCAAGATGTTGCGGATAGAAAAGTAAATCTTTTATTTTTCGGTAATTTTAATAGAATGCTGTTTGAGGATTTTCACAATGCTATGAATGCTATGATTAAAGATAGAGATTATATTTATGACTCCATGGTTAAAGATTTGTATTATTTGGGAAAGGTTTTAGATAGGAAATATAGATTATTATCAGTTACGTATAAGATTTTTATGGCGGGGATAATCATATCTGTTTTATCATTTGGATATGCATTCCTGACGCTGTAAATCTTAAAATGAAATAAATAAACTGAAAATAATTTTGTTTGAGAGTATTGAACTTTACAATATATATAGTTCTAAACTAAAGAAACTCTTAATGCTAATAGCCCGGTAATTCCTTGCAAATCTTCGACTTTTAAAAACTCAATATCATGTTGGAGAATGTTTTTTTTCTGTAGCTTATTAATGTATTCTAAATATTCTTTTTGGTTTTCCATTCCGAAATATACGATGGTAATTTTTCCCGGACAGGTAATTCTTTCGGTAGAATCTTTTATATGGGCTTTATCTAAACGTTTTTTTATAATTTCATAATAAGAATTATAGGCGCCGTCTACATCAAAACGTTTTTCGTCCATTCGGAAACGAATATCTACTTTTTCATTATATACGAAAATGAGGGAAGCAATGTCCAATGAAGAAATAGGTAAATCTTTTTTAAAGTTACGGAATTCAATCTCCATTTTACAGATTGCCTTCAGTTGCCAGTATCTTAGTCTGTGAACATCCTTGGATGTATAGTGGAGCTCTGGAGAAATACTAGATCCAATAAATAAATTATGTTCAATCCCGTCTGATTTAAATCTTTCATAATAATGAGGAAAAATTTGTTGTGCCTTGATTTGATTTTCATCGAGTACATCAGCAAGCTTTCTATTGACTAACGTTATGGAGTCATCAAGATTCTTTCTATTAGCATAGAATAAATCATTTTGAGGGAAGATGAGTGAAAAATAATCTTTAATCTTTGTTTTTACTTCTCTTGTTGTTTTTACTTCCAATTTCCCTTGTAAATAGGGGTGAACTTCTTCTCGGAGGAATCTTTGAAGTCGTTGTTCTGTATCTGCTTTGATTTCATTGTTGAGTTCATTCTCAAAAATATCCAATGCTAATATATACTTTTCTGAATCGGAATTAATAGACGAAAATATATCATGGAGGGAGTCTAGTTGTTGGTTTAGATCTTCTCGCATTAAAATAAAACGTTTTTCAGATGAAGAACGAATATCGGAAAAACCGAAAAGAGGAGTTAGGTTTTTAAATGAAATTTGTTTTAGAGTGTACATTTTTTTTGCTAAAAATGCGTTAAAATATTTTTCTGCTTCATTTCGGAATTTCCAAACTACACTCTCATGAATGGTTGTGTACTCTCGCTGGATAATGGCTTCAATCTGATTATTTCTTTCAAAATTAAATCGATTGAGAGAGAATAGAATCATATCGATGAAAAATTCCATTTTTTTTAATTTCAAACCATTAAAGCTATTGACAATAGGTGATGTAAATTCCATAATGGCCAACAATTCATTGTCCTTTGTGATGGGAATAAGCATAAAACTATTGATATTGTTATCTTTTAAGATATTGAATGAAGAAAGTTTTTTAACGTCTTGATCCAAATGATCCACATTGGATATGACAATAGGTTTAGAATTATAATTAAGGTTATTGAATGCTATTTTCTGAATTTCATCATCAGTAGTATTGATCCAAAAGTCTAAAATATAATGGGTGAAAACATTATTATAAATAGGAAGCTTTTCTAGCTTTTTATCTCTGCTATTAAAAAGCATCAAGCCAAAATTAAGTTCTGAAACATCAAAATATGACTTAAATATTTCATTTAAATTTTCATCAGGATGTAAGTTCGTCGGATCTATTTGAATCATACTCGATTTAAGATCTGATAATGCCACCTCAGAAGTACAATCGACTAAAGAAATGATAGTGAAACCTTGTAGTATCCAAGATTGTGAGGGAAAGTATTTTTTCCACAGTGTAAAATCATCAAGATTTTCTAGAAGCATTTCTAGTATATCTTCTGAGGGAATTTTTGCTTTTTCTGTAGGGAATATTTCTGTGAAATCTGAGTTTACAGTAATTTTATAATGCTTCATGATTCCCTGTTTATTGGGAATATCATAATAAAAAGGAAGCGATGCTTTAATATCTTTTTTGAAATAGCTTTGTAATATAAGACAGCAACAAAATACATAGAACTCGTTATCGTCAATATTTCTAAGTTCTATTTCAAAATCTTGTCCCGCATCTTTTAGAATATTTTTAAACCTCTCCGTATAGTTGAATGTAATGTTGGAAAGAGGAATACTTGCGGCTTTAATTTCATTATGCGTTAAGCCTGTTGGAAAGAGATCTGCGAGTAATAATTTGATAAGATCTTCATTTTTTTCTAACAGGGAAACATCCTGAAATCCATCTTTTAGTTCCTGAAAGTTTTTAATTCTATCAATAAGAGATTGGGCATAATTAGCACGATATTCCAACCTATCATTATAACGAATATGCTCAAGAACATCCAAATATTTTTTGAATGATATATAAACCTGAAATGGGGCATCTTTTTTGTAAAGATCTGCCATTGTTACAATTTCGGGCTAAGTTATGAAAAAAACATAAGTTATGAAATGATAGTCGTAACCTTAGCTCAAGCTATATACTTAGCTTATCTTAATAAAATTAGAATTATTGTTTTGTAAAGAGGATGTAAAAACTGGCTTTAATCTATTCTTATGATTAATAATTTAAATACTATGTTTCTCATTATAGAAGGAAATGTAAAAGAAAAAATAATGTTCATTAATGCGTGTTTTTAGAATAAATTAAAACACTTAGTTGTGATAATTGTATTATTTTTATTATTTTTATCAATATTATTTATATTATTAATTTAAAATTTCCTTTATCGATAAGGTAATTTTTATTTACAAAATATTATAATGTGTGATATAAACATTTTAAAACCTATTTACGTATGAGAAAATTAGTATCTTATTTAGCAGCATTTTCTGTTTTAACGGTCGTTTCCTGTAGAAGTGATAATGATAGCGAGGTGCCAAACGAACAAGATAAAGGCATTATCCTTAATTCTGATGCTAAAGCATTGAGTATGCGAATTAGCTACAACAATTCCGGAGTTTTAGATATGATACCTGGTTCTACCGTTAAAGATACAAATGCAGGTGATTTTCCCCTTGTATTAGTGGCAGAGGTAGCGCCCCCTGTCTATAATGGAAAAACACTTCGTGCTACTCATGTGGCACTGGAAGGAAATTATGCTTATGTTTCCTATAATACAGAAGGAGAAACTTATTTAGGAGCAGTTGAGGTTTTAGATGTTACTAATCCTAATGCACCGCAACTTGTAATGCAAGCGATACTTCCAAATACTGATGTAAGCTCTGTACGTTATGACAGCGGAAAATTATATATTGCAGGAGCACATAATGTGGATGATTCTGGTGCTCCCACTCCTGCTTTTGTAGGAAGCATGACACTGAGTGGAGGAATGTTGAGTAATTCATTACAAGAGACTGTTTTAACGGGTAAAGTAGGAACAGATGTTACTTCAAGCAGTTCTAAATATTATGCGGTTACAGGAGCAACTGGGGTATTGGCTCAGTTGAATAAAACCAGTCAACAAGTTGAAATGTCTATTCCTATCAATGATTTGAGAGCTTTAGGATATAATAACAATAAAATTGTAGTTCTAAGTGGAACAGAGGGAGTAAAAATATATGATGCTAATGGGCTTAGCCTACTAACTTCTTTTGCTACATCAACTGATGTTGCAGAAGCAAAAAGAACCCTTGACTTTCTTGACACTAAATTATTAGTATCTGAAGGATATGCTGGAGTAGGTGTTTACAATTTATCTACAGGGGCAAAACTTCAAACCCTTGCAGTACCTACATCTGTTCCTGGTGTGGATCCTTCTGATATTGTAAGTAATGCCGTATCTGTAAACAGTAATCGTGTATTTGTAGCTAACGGTGGAGCGGGAATATATGTTTATGCGCCTACCAATAATACACTTACACTTTTGGGTTCGTTGGACTTAACTGGATCTTCCAATTATGTACTTAGTAAAGGAGAATATATTTTTGTAGCTACGGGTGCCGGAGGATTGAAAATCATTAAAACAGTGGCTCCTCAAAGCGGAGCGATAGATTGTTCCGGTTATCCTGTTTATAATGGAAGCGAATGGCTGAATGTAAACTCAGGACAAACTTTAGCGTATTCAGGAACAAAAAGTCTTCAGGGGATAAATGTTAATCAAACACTTACTTGGTGTGGTGCTCTTACTGCTTCACAAGGAGTGAATATAAATAGTAACGCTACATTTAATATGTATGGACAATTCTTTCAAGGTAGCCAAAGTAATCCTTGGAATTCTTTGAATATCAATAGTGGTTCCCTATTAAATCTTAAAGGAAACCTTACTACTTATGGACATATGACATTGAATAGTAATGCCAATTGGAAAATAGAAGGGAATGTAACAATTCTTGGAAACCTAACCATAAATCAGGGTTCTAAAATCGAATTTGTAGGAACTACTTCAACCATTACAATTAATGGAACTGTAACCAAAAATGGAACTTCTACAATTACGGGTACTTATACAGATGTTAATCATAAACTTTAGTATCCTATAGATTCCAAAGAATTAACAAATAAATAAAGTTAATAGTGCAGATATGATTATTTGCACTATTTTTTTTGATATAATACTTATTAGATATACCACGTCATCTTCTGAAATAAGATATGGATTTTAACCTGTCGTTTCCAAAGTTTACCTTTGATCTACTACGTAAAGGGTGTGTTCAGAAATGATAAAATAACGGATAAAAGAAAAGCACAACAAAATGCTGTGCTTTGTATATTATTATTGTATAAACGTTTTATAACGTAGATAATTTTGCAAATAAATCAGGAAAAACTCCTAAAATAATAATTGTTGCAATAATAAATAGGGCAACCATATTAAAGGTAAGAGTAACTTTTTCTGAAGACTTGAATGAACTCTCTTTAAAGAAAAACATAGCAATAATGAGTCTTAAATAATATGCAATGGAAATAGCAGAACCTAAAACTGCTATTAAAACCAAGAAAGCAGCTCCATTCATTGCTTGAGAAAATAAAGCAAATTTACCCATGAAACCTGCTGTTAAAGGAACCCCAGCCATAGAAAGGAGAGAAATTGCAGCAGCTGTAGCGAGTATAGGCTCGGTTTTTGCCAATCCTTTAAATGCCGCAAATGAAGTTTCTCTTTTTAACTTTTCTACCCAGATTAAGCACATAAAAACACCTATAGTGGATAAAGAGTAAGCAAATAAATAAAATGCTAAATTATAAGTAGAAAGACTTGTTACTCCAAAGAATACCAATCCTATATATCCTGCATGAGATACGGAAGAGTAAGCCAACATTCTTTTTACATTGGTTTGGGCAAGCCCCATAACATTGGCAAGAAGCAATGTTATAATTAAAAATACGCCTAATACATTAATCCATTCATGAGTAACTCCTGCAAACCCTATTGTCATTAATCTGAATAACGCAAAAAAGCCCGATATTTTTACCACACTAGCCATAAAAGCTGTTATTAATGATGGAGAACCATAATAAACATCAGGACTCCACATATGAAAAGGAGCTAAAGCTACTTTAAATGCTAAGGCACAAAGAATAAGTAAAACTCCTAGTATAAACATTACATTAGTAGAGTTTGCGATTCCAAAATCATGTATTTTATATAAATCGAAACTTCCAACACTGCCATAAATAAATGCGATACCGAAGAGTAAAAAACCTGTCGCAAATGCACCCATTAAAAAATATTTTATTGAAGCTTCATTGGATCTTAAATCTGTTTTATTAGCTCCTGCCATTACATATAAAGGAATGGAAAGAATTTCAACACCTAAGAATAATGTAACCATATTTTGGAATCCGAAAAGTGTAATTCCTCCACAAAGAGCAAATAGCATTAATGCATATAACTCAGATTGATGGCTTCGGTGATTACTGAAAGCAAAGCCCCCTAACAAGAATAATAATATGGTTGTTAGGATTGATATTTTAGTAAATAATGCAGTATTTGCACTGTAGTCATACATATGTCTGTACTGTTCAAAGAATGTACATTCTGGCATGAAACTTACATATAATGCAATGATTAATCCCAAAATCCCAATGTATCTTGCGAATTTTCCATGTTCAAAAACTCCTGAAAATAACGCAATAACTGCCGTTAGGAAAACAATAATTAAAACACTCATTTCTTAAAATATCAAATTAATTTACCATTGATTGGTAGATAAACTTTAACGAACTATTCACCATTTCGATTATCGGTTGTGGTAAAATACCTAATACAATTACGAAAATCGCTAAACTTGCCAATACAGAAAATTCTACTCCGGATAAATCTTTTACGGTACTTAATACGGCTTCGTCGCCCTGTCCAAACATTGCTTTCCCATAGAATCTTAATAGATATACCGCACAAAGAATTACCGTTAGTCCAGCAATCACAGCAGCAGTACCATTAAAATCATATACAGACTTTAATAATATGAATTCTCCTACAAAACCATTTGTTAATGGAACACCCATAGATCCTAATAAAATAATGAGAAATAATACAGCAAATTTTGGAGCTACTTTTGCAAGACCTCCCATTTGTCTTATATCTCTCGACTTAAATCGTTTGTATAAGATATCACAACAGTAGAATAAACCGACTACATTAATACCATGGGCAAATGTTTGTACTAAAGCTCCTTCACCACCCTCAATATTTAAGTTTCCTCTTAATGTAATTACTGCAGAAGAGAATATCCCGGCAACCATCAATCCAACATGAGAGAAAGAAGAATAGGCAATGATTCTTTTCATATCAGTTTGTATAATGGCGATCAATGCGCCGTGTACAATACCAACAATTGCCAGTATGATTACAATTTGTCCAGAGATTCCCGCAATGGGTATCGGAGTAATTGCTAATAGATAACGTATTACACCATATATTGCCATTTTAAGCATGATACCTGATAATAGCATAGATCCTTGAGTAGGAGAATAGGTATAAGTATCAGGTTGCCAAGTATGAAAAGGGAATACTGGAAGCTTTACGGCAAACGCAAAGAAAATAAACCAGAATACGATGGTTTGCTGTGTCTCGTTTAATTGTGCATTATATAAATCTGTTAAAGAGAATGAAGCTGAATGGTTATAGACATAAATCAATCCAGCTAACATAAATAATGATCCTACAAATGTATAGACAAAAAATTTAGTAGTGAATTCAAATCTTTTATTTTCTTGTCCCCAAAGTCCGGCGATAAACCAAATAGGAATCAAAGTTACTTCCCAGAAAATATAGAATAATAAACCGTCCAGTGAAGTGAAGACTCCTACAAGTCCAAACTGCATCAACAATATCAAGCCATAAAAAGTATTTCTATAGTTTATATTTTCATTGAAAGAAGATAAAATGATGATTGGCATCAAAATATTGGTCAACAATAAAAGCAGCATACTCATTCCGTCTATACCAAAATGAAGTGAACTCTTCATAAATTGTGACCATGGATAATTGATTTCGTGCTGTAATACACTATCTACTGTCGGAGTAAAATCAAAATCCGAAAGTACATAGAATGTAAGAAGCATCTGTATCAATGCAATTCCTAACGCCAAATATTTGCTGGAATGACTCTTCCATGCAAAAACTAATCCCGAACCTACTAGAGGTAATAGTAATAATGTTAATAACAAACAAGACATTATCTATTGTAATAAAAAGTTAACAATTAATATAATTCCCACAGCTAACGACATGATAAGAATGTAATTTTCTACATTACCATTTTGAACACGTTTCATTGCTTTCCCACTATCTTCAGCTCCATCACCCACAAAGTCTACAAAACGATCCAAAACTCCTTTATCAAACATCTTTCCTCCGCGTCCTAATCCTTCAACAGTTTTTACAATCAAAGCATTGTAAAGTTCGTCAATATATAATTTCTTAGCAGAAAGTTTTTCCCATCCTGTATATTGTTCCTCTGGAAGTGCTTGTTTTTTCTTATTTACATACGTGTTTTTAACAATAAACCAAACACCGAAGAACATGATAACAGTGGCTGCTAAAAGTATCATTTCAGTACCAAATGGGACACCGGATAAAGTGGTCTCCATTTGTTTAAAGCTTTCCTCAGTAAGAACAGGCTTTAGCCACTCCATTAATTTCGCATAGTGACCATGACCAATAAAATGAGGAAGATTAATAAAACCTCCAATTACGGAAAAAATAGCCAATATGATCAAGGGTAAAGTCATATTTGAAGGACTCTCATGTAAATGATGTTTTTGTTCCTCCGTACCTCGAAATTCCCCATGAAAAGTCAAATAGTATAATCTGAACATATAAGTTGCAGTCATTGCTGCTAAAACAAATAAAATAACCCAATAAATAGGATTTTTAGCGAATGCTGCTACCAAAATTTCATCTTTGGAAATCATCCCTGAAAGTAATGGAAACCCCGAAATGGCTAGAGTTCCAATAAGGAAAGTAGCATGAGTAATAGGAATGTATTTTTTTAGCCCTCCCATAAAGCGCATATCTTGTTCGTTGCTCATTGCATGAATTACAGAACCTGCTCCTAAGAATAATAAAGCCTTAAAGAATGCATGCGTCATTACATGAAACATAGCTGTTGTATAAGCTCCTAATCCTAAAGCAATGAACATAAAACCAAGTTGAGAAACTGTAGAATATGCTAATACTTTTTTGATGTCATTTTGACGAAGAGCATAGAATCCTGCTAACGCAGCAGTTAAGAATCCGATAAATAAAATTCCTCCTTGAACAGTAGGGGCTAAAGTAAATAAGAAATTTGATCTCACTACTAAATAAATACCTGCGGTTACCATCGTAGCAGCATGAATCAATGCTGAAACAGGAGTTGGACCGGCCATTGCATCCGGTAACCATGTATATAAAGGAACCTGAGCGGATTTACCGGTTGCACCAATAAACAAACTCGCTGTAATAAATATAATTACTGTTCCGTCTAATTCAAATTTTGAAGCGTTGTGTGCTACAGAAAGATAATCAACAGCATTTGTTTGAGAAGCAATCATAAAGATACCTATCAACAAGGCAAGATCACCAATTCTATTCATGATGAAAGCTTTTCTTGCTGCTTTACCATATTCTTCATTAGTATACCAAAAACCAATTAATAAATAAGAACAAAGACCTACACCTTCCCATCCAATAAATAAGATAAGATAATTACTTCCCATTACCAAAAGTAGCATGGAGAAGATGAATAGGTTCAAATAAGTGAAAAATTTATAAAAGCCTTTATCGTGGCTCATATATCCAATGGAGTAGAGGTGGATCAGAGAACCAATACCTGTAATGATCATTATCATCATTAATGATAACTGATCAATTTGGAATCCAAAATTAATCTGGATGCCATTTACTCTAAACCATTCAAAGGCTTTTACAATGACAGGTTGGCTTTCAGAATTGAAATTTATGAAAAGACTTACTGCAATACAGAAAGAACCAAAAACTACAGAAGTTGCCAATGAACCTACCAAAATTTTTGGAAGATTTTTTCCGAATAAACCGTTAATAAGAAAACCTATAAGTGGTAAAAGTACTATTGCATACACTAAATTTTCCATTCTTTATCCTCTTAATTTATTAAATATACTTACGTCTACAGAACGGGTATTTCTATATAGCATAGCAATAATTGCCAGACCTACTGCTACTTCTGCTGCAGCAACCACCATAATGAAGAAAACCAAAAGCTGTCCGTCACCATTTCCTTTATATGCCGAAAAAGCAGCCAAAAGTAGGTTTACAGAGTTCAGCATGAGTTCTACACAGCCCAAAATTACAATAGCATTTTTTCTCAATAATACTCCTAATACTCCCAAACAGAATAATACTGAAGAAAGAATTACGAAGTATTCTAAAGGAACGCTTTGTATAAATGTATTTACTTCTCCCATAATTTTTTATAGATCTTTTTTACCGATTAATACAGCACCTACAATACCTGCTAAAATAAGTATGGATGCAAGTTCAAATGGTAAAACATATTCATTAAATAAAAGTCTACCCAGATTTTTTGTAAGACCAACCCCTCTGTCTACGTTTTCAACAACGATATGGTTTTCCTGAACTCCTCTAAAAATACCTAAAATACCTACTAAAAGTAGACCTGCTGTAAAAACTCCAACAAATTTTAAAGTATTGTTCTTCCTACTTTCGTCTTCTTTATTAAGGTTAAGCATCATCAGAATATAAAGAAATAATACCATGATGGCTCCTGCATAGACAATAATTTGAATGATTGCTAAAAATTGAGCGTTCAAAAGAACGTACATTCCTGCAATTGAAAACATCGTAACAATTAATGACAAAATAGCATATAAAGGATTTCTTGCAAATACAAAATAAACAGCACTTGCTATTGCTAAAAAAGCCACCAAGAAAAATAAAAACTGATCCATTATTTTACCGCATTTTTTTGTTTCTCGGACTGTCTTGTTGTGATATCAATCCTTTCATTTATTTTTTCTACTAATTTATCTTTACCATAGATAAAAGAGCCTCTATTTGTTTCTACATCTACTAATCTATCGGTAAGATAAATCGCCGATTTAGGACACGCTTCCTCACACATACCACAAAAAATACATCTAAGCATATTGATTTCATACACTGATGCATATTTTTCTTCTCTGTAAAGATGCTTTTCTTCTTTTGTTCTTTCCGAAGCAGTCATTGTAATGGCTTCAGCAGGACATGCCACTGCACAAAGTCCACAAGCTGTACATCTTTCTCTTCCTTCTTCGTCTCTTTTCAGGACATGCTGCCCTCTCCATATTGTAGTTCTTGGCTTTTGTACCTCTGGATAAGAATAGGTAGGTGGACCTTTTACAATATTTCTTACAGCATGCTTGAATGTAATCCCCATTCCTGTAAAAATCGCGGGTAAGTAGATTTTTTCAGAAAGGGTCATTTCTTTATTAGAAACAACTTTTGATCTATTCGTAAGTTTCATTTAGTTATAGATATTAGATGTTAGACATGAGATTTTAGACTAATCTTGTCTGTTATCTTAATTTTATATTTAATTTAATTTCCAAATGCTAATATTACAGCACCTGTCACTAGCAAGTTTACTAATGCCATAGGAATCAATGTTTTCCATCCTAAGTGCATCAATTGGTCATATCTGAATCTTGGTAATGTCCATCTAATCCACATAAAGATAAGGATTCCGATGATAGTTTTTGTTAAAAATGCTACAATACTCAAAATGCCGGCCGCATTTTCTCCCCAATTTTGATTTACCCATTCAATTCCTGGATAATTATATCCTCCAAAGAAAAGGACTACCATGAAAGCGTTTGAAATAAACATATTCACATATTCTCCAAACATATATAAACCTAGTTTCATAGAAGAATATTCTGTGGAATATCCAGTAACTAATTCAGATTCACATTCAGGTAGATCAAACGGGTGTCTATTAGTTTCCGCTAATGCAGCCACAAAGAAAACAAGAAATGCGATGGGTTGGTAAAGAATATTCCAATTCATACCATCAATGGCAAAAAGCCCCCAAATTTTTCCTCCAGCTTGACTTTCAGAAATCTCTTTTAAATCTAAACTTCCTGTCATCATAATAATAGAAAGCAGCGCTAATCCCATAGCTAATTCATAAGAAATCATTTGAGAAGAAGCACGGATTGCTCCTATTAATGAATATTTGTTATTGGATGCCCAACCTCCAATCATAATTCCATATACTCCAATTGAAGCCATTCCGATGATGTAAAGTACACCTACGTCAATATTAGCCACTTGAAGGTCGAAAGACGTTCCATCAATATTTAAACTTTTACCCCAAGGAATAACTGCTCCTGTAATGAGTGAAATAAACATTACCAATGCAGGACCCAAGATGAATAAAAATTTTTCTGCATTAGCAGGAGTAAAATCTTCTTTAAAGAAAAATTTTCCACCATCGGCAAGCGGTTGTAGTAGTGCGAATGGTCCGGCTCTGTTTGGTCCAATTCTATCTTGCATAACAGCAGCAACTTTTCTTTCTGCCCAAGTAGAGTAGGCAGCTATTGTTAATGATAACAAGAAAAGTGCTAATACAAGTATAAGTTTAAATGTAATTAAATCCATTTTATTTTTATAGATATTAGATATAAGAAGTCAGGTGAAACCTTTGTCTGATGTCTGAAATCTGATGTCTTTAAATTAATATTATTGTTCGTCTTTTTCGCTGATTTCTTTTGCCATAGGATTATCTAAAACTCTTAGTTCATCTTTTGGCTTTTCGTAATGATTTAATGAAATGACAGAATGTCTATCAATATGTCTAGGACCTTCGATATTCCAGTCTTTCAATTCCTTTCTATCAAAACGACAAGTATCACAAATAAACTCTTCAACTTCTCCCCATTGATCCTTTCTAGCTGTAATTCTTACAATTTCATCACCTTTCATCCAAACAACAGCTTTTCCAGAACATTTGTCACACGTACAAGAAGCATTCATAGGCTTGGTAAACCACACTCTACTTGCGAATCGAGCAGTTCTATCTGTTAATGCACCTACAGGGCATACATCAATGACATTTCCTATGAAGTCATTATCTAACGCTTTATTTAGATAAGTAGAAATTTCAGCGTGATCTCCTCTGAAAAGAATTCCATGTTCTCTGGTATCTGTAAGTTGATTAGCTGTAAGTACACATCTTGCACACAGAATACAGCGGTTCATATTCAATTTAATATTTGGACCAAGATCATCTGCCTCATAAGTGTTTCTCTCAAATTCGGTTCTTGTATTTTCAACCCCATGTTCATATCCCAAATCTTGAAGATGGCATTCTCCTGCTTGATCACAAATAGGACAATCTAAAGGATGATTTACTAATAAAAATTCAGTAACAGCCTTTCTCCCTTCCTGAGCTTTTTCAGAAGTAAGGTTCTTTACTTCCATTCCGTCCATTACATTTGTTCTGCAACTTGCAACTAATTTTGGCATAGGACGAGGATCAGCTTCAGATCCTTTGGATACTTCTACTAAACAAGTTCTGCATCTCCCTCCACTGGTTTCCAATTTGCTGTAATAGCACATTGCAGGAGGTACAGATTTTCCACCAATTTGTCTTGCTGCTTCCAAAATAGAAGTTCCCGGCAAAACTTCAGTAGTTTGTCCGTCTATCGTTATTTTGAATTTTTTTACCTCTTCGCTCATATTCTATGCTTTTCGCTTATGCTGTTAAAAGCTTTTAAGCTATATTTTAATTATACTTCTTTGTATTAAATGTATATCCGATGCCTGCAAAGATTTCTCCGAAAACAAAATCTTGACGAGCTTTGTCCGGTTTATTATTTAATGTAGTCTTAATATCCCACATATTGATGTATCCGGCTTTTGCTTCTGCTCTTATCATCCAGTTTTTCCAAAAAACTAAATTAAGACTTGATCTTACATCTGTTCCCATACCAGCAACGTGAAAACGGTCGCTCCTTTCATTTCCAAAAAGTTTGATATTACTTTTCGGAAACATTACGCCAAGTCCGGCTCCATAGGACCAAACTAAATCTATATTCTTTTTGTGAATAAGATTTTTATATTTTTCAAGGCCTAAATTTTCATAGTTTAGCCCATCTGTATGTTCGAAAGTAAGAAACTGTTCATCAGATAAATTAACTTGACCATTATGTACCATTGCCGCATATTTTGGATCAGAAATATATCCTGAAAAATCAACAGTTTGGTTTTGTTTCATAACATACTTCATATGGTCTATTCCTAAAACAAGAGCCAAATTATCTTTAATAAAATATCCTACTCTAAAATTATACTGCGTTACGGTAAACCAAGCAGGATCAAAATAAACAATCCCAAATTTTGTAGGTCTATCTCTAGCAGATACATTATTCAATTGAAAATCATAACCGTTTCCAGTAAAATGAATATCAGAATTACTGTATGCTCCTCGGTTCCATCCAAAAAAGACAAAAGTTTGACCTTTTTTACTCAAAGGATAAGGTTTTTCTTTCTTTTCAGCTTTATAAGGAGTTACCTCTAATTTGTACTCTTTGTCTAATGTATCTTTTTTGACTTGTCCAAATGCAAATTCTGATATCATTAAGCTGATCATCAATATTTTTTTCATTCTAAGTGTTTTTTTCAACAGAAGGGATTGGATCTGCATAATTTGCCAATCCGTAGTTTTGTGTTTGGGACAATTCAGGGTTTTTGATATGCCACTCAAACTCATCTCTGAAATGGCGTATTGCAGCTGCAACAGGCCAAGCTGCTGCATCTCCTAACGGACAAATCGTATTTCCTTCAATCTTTCTTTGGATATCCCAAAGAAGATCTATGTCTTCTATTTTACCTTGTCCGTTTTCAATTTTTTTCAATATTTTATACATCCACCCAGTTCCTTCACGACAAGGTGTGCATTGTCCGCAACTTTCATGATTATAAAATCTTGCTAATGTCATGGTATGTTCCACAATACATTGGTCTTCGTCTAAAACAATAAAGCCTCCAGAACCCATCATAGTTCCGGTTGCAAAACCTCCATCTGCTAAGGATTCATAATTCATATATCTTGGTTCCCCGTTGATGGTCTTTAATAATAAATTAGCAGGTACAATAGGTACTGAGCTACCACCGGGAATACAAGCTTTTAATTTTTTTCCGTTTGGAATACCTCCACAATATTCTTCAGAGTAAATGAACTCTTCCACAGTGATGGTCATATCAATTTCGTAAACTCCAGGCTTATTAATATTTCCACAAGCTGATATTAATTTTGTACCGGTTGATCTTCCTACTCCAATTTTAGCATATTCAGCACCTGTAATATCCATGATGGGAACAATAGCAGCGATTGATTCCACGTTATTTACTACTGTTGGTCTTTCCCAAAGCCCTTTTACAGCAGGAAAGGGAGGTTTTAATCTTGGATTTCCTCTTTTACCTTCCAGAGATTCCAGCAATGCTGTTTCTTCCCCGCAGATATAAGCTCCACCACCTCTTTGAACATAAATTTCCAAATCAAACCCAGTTCCTAAAATATTTTTACCTAAAAACCCAGCTGCCTTCGCTTCTTCAATGGCCTCTTCTAAAATATCCGGAATCCATGAATATTCCCCACGGATATATATATAAGATGTATTAGAACCTAAACAATAAGAGGAGATTAACATTCCTTCAATCAATAAATGAGGAAGAAACTCCATTAAATATCGGTCTTTAAAAGTTCCAGGTTCAGACTCATCAGCATTTACCACTAAGTGTCTTGGAACACCTTCCGGTTTTGCTAAAAAACTCCATTTCATTCCTGTTGGAAAACCAGCTCCACCACGTCCACGAAGCCCAGAAGCTTTAACTTCTTCTAGAATTTCGTCTGGAGTCATTTTCAAGGCTTTTTCTGCCGCTCCATACCCACCTTGCTTACGGTAAGTTTCAAAGTAGCGAATACCTTCTATATGTGCATCTTTAAGTAAAAGTTTTTTACTCATCCTATATTTTAATTAATCCAAAGCAACTTGCCCTTGTCTACAAAGATCAAGAATTTCATCTACTTTTTCTATCGTTAAATTTTCATGAAAAAATTTCCCTAACTGCATCATTGGAGCATAACCACAGGCTCCAAGACATTCAGCTGGTTTTAGTGTAAACATCCCGTCTTCAGTAGTTTCCCCATCCTTAATATTCAGTTTAGTTCTGATATGGTTAAGGATTTTTTCGCTTCCACAAACCATACAAGGCCCTGTTCTGCAAACCTCCAAAACATATTTACCAACTGGTTTCATATTGAACATGGTATAAAAAGTAGCTACTTCATATACTTCAATTGGTTTAATACTTAATAATCCGGCAACATAATCCATGACAGGAACATCCAGCCAACCTCCAAACTCCTTTTGTGCTAAATGAAGAACAGGAAGAAGAGCTGATTTTTGTCTTCCTTCGGGATATCTCGCGATAATTTTATGTACCTGTGCTAAACTTTCAGGTTTAAAAGCAATTGTTTCGCTCATCTTTATCTAAGATTTCAGATGTCAGATTTCTGAACATCAGATTTTAAATTTATATATAAAGCAAAAAATCCGGAATCTGCAATCAGATGTCCAAGATTTTCTTTTTATGCATCTAATTCTCCTGCAATAATATTCATGCTACACATCGTTACTATCGCATCCGAAATTACAGAACCTGTAATCATTTCAGGATAGGCTTGATAGTATATGAAGCATGGTCTCCTGAAGTGGAGTCTATATGGACTTCTTCCTCCATCACTCACTAAGTAAAAGCCTAGTTCTCCATTACCTCCTTCTACGGCATGGTAAACTTCACCTTTTGGTACTTCAGTTTCTCCCATTACAATTTTAAAATGGTAAATCAGGGCTTCCATTTTTTGATAAACATCTGCTTTTTCAGGAAGATAGAAATCAGGAACATCCGCATGAAAATCACCTTCCGGAAGATTCTCGTATGCTTGTTTGATAATTTTAATGGATTCCCATATCTCTTGCTGACGAACCATGAAACGATCATAAGTGTCGCCTGCAGTTCCTACCGGAATGATAAAGTCAAAATCTTGATAAGAAGAATAAGGTTGTGCTACTCGAACATCATAATCTATACCTGCTGCACGTAAATTAGGGCCTGTAAAACCATAACTTAATGCTCTTTCGGCAGTAATAGCACCTGCTCCAATAGTTCTATCCATAAAAATTCTGTTTCTCTCTAGTAAAGTACAGAATTCTTTAAATCGTGGTGGAAAAGTTTTGAGGAAATCCTTAATTAGTTCATGAAATTTAGGTGTGAAATCTCTTTCGAAGCCTCCGATTCTCCCCATATTGGTTGTCATTCTTGCCCCGCATATTTGTTCATACATATCATAAATACGTTCTCTTTCGATGAACATATAAGTAAGGCCTGTAATCGCACCGGAATCCATTCCGGTTACTCCATTGCAAATAAGGTGATCTCCAATTCTTGCTAGTTCCATAAGAATCACCCGCATATAGTCAACTCTTTTGGGCACTTCAACTCCAATTAGTTTTTCAACGGTCATATGCCAGCCTAAATTGTTAATGGGAGCGGAACAGTAATTCATACGATCCGTAAGAGTGGTAATTTGAGCATAATTTCTTCTTTCAGAAATCTTTTCAAATGCTCTGTGAATGTATCCAACTGTTTGCTCAGCATGAAGAATTCTTTCTCCATCCATTGTTAACACATTTTGGAAAATTCCATGTGTAGCAGGGTGAGTTGGTCCCAAATTGAGGGTATATAATTGCCCATCAATTTGTTCTTTACTTTCGTATTGGTTAAGTATATTAGATAATGAGTTATCTTTCATAATGTTTGCTTTTAGCTATTTGCTTTTGGCTAATTGCCTTCCGCTTTTTATCTTCCGAACATACTATCGTTCTTGTCTGTTCTTGTGCCATCCTCAAGACGATATTCTTTTAACATCGGATGATACCCTAAATCTTCCATATTTAGAATAGGTCTGAGATCTGGGTGTCCTTTAAATTTAATTCCGTAAAAATCATACGTTTCTCTTTCCATCCAATTTGCTCCGGCATATAATTCTACTAGGGAGTCTACCTCAATATGATCTCTGGACATGAAAACTTTCAAACGTAGTCTGAAATTGGTCATCATATTGTGTAAATGATAAACCACGCCAATTTCTTTATCGGGAAATTCAGGATAATGGATTCCGCAAATATCTGTAAGAAAATTAATTTCTAAAGATGAGTCTTTCAGATAATGAATAATCTTTTTAATATCATCTTTTTTTACTTCAACAGTTAACATTCCATAAGGTTCTGAACTCGAAATTACAGATTCCGGAAATTCTCTTGTGATAGCTTCTAATACAAATTCGTTTGTCATTTCTGTTTAGTTGCTTATGTTGTAAGAATCTAATAATTTTTGATATTCAGGAGTATCTCTTCTTCTAAGACTTTCACTTTCCGCTAAAGCTTGAACTTGCATAACTCCTTCAATAATTTGTTCTGGTCTAGGAGGACATCCAGGAACGTACACGTCAACAGGTATAATTTTATCTATTCCTTGTAGGACAGAATAAGTATCAAAAATACCCCCACTGGAAGCACATGCTCCAACGGCTACAACCCATTTAGGCTCAGCCATCTGAGTGTATACTTCTTTTAGAACAGGTCCTAATTTTTTGGATATAGTTCCACAAACCATCAACATATCTGCTTGTCTTGGAGAAAAGGAGTTTCTTTCCATTCCAAATCTCGATGCGTCATACGTAGGGTTAAGGGTCGCCATAAACTCAATACCACAACAAGAGGTTGCAAAAGGTAACGGCCAAAGAGAGAATTTTCTTGCCATTCCGATTACACTACTCAGTTTCGTTGCGAAAAAACCTTCTCCTTCATATCCTTCAGGAGCTGGTGCATCTGTTTTTATTATTGGTTTTTTATCTGACATAATTTCTTCTTAAATAAGTTTTTTATTTATCCCAATCTAAAGCGCCGCGTTTCCATACATAAAAAAATGCTACGAAGAAAATTGCCACGAACGCAAGTACAGCTAAAAATCCTTGAACACCAAATTCTCGAAAGTTTACAGCATAGGGATAAAAAAATACGATTTCAATATCGAATAGTACAAACAATACAGCAGTCAGAAAATACTTGATTGAAAAGGGTGTTCTTGCATTTCCTTCTACCGGGATTCCACATTCCCAACTTTGATTTTTAACAGAATTTCCTTTTTTCTGTTTAGGACCTAAGAAATGAGCTCCAAGCAAAGAAACAGCTACAAATGCCACTGCTACAGATGCTTGAATGAGTATTGGAATATAACTTTCAGGTAAATTCATTTTTGCATTATTATCTCAATTTGCAAATTTAGCGAATAAACAAGAAAGCATGAAATTTATCGGCCTAAAAGTAGGATTAAAATAGGAAAAATAGATAATTTAGAATCAGTAAAAATAACAGTTATTTCTTCATTTTTCTCAGAACAGAGTAGGCAATGAAGGAAATATAAGCAAAGAGAATACTCGTATATATTATGTTAATTAAAGTGTTCATTTTATCATCCTGAACTTGAAAAAATAGATTGTAGATGATGAATCCAATAATTAAAACTGTAAAAATAATAAGCTGTGGTTTCATATGGTAAACTTACAAATAACGAGGTTATAAAAAAATTATAACGAACTATTTGAAAATAGAATTAAAATGGTTTTATTAAATGTATTTTGGTGACGCATACTTTTTACCTCTGAATAATTCTAAAAAAAATCTTTTTAGTTAAACTTATTACTCTATTCTATTGCTAGCGAATATGTTCTTCTTCTTTTATGATTAACAGGATTATAATCTTGCCATAATAACTGGATATTTTTATTGTCTTCCAATTCTGGATTCGTTTCTAAAAATTTCACTCCTTTTTTCTTAAATGTCTCAAAAATCTCTTTGAATATAATAGATGTTACTCCTCGTCTTTGATAATCCGGATGAATTCCAATTAAATAAAAATTAGCTCTTTCATTTTTCTTTCCTGCTCTTAAGAAATGCCACCATCCGAATGGAAGTAATTTTCCTTTTGATTTTTGTAATGCCTTTGAATAAGAAGGCATTGTGATAGCAAATGAAATTAAATTATTATCGGAATCTACAATACAAACGATATAATCTTTATCTATTAGTTTAAAGTATTTTTCTTTATATGTCTTTCTTTGTTCCTCCGAAATTGGTGTGTATGTTGAAAGGTGATTGTATGTCACGTCTAAAAGATCAAACATGGCATCAACATAGTGTAAAATTTCTTCTTTGCTATTGAATTTTAAAACTTTTAGTTGATACTTTTGAGAAATTAACTCATTAAACTTATAAATTTTAGAAGGTAAAGAATCTGGAAAAATAATTTCAAATTCCACCCATTCTTTTTCTTTTGTTAATCCCCATTTTTCAATGTGTTTTGGATAATATTCATGATTGTAAATTCCAATCATGGTCGCGAGTTTGTCGAATCCGAATGTTAACATTCCGGCCTTATCAAGGTTTGTGAAACCCATAGGACCTTCAATTTTAGGAATGTTCTTTTCTTTGGCGTATTCTATAGCAGTTTGGATCAAAGCTTTGGAAACGTCTTCATCATCAATGAAATCTATCCATCCGAAACGAACTTTTTTGATGTCAAGCTCCTTTTCTTCTTTATGATTTATAATAAGAGCAATTCGTCCAACGATTGTATTGTTTTTATAGGCTAAAAACTGTTTAGCTTCAGAATATTGAAGAGCAGGGTTCTCTGCCGGATTCCATACATTCATTTCATCATTTATAAAAGAGGGAACGAAATAGGGATTGTTTTTGTAAACATCCATTGGAAATTGTACAAATTGTTTTAATTGTTCAGCAGTTTTTACTTCAATAATCGAAACTTTAGACATAGTATTAATAGGGTAATTAAGCAACAAATATAAATAATTAAACGTAATACTTTGGCACAGTTTTTACATAATATAAAGCATAAATACATATTAAAGTTATTAGAAAATGACGGGCTATTATATTATAATTGGAATTTCGATGCTAGTGAGTTGGTATATCTCATGGAAGTTGAAATCTAAATTTGAGTATTATTCCAATGTACATCTCAAAAATGGACTTTCAGGTAAAGAGGTGGCAGAGAAGATGTTGAGGGATAATGGCATTAATGATGTACAGGTAATTTCAGTTCCAGGACAATTAACGGATCATTATAATCCTGAAAATAAAACTGTGAATCTTTCAGAAGGAGTGTATATGCAACGGAATGCTGCTGCGGCTGCTGTGGCTGCTCATGAATGTGGACATGCTGTACAACACGCACGAGGATATTCAATGCTTCAGCTGCGTTCAAAGCTTGTTCCGGTGGTTCAAATCAGTTCTAACCTGATGCAGTTTGTTCTTATTGCAGGTATTGTCATTATGACAGCAACTCAGACATTCGAAAACCCTAAAGGAAATACATTGGTTTTAATGATCGGAGTGATCATGTTTGCTTTTACGACTCTTTTTGCTTTTGTAACACTTCCTGTGGAATATGATGCAAGTAATAGAGCTATGAGATGGCTTAAAGAAACAGGTACAGTGACGTCAGAAGAATTTATAGGAGTACAGGATAGTCTTAAGTGGGCTGCAAGAACGTATGTGGTAGCTGCTATTGGATCTTTGGCTCAGCTTCTTTATTGGGCATCTTTATTGATGGGAGGAAGAAGGGATTAGTCTATATAATTAAAAGTAATATATTGCATCTCAGATAGTTTTTCTGAGATGTTTTCTTTTTGTATCATTTTTAAAGAAGCGGTAAGAGTACAATTATTATTCGTTTCAAAATTCAAAACTTTAGCATCAAATTTAGAAAGTAAAGTGAAGATTGTATTTTGTTGATTAAAATTAAATACAATTTCGATTTTAGTTTCCAATTCTTTAATGATAATATTGGCTTCTTCTAAGGTGATTTTTGCAGATTCTTTATAGGTTTTTACTAACCCTGAGACTCCAAGTTTTGTTCCTCCATAATATCTCACAACAATAATTAAAACATTAGTGATTTCATGAGCCAGTAATTGGTTGTAAATGGGTAATCCTGCACTTCCAGAAGGTTCTCCATCATCATTGGCGCGATAGTTTTCTCCATTGATACCTATTCTGAAGGCATAACAGTGATGGGTAGCTTTAGGATGGTCAGATCTTACTTTATCTAACATCTTTTTAATATCCTCTTCATTGTTTACGGGATAAGCAAATCCTAGGAACTTACTCCCTTTTTCTTTAATTAGAGTGTTTTCTATAGGGGCTTCTAGAGTTTTATAGGCGAAAGTCAAGTCTTTATTTTTTTTTGCAAATTTACTTATTATCCATTGTACGACAGAATGGCATGTTTTTGTTCTGTAAATATTTTTGTATTTCTCTCTCTTTTTGGTAATAATCGTTTTTTTTTATTTTAATGATATACCAATTGCCATGTAAAATAATTAATGAATGTGTTTTTGAATAATATTGTCACTAAAATTAATAGTTTTATTGGGTAAGTGTGGGAATGTAGGAGCTTTTGTCCCGTTCTCAAGTTGTAGCTGTTCATTTTTAATAATAATAGCCTCATCCCAAAGATCCGCATTAATAAATTGTTGTAATGTATAGGTGCCTCCTTCAATGATTATGGATTGAATTTGTTCTTTATACAACACACTCATTAAATTTAATAAAAAGTTTTCTTTGTCGATGTTGATAAATTGAATGTTTTCATTAGATCCTTCTTTTATAGAATTAACAACTAGGGTTTTAGCTTCCTTGTTGAAGATATTAAAGTGTGGAGGTACTTTTAAGTCAAAATCAATTAATACTCTTGTAGGATTTATTCCGGTAGTGTTTCTTACGGTAAGACTTGGGTTATCGTTTAATGCAGTATATGTTCCCACCAAAATAGCATGTTCATCGGCTCTTAATTGATGCACAAATTGATTAACTAAAGTATTTGAAATTGCTGTAGGTTTAAAATCTTTATCTAAAAATCCATCTCCCGATTCAGCCCACTTTAAGATAATGTAAGGTCTTTTTTTCTCATGATAAGTAAAAAATCTTTTGTTCAATTCAATACATTCCTTTTCTAAAATGCCTGATATCACTTCGATACCTGAATCTTGGATGATTTTTTTTCCTTTTCCGTTAACTTTATCATGGGAATCCATTGCTCCAATAACTACTTTTTTAAATCCAAGCTCTTTTATTTTTAAGGCACACGGAGGTGTTTTTCCATAATGAGCGCAGGGTTCTAAAGAAACATAAATGGTTGATTCTGGAATAAGTTCTTTATTTTGTACAGAATTTATAGCGTTGATTTCAGCGTGATTTTCTCCGGCTTTATGATGATAGCCTTCTCCAATAATTTTTCCGTTATGAACGATAATACTTCCTACTAAAGGATTGGGATAAGTATTACCTAATGCTTTTTGAGCTAGTTCAATGCATCTTTTGATGTATAATTCGTCTTGCATATTATGAAAGAAAAAGCGAAGACAAATTTCTTTGCTTCGCCTTAGTATTTTTTTCAATTATTTATTCTCCAGCAATGATATTATGGAGATTTTGTTTTAGATTTTCCAGATGAGCTTTCTTTTCATCTATTGTATTATAAGTGTCCTTTAATAAAGGGTTTTCTCTTGAAGGTTTATTGAAAAATGCTAAATTATTCTCTAATTTTACAATTTCAGCTTCTAGATCGGATATTTGACTTTTTATCTTTCTTGCCTTATCTGTAAGCTGATTTTCAGTTAATCCCTCTTCTTTAAGTTCGAGCTCATTGATCTTATTCAATTTCAATTTCTCTCGCAACGTTTTATTAAACTCGGAATTAATAGAAATTTTGTCTCTTGGAACTTTTCCTATATTATTCCATGCTGTTTTAATAGCTTCTATTCGTTCAATACTTCCGTCTTCATTTGTAACTGTTTTCAGATCTTCAAGAAGTGCTTTTTTGTTATTGTAATTTTCTTTCCAATTATCTGTAGAAACATTACTTTTTTCTCTGTAGTTATTAAAAAATGTATTACAAGCATCCCGGAACTCATCCCAAATCCTATTAGTCATGCTTTTAGGAACATGTCCTATTTTTTTCCAATCTTCTTGAAGTTTTTTAAATAGAGGAACCGCAATATCCCAATCTTCGGTATTCATATTATCTTTAGCTGTCTGAATCAATTTTAATTTTTCTTCAAGATTGGCTTGCTGGGAACCTTTTAGAGATTTATAATACGTATTTTTAGTTGTATTAAAGCCTCTAAGGGTTGTTTTAAATTCATTCCAGTTTTGATTGGATAATTTTCTTGGAACACTTCCGGTCTTCAAAAATTCTGAACGAAGATCTTCGACCCTTTTGATTGCATTTTGCCAGTAATTGTGGTTGGGTTCATCAGAAGGGTTGGATAGTTTTTTTATTTCGGCAATAATCTGGTTTTTCTTTTCAAGATTATTATTTTGTTCGGCTTCAATTACAACGGAAAGTTCTGATTTTCTTTCGTGGATTTTATTTGAAATTTCTTTGAATTCCTCCCATGTTTTTTCACGGAACTCTTCCGCTACAGGTTCAGCTTCTTCTTTCCAGAGTTTATGAAGATATTGTAATTCATTTAATGCCTTTTGTATTACAGGTTCGTTTTCAAGCTCTTTTGCTCTTTCAATAATATGTTGTCTCTTTTCAAGATTATGATTATACTCTTGTTCTAAGAATTCTTTATTCAGATCCAACATTTGATAAAACTGATTCAAATGGTGGAAGTAATTATTATTAAGAATTTTGAATTCGGATTTTGGAACTTGCCCGGCTTTCGACCAATCTTCTTTTATTTCGCGGATTACTTTAAAGAGATTGATTCCAGGTTCTGAATTTGTATAAAGGTTTTTAAGCTTCTCTATAATACTTTGTCTGTATTCCAGATTTTTCTTTTGTTCTTCCTCTTGTTTCTTTTGATAAATGTCATGCTTTTCCCGAAAAATATTTATTAGAGCAGAAAATCTTGTTTGAAAAGGGTGCTCATAACTGAAATTTTCAGGAGGGTTTCCTGCTTCTATATATTCATGTTTTTTATCCTCCACTTCATCGTGGATATAATGACTTGCTTTTTCCTTTAGTTGATTGAATTTTTTTGAATTTTCACCAGCATCAGGAGAATTGATCATTCTTTCCATTTCTTTTAAAGCGTCTCCTAAGGAAATTTCAACATCATGATGTTCCTCTATATGATGATCTATTTCGTCTTCATGTAGGGTTTGATTTTGGAAAGTTTGATTTTCTGATGTCATTTTTTCAAATTCTTCGTTAGGATTTTTCTTTTCTCCGTTTTCAGAAAGATGGTTTTCTGTAATCATAGCAAATCTTTTATGTGATGGCATTAATATCCTTTAAATATATAGTAAAAAAGCTAAACAATGTACTAATTTATGTTATTTTTTTTGAAAATTCCAAATTTCCCATGCTTTTTCCGCCTGTTGTTCAAGCATATAATATCCATTTACTGTTTTTGCTCCTTTTTCGGATGCTTTGATAATGAATTTTGTATAATTTGGGTTATAAATTAAATCAATAATGAGATGTTCCTTTGAAACTCCCTCAAAAGGAAAGTCCAGGCAATCTTCTATGTGTGGGAAGGTTCCAACTGGGGTACATTGGATGATAATTTTATGCTGATCAACAATATCTTTATTCAAATTATCAAAATTAAGGGTGGTATTTCTCGAAACGATTTGGCAAGGAATATTATTTTTATCCAGCACATATTGAACTGCTTTAGCAGCACCTCCATTACCTAAAATTAATGCTGTATTGTGATGTTTTTTTTTATGAAGAAGTAACGTTTTTTCAAATCCGAAAGCATCCGTATTATATCCAATCTTCTTTCCATTTTCTATCAATACACAATTAACAGCACCTATATTTTTCGCTTCATCACTTAGTTCATCTAAATAATTGATGATTTTTTCTTTATATGGAATTGTAACATTAAATCCCAAAAGGCCAGGGGTTAAAAATAAGTTTTTAACTTCATCAATTTCATTTAAATCGAAAATCTCATAGGAGTAATTTTTCAGCATTAGTTTCTGAAATTTATCTTCAAAAAATTTTTTTGAAAAGGAATATGAAATATTTTTTCCAATTAACCCTAGTTTTTTATTGTTGTCCATATTTCAAAAATATAAAAAAGACCGAATAAGCCGGTCTTTTATAAAAAATATTTTCATATTCTATTCAACAATGAACTTTATAGAGCCCATATTGGTTGTAAAAATATAAGTTCCCGTTGATATTCCTTTTACATTTAATTTATTAGAGTATTTGAAGGGATGTGTGAATTTTTGGATTAATTTCCCTGATAGATCATATATTTCTGCTTTGTAAATTGTGTTTAGATTTCTACCTTTTACGACAAGCTCATCATTTTTAATGGGATTGGGAGATATACTCAGGAGTTTATCTTTATTGGTTTCCAATGTTTTTAATACACTACTATAACATGTCCATGAAAGATCATCTAAAGCAATTCTATTAGAATTTGAATTGATTATTTTTATGATAATATTCCCGGCTATATGGATATTATTAATTGTTGTAGTGCTAACATTTGAACTATAGGGAATTGTACCTACTGAAATACCATTTATTTCAACGTTTAGAGTTCCAGGGGTTCCACTATATTTTAATTGAGTGGTTAATGTTAAGCTTTCAATGCCATCAGAAATTGTTGTACTTGTTACATTTCCATTTCTGATAGTGATGGCTTTTCCATTAATTGTTTGGTCTGTTCTGGCGTCTGTTGCTGCCCATGAAATGTTATTATTAGTCCAATTTCGGATTAGATAACTTGAACTTGATATAGTAGGAATGCTTTCAAAATTTTCTGATCCACAGCTGGTATTTTCCCCTGATTGTGATGGGAGAGTAGATCCTGTTGTGGTATTGCTTTGTGGAGAAGAATTTCCTGCTGCATCTTTAGCAATAACATAAAAACTATAAGTTGTAGATGGTGCTAACCCTGAAATAGTAATTGTCGTTCCTGAAATAGTAGTTTTTAAAGTTCCGTTTGTGTATATATCATAAGCGGTAACTCCTATATTATCTGTTGCGGCTGTCCAACTTAAAGATATTGAATTGGATGTTGCTCCTGTTGTTAATAAATCTGTAGCTGGGGTAGGAGGCTCTGTATCATCAATTAGGTTTCCCCAGATCTCTTCTACATATTCTGGATGGTCAATAAATGGGTTTCTATTACCTTGGTATTGGTAAGATGCATTATTCCTAGCAATCTCAACTGTTGATACAGGGTCTAAATTGTGCCAAGCCAGTAGCTGGTTAAGTTCCCATATTTGTAATCCTGGAAAGGCGGAGCCTCCTAACATATTTCCTGTGCTAAAAGTTGAAAGCTTGTTTTCATATCTTGTCGCAAAATACAGTATCATTCTGGCTATATCTCCTTTGAATTCATCAATAGGTTCAAATACCGTTCCTGAATATCCTGAAGAAATGGAATTACCTAATCTAGATCCATTTTGAGAAGTATAGGTTGCTGTACCTACTTTACCAAAAGGGTAGTTTGATCTCATTGCATTTACTTTTCCATCAGTAGGGCGAATGAAATGTAAATCAGATTTCATGGGGAATGCTTCATTGAAAAGGCTTTGGGGGACAATGTGCTCCCTGTTGTAGCAATCACCTTCATTGCTGTATGTACCACATTGATTTGTTCCATAATTAAAATTGTAAGGATCGGGACCTATAGGGTTTTCTGAGTAAATATCAAGAATAGTCCCATCATTTTCATAAAAGTAATCACGATCCGTAGTTTGATAGGCTATCCATAATCCTCCATAACCGTGATCTTGATGTCCATTGGTAATAATTTGGCTCAATTCGGTTTTAAGAGGGGCGCCTGACAGGCCTGCTGTGGTATCATAATATCCTTGGGGGAGTTGGGAAAATAGATTGATCCATGGGAAGATCAATAGAAAGTGTAGTAGATTTCGTTTCATGTTTTTTTATTGCCGGCAAAGGTACAGAAAATCTCTACGGTGTGAATATTAACTTTTAGTAATATATTCTTTACTTATTTTAGAGAATACCCAAGAGATGATGTAGCCAAATAATGCGGCTGTAAGTGAAACGATAAAATAGTTTTTTATAACAATTTTTACGGGGAAAGGTAAGCTTTCTGTGGCCTTAAAAACCCCTGTGTAGAGTTGAAAGTAGCATAATAGGGTACCTAATATAAGTCCGGAAATAATTCCGGAGCTCACGATGAGAACACCTGTGTAAAAATATATTCTTCTTAAATAAGCAAATGAAAAACCTAATGAAATAAGAGATTTTGCCTGTTCTTTTTTATCAAGCTGTAATATAATAATTGCACCGGCTAAATTAAAAGTTGTGATAAAAATAACTAGAGCAAAAATCAGATAAATAAAAAGCTTTTCGGTATTGATCATTTTCCAGAAAGCGGCATTTTCTTCTTCTTTTGTCTTGATTTCTATGTTTTTCCCTAAAGAACGAAGTAGATTTTGCTTGACAGAATCTGCATTTTCTGCATTTTTTAATTTGATAACAATTTGATACGCTGATTTTTTTGGTAAATTGAGTAAGTCTTCAGTTAACTCTATGGGAGAAATAATGTAGTTGTCCATCTGACCTTTGCCAGGGAATACTCCCGTAATCAAAATATCTTTTTTATTGTAGATATCTTCTTCTTTATTAATAATTCCTGTTCCTGGTTTAGGCATGAATAGCGTAGCATAATCTCCTGTTGATTCTACCGGTATGGATAATCTATTATCTAAGCTATTTTCCATGAGTACCTCATTAGAGTATTGGAAGCTTGGATAGGCACCATAAAAAACATCTTGATTAATAGGGTTTACTTTAGTATAAGCTGAATCTACGCCTCTTAGATAGGCAATATCCCCTTTGCCATTATAGTTTATATATACTTTTTCTTCAATTATTTTAGAAAAGCTGCTAATTTCTTTATTATTCTTTAGGACAGTGTTAATTTTTTGTAAGTCTTGGAGAGTTTTGCCTGCTGTACTTTTTATGGTTAAATCAGCATGGAGATTGGAAATCATATCCTTATTGATATCCTCAAGTCCAGAAAAAACCGAAATGATCACAAACATTGCCGTTACAGCAACTGTCATAGCTCCTACAGCTAACCAAGTAATAAATGTAACAGCAGTGCTCCCTTTTTGGGCTAAAAGGTATCTTGATGCGATATAGAATGCTATGCTTCTCAAATTGATTATAAAACAGGATTATCTCCTTCTCCTTTTAGTTCTTTTTCAATTCTCTCCACATCATCAAGAGAAGTGTCTAGGTAAAAATTAAGTTGTGGAATTACACGTACTTGTTTGGCCATTTTTTGACCAATGAAATTTCTGTATTGAGTTTTGTTCTCCTCAATTTCTTTCATGATAGCTTTACGATGTTCCTGAGGGTATATGCTTAGATATATTTTAGCAATCCCCAAATCAGCCGTTACTTTAACGTCCGAAACAGTTACTAAAATGCTTTGTTTGCTTTCTGCAGCTTGTTTTCGGAAAAGTTCTGCGAAATCTTCCTGTATAATCTGTGCTACTTTTCTTTGTCTGTTACTTTCCATAAGTTGTGCAAATTTAGTATTTTTGTTTGAATTGATAGGTTGAAAATTGAGACTACATTAACTTTACAGTCAATTTAATTATTTTTATGAAGTTAGAACATATTGGTATAGCCGTAAAATCTCTAGGGGTTTCTGATGAACTTTTTACTAAACTTTTAGGTGAAAATTCTTATAAACAAGAGCGTGTAGATAGGGAAGGAGTAATTACTTCTTTTTATAAAATGGGAGAAAGTAAACTTGAACTTTTAGAAGCCAGTAATTCTGAAAGTCCAATTTCAAAATTTATAGAAAAAAAGGGAGAAGGTATCCATCATCTTGCTTTTGGAGTAGAAAATATCCTAGAAGAAATAAAAAGATTAAAAAAAAATGGATTTGAATTTATCTCCGAAGAGCCTAAAGAAGGCGCTGATAACAAATTAGTTGTGTTTCTACATCCTAGATCTACAAACGGAGTGCTGGTAGAACTTTGTCAAGAAAAGCAATAAAAAGTTTTGTAATGAAATAAATTTTACTATTTTTGCAAACACAAAATTTAACCAAAGTTTTGAGGTCCTATAGCTCAGTTGGTTAGAGCACCTGACTCATAATCAGGTGGTCCCTGGTTCGAGCCCAGGTGGGACCACGGTTTTGAAGATAGACAATTCTTCGAAAATTTTAATAGAGGCTGTCTCAAAAGAGATAGCCTCTATTATGTAAAAAAGAAAAGCACAAGCTTTCCTATTATTTGCAAATTGATTAATTTGCTTTGTGTTAACTTCTTCAAAAGTAATCTTTAAAAAGATTACAATCCCAAAGAAAACTTGCTTTTTCCTCCGAATTTATCGGAGTTGATAGATGAAAAGCACCCTGTTAGAGTTGTTTCAGGCATTATTGATGGCTTGGATATTAAGAGTTTAATGAAAATAAACCTGGCGGAACCTCTTGTTATCATCCGAAAATGCTTTTGAAAGTTTTGATTTATGGCTATTTAAGTAATATCTATTCAAGCCGCAAAATGGAGCAGGGCTTGAAAGAAAACATCCATTTTAAACGATTCATGCTTCGAGGAAAAAATAAGGTCGAGGTAGAAATAACCATACTTGCCATTGCTCACAATCTAAAGAAAATGTCAAAAGCACCCTAAAACAAACTGTCTTTTTGACTTGTTTAGCTTCATTTTTCAAAAATTAAAAATAAAAAACTTCAAAAAGCAGCTTTTTAAGGATCAGGCGCAAAAGTTGGGGGCTATGCAAAAAGTTTGGATAATCTGAATAAGAAAAAGGTTCTGTCTTTTACCCCTCTTAGTTGCAATCTAAAGTTTTTGATTTTCGCATTAAAAGACTCTGCT
>NZ_CACVBR010000020.1 GCF_902728265.1 Chryseobacterium potabilaquae
ACACGCTTTAGCACACAATTTAAGAAAGAAAGTTGCTTAAAGAGAGTAATTTTCATTTTTTCTGAGACATTAAAAAACTTTATAGCAAAAAAAACCGCCTCAATTTTTGTTGTGAGACGGATTCTTTTTTTTGATCATTATGTAAAGAAAGTAAGGTGTCAGATTTAATTATTTACTTTTGTTTTTAATCTGTATCAAATTTTCAGGACGAGACAAGATAAATAAAAAAGCCGTCGTAATTAATTATGACGGCTTTTTTATATTACTGATATCTTTTATGTTCTCGATTTTTTGTGAATCTTTTTGTGATAGGTTTTAATAAGGCTTTATATTTCTCGGCATCAAATAATTGTGAGTCGGTAAGCGCTTTATAGGTCATCCAAACACCAAAAGGAAAGAGTATAATATTGGGAAGCCATGCAGCAAGATATGGATTCATATTGCCTGCCCAAGCTACATTTTCTACCCCTACGTTGATAATATAGAAAATAATAAAGATAACAATAGCGATGATTACCGGAAGCCCCATGCCTCCTTTTCTAATAATAGAGCCTAAACTGGCACCAATTAAAAAGAATATAATACAAGTAAATGAATACGTAACAATTCTTTGTTGGTAAATAATAACTTTACTATAATATTTTACGCTAGGAATTATTTCATTGTTTTTTGCTTCAATATTGAGTTTTAAGTTATCTAATCTATCATACGCACTATAAATCATTTCGAGTCTTTTATCTGATTTTACAGTATCTAATTTGACTTGTTGCTTTGGTTTTGCTTTGGTTTTATTTTTATCCATATAGCTAATTACCGTATTAGCCTGATTTAAAATTTCATCACCAGTACTAGAAAAAAACTTTGCATTTTCTTTTTTATTTTTGACGATTTCTTTATTTAATTCATTGTATGTCTTAAAACGGTAATCATCGGTAATTTGCTCTTCTTCTATTGCCTTATTAATAATTTCACTAACATCGAAGTGAGAGACTAAAGTATCAAATTTAACGGCTTGATCAGGCTGATTCAATCTTGCATTTTCATTTTTTCCGGCAAAGGCATCTTCAAAAATATAGCCATTATACAGCACAAGCTTTAGAAAATCTTTATTAGCAGCAGGAAGAAACTTTCCTTTTTCAGCGACAATTGATTGTTGGTTTTCATAGGTACTGGCTTTTCTATGGACAAATACTCCTTCTATATTTTGCCCATCTTCACCATAAATCTTATCAAATTTTACCATATATCCTGGAATTTGATCTATAAACTGTCCTGGAGTGAAATTAAGAGCGGGCTTTGTTTGTGCAATATTAAAAAGCATATTTTTAGCTTTCCTCTGAAAATCCGGTATAATATTATTAGAGAAAAAATAGAGCATTATAGATAAGATAGTAGTTACTCCCAATAGAGGAAGCATTACCCTTGTTAAGGATATTCCTGCAGCTTTCATGGCGGCAAGTTCGTATCGCTCTCCAAATTCTCCAAAAGACATGATCGCTGCCAATAGAATGGTAAGGGGTAATACCATACTGATTACACTTACACCAAGGTAAAATAAAAGTTTAAGGATTTGCCAGTAGCTAAGTCCTTTTCCCATAAATTGCCCCAGTTGTACCCAGATGATATTTACAATAAATATAAAAAACAACACACTGAATATGAAAAAAAATGGTCCAAAAAAGGTCTTTATAATATATCGGTCTAGTATTTTTAACATTTGCCAAAATTAATGAAAAAGCCACAAAGTTTACTTTGTGACTCTTATATTTTATATTTTTTTATAATAGTAGGGAAGCTATTTTTTATCTTTTCGCTTTTTAAAGCTCTGTAATAATATAGTTTTTATATTTATTTTTATCAAAAACAAACATATTAGGATCCACATCTTGATTTTCTTTGTATTCTTTGATAGCGATTACCGCAACATCTTTATTATTTCCATGTTGCTCAATCTTTACCATCTGTTTTTTTGTAGAATCTAAGAAAAGATATACATACTTTATCCCATTTGCTTTTATAGGAGTAAGTTTAATAAAATCAGTACTTATCCCATTTACATTTTTTTTACCATTATAGGTTACATTATATTCGTTTCTATAGTTGGTAAGATAATTAATAGGGGAGAACATAGTGCTACTGCCATTGGGTTTTGCAATAGTAACTTCCATATCATCACTATTGATATTATAGATTTTATTACCATCAAATACTTGTTCAGTATCCATGATTTTTAGTTTATATTTATCTCCAGCAGTATAGTATATACCTGGTTCTGTTTTGGTAACGAGTCCATTAATACCACTTCCAAAAGAAAACTTAAAGTAGGAATTTTTTTTTGAATTATAATTTGCTGTTACATCATCTAGAATTTTTTTTGCTTTCGCATCTATTGTCTGTGCATTAGCTAATCCTACTGTAACTATCGTGATGCTAGTTAATATAATTTTTGAAATGATCTTCTTCATTTTTTTATTTAATAATCTTTAGAAATCTATCAATTAAAGATAAATTAATTTTTTATTTAATTACGTAATTCGTCCAAAAACTGTTCCAAAGAATGGAGATCGCTAATCAACACTTCTCTAGCTTTTGCTCCATTAAAACCTCCTACGATACCAATTGCTTCAAGTTGATCCATAATTCTTCCTGCTCTATTGTAGCCTAATTTCAATTGTCTCTGAAGCATAGATGTAGAACCTTGTTGTGTAGAAACAATTATTCTTGCTGCTTCTTCAAATAACGCGTCTTTTTCATTCGGATCAAAGGCTCCTACGCCGCTGCTTGAAGAATCTTCCGAAACATATTCCGGAAGCACAAAAGCTGAAGCATATCCTTTTTGTTCTCCAATATATTCTGCAATTCTTTCCACTTCCGGGGTATCTACGAATGCGCACTGAAGTCTCAATATTTCATTTCCGTTAAAGTAGAGCATATCTCCTTTTCCAATAAGTTGATCTGCTCCCGGAGAGTCCAAAATAGTTCTTGAATCAACACTTGAGATCACTCTAAAAGCAGCTCTTGCAGGGAAGTTGGCTTTAATCATACCCGTAATTACATTTACTGAAGGTCTTTGTGTAGCAACGATTAAGTGAATGCCTACCGCTCTAGCTAATTGGGCTAATCTTGCAATAGGAAGTTCTACTTCTTTTCCTGCTGTCATAATAAGATCTGCAAATTCATCAACAACCAAAACAATATAGGGTAGGTATCTATGCCCGTTCTCAGGATTTAATTTTCTTTCTGCAAATTTTTTGTTATACTCTTTTATATTTTTACAAAAGGCATTTTTAAGAAGGTCATATCGTGTATCCATTTCAATACACAATGAATTTAAAGTATTAATTACTTTGTTTGTATCTGTAATGATTGCCTCTTCTGCATCGGGAAGCTTAGCCAAATAATGTCTTTCAATTTTTGAATATAATGAAAGTTCTACCTTTTTGGGATCTACCATTACAAATTTCAATTCACTTGGGTGTTTTTTGTAAAGTAAAGAGGTAAGAATAGCATTGATTCCTACTGATTTTCCCTGACCTGTTGCTCCGGCCATAAGCAAGTGAGGCATCTTTGCTAAATCTGCCATGAAAATTTCGTTAGATATCGTTTTACCAAATACCACGGGCAAATCCATATCCGTATGCTGAAACTTCTGTGACGAAATAACTGAACGCATGGACACCATTGTTGGGTTTTTTCTAGGAACTTCAATACCAATAGTACCTTTTCCTGGCATAGGTGCAATGATTCTGATTCCTAGGGCAGAAAGGTTGAGTGCAATGTCATCTTGTAGTTTTTTGATAGCAGCAACTCTGATTCCTGCTTCGGGAACAATCTCATATAAAGTTACGGTAGGTCCTATGGTTGCTTTAATTTCAGCAATACCTACATTAAAGTTTTTAAGTAATCCTACAATTTTATTTTTATTTTCTTCTAATTCTTCTTTATTGATTGAGATCTCTTCATTTCCATAATCTTTCAATAAATTAACTGTGGGCATCTGAAAATTTGCTAAATCTAAAGTGTGATCATAAAGACCGTGTTGCTCTACAAGTTCTTGAGATTTTTTATCCACATCATCTAAAATATCTACTACAGGAGCAACTTCAACATTAAACTTGATATCTTCTTTTGGAGTAATATCAAAAGCTTGTTCAAGAGTGGAAGTAGGAAGAACAGGCTTCGTATTGATATTTAAGTTAACTTTTTGTGAATGATCTTCATCATTTTCTACAAAAGAAGTATGATTGGGTGTAGAAATAGTTTCTACCGTATTTGAAACAGTAATAGTAGAAAAGTCTTTACTATTTTTTGTTTCTTGTTCAACTATTTTATTATTGTCTTTTGGAGTTGATTTAATAGGTTCTATATTCTCAATTTCGTCATGAAGATCATGATCAGATTCAAAGCTTTCATCAGAATTAGGCATCATTGATTTTACTTTTCCAATAGTATTTTCATTGATCTGATTTAATTTTGCTTTCACAGAACTAGGTCGAAGATTGAATTCTAAAATAAAATATAAAGCAATACTAGCAACCAATACAAGCCAAAGACCAACAGTTCCAATGATGGTATTAAGTGAATCCATAATTTGATAGCCATACACTCCACTTAAAACACCTTGCCCTTTAGTAATAGCTCCCATTAAAATTGGAACCCAACAAATGAAAAATAAAGAATGACCTATGGTTTTCCAAGGTTTAAATATCTTTTTTTTCAATATAAGCGTACCAAAAACTAAAACTAGAAATGAAATAATGAAAGAAGCAACGCCGATACTTTCAAATATGAAAATATTCCCTAACCAATCACCTACTTTACCAAATACATTTGAAGATTTTATGCTCTTGTCAAACATTGTTCCTGCTTGGCTTTGATCCGCTTTCCAATTCATCAAATAAGAGATGAAAGAAAAAGTAAGAACAACAGAAAAAAGTATAAATGTAAGCCCTAAAAATATACGTGGCTTAGATAATATTTTGCCTTTATCAGGCGATTCCGTCTGCTTTATTACTGTCTTTTTATCCATAATATATGTCGACAAATTTAGCGTTTTTTCGATATTAAATGTATCTTTTTTTAATCAAAAGACAAGAGGTTTTTTCTAATTATATGATCCATAACCTATACCTGAATTCTTCAAAACATTTTTAAATTTATAAATAGACCATAATACTTATGTTGTGAATAATTTCAACGGCTGTATTAAATTGGGAGGCAATTTAATATAGACAATAATTAAATTTTTCTCTTCATTTAAAATTTATTAAATAGATTAAGTAATTTTTCAATATTGTGACTTAAATTTAATTGATTGGTATTTTTTAAGTTTTTATTTTTTACAAAACGGCTGCGTTATTAAGAATGATTCAAAATAACACTTGTAGGACCTTAAAATGATAAATAACAGCTTTTTTTACTGACCTTTAAATAAATCATTCTTACTTTTGCATGTCAAGTAAATAAATCATGAAGAAGATCCAGGATATTCTTATTTCTACCAGAACAATGGCCGTTTTGTTACTGGTATATGCATTTTCAATGGCTTATGCAACATTCTTAGAAAATGACTATGGTACCCCCACCGCAAAAGCCCTAATTTATGAAGCAAAATGGTTTGAATTGATCATGTTTCTGCTTATCCTTAATTTCATAGGAAATATTGGAAGATATAGATTATGGAAAAAAGAAAAGTGGCCGGTATTGGTTTTCCATCTTGCTTTTATATTTATTTTTATAGGAGGAGCAATTACCCGATATATCAGTTTTGAAGGGACTATGCATATCCGGGAAGGAGAAACTTCTAATGAAATAGTCACTGACAAAAATTTCTTTAAAATTCAAATTGAAGAAAAAGGGGATGTACTAAATTATCAAGATATTCCTTATTTAATGTCTCCTTTACATAAAGATCTTAATGCGACCTATGATTTTCACGGAAAGCAAATAAAGATTGCTGCCAAAGAATATGTTCAGAGAAAGAAAGACAGCTTAGTTGTAGAACCCAATGGCACAGAATATCTTCATTTAGTATCTACAGGGAATACAGGAAGACAAAATATTTATATTAAACCGGGAGAGACAAAATCTATCAATGGTACATTGGTAACCTTTAACAGAACTATTGAAGGGGCAGTCGAATTTAAAAATGAAGGAGGCAAACTTTTTATAAAAACGCCGGTAGATGCAAGTTATATGACGATGGCTACTCAAGCAACAGGAAATACTGTAAAAAATGAATATCAACCCTTGGCATTAAGAAGTTTATACAGTATTAATGATCTGAAGTTGGTGGTTCCTGAGGGGCTTAAAAAAGGAAGATTGATGGCTTTTGAAGGAGATAGAAAAAAGGATCAGAATGTTCCTGATGTGTTGACTATAGAAATTCAGGGACCAAAAACCAAACAGTTGGTGGATCTGTCAGTAGAAAAAGGAAATCCAAATGCTTATAAGCAAATTACAATGGATGGATTAAATATGATGGTAGGATTCGGTCCTAAAATTTACAATACACCTTTTGCTCTTAAATTAGATGATTTCGTTATGGAAACTTATCCTGGAAGCTCATCTCCAAGTGCCTATGAAAGTCATATTAAAATTATTGATGAAGGGAAACAAACTCCTTTTAAAATTTATATGAATCACGTGCTTAATCATAAAGGATATCGTTTTTTTCAATCGAGTTTTGATCCAGATAGAATGGGAACCGTATTATCTGTAAATCATGATTATTGGGGGACATTAATTTCCTATATAGGATATGCATTATTATTTGGAGGAATGTTTTTTATTTTCTTCTGGAAAGGAACTCATTTTTGGAAGCTTAATAAAATGCTGAATGATGTTAATAAAAAAAGATCAACAGTCATTATTTTATTATTTTTAAGTTTGGGATTACAGGCTCAGAAAATTGAAACTCATGGAACGACAGATGGTAGTAGAGAGCATATTCATGTAGAAGGTGATAATCATAATCATGCTACCACTTCTGAAACGCCAGCATCTCAAAAAACTCAACAAAATTCTTTAGCGGCACCACTCAGTAAAATGAGAATGATTTCTGCTGATGAAATCATTGCAAGAAATAAAATAAGTAAAGAGCATGCAGATAAGTTCGGGTATCTTTTAGTTCAAAATTATGATGGAAGAATTGTTCCAATAAATACGGAAGCACTTGATGTATTAAGAAAACTGTATAAAAAAGATGAATTTAAGGGAACTGATGGAAAATCTCTTACCGCAAACCAATGGTTTCTTTCAATTAATACAGATACTCCTAGTTGGACGATGGTTCCAATGATTAAAATTGGCACGAAAGGAGGGGATGAATTAAAAAATAAAACAAAGGCTAATGATGATGGATATACTTCATTGATGAACCTTTTTCCTTCTGATTCAAATGGAAATCTAGCATACGTTTTAGAGCAGGATTATAATATTGCTTTTCGTAAAAAACCTGCTGAACAAACCAACTATGATAAAGAAGTAATTTCCGTTAATGAAAGAGTACAAATTTTTAATGAATTTTTTAGTGGACAATTTATGAGAATTGTTCCGGTACAAAATGACCCCAATCATACTTGGCATTCTTGGTTAGATCAAAAGTTTGAACCCGATATGGAATCTCAGCAAGTAATGGGTCCATACTTTGCACAAGTTTTAACAGCACAACAATCAGGAAATTGGAGCAAAGCTGATGCTGAATTGGTAAAGCTTTCAGAATATCAGCAAAAATGGGGTAAAAGTGTAGTTCCGGCAAAATCGAAGGTTGACCTCGAAGTTTTTATGAATAAGATGAATATTAATTTTAAACTATTAATTTTCTATTCTATTATTGGAGGGCTATTGTTGATTTTAGGTTTTGTTGAACTCTTTAAACCCAATAAAATTTTAAATAAGAGCATTAAAGTAATTATTGCTTTAGGTGTTATTGGATATATTTTCCATTTTCTAGGACTAGTGGCAAGATGGTATATTTCTGGACATGCTCCTTGGAGTAATGGTTATGAAGCTATTATTTTTATTTCTTGGGTAGGTATAACTGCAGGATTATTATTATATAGAAATTCTAATGCACTTATTCCGGCAGCAGGATTTATGGTAGCAGTAATTATGATGGGATTTGCACATGGAGGTTCTGCATTAGATCCGCAAATAACACCTCTAGTACCTGTATTGAAGTCGTATTGGCTTATTGTTCACGTGGCTATTATTACATCAAGTTATGGCTTTTTTGCTTTATCTATGATTATTGCGGTTATTTCTTTGGTATTTTATATTATTTCAGGAAAAGAAATGTATAAATTACATCATGATACCACATTAAAAGAATTGGCGATTGTTTCTGAAATGTCACTAACAATTGGGCTTTTTGCATTAACAGTAGGAAACTTTCTAGGAGGAATTTGGGCAAATGAATCTTGGGGGAGATATTGGAGCTGGGATCCAAAAGAAACTTGGGCATTTATTTCAATTATGGTATATGCTTTTGTTTTGCATATGAGATTAGTTCCGGGATTGAGAAGCAGATGGGCATTCCATGTAGCAACTATGTTTGCATTCTGTTCAATGGTGATGACTTATTTTGGAGTAAATTATTATCTAAGTGGGCTTCATTCATATGCAGCAGGAGATCCGGTTCCGGTTCCGGCTTGGGTTTATATTGGAATTTCAACAATGCTGTTACTCTCAATAGCTTCCTATTTCAAGTTTAAGAGTTTGAATAAAAAATAAGTTTAGCATTTATAATATAAATTAAATCCCGGATTTTTTCTGGGATTTTTTAGTCTTAGAAAGCCTCTAATTACCTATTTAAAATTGACTCGTAGATTTTGAATTATAATGGATATTATATAAAGGTTATTTTTTTTAGAGTATATATAATTTGGTATTATAAAAAATCATATCTTTATGATATCAAAATAATATCAATAATAATAATATCATGGAAAAAGTTTTAAAGCCAATGTCAGGGTATCTTACCTTAGTTATTTGTCTCGTTTTATTCATTCTTTCAATTTATTTTTTTGTGAATGGAGTAGAGCAAAGTATCCCTTTTGTAATTGTATCCATCCTTTGTTTTTTTCTTTCTTGCTTTTTTCTTAAAGGCTTAATGATTATCCAACCCAATCATTCAAGGATACTTAATTTCTTTGGTAAATATGTGGGAAGTGTAAAAGAAAATGGATTATTTTTTATTAATCCCCTATATACTTCTCAAAAAATGAGTCTTCGTTCTGAGAATTTACAAGGACAAACTTTAAAAGTGAATGATAAGATGGGTAATCCTATTGAGATTGGGGCTGTAATTGTATGGAAAGTGGGAGATACTTATAAAGCAGCGTATGAAGTAGAGAAGTATACAGAGTATGTGAAAATGCAAAGTGAAGCAGCAGTAAGACACTTAGCGGTAAGTTTTCCTTATGATAATTTAGAGGATGAGCATGCAGATATTACATTAAGAGATGGAGGAGAGCAAGTTAATAAAATATTAGAACAAGAATTAAGTGAGAGATTAGCTCCGGCGGGAATTATTATTCAGGAAGCACGAATTACCCATCTTGCGTATGCGTCTGAAATTGCAGGAGCAATGCTACAGCGGCAACAAGCTACGGCAATTGTGGCAGCTAGAACAAAGATTGTAGAAGGGGCTGTTGGTATGGTTGATTTAGCATTGAAGAAACTATCTGAAGATAATATTGTAGAGCTTGATGACGAAAGGAAAGTTGCTATGGTAAGTAATTTAATGGTAGTTTTGTGTGGTGAAAAAGCGGCAACTCCTATTTTGAACACAGGAACATTATATAATTAATTTTTCTATTTCTTGAAGGAGTTGAATTTAGATTTTAATGATTTATTAAAATCAGACAATTAGAATATAAAAAATGAAATCTCAAAAAACAGGCAATGCCTCAGAGCCCAAAGGAAGGAAATCATTTGTTATTAGGATTGATGAATCGACCTATAAACTTCTTGAAAAATGGGCAAATGATGATTTTAGAAGTGTAAATGGACAAATTGAGTACTTACTTAATCAAAGCCTTATTAGTGCGGGGAGGAAGAACAAAGAAAGTAAAAATTGAAGTTTTTAATTTTCTAAAGAAAGCACTTTTCTATAGAAAAATATGAATATAAAAAGCAAATGAAAAGCAGAGAAATTTTCTCTGCTTTTTATATTGTAAATATACTATCAATCCAGGATGTTGGTAATATAATTTCCGATAATGGAACAGAAGTTTTTCCCTAAAAAATATATTAAAGTGGAAGTAATAATCCCCTTTACGGTGAAAAATATAATACCGCCGACACCAAAACGTTTAAACCACTGTTTCCATTTTGAGTTTTTCTTTTCCATACGGTCATTTAAAGTCTGATTTTCCATTTCTGAAATTCAAAAGATTACAGGACAAAGATAATTATGTTTATAATTAGTCCAAATAAAAATGTGTTAAAAAAATTAAAATTTTGCGATTCAAAGAATATTTTTAACTTTAGGCAAAACGAAAAGTAAGATTTTATGTCTAAAAAAGTAAAGGATTTTGGGATTGAAAAAACACTCAAAAATTTAGGGATTAAGGAGGAGAATAAAGGAACTTCAGTAGGAGGAAAATATTTCGCATCAGGAAAAATAATAGAAAGTTTTTCACCTGTAGATGGTAATTTAATTGCTAAAGTAAAAACTTCTGGAAAGAGCGATTACGATAAGGTAATAGAGACATCGCAAAAAGCGTTTCAGGAATTCAGACTGATGCCTGCTCCCAAAAGAGGAGAGATTGTAAGACAGTTGGGCCAAAAATTAAGAGAATACAAAGACGATCTTGGAAAACTTGTTTCTTACGAAATGGGTAAATCTTTACAAGAAGGACTGGGAGAAGTTCAGGAAATGATTGATATTTGTGATTTTGCTGTTGGATTATCTAGGCAGCTTCACGGCTATACAATGCATTCTGAAAGAGCAGGACACAGAATGTATGAACAATATCATCCTCTTGGAATAGTAGGAATTATTACGGCGTTCAATTTTCCTGTTGCTGTTTGGGCTTGGAATACAGCACTAGCATGGATTTGTGGAAATGTGACTATTTGGAAACCATCTGAAAAGACTCCACTTTGTGCTGTTGCCTGCCAAAATATCATGATGGAAGTTTTAAAAGAAAATAATTTGCCTGAAGGTATTTCAAGTGTACTGGTTGCAGATCATGAAATTGGACAAAAATTAGTGGAGGATAAAAGGGTTTCTTTAATTTCTTTTACAGGATCAACAAGAGTTGGAAGAATGGTTTCTTCTAAGGTTGCGGAAAGATTCGGAAAATCAATTCTTGAGTTAGGCGGAAATAATGCAATTATAGTGTCGAAAGATGCAGATCTTGATATGTCCATTATTGGAGCTGTTTTTGGAGCAGTAGGAACTGCAGGACAGAGATGTACAACAACAAGAAGGCTTATTATTCATGAAAGTGTATATGATGAAGTGAAGAAAAGACTGGTAAAAGCATATGGGCAGTTGAAAATTGGAAATCCTTTAGATGAAACAAATCATGTAGGGCCTCTGATTGATACAGATGCTGTACGTCAGTATGAAGAAGCGGTTAAAAAATGTCAAAAAGAAGGAGGTAAGTTTATTGTTGAAGGAGGTGTTTTAAAAGGTAAAGAATATGAGTCCGGTTGTTATGTAAAACCCTGTATTGCAGAAGTGAAAAACTCATATGAAATTGTTCAGCATGAAACCTTTGCTCCGATTTTATATCTTATAAAATACAAAACACTAGAAGAAGCAATTGCTATTCAAAATGATGTTCCTCAAGGTCTATCATCAGCTATTATGACACAAAACTTAAGAGAAGCAGAATTATTCCTTTCTCATGCAGGTTCAGATTGTGGAATTGCTAACGTTAATATAGGAACTTCCGGGGCTGAAATTGGAGGAGCTTTTGGTGGAGAAAAAGAAACTGGTGGTGGTAGAGAATCTGGTTCAGATGTTTGGAGGTATTATATGAGAAGGCAAACCAATACAATCAATTATACAACAAATCTTCCTTTAGCGCAAGGAATTAAATTTGACCTGTAAACATTTAGCTTAAATACAACAAAAAAATTAAAACCACGAATAATTAAATATACTTTAACAATTCGTGGTTAAATCACAACAAAAATAATATGGAACATACATTAGACATACCAGCAAATAAAGTAAAAAGCACAGTAGGTAAGCACGTGTTAGCAGATGGATTCGATCTTGTTATGGATATTGAGAAATCTCATGGTTCATGGCTATATGATAAGCTTACGAATAAAGAATATCTAGATATGTTTTCCATGTTTGGCTCTGCTTCTATTGGTTATAATCACCCATACTTGTTAGAGAGATCTTCTTGGTTGGGAAAAATGGCTGTTAATAAACCTACTTTAGCGGATGTATATTCTGAAGAATATGCTCATTTTCTTGAAGTATTTGAAAGGGTTGTAATTCCTGAAGAGCTGCAATATGCATTTTTTATTGAAGGAGGGGCTTTAGCTGTTGAAAATGCGATGAAAGCATGTTTTGACTGGAAAACGCATAAAAATTTTGAGAAAGGCAGCAATATAGAAGCGGGAATCTGTATCCATTTCAGACAGGCATTTCATGGGAGAAGTGGATATACTTTGAGTTTGACAAATACTTCAGACCCAAGAAAATACCAGTATTTTCCAATGTTTGATTGGCCAAGAATTCTTAATCCTAAATTGACTTTTCCTATTACAGAAGAAAATTTAGAAAAAACAATTGATAATGAAAAGCTAGCATTAATTCAAATTGAAGAAGCGATATTAATGCATCCGGATAAGGTAGCTTGCATTATCATTGAGCCTATCCAGGCAGAAGGAGGAGATAATCATTTCAGAGATGAGTTTTTATTAGGTCTAAGAAAGATTTGCGATGATAACGAGATTCTATTGATTTTTGATGAAGTGCAAACAGGAATTGGTATTACAGGGAAAATGTGGGCTTTTCAACATTTTACAGCAAAACCGGATATTATTTCTTTTGGTAAGAAGACTCAGGTTTGTGGAGTTCTAGCTAATAAAGAAAAATTTGATGAAGTACCTAAAAATGTTTTTAGAGAAAGTTCAAGAATTAATTCTACTTTTGGGGGGAATTTTATTGATATGCTTCGATTTCAGTTAACTATGGAAGTGATTGAAAAAGAAAATCTTGTTGAAAATGCAAAAAACGTTGGGGAATATCTACTAGAAAATTTACAAAAACTAGCTGAAAAATACCCTGAAAAAGTTTCTAATGCAAGAGGAAGGGGTTTAATGTGTGCCATAGATTTACCAAGTCATGAACAAAGAAACACTTTAAGAGACATTCTTTTTGAAGATGGTTTAATTATTTTAGCTTGTGGAGATCAATCACTTCGTTTTAGACCTCATTTAAATGTTTCAAAAGAAGAGATTCAACTTGCAATAGACAAAATAGAAAATAATATTAACAAAATTTAAAATACCGACTTGTAATTTTAAAAAAATCATCGTATATTTAGATACTGAAAAATGATATAGAATATGGAAAGAAGTACACGAGTATCAGTTTTTGAAAGTGATAACCCTTCAGAAATTCAGTTAATCAAATCTAAATTAGATGATGCCCAAATTGTTAATGCCGTTGAAAATAGTTATTTGACTTTTACAACAACACCTACGGCAACATCATTAAAAGTAATGGTAGATTTAGAAGATGAGAAGAAAGCGTTTGAAATTATAGATTCCTTTCTTCAACAAAATGAAAATTAATAAAAAACAATTTCATAATTTTAAATTTTACTACTTCAAACCGAAAATTAATGCAAATTAGTTTTCGGTTTTTATTTTTTATCAGCTAAAAAATATAATATAAAAGATGAATTCAGAAGAAATTACCTTAAGGAAAGCAGAGATAGATGACAAAAATGTTATTTGGGGCATTATACAACAGTCCATTGAAAGACGAAGACAAGATGGTAGTACTCAATGGCAGGATGGTTATCCTAATGAAGAGACTGTAGAAAGTGATATCGCTAAAGGGTTTGGATATGTTCTCACCATAAATGGTGAAATTGCCGTTTTTGCCGCTTTAATTTTAAATGATGAACCTGCTTATAGTTCCATTGAAGGAAAATGGCTAAGTGATGGAGAGTTTGTAGTTGTTCATAGAGTTGCAGTAGACGAAAAGTTTGCAGGCAAAGGGATGGTAAAAAAACTGTTTGACCATATAGAAGGTTTTACAAGATCTCATGGAATTCAAAGTATAAAAGTTGATACTAATTATGATAATATAGCAATGCTTAAAATTCTTGAAAGTAAGGGATATTCCTATTGTGGTGAAGTTTTTTTGGCCGGAGGGGTAAGAAAAGCATTTGAGAAGATTATAATTTGAGCAAAAAGTTAAATTGATTTTCATTGAATTTTTAAAACGTACTCTATTTATAATGTCTATTAAGTTTGTTCGTTTGGTTCAGAACTAATTTCTACATTTGTTTCATACTTTTATATTATGAATCGAAGTATAGAAATTGACGAAAAAATTTTCCAAGATGCTGTGAAATTTTACGGGGTTATTTTTAATATCCCACTTTTAGCTTCAAAAATATATGCATACCTCCTCTTCGATTACGAAAGAGGAGGTATTACTTTTGATGAATTTGTAGATGTTTTTTCAGTCAGTAAAAGCTCTGTGTCAACAAGTATTTCATTATTACTAAATGCTCAGCTCATCATTGATCATAGTAAGATGGATGAAAGAAAAAGATATTTTTTTATAAATGATGAGTACAAAAAAATAAGATTTGAAAAAATAGTTCAGAAGATGCAAGATGAATTAAAACTAATAGATGATCTCAATAATTTTAAAAAAGTTGAAGACATTGAATACAATACTAAAATGGAAGCTTACAAAGCCCTTTTAAATAAAAATATAATAAATATTCAAGAATCTCTTAATAAACTATAAAAATGAATAACAAGCTAGCTATACTTTCTTTCGCCGTATTTTCATTAACGGCCTGCAAAAAAGAAGCTCCGAAACAAGGAGGTCCAAAACCGTATCCTGTCGTTTCTGTGGAAGCAAAAAATATAACAGGATATCAGACATTTCCTGCTACTATTCAAGGGAGAATAAATAATGATGTACGGGCTAAAATACAAGGATATATTACCCAGGTTTTAGTAGATGAAGGACAATATGTGACAAAGGGACAACCTCTATTTCGCCTTGAAACAAATATATTGAATGAAAATGCAGCAGCTTCTAAAGCGGGTATTGGAGCTTCAGAATCGAGCATAGCTGCAGCACAAGCTTCAGTGAATGCAGCTCAAGTGGAAGTAAATAAACTAAAACCCTTAGTACAAAAGAATATTATTAGTGATGTCCAGCTCCAGACAGCACAAGCTAATTTGGCTCAGGCTCAGGCACAGCTTCAACAAGCAAATGCAGCCAAAAGACAAGCGGTAGCAAACTATAAAGGAGTGGAGGCTAATATTGAATATTCTATAATTCGTGCTCCTATTTCAGGCGTAATTGGAAAGCTTCCTTTGAAAGTGGGTAGCTTGGTTGGACCTACTGATCAAACACCTTTAACAACCATTTCGGATACTTCCGAGATATACGCCTATTTTTCGATGAATGAGAAAGAGTATTTTGATTTTCTAGAAAAATCTCCCGGAGCTTCAATGCCTGAAAAAATTAAGAATCTTCCTATGGTGGATTTGCAATTAGCCAATGGTAGTATTTATTCTGAAAAGGGAAGAATTGAAGCAATAACAGGGCAAATTGATCCTACAACAGGAACTATTCAATTTAGGGTAGGATTTACTAATGCTCAAAAACTCTTAAGTAATGGAAATAGTGGAACTATTCGATTCCCACAAACCTATGATAATGTATTGGTAGTTCCGGAAAGTGCTACATATGAACAACAGGGTATTGTCTATGTTTATAAAGTAGAGAAAGATACAGCTAAAAATGTGGTAATTGATGTTATTGACAGAATTGATAATATGGCTCTCATTAAATCTGGAGTTAATAAAGGAGAAACAATAATAGCAGCAGGGATTGGAGGCTTGAAGTCCGGAACTGCTGTTCAACCAAAACCCGTTAAAATGGATAGTCTTGTTCAATCAATAAAACCGAAATTCTAAGATGATTAAAAATTTTATAAATAGACCGGTTTTATCGACTGTAATATCAATTTTGATTGTTATTCTCGGTATTTTGGGGCTTGTTTCCTTGCCGGTTACCCAATATCCGGATATTGCACCTCCTACTGTAAGTGTAAGTACAAACTATACAGGGGCTAATGCAGAAACGGTAATGAAAAGTGTGGTGGTTCCTTTGGAAGAGCAGATCAATGGAGTAGAAGGTATGGACTATATTACATCTACTGCTGGGAATGATGGTTCAGCACAAATTCAGGTGTTTTTTAAGCAGGGGATTGATCCAGATATTGCTGCGGTGAATGTACAAAATCGTGTTGCGAGAGCAACTCCTTTGCTTCCTGCTGAAGTAACTCGTTCGGGCGTTGTGACGCAAAAACAACAAACAAGTGCTTTGATGTATATGTCTTTCTATTCTGAAAATAAGGATCTAGATGATGTCTTTCTCCAAAACTTTCTCAATATTAACATTATTCCGAATTTGAAAAGGATCAATGGGGTAGGAGATGCTAATGTATTTGGAGGGAAAAATTATTCTATGAGAATATGGTTGGATCCTGCTAAAATGGCAGCATATAGTGTAACTCCGACTGATGTTACGAATGCCATTAATGAACAGAGTAGGGAAGCTGCTGCGGGTTCTATAGGACAGAATAGTGGAAGTTCATTTGAATATATCATTAAATATGTTGGAAAATTTAATGAGAAAGAGCAATATGATAATATTATCATTAAATCTCTTGGAGATGGACAAAACCTGATGCTAAAAGATGTAGCTAAAGTGGAATTGGCAGGTCAATCTTATACAGGAATAGGAGAGAATGGAAATAACCCTTCTATCAGTATGGGAATTTTCCAAACACCAGGTTCCAATGCTCAAGAGATTATTAAAAACATTAAAACGTATCTAAAGTCTGCTGAAAATACTTTTCCTAAAGGAATTAAATATACTTTTAATTTTGATACCAATGAGTTTCTAGACGCTTCCATCGAAAAAGTAATTCATACCTTGATTGAAGCATTTATTTTGGTATTTATAGTGGTATATATTTTTCTGCAAGATTTTAGGTCTACCCTAATTCCGGCAATTGCAGTTCCGGTATCCATTGTAGGAGCATTCTTTTTCTTGAATCTATTTGGATATTCATTAAATCTTTTAACATTATTTGCATTAGTTCTTGCCATTGGTATTGTGGTGGATGATGCAATTGTTGTTGTGGAAGCTGTCCATGCAAAGATGGAACATGGTATTTCAGATGCAAAAAAAGCTACGGTAGAGGCAATGGATGAGATTACGGGAGCGATTATTTCAATTACTTTAGTAATGGCCTCTGTATTTATTCCTGTAACATTTATAACCGGGCCAACGGGGGTATTTTATCAACAATTTGGTATTACACTCATCGTGGCAATTGTCATTTCTGCGATTAATGCACTAACTCTAAGTCCTGTTTTATGTTCTTTATTTTTAAAACCTCATGCAGAACACCATGAAGAATATAAAAATATGAACTTCGTTCGTAAGTTTTTCTATAAATTTAATATAGCTTTTAAAACAGCAACAGAAAGATATGGAAGAGGATTTGTATTTCTTTTGAGACATAAATGGGTTACACTCATTATTTTTGCTATTACAGGAGGAATTTTGTATTGGGCAAGTACTTCTATGAAAAAAGGATTTGTTCCTACTGAAGATAGGGGTATTATTTTTACTGATGTTCAGTTACCTCCAGGAGCTTCTATGGAGAGAACTTATAATGCTTTGAAAACCCTTCAGGCAAATGCTTTAAAAATTCCCGGAATTCAAAATGTTACAATTTCTACAGGTCGGGGATTTTTATCCGGAAACGGAAGTAATAATGGACTAGCTTTCATTAAACTAAAACCATTTGACGATCGTAAAGATGGTGGACAGACCTCAGAGGATATTACCAAAAAATTATTTGGGATATCAGGAGCTGTTCCTGATGCTAAAATTGTATTTTTTCAACCTCCTAGCGTGCCTGGTTTTGGAAATAGTGCGGGTTTTGAAATGGTGCTATTGGATAAATCAGGAGGAGAGTATGCTGAATTAGATGCTAAGACCAATGAATTTATTGGGAAGTTGATGCAACAGCCTGAGATTGAATTTGCTCAAACATCATTCAATACCAAATATCCACAGTATCAAATGAATATTAATGTGCCATTAGCAAAGCAATTAGGGGTTTCTGTAAGTGATATCTTAGCCACTATGCAAGGATATATTGGAGGGATCTATACTGCGGATTTTACGAAATATGGTAAACAATTCAGAGTCATGGTACAAGCACTTCCGGAAAATAGAGAAAAAATAGAAAACCTTAACGAATTGTATGTAAGAACAGGTTCTGGAATTATGTCTCCAATTTCTCAATTTGTTTCGCTTGAAAAAGCCTATGGACCTCAGTCTGTAAGCCGTTATAATTTATTTACTTCTGTAAAAATTACGGGAGGTAACTCTCAGGGGTATAGTTCCGGGGATGCTATTGCTGCTGTACAAAAGGTGGCTGATGAAACTTTAAATCAAAATTATTCTGTAGAATTTACAGGATTGTCAAGAGAAGAACTTGCATCCGGATCTCAGACAATCTTAATTTTTGCATTAAGTTTAATTTTTGTGTATTTCATACTTTCAGCACAATATGAAAGTTACATTCTTCCATTAATTGTGGTTATCTCTCTACCTTTAGGGGTTATGGGAGCTTATTTTGGTCAAAAGATTATGGGCTTAGAAAATAATATTTATTTTCAGATTGCTTTGATTATGTTGGTTGGATTATTGGCTAAAAATGCCATTTTGATTGTAGAGTTTGCGGTCCAAAGAAGACATCATGGGGAAACGATAGTAATGTCTGCTATTAATGCTGCAAAAGCTAGATTAAGACCTATTTTAATGACCTCATTTGCATTTATCTTTGGTTTATTACCATTGGTTTTAGCCAACGGAATTGGAGCGGTTGGGAACCGATCCATTGCTACGGGAGCGGCGATTGGATTATTGATCGGAACCATTCTTGGTCTTTTAGTAATTCCTGTATTGTATGTCATTTTTGAAACATTACAAGAAAAGGTTAAGCCAATTAAAAAGGAAGACATCAACTTAGCAGAATAAAAATCTTTAAGATTTCACTAATGAAGAGTATATTAAACATTATAAAAGGAGTTACTTTTTCAGTAATCATATTAGGAGCTATATCATCTTGTATGGCAAGAAAAGAATATGAGAGACCGAAAAATATTGTTGATGAGAAGCTTTTTCGAACCGATATGCTTCCTTCTGACAGTACTAATATTGCGAATGTTTCCTGGAAAGAAATTTTCACAGATCCCATATTACAAGGGGATATTTCCAAGGCATTAGAAAATAATTTAGATATAAGAATTGCATTACAAAGTATAACTTCCGCAGAAGCTTATTTAAAGCAAAGTAAAGCGGCTTATCAACCTACCGTTTCTATTGGTCCTAATTATACATTCCAAACACAGTCTATTAATACACAGTTTGGTCAAATTATTGGGGAAAGACGATATGTAAATCAATTTGATCTTACTGCTAATATTGGTTGGGAGGCTGATATATGGGGGAAAATGAAATCCCAGGAAAAAGCTCAGTTGGCGTCTTATCTTGGAACAGTAGCAGCGCATAAAGTCGTTAAAAGTGATTTGATTGCTTCTATTGCTTCAGCTTATTATCAACTGTTGACATATGATGCGCAAAAAAGGATCATCAATGAAACGATTATTGTTCGAGAAAAAAATCTCGAAACAACTAAGGCTTTGAAAACATCAGGAACCGTTACTGAGGTTGCTGTACAACAAAGTGAAGCGCTTGTTTTTAATGCAAAATCTTTACTAATTGATATTGATACGCAAATTCAATTATTGGAAAATACAATGAGCTTATTAATGGGGGAACCATCTCATTCAATTGAGAGATCCACGCTAGAAAACCAAAAACTTCCAATCAATTTAGAATTAGGATATCCGGCACAATTATTAGCTAATCGTCCAGATGTGATGCGGGCAGAATATAATTTAATGAATGCCTTTGAATTGACTAATGCTGCGAAGGCTCAATTTTATCCTACATTAAAACTTACTGGAAGTGGAGGGCTTCAATCTGTTGATATTGATCATTTATTTAATGTTAATTCTCTTTTTGCGAACGTGGTTACAGGGTTAGCACAGCCCCTATTAAATAAAAGACAAATTAAAACAAATTATGAAGTGAGTTTAGCCAATAAGGAAACAGCCTACTTAAACTTTCGAAAAACGGTTCTTACAGCAGGAAAAGAAGTATCGGATGCGATAAGGGTATTTTCTGTTCAGGATTCTTATATAGATCTTAAACAAAAAGAACTTGATGCCTATAAGAAATCGGTTGATTATTCTCAAGAACTTGTTAATTACGGTATGGCTAATTATCTTGAAGTATTGAATGCGAGTGTAAACTCATTAAATGCAGAATTGAATATTGCCAATGCTGAATATAGTAAAATGAAAGCTGCTATCGAGCTATATCAAGCTTTAGGTGGTGGATGGAAGTAATTTATTTATTTAAAAATCAAATTTTCAAATAAATGAAGGGTGCTTTTGGAGCATCCTTCATTTGTTATAATAGAATATAGAATAGTGTCCATTTACTTCGATAATACGTTTTTATAATTTTAAAAAACCTCATTATAGGCCACAAAAGTGTAAAAATGCAAAAGAAATGAAAAAAAAATTTTATAGATATGTATAAAACATTATATTTGCGTGCAGCAATTAAAAAGGAATGGGGAATTAGCTCATCTGGCTAGAGCGTTAGACTGGCAGTCTAAAGGTGACGGGTTCGATCCCCGTATTCTCCACAAGTAAAGGATTAGAAAACTATTATAAAAACTATGAAGAAACTTTTATTACTTTTATTAACAGCTTTTTCATTCATTGGCTGTAGTTCTGATGAAGATACAATTAATGATTTTATTGGTACTTGGTCTGGAACATATGAAGGTAATGATAAAGGAGTTTGGAATTTTGTAGTTGCGAATGATGGAAAGGTCACCGGAACTATGCATTCTGACGTCAATCAAGAAAACTATACCATTTCAGGAAATCTAAATGGATCAGGAAACTTAACAGGTGTCGTGGGTTGGCCTTCGAAGGGCAATTTCCAAGGTAATTTGTCGAAAGAGAAAAAGGCAAATGGAAATTGGCTAAACTCAGTTCCTAATCCTGAGCGATCTGGAACATGGAGTGGGGGAAAAAATAAGTAAAACAATATTCTCAAATTATAGAGGCTGTCATCGAAAGGCAGTCTTTTTTTGTTTTTTTTTAAAACCATTTGGAGAGTTTCTAATGAGGGGGAATTTTTTTAATATATAAATCATTAATAAATTACTTCCATTTGAATACTTAATTATTTTCTTTTATACCAAAGATATCTTTTAACATTCTATTAAATAAACCCTATGCTTTTAATTTCCCCATTTTTTTCTAAAACAACAAAATAAAGGAGAAAATCTTCTTCTTTAAAATGGTTTTGAAAAGACAGTTGAGGGTTTTTATCAGAAGCCAATCTTTCTTCATGAACTTCAGAAAGATAATGTTCAAAATCAATTTTTAAAGTTAAGATAATGATATAATCATACTGAAAGGTACTTGTTTCGAGCTGATTTTTTTGGATAAAGGATATTTTATCATTAGGAATATTTCCAAAGTTGAAATTTCTTAACAGTTCCTTTCCTACCTCTGTTGTTAATCCGTTTTTTACCGTTCTTTTCCCTCTATTGGATATTGTATCTAAGTCTTTAATTTGTGTCATTAGTTTTGTAAACCGTTGATAGAGTAGGGGATCTTTAGCTTCTTTAATATATTTACTTAAAGCTTGCCTTATTATTTTACCCACTTTTGAACAATGCCCAAATTCCGAACTATTTTGTCTTACTTTTTCATAAGAAGGATTTTTTTTAAAGGCTTTTTTATTAAAGCCACTTTTTTTTCGAACCACATTTTTCCCATTGAGTTCATAAAAAACAAGATCTCCTACTGTGCCTTTAAGCTTTATTAAACTTTCGTAAGTTGCCATACAATCAAATATGATCAAAGATATTAATAAATAACTGAAAATAAAAATTTAACATATATTTATAATATAGTTGTAGTATAATAAATATATAATTTAAATATAAAATGTATATTTGTGTATAATTAGTTATTGGAAAAATCAAACCGATATGAAAATGAGGGTATTGAATAAGAAAATAAAAGTAAAGCAACTGTCTTTGGTATTGGCCACATCTTTATTTATGATATCATGTGGAAGTACAGAAAATGTTTCTTCAAGGAAGAATACAGGAACTAAAACAGTTGCAAAATCTGAAAATCTTAGAATACTTGAATCTAATTTTGATGGTAGGGTATCAAAATCAATGAGTGATATTTTAAAAGATGCTGAGAAATATATAGGAACACCTTATAAATTTGGAGGCAATACTTCTTCAGGTTTTGATTGTTCAGGATTTACGGTAAAGGTTTTTCAGGAAAATGACTACCAATTACCCCGGAGATCTTTAGATCAAGCCGCTACAGGAAAAAAAATAGATATAAAAGAAGTCAAACCTGGAGATCTGTTGTTTTTTGCTACGGCAGGAGGCAGTAGGGTTTCTCACGTAGGAATTGTTCATGATATTGGCAGTAATGGAGAAATAAAATTTATTCATGCCTCTACATCCAAAGGAGTAATGATTTCTTCACTTAATGAAAAATATTGGAACAAAGCTTACCTTCATGCCCAAAGGGTCCTGTAAAGTATCTTGGTCTTTAAATGGATTAATACTCACCTTAAACTATAGTTGTTGATTTTTTACAAATCAATTTTTTTTATGTTAATAATGAATAAAAAATTAATATTCTACTACAAGGAGGGGATATTTATAAGGAAATTTTGATCAAAAAAGCCATCAACATTAGATTTAAATCATTATGTTGAAAAATATTTCGCTGAACTTTTTGTATATTTGAGGGCATAAAATTATCAATTTAAATTAAAAACATGTCGTTACAACAAACTATTGAAAATATTTGGGAAAATAGAGAATTATTGCAAAATGAGGAGAGCAAAAAAGCTATAAGAGACGTTATTTCTTTGTTAGATTCCGGAGAACTTCGTGTTGCTGAACCTACAACAGATGGATGGCAAGTAAATGAATGGGTGAAGAAAGCAGTAGTTATGTATTTTCCGATACAAAAAATGGAAACTATTGAAGTAGGTCCATTTGAGTTTCATGATAAAATTCCTTTAAAAAGAAATTATGCTGAGAAAGGAGTACGCGTTGTACCACATGCTATAGCAAGAGAAGGAGCTTTTGTGGCTTCAGGTGTAATTATGATGCCTTCTTATGTGAATATTGGAGCATATGTAGATTCGGGAACGATGGTTGATACATGGGCTACAGTAGGAAGCTGTGCGCAAATTGGTAAAAATGTACATTTGAGTGGAGGTGTTGGTATTGGAGGTGTATTAGAGCCATTACAGGCAGCTCCGGTAATTATTGAAGATGATTGTTTCGTCGGCTCAAGATGTATCGTAGTAGAAGGAGTGCATGTAGAAAAAGAAGCCGTATTAGGAGCAAATGTAGTATTAACAGCCTCTACAAAAATTATTGACGTAACAGGTAAAGAGCCTATAGAAATAAAAGGTAGAGTTCCCGCACGTTCAGTAGTAATTCCAGGAAGTTATACAAAGCAATACCCTGCCGGAGAGTATCAGGTCCCTTGTGCATTGATTATTGGTCAAAGAAAAGAATCTACAGATAAGAAAACTTCTCTTAACGATGCATTGAGAGATAATAATGTATCGGTATAAAGTTTATTTTTTTTAATACTACACCATTTTGAAAGAAAAATTTCTTAAAATACTATTAAATCCTAAATATATATTTGGGATTTATCTTATTATATCAGTTATTACTGCAATCTCGAAGTATTGTAGAGGAGATTATGCTATTAATAATTATCTGATTTTTAAAAATGTATTTTTTAATACCATCAATCAGAAAAACTTATTTATTCATTATCCTGATCTCTATTTTGATTTAAATCATTACGGTGTTTTTTTTAGTATATTAATTGCTCCGTTTGCTATCATGCCTGATTGGTTGGGAATTTCCTTATGGAATATAGCAAATACTTTTATCTTTATTTACGGGATTTATAAATTACCGTTTTCTGACTCAAAAAAAGCGATATTTGCTTTACTGTGTGTACAGGAATATATAACAGCCGCGTTAAGTTTACAGTTTAATATTGCACTCACAGGACTTTTAGTATTATCAACAATTTATATTTACGAAAAAAAAGAAATAAAATCTGTTACTGCAATTTTAGTAGGTGTTTTTGTGAAAATCTATGGAATTGTTGGTCTTACGCAATTCTTTTTTATCAAAAATAAGATTAAGTTTATTCTTTCAGGAATTGTAATTTTCATACTGTTTTTTTTTATTCCTATGGTATATTCCAGTCCGCAATTTGTGGTTCAGAGTTACTCAGATTGGTTCCATTCTATTGTTGAAAAGAATGATGAAAATCAAGTATTGGGAAATATGCAGGATATATCATTGATGGGATTTTTCAGAAGAATTTTAGGAGATCCTTCTATTTCAAATTGGGTATTTTTAGGGGTTGGTTTACCTCTATTTGCTTTGCCCTATATTAGAATTAAACAATATAAGCATTATGCTTTTCAATTAATGATTTTGGCTTCTACGTTATTATTTTTAGTATTATTCAGTTCAAGTTCAGAATCACCAACTTACATCATTGCAGTAGTAGGAGTTTTGATCTGGTTTTTCCTTCAAAAAGAAAGAACACCGTTCATTCTAGGATTGCTAATTTTTGTAATTATTTTCACTTGTTTTTCGACTTCGGATTTATTCCCAAAATTTGTAAAAGAGAATTATATCATTAAATATTCCTTGAAAGCCGTACCTTGCATTGTGATTTGGCTGAGAATAAGCTATGAGCTTTTAACTCAAGATTTTGAAAAGGATTATAGTCTGAATTAATAATTATGAAAAAAATTTCTATTGTAATTCCTGCTTATAACGAAGAAGGAAACGTTGCTTTGATTTATCAAAAAATCAAAGAAGTTTTTGATGGTTTGCGTAAATATGATTTTGAAATTATATTTGTAAACGATGGTAGCCGAGACAATACACAACAGAAATTAGAAGAACTTTCTCAACACTGTGATAAAGTAAAATTTATTGAATTTTCAAGGAATTTTGGACATCAACCTGCTGTAAAGGCTGGAATGGACAATGCTCATGGAAACGCGGTGATATCTATGGATGGAGATCTTCAACATCCACCGGAGCTTATTCCAAAAATGATAGAAAAATGGGAAGAAGGATATGATGTTGTTTTCACAATGAGAGCCTATCCAAAGCAAATTTCATTATTTAAAAGAAAGACATCTGATCTCTTTTATAAAATATTATCAAGGCTTTCTGACGTTAATCTTACCCAAGGAGGAGGATCTGATTTCAGACTTTTAGATAGTAATGTAGTTGAAGTAATGAGAAAGTTTAATGAAGATGATTTATTTTTAAGAGGTTTAACGAGTTGGACCGGTTTTAAACAAACAGGAATCAATTTTACAGCAAGTGAAAGAGCTTCTGGACAAAGTAGTTATGATCTAAAAAAAATGATCACTTTTGCCTTTACAGGAATCAGTGCATTTAGTGTAAAACCTCTTTATATTGCAGCCTATTTAGGGTTTTTATTTTCCGTCTTTTCTGTGATAGGGTATGGAATATATGTCATTCATTCCATTATTGCTAAAACAGAAATTTCAGGTTGGGCATCCTTAATTATGACTATTGTTTTCTTTGGAGGATTGCAGTTGATTATGTTGGGAATTATGGGTATTTATTTAGGTAAAGTTTTCAAACAAGTGAAAGAAAGACCTAATTATATTATAAAAAATAAAAATTTTTAAAATGGTTTTATTAAGTTTTGATATCGAAGAATTTGATATGCCACTAGAGTACAAAGGCGAAATTTCTTTTGAGAAACAAATCTCCATTTCGCAAGAAGGTTTGCAAAAAATACTTGATATTCTAAAAAAATATGGTGTAAAAGCTACTTTTTTTTCCACTGTAGTGTTTGCTGAACATAGTAGGAGTCTTATTGAAAGACTACTAAAAGAAGGCCATGAATTGGCATCTCATACTTGGTTTCATTCAGATTTTGAAGAAAAGCATCTGAAGGAGTCTAAGGAGAAATTAGAAGAATTATTTTCAACAACAATTACGGGCTTAAGAATGCCTCGGATGATGCAGGTAAGTAACAATGCGGTAGAAAATGCAGGCTATGTATACAATTCATCAATTAACCCAACTTATTTGCCCGGAAGATATAATAATCTGAAAGTTTCAAGAACCTATTTTAGCGAAGGAAATGTGATTCAGATTCCGGCTTCCGTTTCTCCCAATTTTAGAATTCCCTTATTTTGGTTAAGTTTTCACAATTTCCCCTTATCTTTTTACAAAAAAATAGCCCTAGATACTTTGAAAAAAGATAAATATTTGAATATTTATTTTCACCCTTGGGAATTTGCTGATATCAAGGACGAGGCTTTTAAATTACCAGGCTTTACTGTGAAAAATTCAGGAAAAGATATGGTGGAAAGATTTGATGAATTCGTTGAATGGCTTACCAAGAAAGGATATAGTTTTGGGACTTTTCAGGAATTTCAAAAGAAGATAGAATCATGAAAATAGCATATGATGCAAAACGTTTTTTTCATAATACTTCCGGATTAGGAAACTACTCTAGAGATCTTGTAAGGATTTTGTCAACCTATTTTTCGGAAAATGAATATATACTGCTTAATAAAAATAAATCTGATAGAGGTAAGGATATTTTAAACTGTCCTAATGTTACGTTTATTAAAACCTCTCCTGGAATAATGTCGAGACAGCTTAATTTAGGAAAAGATGCCCAAAAGCAAGGTGCAGATATTTTCCATGGATTATCTGGAGAACTTCCTTTGAAATGGGATAAAAAAGAGATAAAAAAAGTAGTTACTATTCATGATTTAATCTTTTTACGATATCCTCAATATTATTCTTTTTTTGATAGAAAGATCCATTTTTGGAAATTTAAGAGAGCTGCCAAAACAGCAGATCGAATTATTGCAATTTCAGAACAAACGAAAAAAGATATTATCCATTATTTAAAAGTTTCTGAAAATAAGATAGAGGTTATTTATCAAGGTTGTCATCAATCTTTTAAAGAAGAATCTTCGGAGTTATTGATTCAACAAACCAAAGAGAAATTCAATCTCCCTGACCGTTTTATTTTAAATGTTGGAACGATTGAAGATCGGAAAAATCTCATAAATAGTATTAAAGCCATTAAAGGAACAACGATCCCTTTGGTTGTGGTGGGAAGAAAAACCTCATATTTTAAAAAGATTGAAAGCTTTATTAGGAAAAATAAATTAGAAAAGCAGATATCTTTTCTTGAAGGAGTTTCAATGGAAGAGCTTGCTGTTATCTATCGGTTGGCAGATATTTTTATTTATCCCAGTTTTTTTGAAGGATTCGGAATTCCTGTTATCGAAGCTTTGTTTTCCAAGACGGTGGTAATCACAAGTAATACAAGCTGTTTGCCTGAAGCAGGAGGAAAAGACTCGATGTATGTTGATCCTACAAATTACTTAGATATTCAATCTAAAATACAATTTTTATGGGATAATGAATCTGAAAGAAAACGCCGTGCTGATAAGGGATTTGAGTTTGTTCAGAAATTTAATGATCAACCTATTGCAGAGCAATTAATGAATCTTTATAGAAATATTTTATAAAAAAATGTTGGTATGTCAAAAATAAGTCTTATATTTGCCATTCAATTACAAAAAAGATGAATCAGAATTTTTTAACATTACATCATTATCATCACTTCTGTTAAGACGGGAATGATTGATATGTATATATGTTAAAAATCAAAATAATTAAAAACCGTCTGAGTAAATAGACGGTTTTTTTGTTTCCTTTTTTCCAGAAAACTTACCATTACCTTATTATTTACTCAGATATAAAAAAATATCAAATGAGTAAATTAAAAATAGCAATTCAAAAAAGTGGTCGACTTTATGAGGATTCTTTACAACTTTTAAAAGATTGTGGGATTTTTATTAATAACGGCAAAGATCAGTTAAAAGTGTTGGTAGATAATTTTCCTATGGAGATTATGTATTTAAGGAATTCGGATATTCCCCAATATCTTGAAGATGGAGTTGTAGACATTGCCGTTGTAGGTGAGAACCTTTTAATGGAAAAAGGAAAAAATATCGATGTGATTCAAAAGCTTGGTTTTTCCAAATGTCGCGTTTCTCTAGCAGTTCCTAAGGAAATTGAGACCAATTCACTTGATTATTTTCAAGGAAAGAAGATTGCAACTTCTTATCCTAATACGCTTAAAAAATACTTAGAAAAGAATAATATTACTGCAGATATTCATGTTATTTCCGGTTCTGTGGAAATAGCCCCCAATATTGGTTTGGCAGATGGGATTTGTGATATCGTAAGCTCTGGAAGTACCTTATTTAAAAATGGACTGCGAGAAACGATAACCTTACTTACATCTGAAGCAGTGTTGGCAAAAACATTCAATTTGAATGAAGAAAAACAGCTCATATTAGACAAGTTTTTATTCAGAATAAATGCTGTTTTAAAAGCCAAAAATTCTAAATATATCCTAATGAATGTTCCCAATAATAAAATTTTGGAAGTTTCAAAAATCCTTCCCGTATTGAAAAGTCCTACTATTATTCCATTGGCCGAAAAAGGATGGAGTAGTATTCATTCTGTTATTAATGAAGAAAGTTTTTGGGATGTGATTGATCAGCTTAAAGAAAAAGGAGCCCAAGATATTTTGATAATTCCAATTGATAAAATGGTTATTTAATATGAAGATAAGTATAAACCCAAATGAAGAAAGCTGGAGTGAATTGATAGAACGTCCTGCTTTAAAAAGAGATGAAATTACGAAAGTTATCGTAGATATTTTTTCCGAGGTGAGCAAAAAAGGGGATAGTGCCCTATGTGACTTCAATCAAAAATTTGATTCCGCATTCATTGATGATCTAGCCATTTCTCAAATTGAAATTGAAAAAGCTTGCAACTCTATTAATGATGAGTTAAAATATGCCATTCAGGAAGCAAAAGAGAATATTACAACATTTCATGCCTCTCAAAAAGAAGAAATAAGGAAAATTGAGACTCAAAAAGGAGTAGTGTGTTGGAGGGAAAGTAGAGCCATTGAAAAAGTGGGAATTTATATTCCTGGGGGGACAGCTCCTCTTTTTTCTACTGTTTTAATGCTGGCTATTCCGGCTCAAATAGCGGGATGTAAGGAAATTATAGTATGTTCTCCTCCCGATAAAAATGGAAATATTAATCCTGCAATTCTATATACAGCACAACTTTGTGGAGTTACCAAAATTTTTAAAACTGGGGGTGCACAAGCTATTGCAGCCATGACTTTTGGGACAGAAAGTGTTCCTAAAGTAAATAAGATTTTTGGTCCGGGAAATCAATTTGTAACTATGGCCAAAGAGTATGCCCAACAGTTTGGAGTTGCTATTGATATGCCGGCAGGACCTAGTGAAGTGCTTGTTATTGCTGATGAAAAAGCTATTCCTGAATTTTGTGCAGCGGATCTACTTTCACAAGCTGAGCATGGAAGTGATAGTCAGGTTATTTTTATAGCCAATAATTTGGATATTTTTAATGAAACAATCAAGGAAGTTAATAGACAACTGGATGTATTACCAAGAAATGAATTTGCAAGTAATTCATTAAATAGTAGTCACTTTATTTTACTAGATGATATTAATAAAGCTTTTGAATTCAGTAATTTGTATGCCCCTGAACACCTTATTGTAGCAATAGAAAATTTCGAAAAATATATTCCATTTATTCAAAATGCGGGTTCTGTTTTCTTAGGTAACTATTCTTGTGAAAGTGCAGGAGATTATGCCAGTGGAACTAATCATACCCTTCCTACTAATGGATTTGCTAAAAATTATAGTGGTGTTTCCTTAGATAGTTTTATCAAAAAAATTACATTTCAGGAGATTACTAAAGAAGGAATACAAAACATTGGAAAGACCATTGAGGTAATGGCAGAAGCGGAAGGCCTCATTGCACACAAAAATGCCGTTTCAGTAAGAATTAAGTCATCAATGATAAAAAAATAAATGTAATGAATATTAATCAACTGGTTCGTAATAATATATTAGAACTACAACCCTATATTAGCTTTAGAGATCAAAATCAATTTAATGCTCCTATTTTACTGGATGCTAATGAAAGTCCATTTGGAGAGTATAACCGATATCCGGATTCAACACAGATGGAATTGAAAAATAAGTTGGCCGATATTAAAAATGTAAAACCCAGTCAAGTGGCCATAGGTAATGGAAGTGATGAATTAATTGATTTAATTATTAAAATCTTTTGTGAACCTAAAAAAGACTCCATACTTATGATGGATCCATCATTTGCAATGTATGCATTTTATGCTTCTATTAATGAAAATAAGGTCGTAAAACTTGAACTCAATGAAGATTTCGAAATTCTTAAAGAAGATTTTTTAAGAGTAGCAAAGGACTCTCAATCCAAAGTATTTTTTCTATGTTCTCCTAATAACCCTACGGGAAACACAATAGATGATATTGAATTTTATATCCAAAACTTTGATGGAATAGTAGTAGTTGATGAAGCCTATATTGAGTTTTCAAATCAACAGTCAAGCATTGAACTTCTTAAAAGATATCCTAATCTTATTGTTCTCCAAACTTTTTCAAAAGCTTGGGGAATGGCAGGAGCAAGAGTAGGAAGTGCATTTGCTTCGGAGTATATCATTAATCTGATTAATACTGTTAAAGCTCCTTATAATGTAAATTCATTAAGTCAAAAACTTGCCTTACAAAAGCTGGATAATCTTGAAGAATTTGAAAAGCAGGTAGAATATATTATAAAAGAAAGAAGCTGGCTGGAAAAACAATTTCAGAATATCCTATGCATTAAGAAAATATTTCCTACACAGTCCAATTTCTTTTTAATAGAATGTAAAAATGCTGAAAAAGTCTACCAAAATCTTTTATATAATGAGATTTTAACAAGTAAAAGATTTCCGGGGATCAAAAATTGTATTAGAATAAATATTGGAAATAGACAACAAAACACAAAACTGATTACTCTTCTTAAAAATATAGATGTATGAAAAAAGTATTATTTATTGATCGTGATGGAACATTGATTATAGAGCCTCCAATTGATTTTCAAGTGGACTCTCTGGAAAAATTGGAATTTTATCCTAAGGTTTTCCAAAGTTTATCAAAAATAGCAAAGGAGTTAGATTATGAATTAGTGATGGTAACCAATCAGGATGGTTTGGGAACGGAAAGTTTTCCTTATGATGATTTTATAAAACCTCATGAGAAAATGTTAAAATGTTTTGAAAATGAAGGGATTGTATTTAGTGATATTCTTATTGATAAAAGTTTTGAGGATGAAAAATCACCTAATAGAAAACCAGGTATCGGAATGCTGGGCCAATATATCTATGGTGAGTATGACTTACAGAACTCTTTTGTAATAGGAGATCGAATAACAGATATTCAGTTGGCGCAAAATATGGGTTCACAGGCTATCTTTATCAATAATCTTCAAAATGATAATGCGGTGTTAACAACAACAGAATGGGCAGATATTTATGCATTTTTAAAACAAATTCCAAGAACGGCAAAGGTTGTTAGGCAAACAAATGAAACCTATATAGAAGTAGAAATCAATCTCGATGGAAAAGGAAAATCTAAAATTTCTACAGGATTACATTTTTTTGATCATATGCTTGAACAGATTTCAAGACATGGAAATTTAGATCTAAAAATTACGGTAAAAGGAGACCTTTATGTTGATGAACATCATACTATTGAAGATACGGCAATTGTTTTAGGACAAGCTATTTTAAAAGCTTTAGGAAAGAAAAAAGGGATTGAAAGATATGGCTTTTTATTACCAATGGATGATTGCTTAGCTCAGGTTGCGATAGATTTTGGAGGAAGACCTTGGCTTATCTGGGATGTTGATTTTAAAAGAGAAAAAATTGGAGATGTTCCCACCGAAATGTTTTATCATTTCTTTAAATCTTTTACCGATACGTCGGGTGCTAATCTCAATATAAAAGCAGAAGGATCTAATGAGCACCATAAAATTGAATCTATTTTTAAAGCATTTGCGAAAGCGATAAAAATGGCTGTAAACCAAGTGGACAAAGATTTTAATTTACCGTCAACCAAAGGAAGTTTATAAAAATGATTGCTATAATAAAATATAACGGAGGAAATGTAAGCTCAGTCCAAAATGCTTTAAATAGGCTAGGGGTAGACTCTATCATTACAGATGATCCAAACTTGATTCAAAGAGCTGATAAAGTCATATTTCCAGGGGTTGGAGAAGCTTCTTCAACGATGAAGGTATTAAAAGAAAAAGGATTAGATCAAATAATTCCTCAATTAAAACAACCTGTTTTAGGAATTTGTTTGGGAATGCAACTGATGTGTAAAAATAATGAAGAAGGAGGAACTGTAGGATTAGGGATTTTTGATATTAATGTAAAGAAGTTCCCTTCTGGTAACTTAGTTCCACATATGGGATGGAATTCAATTTCGGGATTCAAGTCTCCACTATTTTCGGATATGGAAGAGGATGATACCCTTTATTTTGTACATAGCTATTATTGTGAAGTTTCAACAGAGACGACTTCTGTTTGTGACTATATTTTGCCATTCAGCGCCACATTACAAAAAGATAATTTTTATGCGATGCAATTTCATCCTGAAAAGTCAGGAAAAATAGGTAATAATTTATTAAGAAACTTTTTAAAACTATAGAATGAGAATAATTCCTGCTATTGATATCATTGACGGTAAATGTGTTCGTCTTTCTAAAGGTGATTATAATACAAAAAAGGTATATAATGAAAATCCCTTAGAAGTAGCTAAAAGTTTTGAAGATTATGGGATACAATATCTTCATTTAGTTGATTTGGATGGTGCAAAATCCAAACATATAGTAAATCATAAAGTGTTGGAGACCATTGCAAGAGAAACCTCTTTGAAAATTGATTTTGGAGGAGGATTAAAATCTCAATCAGATATTGAAGTTGCTTTTAATTCTGGAGCCAATCAAATTACGATAGGAAGTATCGCGGTACAAAATCCTCAATTTTGTTACGATCTTATCAACCAATATGGAAATGAAAAAATTATTCTGGGTGCAGACTGTGAAAATAAAAATATAAAGACTTCAGGATGGTTGGAGGACAGTGAGAATGATGTTATTGATTTTATTCTTCAATATAAAAATAGAGGAATAAAAAATGTAATTTGTACTGATATTTCTAAGGATGGAATGCTAAAAGGACCATCATTAGATTTATATAAAGAAATATTGGATAAAACAAGTATCGAACTTACCGCCAGTGGAGGGATTTCAGTTATGGAAGATATTGATCAGATGAAAGAAATAGGATGCTCGGCAACTATTATTGGTAAGGCTATTTACGAAGGGAAAATAACATTAAAACAACTTCAGAATTTTATTGAAAATGCTTAAAAAAAGAATTATTCCTTGCTTGGATATAAAAGATGGATTGACTGTAAAGGGAGTTAATTTTAAAGATCTGAGGAATGCAGGAAACCCTATTGAACTAGCAAAAAAATATGAGCTAGAAGGCGCCGATGAATTAGTTTTTCTTGATATTACAGCAACTATCGAAAAAAGGAAGACATTTGTGAAACTCGTGAAAGACATTGCCCGAGAACTAAGTATTCCGTTTACAGTAGGAGGAGGAATTTCGACTATTGATGATGTACGAAAGCTTTTGGAAGCCGGAGCTGATAAAGTAAGTATTAATACTTCCGCGGTAAAAAATCCAACATTAATAACAGATTTGGCTAAAGAGTTTGGAAGCCAATGCGTGGTGGTTGCTATCGATACGAAATATGTTGATCATTTTGATTGGGTACATATTAAAGGCGGGAAAGAAATTACTAAGCTTAGGGCATTGGATTGGACTCAAGAGGTAGAAAGGAGAGGTGCGGGAGAAATATTACTTACCTCAATGGATGGAGATGGAACGAAAGCCGGATTTGATATTAGAATAACAGATCAGGTTTCAAGACAGGTAAATATTCCCATTATTGCATCGGGTGGAGCAGGAAGTGTTGAGGATTTCAGTAAAGTTTTCAAGGAAACATTAGCTACTGGGGCTCTTGCAGCCAGTATTTTTCATTTTGGAGAAATACAAATTCAAGAATTAAAAAAACAGTTAAAATCACAAAAAATAGCAATAAGATGAATATAAACTTTGATAAAGGGGATGGCCTTGTTCCTGTAATCATTCAAGATGATAGGACATTACAAGTTTTAATGTTAGGATATATGAACCAAGAGGCTTTTGAAAAAACAAAGAATGAAGGGATTGTGACATTTTTTAGTCGATCAAAAAATAGGCTTTGGACAAAAGGTGAAGAATCGGGGAACTTTCTAAAGATAAAAGATATACAAATAGATTGCGATCAGGATACAATTTTAATACAGGCTGTTCCAACAAATTCGGTTTGTCATACCGGTAGTTTTAGTTGCTTTGGAGCAAAAAACAATAAAGGATTTTTGTATGAACTTGAGGATAAGATTGCATATCGGATCGATCAAAAATCAGCCGATTCTTACAGCTATTCTCTTTATCAAAAAGGAATTAATAAAGTGGCGCAAAAAGTAGGAGAGGAGGCCGTAGAACTGGTTATAGAATCTAAAGATAATGATTCTCTTTTATTCCAAAATGAAGCGGCTGATCTGCTTTACCATTTTTTGATTTTACTCAAAATGAAGGAATTAAAATTGCAAGATATTGAGAAAATTTTAGTTGATAGAACTAAATAATTGATAATTATGCATAAAAATTTACCCTATTTGTATACAAATAGGGTAAATTACTAGTTTTTAATACACAAACTATTTTTCAATTAAGATTTTTCTTACGATGGTTTGGTCATTGGATTTTAGGATACCAATATAAGCCCCGTTTATTAATTTTGAAGTGTTAATTTGGGTGACATTTTTTTCTTTTATTAATGAATGACCTAATAAATCTGTAATTTCAAAGGTAAAATCATTTACTTTGTGAGGTAACTCAATATTAAGTAAATCTTTTACTGGATTAGGATAAATCTTTATATTTTCCAATGAGTTTTGAGTGGATTCCTCTTTTGTATCAAGCATATTGTTTTCTAAAGCCACTGCGAAATGTTGTAATGCTCCAACCGTTGCTTTTCCAACATTATATACATATACAGGATCTATATTCGCAAAAGTATCACTTGAAGAATGCTCATTATAGCTTCTGGTATATTCATAAAACCCTGTGATAACTTCTCCTTTATCTTCAAATGGCATGTAGTCTGAGGCATAGGCAGGATCAATATCTGTCTGAAGTGGAGAGTATAAAGTAGTACAGGTCGCTAATTGTTGTGTAACAGCTTGTGAAGCAGCATTATTACTTGATGGGCTTCCCATATCTTGATCACAGAAAATAACGGTATTATTATTACCTAGTTCTCCTCCGACTTGGTCAATATTGAAGACTAATTTGATATCTAGTTTTCTAACCCCATTCTGATAGGCTACATTATTTACATAGTGCTTACTTCCATAAAGACCTTGTTCTTCTCCTGAAAAATGAATAAATTTAATAGAATATTCTGTAGGGACATTTCTTAAGATTCTTGCTGCTTCCATTATGATTGAGGTTCCGCTACCGTTATCACTTACACCAGGTCCATAGATGCTATCAAAATGCCCGCAAATAATAACATATTTATCAGGATAAACGGTGCCGGTTTTAGTAATAATTAAATTTTTAGAACTTACACTTCCAATATTGAAAGAATCTTCTTGTATTTGGCTAGAGGAATATCCGTACGATAAATATTTGTTTTTTATCCAGTTGCGAGTTGCAACATTATTGGATGATCCTGTTGTTTTCACACCTAGGTTCTGAAACTGTTGTAAATAGGTAGTGATGTTTGATTGAGTTACTTGGTTTGCTCTATCTTGATAGGCCTGGATAAATGATTGTGCTTCCATGCTATTATAGAGAGCAAATACTGTGAATAAGCTGGTAGTTAGTTTTTTCATTTTTCAAAATATAGTGATTAATTATTGTAATTTTGAACAAATGTAATAATAAAAAAATCCCGAGCAAAAAAACTCGGGATATATTGATAACAAAAATTTTACATTATTTTACTTGATCTACAACTGCTTTGAAAGCTTCAGGGTGATTCATTGCTAAATCTGCTAAAACTTTTCTATTAAGCTCTACGTTGTTCTTTTTAAGAGCTCCCATAAATTGAGAGTAAGACATTCCGTGCTCTCTAGTTCCTGCGTTGATACGAGTGATCCAAAGGGCTCTGAAATTTCTCTTTTTCTCTTTTCTACCACGGTAAGCATATTGCATTGCTTTTTCTACCGCGTTTTTAGCTACTGTCCAAACGTTCTTTCTTCTTCCGAAATAACCTTTAGCTTGCTTAAAAATTTTCTTTCTGCGTGCTCTTGAAGCTACGGCATTTACTGATCTTGGCATAATTTAATTGTTTTTTTGAAAAGGGCGGCAAATAATATTGCACTTAGTGGCTCCGTTTCAGGGTTAAAATTTTGAATTTTTTTAATTCTTATAAACCGAATATAGATTTATAAAAACTACTTAATTGCTAATTGACGCTTAACACTTTTCTCATCCACAGAAGCAACATAAGAAGTTTGCGTAAGATTTCTCTTTTGCTTAGTTTCTTTCTTAGTTAAAATGTGGCTTTTGAAAGCGTTTTTTCTTTTGATCTTACCAGAACCAGTAAGAGCAAAACGTTTCTTAGCACCTGATTTCGTTTTTAATTTTGGCATTGTTTTGCTTTTTTATTGTTTTGTTATCAATATCTATAATTGTTTTCCTAAAAATTATTCTAGGAATAATAGTTGGCAAAAGTACGAAAAAAAAGTGATACTCAAAAGGATTTTTCACGTATTGTAATAAAGAAGGAGAGGGTGAAAATGATCTTAGGTACTTCTTTAACTAAAAGCTACAAAAGATCATTATTTGTAGCTTTTATTAAGAGTATACTTTATGATCTAAAGAACTCTAGAAGATCTTTATTAATTGTTTCTGCTTCTGTAGTAGGCATTCCGTGAGGGAAGCCGGGATAAGAGATTAATTTTCCATTGGATAATAAAGTTACGGCTACTTTTCCTGTGGTTTCAAAAGGGACAATCTGATCATCTTCACCATGCATTACCAAAACCGGAATATCCACATTCTTCAAATCATTTGTGAAATCAGTTTCAGAGAATGCTTTTATACAATCATAATGGGCTTTAATGGATCCATTCATGCCTTGTCTCCACCAGTTTCTTTGAATTCCTTCAGAAATATGAGCCCCTTCTCTATTGTATCCGTAAAAAGGAAATGTAATATCGATAAAAAACTGTTGTCTGTGCTTAGCTGTATTGTTTCGAATATCATTGAATACTGAAATAGGAACACCATTAGGATTATTTGCGTTTTGAACCATAATGGGAGTAACAGCGCTTATTAAGACAGCTTTTGCTACTTTTCCTTTTCCATGCTTCGCAACATATCGAATGACTTCTCCGCCTCCTGTAGAATGTCCAACGTGGATTACATTTTGTAGACCAAGCGTGTCAACCACTTCAGCGACATCTGATGCATAAGTATCCATATCATGTCCATATGGTGTTTGTTCAGATCTACCGTGACCTCTTCTATCATGGGCTATTACTCTATATCCTTGCTCTAAGAAGAAAAACATTTGAGCGTCCCAATCATCACTTGATAGTGGCCATCCGTGGTGAAAAAAAATTGGTTGTCCTGTTCCCCAATCTTTGTAATAAATTTCAGTTCCATCTTTTAATTTGATTGTACTCATTTCTTTGCTGGTTAATTGTTATTAATAATTTATTTTTGATATAAATAGGATGACTATTCTTTATCCTTAAAACAAATTTAGAGCAAAAAAAATATCAAATTGTTGATTTGTGATAATAATTTTAATTTAAAATAAATTTTCAGTAAAAACACATCAAAGATTAAAAATAGGCAAAACGGCTGTAAATAAATGCTTTACAGCCACTTTTTTATTTTTTGGTAATGCGGGAAAAAAGCAGAAAAAACAATGAAAGGTCAATAGTGGACTTCGGGTAAATGGAACACGAAGTAAGTATAAAAAATTATTAAGACATCTTCCCAATTTTGCCCTTACAAAATACGGTTACTCCGATGTGTCTTTAGCGATACAAGAATATCAAAAAGGACAAAGGCAGAGATTATTTGTTGCGGAATGAGTTAGAACAGCTTGTAACATTCAACTGGATATTCCCAAAATGATTATCGAAAAATATATAGGATTTTCAAAGGACGAGAGGGTTTTTCCTGTCCCCTCAAATACAGTCTGTAATGATAGCCTAAAGAGACTGTCTTAAAGAGAAAAAAGTAACCTTTCATTTGGCCGTCATACGTTTGCCACTCTGCTTTTAAGCTAGGATGTTCCGTTAGAGAGTTTGAGTATGATGTTGGGGAATAAGAACATTGCCATAACCCAGATTTATGCCAAGATACTCAACGAGAAAGTTGGTAAGGATATGCAAAAGGTATCGCATAAATTTAAGGGAATTGAACGGTCTTTTGTTTCACAACTTGGAAAACAATAAAGAGATTAAAGAAAGCCAGTGTTGATAAGCATTGTTTTTTTGTATTTTTGTAATTATAGCAAATTATCAATGTACTGAGTGAAGAATGATAGAAATCTTTGAAACATTTAAGCCGAAAAATTCAATCGTCAAAAAACACGTTGACTATTATTATTTGGACATTAAACCAAATAATGCAATCAACGAATTTCAGTGTTTCCCGCATTTCAACAATACAATTTCGCTTTACAAATCTCATATCCGATTGAAAAACGGAGAAATGAAATTTGAAGAAACGGCAAAACCTTTTCAAATTTTTACACCACTTCGGGAGAAAGTTCTCAATGTAAAACAAGAAGGAAAAGTTCACAGAATGGTCATTGTGCTTCATCCTTTAGGGATCCAACAATTTTACGAAAATTTAGATTTTTCATATTATATCACAGATTACGAGTTTTTTACTCAAAACGAACTAAAGGAAATTTTCTCAACAACAGAAACAAATAATCTCACAAATTTATTGGACAGCTTTTTAGAAAAGAGATTTAAGAAATTTGAAAACGCCATTCTTGAAAAATCTTTGCAATATATTTTCAATCATTACGAAGATTTTTCGGTTGCAGAGATTTCTAACCAAATCGGAATAAGCCGACAACATTTAAACCGAATTTTTCAATTACATTTAGGAGTCTCCATCAAAAAATTCCACGAAATTGTTCTTTTCAGACAAACAATGAACAAAAAACTTTTTGAAAATTCTGAAAGCAATTTCACGGAACTTGCCTACGAATTTAATTTCAACGACCAATCACATTTCAACAAAATCTATAAAAATCTTACGGAAAATTCCCCAAAATCTTTTTTCAATAAAGGAACTGTTTTAGGACAAGAAGATATATTTTGGCACTTGCAATCTTAATTTGTAATGTTCCATTTTTACAAGTTTTTGCAATTTGTTGTTTATAGTTTTGCCTTTTCAAATTTTGATTTATGAGGTATTGTATAACATTAATTTCTATTTTCTTTTGTGTAGTAGCAGACGCACAGGAAATCTATTCAGAACTAAGACAAAAAGCATTGGAAACAATGCATAAAGCAAAAGACGAAGACGGTTACAGATTATCTTTATCGTTTTATGAGGACGCTTTTAGCAAATTTCCCGACAGCATAGATGAAAGCGGATTGTATAAAGCATCAGTATTAGCAGGAGAATTAAAGGAATTTGATAAGGCATTCCAATTTCTTACAAAACTTGTGGAAATTGATACAGATATAAATACAGGGCTTCCCGAATGGAATTCGGTAGTAGGAAAATATGCAGAATCAGAATACAGAAACTTGATAAGTGACCCAAGATGGATAACAGTCAAGGAAAGAGCTGTTTTCAAACGTAATCTATTTTTTGACAAACTAAAAGAATCCGCAAACGAGTTTTTTAATATTAAGGAAAAAGCATTTTCATTCTCAGATGAAAAAAAACTTTATGAAGAAATCAAATCTTATAACCCTTATTTGCCCAAACAAAAACAGGATTACTCTATTTCTTTTCCAATAAACGACTCTACAAAAACTGCATTTCTTGTTCATTTACCCAAAAATTACAATCCCCAAAAGAAATATCCGCTACTCTTTTTCCTACACGGAGCAGTAAGAAATAATGATCTTGTAGATTTTCAGCCTGTCGGATTAAATTTAGGAGAATGGAATAGATATTATACAAAATATGCCGAACAAAATGATGTGATTTTGGTTTTCCCGAAAGGAAGCCGACAATACAATTGGATGACATCGGATGATGGTTTTTTTATGATTCCCGAAATGGTTAAACTCATTAAAAAAGGAATTAATGTTGATGAAAACAAAGTTTTTATTTCGGGACATTCCAACGGAGCAACAGGCTCGTTTTCTTATCTGATGAAACAACCTACACAATTTGCAGGTTTTTATGGTTTCAATACCTATCCTAAAGTTTTCACGGGAGGAACATTTATAGAAAACATAAAAAACCGTTCATTTATCAACTTTTCAACAGACGAAGATTATTATTATCCGCCAAATGCAAATGATGACTTTACAAAATTAATGAACGAGATAAATGCGGATTATAAAGAATATCGTTATAATGGATTCCCGCATTGGTTTCCTCAATTTGATGAATCAGAACCAGCCTATAAAATCCTGTTTGATGATTTGATAAAACGAAAAAGAAATCCGTTTCCAAAAGAAATATCTTGGGAGTTTGATGATGAAAAATACGGAAATATTGATTGGATTTCTGACACAAAATTAGACATATTAAGTCCAAAAGCAAATTGGCACAAAGAACTCAACTTTAAAATCAACAAATGGTTGGATTATGATAAAAACGACAACTTAATCGTTCAGGAAGTTTATAAAAATGCGTTTGACTTTCCAAGAAAATCGGGAAAAATAAAAGCTGAATACAACAATAATATTTTCCGAATCCAAACGTCAAATATCCAATCATTTTCTATCAATATATCGCCTGAAATGGTCAACCTGAAAAAGAAAGTAAAAGTTTACATCAACGGAAAACTACATTTCAACGAAAAAGTAAAATACAATCGGGAATTTATGTTGCAAAATTTTGAATACACAAAAGACCGGGAACAGATTTGGATAAATAGTATTGACATTAGTATAAAATAAAAAAACCTCAAACTAATTTGAGGTTTATATTTAAAGTTTGAAATTATAGAATAATCTCATTAATTATTTAGCCGGTTTTTTAGGACTCATCATCATAATCATTCTTTTTCCTTCAAGCTTAGGAAGTTGGTCAACTTTTCCAACATGCTCTAATTCCTGTGCTAATTTTAAAAGCAAAATTTCTCCTTGATCTTTAAAGATAATGGAGCGGCCTTTAAAAAATACGTAGGTTTTTAATTTAGAACCTTCTTCAAGAAATTTTTCCGCATGTTTTTTCTTAAATTCATAATCATGGTCATCGGTTTGAGGTCCGAAACGGATTTCTTTTACCACCACTTTTACTTGCTTAGCTTTAAGCTCTTTTTGCTTTTTCTTTTGCTCATATAAGAATTTTTTGTATTCTAATATTCTTGCAATAAACGGTTCAGCCTTATCAGAAATCACTACTAGATCCAATTCTTGCTCAGCAGCAATCTGTCTTGCTTTGTCAATTGGATAAATTCCCGGCTCTACGTTATCGCCCACCAAACGAAGCTCTCTCACACGAATTTTATCGTTGATTAAGTGTAAGTCCTCTTGTACAGGACGTCTTTGTGGGCCCCTGTTGTTAAATCTTTGTGCTATTGTATTATAATTTTATTGGTTAATTACTAAATTTATTAAAATAAAAGATGACACTTATATCTATCATAGATCATCTTACATCTTTAGAGTTTTATATTGTAGCTTCTTTTTTAAAATAAGAAACAAAATTTTCCATATTCATTACCCCAAGATCTCCTTCTCCGCGTCTTCTTACAGAAATCGTTCCCTCTTTTTCTTCATTTTCCCCTACAACTAGCATAAATGGAATCTTCTTCAATTCGGCATCACGGATCTTCTTTCCTGTTTTTTCGTTTCTATCATCAATTTGACCGCTAATATCGTGATTTTCTAAAAATTGTGAAACTTTTTTTGCATAATCTACATATTTTTCACTGATAGGTAAGATGATAAATTGATCAGGACTTAGCCATAATGGGAAGTCTCCAGCCGTATTTTCAATTAAAATAGCAATAAAACGTTCCATGGAACCGAAAGGAGCTCTATGAATCATTACCGGTCTATGCTTTTCATTATCGTTTCCTATATAATGAAGATCAAATCTTTCAGGTAAGTTATAATCAACCTGAATTGTTCCAAGCTGCCATTTTCTACCTAAAGCATCTTTCACCATGAAATCTAACTTGGGACCATAGAATGCTGCCTCACCATACTCAACAATAGTAGTTAAGCCTTTATTTTTTGCAGCGGTAATAATAGCATTTTCTGCTTTTTCCCAATTTTCATCAGATCCAATATATTTATCTCTGTTTTCAGTATCTCTTAATGAAACCTGAGTCACAAAATCCTCAAAACCTAATGAAGTAAAGACATACAATACTAGATCTATGGTCTTTTCAAACTCTTCTAAAAGCTGATCAGGAGTACAGAATAGGTGAGCATCATCCTGAGTGAATCCACGAACTCTTGTCAATCCATGAAGTTCTCCACTTTGTTCATATCGGTACACTGTTCCAAATTCTGCATATCTTTTAGGGAGATCTCTATAACTCCATTGTGAAGTTTTATAGATTTCACAATGATGAGGACAGTTCATAGGCTTTAACATAAACTCTTCCCCTTCGTTCGGAGTTTTAATTGGTTGAAAGCTATCTTCTCCATATTTGTCCCAATGTCCGGAAGTTACATATAACTCTTTTGCCCCAATATGAGGTGACATAACAAATTCATAGCCTGCTTTCTTTTGAGCTACCGTAAGAAAATTTTCTAGTTTTTTTCTTAAAGCGGCTCCTTTTGGTAACCAAAGGGGTAAACCGGCTCCTACTTTTTCTGAAAAAGCAAAAATTCCCAATTCCTTACCTAGTTTTCTATGATCTCTTCTTTTAGCTTCTTCTAATTTTTCAAGATATTCCGTTAAATCTTTTTGTTTAGGAAAAGAAATACCATAGACTCTTGTTAACTGAGGATTTTTCTCATTTCCTCTCCAGTAGGCTCCTGCCGCGTTTAAAATTTTAACCGCTTTTACAATGCTTGTATTAGGAATGTGGCCTCCACGACAAAGATCGGTGAAGTTATCATGAGTAACAAACGTAATTTCCCCATCATTAAGATTAGAAATTAATTCTACTTTATAAGGATTGTCAGCATATACTCGTAATGCTTCTTCTTTGGAAACTGGGTATAATGAAAAAGTTGAACTTTTTTTTGCGTTTTCTAATACTTTCTTCTCTATTTTCTCAAAATCTTTTTCAGATAAACTTTCGTCTCCAAAATCCACATCATAATAGAACCCACTTTCAATAGCAGGGCCAATAGTTAACTTAGCATTAGGATAAAATTCTAAGATAGCCTGTGCCAAAAGGTGAGCAGAAGAATGCCAAAAAGCTTTTTTTCCAAGTTCATCACTCCAGGTCAAAAGTTGTACTGTCGAATCCATGGTTATCGGCGTGGTCGTCTCTACTTGTTTGCTATTAACAACTGCGGAAATGGTATTTCTAGCCAATCCTTCACTTATAGATTTTGCCACATCAAGGGGAGTAACTCCCGATTCGAATTCTTTGACACTATTGTCTGGTAGTGTAATTTTTATCATTTTTAACTAAAAAATTTTTAAGAGGCAAAAATACGTTTTTTTTATATAAAAACCTATATTTAAGCTTATTTGAGGTAAGATTTAATACTAAAACTTCCATAATAACGTTTTAAAAAAATGTCATTTAATGAAGATTTTAGTGTAAGATATTTTAACTGGCAGAAAATCAATTTAGTGCCTTCTTTTATATTTTACTTTTTGCCGTATTATTTCGATGACATCTTGGTTTTGAATCTTAGATTTTATCCATCCACGAATATCAATATACAAAAGTGAACGTCTATAATATTCATTTGTAGAGAAAAGTTCCAATTTTTCATCAAACGCTTCAAATGCCTTTAGTTGTTTATCGGAAATTATATTATTGAGATTTTTGAAAAATTTCACACTTTCAAAATGAAACTCTTCTGGGTTTTTCATTTTTTTTGCAAACCGTTGGGTTTCTTTTATAAATTCATCATAATCTTCATCATTTCCGGATTCATGTTTAGCCATTAAAATAAGTATCCGAGTATGAAAAATAAGATCCTCCTGAACATTTCCTTTTGACTCTAAGACTTTCATTGAATAGTGAATAGATTCTTTATATTTTTTACTGCCAAAAAACATGGCTGCCATTTTAAGATAAAAAATCATAAAGTGATGTTCGTCAATTTTATCTCGAAGTTTTTCCATTTTCATTTCGATTTCAGGAATTAATTTAGTCCCTGTGAAGAACTCTCCTTTTACAAAGTGAATATTCATTAAAGTATTATAATGAGTCAGAAAAACAAGTGATTGTAAGTTTTCATTTTGAGCGAAACTTGAAGAGTATACTTTCTCATTAAATCTATTGAAATGTTCTTCCAAAATATCGATATTCCCATACAGAAAAAGAATTTTTAGCAGATAGGTATTTCCTTTAATATACCATACGGGGTGACTCGCAATCATCTCAGGATTTTTATGAAATAAGTCTACCCATTGATAGGCATATTTTAAGGTATACTTGTAATCTTGTAAAAGTTGGTTTTTCCAAACATGCGCCTTAAAATACCAAAGTTTTTCGGTGAAATTCAATTTTTCAAATGCAATATTTTTGATTTGAGTATTGAAAATCTGCATAATTTCCAAGCGATCTTCATCATTTTTTACATATCCATGCGTTAACATTTCACTGTATAGCTTTAGGGAAAGATTTGATAATTCTGTAGTGTAATGATTTTGCAGGCTAATCCTTTTGGATTGGTCAATTAACTCATCGGCACGACCCACAATACTTCTTGTAATAAATTGTGATTCAATTACTTTTTCTAAGTCGATGATTTCTGATGCAATACTTTTCTCATCTAGTTCAAGAGCTGTTTGTTTAGACTTATCTAAAATTTTTAAGGCTTGCTTATAAAGGCCTTTTTGATAAAGAATGTTAGCAAAATCGAGTTGTTCCCGTAGTTGTATTCTGTAATTTTGATGGCTTGGGTTCATTCTTAAGCTCACTAAAATTTGTTTATAGAGATGGGCTTTAAGATTGGATAGCTGTTGCTTAGTAGAAACTTTCTTCTCAATAATGATATTTTCATCATATTCACTCATTTTATCCAATTCAGAAAAAAGAAGTAGAAATTTGGCGTCTGCATTTATTCCAAGACGATTTACATAGAGTTTGAATTGCCTCTTTTCTGAGGTTGTCAATGACTTTATTAGTACAAATAAAAAATCTTTTTGCGATTTTGACGTTGTATTTTTTTTCAATTTAATTATTTTATTATCAGATGTTTGTGTTTTGTTTTTATTCTTTTGAATATTGTAATTTTCTAAAAAAACAGGAACTCATAAATTAATCAATCTATTAGTTTTGAACCAAAATTAAGTAAAAAACTTCAGTATGAATTCCGAAAAAATTGAAATTTTTGATACTACATTGCGTGATGGAGAACAGGTACCTGGTTGTAAATTAAATACAAATCAAAAGCTAACTATTGCTGAAAAACTGGATGAGCTTGGTGTGGATATCATTGAGGCAGGTTTTCCCATTTCAAGTCCGGGAGATTTTCATTCGGTCTCAGAAATTTCAAAATTGGTAAAAAATGCAAAAGTTTGTGGTTTAACTAGGGCTAATGAAAAAGATATAGAAGCGGCTGCGGAAGCCCTAAAATTAGCAAAAAGACCCAGAATTCACACAGGAATTGGAACTTCAGATTCGCATATCAAATATAAATTTAACTCGACGAGAGAAAAAATTATAGAAAGAGCTACTCAAGCTGTAAAATATGCAAAAACTTTTGTAGAAGATGTTGAGTTTTATGCCGAAGATGCAGGAAGAACAGATAATGATTTTCTTGCTCAAGTTTGCGAGGAAGCCATTAAAGCCGGTGCAACAGTTCTTAATATTCCCGATACAACAGGATATTGTCTTCCTGAAGAGTATGGTCAAAAAATAAAGTACTTAAAAGAAAATGTAAAAGGTATTGATAAAGCTATTTTATCTTGCCATTGTCATAATGATTTAGGAATGGCTACTGCTAATTCTATTGCAGGGGTGATAAATGGAGCACGACAAATAGAATGTACAATCAATGGACTTGGCGAAAGAGCAGGAAATACGGCATTAGAAGAAGTTGTCATGGTCTTAAAACAACATACAGACCTTAAATTACATACTCATATAAATTCCAAAATGCTGAATTATATGAGTGTGTTGGTTTCTGATTTAATGGGAATGCCGGTACAACCTAATAAAGCTATTGTAGGAACGAATGCTTTTGCCCACAGTTCAGGGATTCACCAAGATGGTGTGATTAAAAACAGAGAAACTTATGAAATAATAGATCCTGCCGATGTAGGTGTGAATAATTCCTCTATTGTTCTTACGGCGAGAAGTGGACGTTCGGCATTAGCTTACCGATTCAAACATATTGGTTTTGATGTCACTAAAAATGAACTTGACTTTTTATATGAAGAATTTTTGAAAATTGCTGATATAAAGAAAGAGGTAAATAATGATGATTTAGGATTAATGATTGAGGTATTTAATAGAAAAATAGGATAAATATTGTTTTAAATAAGCGTAGAAATGGACAATAGTAAAAAGACACTCTTTGATAAAGTTTGGGATGTACATGTAGTAGAAAGTATTCCTGATGGACCTCAAATCATATATATTGATAAACATTTGATTCATGAAGTAACAAGCCCTCAAGCTTTTTCTGAACTAGAATCAAGAAATCTTGAAATCTTTAGACCCAGCCAAATCGTTGCAACAGCAGATCATAATGTGCCTACATTAAATCAAGAGCTTCCGATCGTTGATGAATCATCCAGAAATCAAGTCCAACAATTAACAAAAAATTGTAATAAAAATAATATTGAACTTTATGGATTAGGGCATCAGTATCAGGGGATTGTACATATTATTGCTCCGGAATTAGGGATTACACAACCGGGAATGAGTATTGTTTGCGGTGATAGTCATACTTCCACGCATGGTGCTTTCGGTTCCATAGCTTTCGGAATTGGAACCAGCCAGGTTGCACAGGTTTTTGCCAGCCAATGCTTATTATTGAATAAGCCTAAATCAATGAGAATTACCGTCAATGGAAAGCTCAACAAAGATGTTGAACCTAAAGATGTTATTCTTTACATTATTTCAAAGGTTGGAACTGACGGGGGAACAGGATATTTCTGTGAATATGCAGGAAATGTGTTTGAAGAAATGTCTATGGAAGGAAGGATGACTGTTTGTAATATGAGTATAGAGATGGGAGCTAGAGGAGGAATGATTGCCCCGGATGAAATCACTTTTGAATATGTAAAAGGGAAAACGTTTGCTCCAAAGGATGAAGAATGGGAAGAGAAGCTAGAGTATTGGAAAACCTTAGGGACAGATGAAGGGGCTATTTTTGATCAAGAATTTTCTTTTGATGCTTCTGAAATCTACCCCATGATTACCTATGGAACTAATCCCGGAATGGGAATTTCAGTACATGAAATGATTCCTACTCCTCAAAATGAATCGGAAGAGAAAGCCTTACAATATATGGGATTAAAAGCCGGACAATCCCCCTCTGATATTAAGATCAATTATGTTTTTATTGGAAGTTGTACCAATGCTAGAATTGAAGATTTTCGTTCAGCAGCGCAATATATTAAAGGTAAAAATAAATCAGAGCATGTACACGCTTTAATTGTTCCCGGTTCCCAGCAAGTTGTTAAGCAAATTTATGAAGAGGGGCTCAATGAAATTTTCAATGAAGCAGGATTTCAAATTAGGCAACCGGGTTGTTCGGCATGTCTTGCAATGAATGATGATAAAATTCCGGAAGGGGAGTATTGTGTTTCCACATCAAATAGAAATTTTGAAGGAAGACAAGGGCAGGGAGCTAGAACTATTTTGGCTAGTCCATTAACTGCAGCTAAAGTGGCGATAGAAGGAAGAATTTCGGTTTTTGAAAATTTAAATTAAACAAAATGCAAAAGTTAGTTGTTATAAAATCCCGTGCTATACCATTACCGGTAGAAAATATTGATACCGATCAGATTATTCCTGCACGATTTTTGAAAAGTATAGATAAAAAAGGGTTTGGAAATAACTTGTTTCGTGATTGGAGATATAATGTCCATACCCATGAGGCGAATCCTGGGTTTGTTTTAAATAAAGCGCAATATTCAGGAGAAATATTGGTTGCCGGAAATAATTTTGGCTGTGGAAGTAGTCGAGAACATGCAGCCTGGGCTTTAACGGATTATGGATTCAGGGTTGTAATTTCAAGTTTTTTTGCCGATATTTTTAGAGGAAACGCTCTGAATAATGGACTTTTGCCTGTAAAAGTTTCTGAATCATTTTTAAAAGAGATTTTAGCTCACATTACCCAAGAGCCTGAAAGTGAAATTGAAGTGGATGTAGAAAACCAGACGGTTACTTTTCAAGATAAGACGGAATATTTTGAGCTAGATTCTTATAAAAAAATATGTTTACTGAATGGTTATGATGATATTGATTTTTTGATCAGTAAAAAAGATGCCATACAAGAATTTGAACTAAAAACACAAAGAATATATGAATAACGATCATTTTAAAATAGCTGTTCTTCCGGGAGACGGAATAGGGCCGGAAGTAGTTGCAGAAAGCATCAAGATTTTAGATGCTATTTCTGAGGCTTTTCATTATAAATTTCAATTTAAATATGGATTAATTGGAGCAGAAGCTATTTCAAAAACAGGAAATCCCTTACCTGAAGAAACGTTAGAAATTTGTAAAGAGTCGGATGCTGTTCTTTTTGGGGCTATTGGTGATCCTTCATTTGATAATAATCCAGATGCAAAAGTAAGACCGGAGCAGGGGTTATTGAAACTTCGTAAAGAGCTAGGGCTTTTTGCTAATATTAGACCTCTAAAAACATATTCTTCATTAATTGGTAAAAGCCCATTGAAACAAGATATTATTGAAGGTACCGATATTCAGATTTTCAGAGAATTAGTGAGTGGTATTTACTTTGGGGAAAAATTTACAGAGGAAAACGGTGAGTATGCATATGATATCTGTAAATATGCTAAAGAAGAAATTCTCCCTATTGTTCATATGGCTTTTCAGGAGGCGCAGAAAAGGAGAAAAAAATTAACGCTTATTGATAAGGCCAATGTATTAGATACATCAAGGTTATGGAGAAAGACTTGTCAGGAAATTGCTGCTGAATATGAAGATGTAGAATTGGAATATATGTTTGTTGATAATGCCGCAATGCAATTGATCCTTAATCCTAAACAATTTGATGTCATTGTGACAGAAAATATGTTTGGCGATATTATTTCTGATGAAGCGAGTGTAATCGGGGGCTCTATTGGATTATTACCCTCAGCTTCTATTGGGGAAGAAAATGGACTGTTTGAGCCTATTCATGGGTCTTATCCTCAGGCAAAAGGCAAAGGAATTGCCAATCCTGTAGCTTCTATTTTAAGCACTGCTATGATGCTTGATTATTTACAATTAGATCTGGCAGCCAATAAATTAAGAGAATCCGTAGAACATGCTATTGAGCATAAATATGTAACGAGTGATCTCAATTCTAAGCAATGGTATTCTACAAGTGAAGTGGGAAGTTTTATTGCAGATTACATTAAATATTCTGAAAAATCATATTATAATATTGAGAATGTAAATATTGGAAAGTCTACCATTGTATAGTTCGTTTATTTAGATATTCTGAAAAAGGTTTTGCCTCTTTATAGAGACAAAACCTTTTATTTATTGATCTGTATTATCTGTTTTTCCGGAAACCTTTTTAGAAGATTTTTGAATATCTTCTTTATTGATGCTCGGAGGGTTGGTTTTTTTAGAAGATGCAGGAATGTTTTGAAAATCCTGATTTTGTTTTTTCGTTTCTGCGGAGTTCGCAGATTCTGTTTTTTTGTTATTGTCTTTTTTGCTCATGATTATTGAATTTTATAATCCTAAAATTCCCAGTTTTCCAGTCTGGTCTTCTATAGTATAATTCAAAGCCTTTGCCAAAACGAAAATAGTATTAAGATTTTCTATTAATTGTTTTCTGCCTTCTGTTCTCAACCTATTTTGATCGATAGACTGTATTGCTGTTTCTTTAGCTTTATGGGTAACATTTTTAATATCCTTTTCAGATATTCTGTTAAAGAAAGAATCGTCCAATGATTGTATTTCTACACTGGGATTGATTTTGATTTCTGCATCAGGTAATTCTGTAATGATTAATTTTTTGTGGATAGAATCAACTTCTATCTTCATTTTATTAAGATCATATGAAACCTGCGTAGTGGTTTGGGTGTACGTAATGATATTATTACTGGTCACTTCTTTCCCAAAAAATTCATATCCCATTTTTGTTTTTTGCATGGAAGAGGAATTCTGTTCCAAAACAACCATTTTATTCATTTTAGAAATCTGATTAGTAAGAATATAATAATCTGATTTTTCTGTTTTATTACTTACATTAAAACAAGATCTAAAACTAAAGAACAGGAGTACCATGATAAGAATCCCTGCTAAAAATGATATGATTACTTTGTTGTTTTTCAAGATAATTATTTAAAAATTTCCTTAATAACAGAACTGTCATCTTTCTTTACAATAGCAGACAAATCCTTTTCAATATATCCGCTTGTAGGCATTTCTATAATCCTTCCTATTTCTTTACCATATTTTTCTACAATGATAGTAGGAACTTTTTGAATATTATAGCGGCCTTCATCTCCGGTGGGAGATTCTTTTTTACGATTTACGGCTATAATAGTTAATTTCTTGTCAGAATATTTTACCTCTTCTAGAATTTTCATAAGTCGTGGAAAGTCTCTCTGGCTGTCTTCACACCAAGTTCCTAAAAAAACGATAATATTATAAGAATTAATCTTCTTTTTTTTAAGCTCGATGATTGCTTGTGCATCAGGTGTATATTCGTCATGTTCTTTTATGTACCAATCTGCATAAGGTTCCTTTAGAAATTGTTCTTTTAACTGATTTCCTAAAAGCATTTTACCATCATTCTGAGTATCAACCTCTCTGTTGACTACTATTTTTTGAGCACTCAGCTGAGGAACACTTAGTGCTATACCTGAAATAATGGTAAGCTGGGTAATAAATTTTTTCATATTATTTTTCGATAATTTTCTTTAAATCAGCAGGTGAATAATATTTATTCTTTAATACTTTATGGTCTGCTTGTCGATAAACATTAAACTTTTCTCCTGATTTTTCATAAAAAGACTCTACTTCTTTTACTTTATAAAATTCAACGGTCTCCTTTGCTTGCTCTTCATTATCACAAGCCTTAGACATGTTGGAACGTTGAACTTCATTGAATAATTCTACAAATTTATTGCCAAGACCAAACTCTAAAACGGCACCACTTAAAACATATTGTAAATCACAAAGTGCATCAGCAATTTCTACCATATTTCCGTCTTGGATTGCTTGTTTCAGCTCGTTCAGCTCTTCTTGTAAAAGATCAACTCTTAAATTACATCTTTCTAAAGATGGGATTTGTGGTGTTTCTAAAATAGGAGCTTTGAAAGTAGTATGGAATTCAGCTACTTGGTTCAGACTATCAATTTTTTCCATGAAATTTTAAATTTAGGACAAATATAAAAAACGATTTTTAAAATGTATAGTCCTATCCAAATAAAATGTATGAATCTCGCTACTATAATCTATTTAATTAAAGATCCACAGTTATAGGCTGTGGATTTCTAATTAAAATAGTGTATTCAAGAAAATAAATTGTTCATCTATTGAATATAAATTATATCGATTCCTCGTATTTCCATATTCCTGAGATGACTAGGGAAGTTAGTCCAGGTTGTGTTTCTCCATACCCAAACACCCCTATATATTTTGAATAACAATATGAGCAAGTAGTTCCAAAATATAAGGTTGGTAAATTATTTACTGTAACTTCTCCAAAATGCAACATTCCTTGTGAGGTTTCAGAAACCATTCTATTTTTTAATAATTCGTTTTTAGATAATACAGTGTCTTTTTTATAGATCTGAAGAATTGGAAATCCTGATTGATATGGAGTTATTTCAATTGTATTTTCATGATTACAATCACAACATGTAAATTTTATTACAGTAGGGGAACCTATTTCATCATTTCTAAAGATATTTTGTAGAATAAAGGCTGGTTTAGTTATGTTTATTTTTTTTGATATCGAGTACATGTGAGTTTACTTATTTTTGGATAACTGTACCTACTAATTTAGGAAATTTTCCACTTGGACTTTTTTTAATAGTTACTTTTATGTATCCTTCTTCGGCTAACTTATTCCATGTTTTCTGATATCCGGTGGTAGGGTCAATGGGAATTTTCCACATAGTCTGTTTACCACCACCTACTTGGTTAAACCAAGGAATAACATCTGCGGTTTGTGATTTAAAGGATAATAAATTATTCAAGACATCTATTTCATAGTAGAAGTCATAGGTGTTTTCGGGTTTATTTAAGGCTCTTTGCTCAAAGCTATATACGTATCCATTGATTATAGGGCTTGTAAAACTACCTCCCAAAGTGGGAATTCCGGTTCCGTCATAGCTACCAATGGCTCCACTATATCTATCAAATTTTTGCCCTGCTTGAAACGGAACATCATCTATGATGTTATAACCCCCATTTGCGGGAGGCCATCCTCCATTCAACTTATTGGCGTTGAAGAGTCCTTCTAATTCAATCCATTTACCTTGCTTATAGAGATTAAAGGCTTGATCTTTAATTGCAGGACTTACGGTTCCGGAGGTGTCGTAGGTGAGAGCAAATTCATCAGCATTTTTATAAAATACAATTGTAACAGGAGGTGTTGTACTATAAGTTTCTTCTTCTCGATCTGAGCTACAGGCAATTGAAAAAGAAGCAATAGTAAAAAAAAAGAAATACTTAAATAAATGTTTCATATAATAATTTTTAATGATGTACAAAACAGATGGAGTATGTTCAAAAAAAAGAACGTTGGTAAACGGTACAGAAAAAGGGTGTTTTGAGTGATAAATTTAATTAAAAAATTCATTAAATGGTGATTTATTTAATTAAATATTTATTTTTTAGTTTACTTTATATTAGAGGCTTGTTTGAGTTTTTTTTATTACTATTGATTTAGGTATTTAAAAGGGAAAAGACCACCTAAAAATAGGTGGTCCTTGCATAGTTTAATTTAAAAGGTTATTAGTTTTTAATGAATTTTTTGGTGATTTCTCCAATTTCAATCATGTAGGCTCCTTTTACAAGTTGGCTTACATTGACTGCTCCTTTTTCGAGTTTTCCAGAGTTAACAAGTTTTCCACCCATATCGAAGATTTTGTAATCCTCAGATGTCATATTAGATACATGTAATATATCAATAACAGGGTTAGGGAATATATTAATACTAGTAATTGGATCTTTTGTATCATTAATTAATCTTTCTCTTTTTCCAGAAGAAGCAATATTAATAGTATAATCTTCAACTTGTCCATACGTGAACGTTCCACAAGGTGAAGTCGGTAAAGTACTATATTTCATAATTACTCTCATTCTGGTAGCCCCTGACAATGCAGTAGCAGGAATAGTAATTGATCCTGTTACCGGTGAAGTTGTAGAAGCTGCTTTAGTCCAGGCAAGTTCTCCACTATCAGTAAAGTCTCCATCTTTATTGTAATCAATATAAACTGCATAAGTTTCATTATATACTGTTGAAGTCCAAACTGGTGTTATATAAATAGCATAAGAGTTTCCTTTTGTTACGTTGGTTGAGATTGCTGTGAAGTCTTCATAACCAGCAGTCCCTGTAGAAGTATTATTGATGGTACCAAACTTCACGTTTCCAATTCTTTCATCGGATGTATTGGTTGCAGAAGCTGAACAGTAAGTTACTGAACCTCCGGAAAGAGTGGTTACATTTACGGTATTACTTGATGGGGATACGTTCCCTGCAGCATCTTTTGATTTTACGCTGAAAGTATATGCAGTAGCAGGAGTTAGTCCGGTAACTGTAGAGGTAGTAAGAGCGGTAGAGCCTATTAATGTAGCACCTCTATAGATGTCATATCCTGTCACTCCTACATTATCTGTGGCGCCACTCCATGAAAGATTCGTAGTTGTAGAAGTTGTTCCAGAAGCTGTAAGGGTAGGTGCTGTAGGAGGTGTTACATCTCCTCCTGATCCTGCATTTACCGTAATATTAGCATTATTAACATCGAAGAAAATATGATTAGAACCTTTTACCATGATTCTTCCTGTTGTGGTTGAAGCATTTGGAATGGTTACTGCTTGCGATCCATCATTAGGAGTTCCTGCCAGTAAAGTAGTCCAAGAAGTCCCGCTATTAGTTGACCAAAGAATGTCAACATTGGCAGCATTAACTCCATTTGAGGTAGTTCCAGCAACGTCCCATGTTATTGTTTGAGAGCTTCCTCCCGCATATGTTGTGGCAGCGTTTTGAGAAGTAACACTGAAAGGTCCTGCGGTTCCATTTACTGTCACTACTGCGTCATCGGAATTATTTCCAGCTCCTCCAGCTCTATTGTCTCGAGCAGTAAATCTGAAATTTAATGTTCTTGCTACTGATGATAAAGCTTCAACAGTAATTTCTGAGCCCGCAGTAGTCGTTGCTCCGGCTAAAATAGAAGCCATTCTAGGGAAATATCTTACAGGAGATGTAGATGGTGTCCATGATCTGAAATTAGGACCAGATGTTTTTGTGGCACTTGCGGCTGAGTTAGCTCCTGTTTGAGAAGAGGATGCGTTGTCCATTTGTTCCCAAATATAAGTCAATGCATCTCCATTGGCATCCGTACTTGTTCCTGTTAGCATGAATGGAGTCCCTTTAGGAATTGTATAATCTGCACCAGCATTTGCCGTTGGAATAGCATTACCAGTTGGAGTATTTACTGAGCAGGTTTTTGCCTTGATATTGTTGGTGATTTGTTGAATACTTATAGCATGGAAAAATGCATCTGAATGAGGCTGAATATCTTGATTGGTAATTCCGGCATATCCCATGATCGTAGAGCCGGATCCTGGTTCCATATTAACGCCAGTACCTTCATTTCCATGAGAAAATGTATGATTGCCTCCGAATTGGTGTCCTAATTCATGAGCTACATAATCAATATCAAAATTATCTCCAGAAGGAATTCCATCGGCAGGAGAGGTGTATCCACTTCCTTTTGAACCATTTACACAAATACAACCTATACAGCCTGCATTCCCACCACCACCAGTGGCCCCGAATAAATGTCCCACATCATAATTAGCTTCACCAATTACAGAGGTTAATGTACTTTGAAGTTGGGAATTCCAGCTACTCATCCCGGAAGAAGGAGAGTATGGATCTGTTGAAGCGTTAGTATAAATAATAGCGTCATTGTTTGCTACTAAAACCATTCTTGCTGCAAAATCTTTTTCAAATACACCATTTACGCGTGTCATGGAATTATTCATTGCTGCTAAAGCATTTGCTTTTGTTCCCCCAAAATAGGCAGTATATTCTCCTGTACATGAAAGAGCAAGTCTAAATGTTCTTAAAGTAGAATCGTCAGCATTAGGTCGAGAACTAGAGTCCATAACACCATTTTGTGCTGCATCGATCACGGTACATTCAAATTTACTTAAATCATCTTTCTTGTCAGATTTTTTGTAAACTACATACGTTGATAAATCTTTAGTGTAAGGCTCGATAAATACTGCTGATTTATTTCCGTAAATCTCCATAGAAGATAAGCCTAGTTGAGAAATACTAAAATAAATCGTTGAGTTGGGGTCATCTAATCCCTGGCCAACATATGATTTAATGTCGGGATACTTTGCTGCAAGTTCAGCGGTGAAGTTTGAATTTTCTTTTACTTTGAATTTTTCTAATATTCCTTCAGAGTTAGGAAAAGAAATAATAACCTCTGATTTTTCGCTAGCAGCCAGTTTTTTGGGAGCATTAGATAAGGCATTTTTTAAGCCATTAATGTCCAAGTTGTACACTTTTGGATTTTCAATTTTATTTTTGTTCTCAAAAACGTTAACTGTTGGTCTTTTTGAATTTTCTGTCCAAATGTGATCTGTCTGAGCGAAAGAGATGCTGGAAATAAAAAGCATCCCAATCATGGATAAGTGTTTTTTCATATTAATTTTTTTGATTATGGTATATCAAATCTAATAAAAAAAATATTACGAAAAACAAATTTTTTAATGATTTTATTGAATTTTAATTCAAAATATATGGTTATTTGTTAAAAATAATTAAATTTTTATTATCTCTTTAAAAGAAAATAGCACACGAAAAACCCGTGTGCTACTCACTTTTACGTGATATAATTCTAATTATTTTTTATCATCTGCGGTGGGTCCATATAATCCCGGAACTTTATTTCCAGTTGACCTTAAATAGACAACAAGTTCCCCTCTATGATGATACAAGTGATTATATAAAAAACCACGGATGACCTGGATTCTTTGAGTTGGAGGAAAAAGAATATTACCATTTATTTCCATTTTCCACATATCAAAATACCTGCTTTCATCGGAGTTTTCCAGTACTTTTTGGGCTTTTAAAACATTCTCTTCAAACTTAGAAACGATATTTTTAGCTTTTGAAATGTCACCTTTATCATATTGATAAGTACCCATGTCAAAAACTTCTCTATCAAAAGTAGATTCATACCAATTGTATACTTCAGCAATGTGTGATGCTAATTGAGCGGTGGACCAGTTCTTTTCAGAAGGTTTCCAGTCAAGGGCACTATCAGGAATTGCTTTTAGAATTTTACGGGTATTTTCAGATTCATATAAAAATTCCCCTAAAAGAGCTTGTTTAATCATCTGTTGTATGTTTAATTATTTTGTAATATCACGACCAATAACGAGTCTTTGAATTTCTGAAGTTCCTTCTCCTATTGTACAAAGTTTGGAATCTCTATAGAATTTTTCAACAGGAAAGTCTTTTGTGTATCCATACCCTCCAAAGATCTGAACAGCATTATTAGATATCCTTACACAAGCTTCTGAAGCATATAGTTTTGCCATAGCTCCTTCTTTAGTCATTTTTTGTTTTGTATTTTTTAAAGTAGAAGCTCTATGGATCAGTAATTCTGCAGCATCTATTTCAGTAGCCATATCGGCTAACATAAAATTAACTGCTTGAAAATCAGAAATAGGTTTTCCAAACTGATGTCTTTCCTTCGCGTATTTTAAGGCAGCCAGATAAGCTCCTCTTGCCGTTCCTAAACTTAGAGCTGCAATAGAAATTCTACCACCATCTAAAATTTTCATGGCTTGCTTGAATCCTTCACCTACTTCACCTAGTCGATGGGAGTCTGGGACACGAACGTTATCAAAGATTAACTCAGCTGTTTCAGAAGCTCTCATCCCTAATTTATTTTCTTTTTTTCCTGAAGAAAAACCAGGCATTCCTTTTTCTAAAACAAAGGCTGTTGAATTATTTTTAGCTCCTTTCTCTCCGGTTCTTGTCATCACAACGGCAATATCCCCAGAAATAGCATGGGTAATAAAATTTTTTGCTCCATTAATAATCCAATCGTTACCGTCTTTCTTAGCAGTAGTAGACATTCCTCCAGAATCCGAACCTGTATTATGTTCCGTCAATCCCCAGGCACCGATTACTTTTCCTGTAGCCAATTGAGGTAGCCATTTATTTCGTTGTTCTTCATTTCCAAACTCATATATATGATTGGTACATAATGAATTGTGTGCAGCTATAGAAAGTCCTATAGAAGGATCTACTTGGGAAATCTCATCCAGAATAGCCACATATTCATGATAGCTAAGGCCAGAACCTCCATATTGCTCAGGAATAACAATTCCCATAAACCCCATTTCACCTAGCTGATGAAATAGATCTTTAGGAAAAGTTTGGCTTTCATCCCATTCCATAATATGAGGTCTAATATTCTTTTCAGCAAAATTTCTTGCTGTTTCTGCTACCATTTTAATGTTATCAATAATTTCTGTATTCATATATAAATAGTTAGTTTCCAAAGATAAATAAATTGATGGAATGCCAAAGAAATTATTTCTATTCTATCGGATTGTAGTTTAATGTGTTGTAAACTATTGTTTTATGTGTGGTTTTTGAATCTTTTTGAATTATAAGTTGAATGTTTTGAGTCAATTAATTTACTATTTTTGCCACCCAATTTTAACAATATGAAAAAACTTATATTTCCTATAATTTTTATATATCCTTATTTTTTAGCACAAATTCCATCTGGTTACTATAATGAGACCATTGGCCTTACAGGGTATTCATTAAAAAATAAACTTCACGAAATTATTTCAAGAAAAAATATTTCCTGGCATTATGGTGATCTTACTCATTATTATAATACAACCGATTTAGACAAATACTATGATCATGGAGCGAATAATACAAGCATACTATTAGATATGTATTCGGAAATTCCCAGTGGACCCGACGCTTATGAATATACTAACGCAAATATTATAGGCAGTGTGAGTGCAGAAGGGCAAGGGTGGAACAGAGAACATATGATGCCACAAAGTACATTTTATAGTAATTATCCTATGTATTCGGATCTATTTTATGTAGTTCCTACGGACGCACGGATTAATCAATTGAGAAGTAATTATCCTTATGGAATATGCTCTACAGCATCATCTCATATTTTTCATACTTTTACGAATACTTCAAAAATTGGTAAGAGCGCTATCCCTAATTATAGCTATACGGGGAGGGTATATGAACCTATTGACGAATTTAAAGGGGATATTGCCAGAAGCCTATTGTATTTTGCGGTGAGATATGAAGGAAAACTAGGGACTTTTAAATATAATAATAGTCTTAATCCGGCCTCTGATACCAATCCCCTTGACGGGACAGAAGAAAGAGCATATGATCCGGAATATATTGCGATGCTTCTTCAGTGGCATCAGCAAGACCCAGTTTCACAAAAGGAAAAGGATAGAAATAACGAAGTGTATGCTATTCAGAAGAATAGAAATCCCTTTATCGATCATCCAGAATGGGTTAATTCAATCTGGGGACATATCCCAGAGACGAATATTCCAAAATCTCCAAGTCGTTTGAAGGTGGCTCAAACAAATGCTTATTTTACTACCTTACAATGGAATAAGAGCACTAGCCCAAATGTTATAGGTTATAGAATTTATAAAGATGGAGTTTTAGTGGCTTCCACAAGAGCGACTTCGATAAGTATTGACCATCTTACACCATCAACGAGTTATACTTTTACAGTTAAAGCCTATAACAATGGATATATAAGTTCTTCAGATAGCAATACTGTTTCAGTAATGACTTTAGCTTCGGACTCATATTCTAAAGACCTGTTTGTTTCAAAATATTTGGAAGGAATGTCTAATAATAAAGCTATTGAGATTACTAACAGAACCGGACATTCTGTAAATCTACGTGATTATAGATTGGCTATTCAGCTTACAAGCGGGGGAAATTATTATTTTCCGGCTTCATATGAGTTGGAAGGGACAGTACAACATAATGAAACTTTTGTTATTATAAATCCTAATGCTCATTTTTCATGCTATACTATTAACCAGGCAAAGTTTGTAACCGCAGCTCCTCAAATGACTTATTCCGGGCGGCAGTATTTAGAACTTAAATATAAATCTGCCACGGTAGATGCATTAGGTTTTCCTAGTCAAAATAATTCTTCTATTTTAGGAAATGTTTCCTTATATAGAAAAGCTAATATAAATCAACCAACATCTACTTTTAAAAGTATGGAGTGGGATTCTTATGCAAACAATTATTGTCAAAATTTAGGGACTTTTTCTTCTGAAAAGTCATCTTTTACAAAAGAGGTATTTAAAATTTATCCGACTCCGGCTAATGAAAGTATTTTTGTAAGTGGTGATACAGAAAATATACAATCTGCTCAAATAGTGGATGTTTTGGGAAAAGTAGTATATACTGAAAAATGGCCCTTTAGAAAAAAGAAGAATATTTTTATTCACGGTCTTGCCCAAGGTAAATACATCCTGAAGCTGGATCATCATACTTTTAATTTTATTAAGAAATAGGATTAATCAACTAGGATGCCCTGATAGTGGGATTTTGTATCAACTCTATTAATATAAGCAAAAACACTAATAAAGAATATCTATAAGTGTTTCTGCTTATATCTTTTATTTATAAGTAATTATACTTATATTTGCAGAATGATAGCGGTCATTACGGGTGATATTATAAATTCGCAACATGCTAATACAGAAGTTTGGTTGACCAAACTTAAACAACTTCTCGAAAATTGGGGAGCTACACCAGAAATATGGGAAATCTACAGGGGAGATGAGTTTCAATTCAAATGCAATATTGACGATATCTTCTGGTATTTCTTAGCTATAAAATCTCTCATTAAAAGTCAAGAAAATTTAGATGTAAGAATTGCCATAGGTATTGGGGAAGAAAATTTTTCCTCTGAGAAAATTACAGAATCTAATGGCACTGCCTATGTCAATTCTGGTAGACTTTTGAATGAATTAAAAAATAGTGGTCATACTGTTTATATAAAGACTTCCAATGATTCGGTAGACAGGGATCTTAATATTCTCCTTAAATGGTCTTCAAAAGATTTTGATAATTGGACTATGGCAACAGCGGAGATTATTCACGAAATGATAATGAATGAAGATCTTACGCAAGAGGATTTGGCCAAAAAGTTTGCTATTTCACAGTCATCGGTAAGCCAAAGATTGAAACGAGCTAATTACGATCTTATCCTGGAAACTAACCAATATTTTAAAAAGAAAATCTCCGAACTCTAGACATGATTTTTACTAAACTCATATTGGCTCATTTACTTGGAGATTTTATTCTTCAGCCAAATTCATGGGTTTCTCAAAAAGAAAAGAATAAGTTAAGAAGTCAATATTTGTATTTTCATGTCTTCATTCACACAATATTAAGTTTTATTTTTTTATGGAAGCTTGAATTATGGTGGATTTCTTTTTTTATAGGAATTACCCATTTCATTATTGATGCAAGCAAGTTAACTTTTCAAAATATAAAAACTAAAAGAAAATGGTTTTTTATTGATCAGCTTTTACATATTATAGTAATAGCGGGAATTTCATATTGTTATAAAGAATTTAATTTTAGTTTTTTAAATAATAGAGACTTTGTACAAGTGTTGGTTGCTATTGTATTTTTGACAATTCCGACATCCATCATCATTAAATTGTTATTATCCTCATGGATTCCGGTTCCTGAAACTCAAAATACAGTACATACAGAATCTCTTACGAATGCTGGAAAATATATAGGCATTCTAGAACGCTTACTTGTATTTACTTTTATTGTTGTAAATCATTGGGAAGGAGTTGGTTTTATGGTTGCTGCTAAATCTGTTTTCAGATTTAGTGATCTGGCTCAAGCGAGGCAAAGAAAGCTCACAGAATATGTACTTATAGGTACATTACTTAGTTTTGGAATCGCTGTTTTAATAGGAATTTTAATTAAATAATATAAATCTAATAAAGACAAAAATTTAAAAATGGAAAAGAAAGAAATGTTGTATGAAGGTAAAGCAAAACAAGTATTTGCAACCGACAATCCTAATCAGGTAGTAGTACGTTTTAAAGATGACGCTACAGCATTTAATGCTCAAAAAAGAGGTCAAGTTGACCTGAAAGGTGAAATGAATAATGCAATCACTACTTTGATTTTTGAATATTTAAATGAAAAAGGGATTAAGACTCATTTCATTAAACAACTGAACGAAAGAGAGCAATTGGTAAAAAAAGTTTCTATTATTCCTTTGGAAATGGTTGTAAGAAACTATTCTGCAGGAAGTATGGCTCAAAGATTAGGAGTAGAAGAGGGAATAAAGTCTCCGGTTACTATTTTTGATATTTGCTATAAAAAAGATGAATTAGGAGATCCGCTTATCAATGATCATCACGCTGTGTTTTTAGGAGCGGCGACTTATGATGAGCTCGATGAAATGTATGAATTAACTTCAGATATTAATGATATTTTAATTGAGCTATTTGATAAAATTAATATCATCTTAGTGGATTTCAAAATCGAATTAGGAAAAACATCAGAAGGTGAGATTGTTCTTGCTGATGAAATTTCTCCTGATACCTGCAGGCTTTGGGATAAAGACACGATGAAGAAATTGGATAAAGATAGATTCAGAAGAGATCTTGGTGAGGTAACAGAAGCCTATGTAGAAATCTACAACAGACTGAAGAATTTACTGAATAAATAAATTTTCAGGTGCTATATTTTTAGCTTGGGAAAATTGTTTATAAGTAAAGCAACAAAATTTAATTATGAGGTTAGGTTTCAGTATGAAATCTAGCTTCTAAGATCTACAATTAGAAAAAATGAAAAGTTTAGACATTCATAAAAATGAATATTTAAAACAGTTTGAAACTCAAACTTACGGAAGAAACCTTTTCAGAACACAAGAAGAAGAAAGATTAGATGCTCCAAACGAAGAATGTGGTATTTTCGGGATGTATTCTGATAATGATTTGGATACATTTTCTCTTTCTCAATTCGGACTTTTTGCATTACAACATAGAGGCCAAGAAGCTTGTGGTATTTCTGTACTAAAGAATGGAAAGATTAATAATATCAAAGATGAAGGGTTAGTTTTGGATGTTTATAAAGAAATTATTGATCCCGATACTTTTATGGGTAACTCCGCAATCGGACATACGCGTTATACAACTGCAGGAGACAAAAAAAAGTATAATTTTCAACCATTTTTTGCGAAAAATGAATATGATCAAATTATACTTTCGATAGCCCATAATGGGAATCTTACAAATGCTAAAGAATTGAAAGCTGAATTGGAGGCCGAAGGGGTTGTATTTAAAGCAACGTCTGATTCTGAAGTTATTTTAAGATTAATACAAAAGAATCTGGATTTGGGACTTCGTGGCGCTATTAAAGTGACTATGGAGAAAATAGAAGGTGCTTATTCTGTAGTAGGGATGACAAGAAACAAGTTTTTTGCATTCAGAGACTTCAATGGAATCAGGCCTTTGGTATTGGGAGCAATTGATGAAAAATCGTATGTAGTTGCTTCTGAATCTGTAGCTTTAGATGCAGTAGGCGCTCAATATGTCCGAGATATTTTACCGGGAGAAATTATTTATACCAACGAGAATGAGCCAGGAAAGCTGCATTCTTATATGGTAGATGAAACAAAAGGAAAGCAAAGAATATGTTCTTTTGAGTATATCTATTTTGCAAGGCCGGACTCTAGCTTAGAAAATATCAATGTCTATGAAATTAGAGAAAAGTCAGGAGAAAAAATCTGGGAGCAAGCTCCTGTAGAGGCTGATGTTGTTATTGGGGTTCCCGATTCAGGAGTTCCTGCAGCAATTGGTTTTTCAAAGGCTTCCGGAATACCTTTTCGTCCGGTTTTGATTAAAAACAGATATATAGGAAGGAGTTTTATTGTGCCTACTCAGGAAATGAGAGAACGGGTTGTCAATCTTAAACTGAATCCTATTATTTCTGAGATTAAGGATAAGAGGGTAGTAATTATTGATGATTCCATTGTTCGGGGTACAACATCAAAAAGATTGGTTAAAATTTTAAAAGATGCTGGTGTGAAAGAAATTCATTTTAGAAGCGTTTCTCCTCCTATTATAGCACCTTGTTATTTGGGAATCGATACTCCTTCAAAAGACGATTTAATTTCAGCAAATATGTCTACAGAAGAGCTTAGAGATTACTTAGGTGTTGATTCTTTAGAGTTTCTAAGTACCGATAATTTAAAAGAAATTTTAGGCTCATCTAATCATTGTTTTGGATGCTTTACGGAAGAGTATCCTGTGGAAAAAGGAGAGGAAATAGAATTATTTAATTAAATTATTGATATAAATAAATTGAAAATCCAGCCCACGTGAGGCTGGATTTTTTATTTTGAAATCAAATATGTTAAAACTTATAGTTTAAACCTAATTGGAAAACTCTATTAGTATTAGGATTTACACCTTCCGGTGTGTTTTTGGCAATGTAAGTTAAGCTATTAACGTATCTTGCACTAATACCAATATGGTTTGTAATATCTGCACCAATACCAAGTCCTAAACCAAAGTTGAATTTATGGATATTATCCTTGTCGATACTTTCAGAGTAAGATTGATTGGTTGTCGTAATAACATTTCCTGTTGTGGTGGTAACAGTATTTGTTCCTTTGATTTTACCATCAATAAAATAACTGAATTCCGGACCCGCTTCAAAATAAAAGCTTTTCATAGGTCTAAATTGGAACATTAAGGGAACTGAAATATAATTTAAATAAGCCTTTTCATCACTCATTCCTTTTATAGTCGTATTATCTATAGTCACCTCAGTGGAAGAAATTACATTTCTTGCCCCCATTTGATTATATAGTACTTCCGGTTGTACACTGATTTTTTCAGATAGCGGAATGTTTACGAATGCCCCTGCATGAAATCCTAACTTTTGGTTATTGAGGCTTAATTTCTGCTCACTAAATGCACTTGCATTTCCTCCTGCTTTAATACCGAATCTAATAGGTTGTTTTTGTTTATTCATTGGAGCAGGAGTGGTTACTGCTGTTTCTTGAGCAAATGATAATGAACCGGCAGCAATGGCTAGTCCTAAAAATAACTTGTTCATAATTTCGTTTTTCAAATTTTACTATTCAATTTTGCCTGATAGTTTTCAGACGATAATTATTTTACAAAATGCTTGCCAAATGCTTGAATCATTGATTAGTAAAGGATTTTGAACAAATAGGAGGTGTTTAAAATATTAATTATTAAATTATATTTTATTTAAAATATTTTCACATATGGTTTGTTTTGTGCTTTTTTTAAAGTATAGTTCTCTTTCTGTATAAAGACAATTAAAAATAAAAAATCAGGCTTAATTTAATAAACCTGACTCTTTTATTGAAATCAAAATTGGATTATTTAAACTTATAAGCTAATCCTATTTGGAATACATTATTTTTACCTTTTTCTTGTATTCCACCCATTTCTTTAGATACGTCAGTTACCCCAGCTACAAATCTTGCAGTAAGACCAATATTTGGAGTGAAATAATAACCAGCTCCTAGACCGATACCAAAATCAAATCCTTTAACATTGTCTTTCACATCCACTGATCCTCCATTCATTTTTAGTTTCGAGTTAATCAAGAAGCTAAATTGTGGTCCAGCTTCTAAATATAGATTTGGAAGCGCATTATATTGGAACATTACAGGTACAGAAATGTAATCAAGATTTAACTTAACATCAGAAACTCCCTCTATTTTTGCACCTGCTCCATTATAAAGAACCTCAGGTTGAACACTAAAAGAGCTAGCCACAGGAATATTAGCAAATACCCCACCATAAAAACCTGCTTTGCCTTTAGTATCATCAGCAGAAATAGAAGAAACATTTAAACCTGCTTTTACACCAAATGCAATTGGAGAAGCAGATTTCATTTTTTCTTGAGATTTTTCTTGTGCGAATGTTAGGGAACTAGCTGCAATCGCTAATCCTAAAAATAATTTTTTCATAGTTTAATTTATTTAACAATTCAAGAACTCTAACAGCAAATTTCTTGCCGAATTTAACATTTTGTAATTTTTTTAATTTTTTTTTAATGAATGTTTTAAAATTTCAACTAAAATGTTATGATATACTTAATAGTTTTGAGTTATTTGATTGATTCTCAGATATGAAAAAAGTCTGACACATTTTGTGTCAGACTTACAATATTTAAAATGTTGTTAAATATAAATGAATGTGTATATTAAAAATTTAGAATTTATATGCCAAACCGACCTGAAATAGGTTATTTCTGACCGAATCTCCAGAATTATTTTTAATAATATCTGTCACACCTGCGACATATCTTGCAGTAAGACCAATATTTGGTGTAAAATAATATCCAGCACCTAATCCAATACCTAAATTAAAGGTATTTAAATTATCTTTAAAATTGGCTGTAGTTGTAGATTGTCCTGTTGCATCAACCGTATACTTATTTTTAGCACTTACTAGGAAACCAAATTCTGGTCCGGCTTCTACATATAAATTGGGAAGTGCATTATACTGGAACATCACAGGCACTGCAATATAATCTAGTTTTGTAGAAGCAGAAACTTTATTTCCTAATACATTATAATTTGATTTTTCACCGTATTGGCTATACAAAACCTCTGGTTGAACACTAAATGAGCTTGCTAAAGGGATATTAGCAAATACACCTGCATTAAACCCAATCTTAGATTTTTGACTGTCTACCGATGCATCTTTTGATAATGAAGAGACATTCATTCCTCCCTTAATACCAAAACTGATTGGATTAGAAGATGGAGTGTTTGTAGGAGTTGTTTGAGCAAAGGCTAAAGAACTCATAGTTACTGATAATCCTAAAATTAATTTTTTCATAATTTTATTATTTCTAATTTTAAATTTTACTACTGTCAATTTGACGATAGATATCTTTCAAATTGCTTGCCAAAACTGCATTTTATGATAAATGTCAATAAATAAAATATGCATTTTGATAGGGTAAATTTCATTTATAGGTGAATACATTTTTTATAAATTAAAATATATTATGTAATTGTATTCTTCAAAAAAAAATAATATGAATTTGGGAATCAGTTGGATATGATGAGTAGTTAAGTATTGCGATGCTTTAATTAAAAAATCCATCTCAGTGGTGAGATGGATTCTATTAAATTTATTTTTATAACTATAAAATTTATAAATATCATCATTAAAATTTAAATCCGATACTGAAATAGGCTCTCCATACGTCGATAGGATCAAAATTATTCTTCGATACATTAAAATTAATAGGCCCTAATAAGGATTCATACCCGAAATTAACACCATAGCCTACAATATTATGACTTTCTTTAAATGGAGAAAGATTATCGCTGATTGTCGCAAAATGTAACGAAGGGCTAATATAAAACTTGTTGAAAATATTGTATTGTAATTCAAGCCCTGTTTTAGCAACTGAGTTCGTAGGAAGTTCTCGTTGTCGGAAACCATTGAATTCCGGATATGTCCCCTCAAAATTATATTCACTTCCTCCCAAGTCATATTTCTGATTCATGAATAAGTAAGGACTACTGTTTTCTGTATCAATTTTTGTAGTAGAAAAATGGGTGCCTAAATAAGCATTGGCCTTAATTGATAATTTATTATTAACAGTGAACACAAAATTTTCATTAATAATAAGACTAACTAAATTTTTAGGAATAGTATAGTAAGCCGGATTAAAATAATAGTCTAATTGAGATTCGTGAGGAGTTAACCCTAAAGAGTATTTATCTCCAAAATAATATTTTGTTATTATTTTTAAATTATTTCCTGAAGTTGCATAATATCGGGAGTTAAGATTATTTTGTTTGAATTGAAGGAAAAAATTAAAATTGGTATGAGAAAAAATATTTCCACCTAAAAGCTCTGAGGTAATTAATGTTTTATCTTTTGATCTGCTTAAATGTTCTGCATTGAATTGAATACCAAAGGAAGCCATACTGTTAGGATCTATGGTATAGTTGATTGCGCTATTCGCATTAATGTCTCTATAAATATAATTATGAGATGATAAAAATAAATTAATATCATCATCCGTATCAACGAAAGCAAAATCAAGATTTTTCAAATAAAGGTCATTACTTTTTAGAAAGGATATTTTTCCCTCTCCACTTACAGACCATCGGTATTCATTATCAAGAAATTTCTGTATGTGAACGCGTGCTTTAAAGCGCTCTGATATATCTAATGTCATAAGTGCCCGTAATTTTTTCTGGGCATAATTTCGGTAGGTATAGTTGAGAATAATCCCTACAGACTGTTCATTATCATAGTGTAAGGCAAGTTTTATATTGCTTGGTCTTGATCTTTTCACAAAAATATTCATGATAAGACCTTCCGGAGTATCTGTATAGGTATAATACACTTTTTCATATTCTCTCATTCCGAATACCCTGTCAATTGCTTCGTTTACTGTTTTAGCATCATAATATAAACCTTCATCCAGATCCATTAGTTTTTTAATACTTTCTATTTCTGATGTATTGTTTATAGGAGTACCATTATCTTCGCTATAAGTGAATTTTACCGTAGGCTTTTTTACTTCTTCAAGAAGTTTATGGTCATAAATAATTCCCTGTTTACGTTGCTCCTCTGCAAGACGTATAAACTCTGGTAAAGATTTTTTTGCTTCCTCTTCACCGATTTTAATGATTTCTTTATATTTTTTAAAATCTTTAGTTGTGTAATCATTCAGTGGAGTTACAAAATCAACCAATATGTCAGACATTTTCTTTTGTTGATTAAAGTCTTGTACAGAGCGGATAGCATGTGTCTGATAAATCATTTTCATAGGATTTTCAATCTCTTCTTTAGTAAAGAGTCTAAAGCCTGTATATCCGCCTATAATATAATCAGCTCCCATATCTTTAACTTCCTGTACAGGAAAGTTTCGATCAAGTCCTCCATCCACTAATAATTTTCCGTCTATATATACAGGTGTAAAAGCTGCAGGAATAGCAAGAGTTGCTCGAATAGCCAAAGGAAGTGATCCCTTTTTCTGCATGATGAGTCCTCCGTCTACAATATCTGATGATGTCAATTCTACGGGAATCGGAAGTTTACTAAAATCGTTAATATGCTTTGCTGGGAACGTAAGCGTATTAAGGACTTCAGACATATATTGGCCCTCTATATAAGATTCCGGTAAGGAAGGTTTTCCTTTAATAATGGGAAACTCGATAAGGTATTTATTGTACTCATCTTTTTCGTTAATATTTACTTTGTTATAAGGTATTTTGTTGCTAAGTACTCTTTTCCAGTTGGTCTTATACACTACATCCTTCAATTGTTCTCCACTATATCCCATACCGTATAATCCTCCCAGAATGCCTCCCATACTAGTACCTGTGATATAATCTACTTTGATACCTAATGAGTCAATAATTTTAAGAATTCCTAGATGTGCAAATCCTTTAGCCCCACCACCACTGAGTGCCAATCCAAATTTAGTCGTAGGAGATATGACAGGGGATTTTCTAATACTGTCCTGAGCCGACAGAAAATGTACCCCCAATAATAGGAGGGCAATAAATATATTTTTCATCACCTTTGTATTTTTGGCGAAATTATAGAAAAATATAAATGATTTGCCGTTTTTTATTTAGTTTTTCTCTATCAAAGTTATGGAATTTGCTTTTTTGTCCATAAATAGGATGTAAAGTATGATTTTATTTTACAAGTAGAGATATGATCTTCAGCATATAAATAGTTGATAAAAATGTATAAAAGAGTTATATATTATTTAGGGTTCTATAAAAAGATAAAGATTTTTGAATGTTTTTTTGATGGCAATGATGATCAAATACACATGAACCTATAGCGGACAGTAAAGAGAAATTTACTTTATTATCTGTATTTTTTTTATCATTGAGTAATAAGGAAAAAATATCCTCATCTTTAAAATCGGTAATGTCTAAATAAGGATAATATCTTTGAATATTTTCAATAATATTTTTTGAGTCTTCCTCAGATATGAGTTTTTCAAGATAAGAAAGATGGGCTTCACAAATCATTCCTGCGGCAACAGCTTCTCCATGAAGAATAGGATTTCCTTGTTCTAGGCATAGGCTTTCAATAGCATGACCAATAGTATGTCCAAAATTTAGTGTTTTTCGAATATTTTTTTCATGAAAGTCTTGTTCTACTACTTTACTTTTAATATTCATTGAGACATTAATATGAGGAATAATTCCGTCTACGTCTAGTTTATGAATTTGAATAAGATTTTCCCAATGGGATTTATCGGCAATAAGACCATGTTTTAACATTTCTGCAAAACCGCTTCTAAGCTCTTTATAAGGAAGGGTTTCTAAGAATTTTGGATAGATGAAAATTTGTTCAGGAAAAGCAAAAGTTCCGACCATATTTTTATAATGCATAAGGTCAATACCCGTTTTTCCTCCTATGGAAGCATCACACATAGATAATAGAGTGGTGGGAATATTAATAAACTGAATCCCCCTTTTATAGGTCGATGCTACAAATCCCCCCATGTCTGTAACGACACCTCCTCCTAAATTAATGATTAAGGCTTTTCTATCAGCTTGCATTTCCGTCAATATTTCCCAAAGTTGATTCGTGGTCTGAATATTTTTCATTTCTTCGCCTGCTTCAATCTCCAAAATCTCGAAGCCCAGATCTGTTTCCATATTTCCTAACAGGATGGGAAGGCAATATTCGTGGGTATTTTCATCCACTAAAATAAATATTTTACTGAATGATTTTTGATGTAAAAAATCATTGAGCTGAGAAAAGTTATCATTTAATATTGTTATCATTTTTATAATTTGTGTAAAGTTAAAAGTAAAACTATACTGCAAAGTTATGATTCTTAATTTTTAACTCGTAACTAAATTAGTATCTTTGCAGAAATATTTTAGAATGAGCAGAGATAATAATAATTCAGAAAGACCCAAAAGACCAAGAACTTCAACAAGAAAAAATTCTGATGATTCTCGTGCTTCCAGACCTGGAAATTCTTCAGGATCAAAATCTTTTAAAAAATCATTCCCTAAAGCTGGAGAAAGAAACCTTGAACATAAAGGATCTAATTCTAAGTTTTCAAAAACTCCTTTTAAGAAAAATGAGGGAAATCATGATAACGATGAAGATCGTAGTTCAAAATCTGATAAAAAGCCTTATATCACCCACAAAAGTGAGGAAAGAAAGCCTTTTGGAAAATCAACTTCAAAAAGAGGTGGTAGAAATTTTGATAGTAGAGAGAAGTATGAAAAAGGGAATTTAAAATTTGGAAACAAATCTTTCAATAGAAACGATAGAGACGAGGATAAAACAAAATCATTCGTTCAAAAAAGAAGACTTAATAAAATTGATAAAGATCTTCACAAAGATACCATTCGTTTAAATAAATATATTGCGAACTCAGGAATTTGTAGTAGGAGAGAAGCTGATGATTTGATTGTCCAAGGCTTGGTAGAAGTCAATGGTAAAGTAGTAACTGAAATGGGATACCAGGTTCAGAAAACAGATAGAGTTATATTTGATGGACAAAGTATTACTCCTGAAAAGCCTGTATATGTTCTTTTAAATAAACCGAAAGGATATATTTCCACGACTAAAGATGAAAAGGCAAGAAAAACAGTAATGGATCTTGTGGCTAATGCTTCTCCATATAGAGTTTTTCCTGTGGGAAGACTAGATCGTTCTACAACAGGAGTTATTTTACTAACGAATGATGGGCATATGACAAAAAAACTTACACATCCATCATTTGATGTAAAGAAAATTTATCATGTTACGCTGGATAGAAAACTATCTATAGAAGATATGAAAACTATAGCAGAAGGTATTCGTCTTGAGGAAGGTGTTGCTAAAGTAGATCAAATATCTTTTATTGAAGGTAAACCAAAAACCGAAATTGGAGTGGAAATTCATATTGGATGGAATCGAGTGATCAGAAGAATTTTCCAAAGATTAGGGTATGAAGTGGAAGCCTTAGATAGAGTTATGTTTGCAGGATTGACTAAAAAGAATATTAAAAGAGGACATTGGAGAATCCTTACAGAATTAGAAGTAAATAATCTAAAAATGCTTTAGTAAATACAGTTCTTAACGGAACTTTTAAATATAGACACTATCTCGTAAAGTGTGTAAGTTAAAAAGTTAGGCTTGGATTTTATAATCTGAGCCTTTTTTCAAAAATAAGCATAAATTGGTTGAGAACAATACCCCAATTTCGAATAGGCATGGTCCATTTTTTAGTAGCTTCTTTTAAAGCGAGATACACTGATTTCATTACTG
>NZ_CACVBR010000021.1 GCF_902728265.1 Chryseobacterium potabilaquae
TCCAATCCTTAAGCACTATATTTTCCGTTTCGCCAGCTAACCTCTCTATATAGTAATTTCTTTATCTTTTTATATTAATTAATTATTATGATTAAAAAACCCTCCTTTGGAATGAATCTTGCATTTAATACTTCTCAATATAGGGAGAAAATAAGCTCTCAAAAAGCATCTCCCATACAGACCTAGGAACATCAAAAAGAGATTTTTACACCCATGAATAAAACACTACGAATCCCTCGTATAGGTAAAAGCTTTTCATGGAAGAGGAAAATATAATCTAGCTAAAATTCAAAAGCATTATGTTGTGTATAAATCGAAACTCTACTTCCAAGATGTGATAAATAATAATATGTTTCTAGTCAATAGTGTTTTGAGGTAGAACTAATAATTCATAATTCATATGTGATTACCTCTTTATAAGCCAGTAAAGAGGTAATTTTTTCTAACCTTATAAAGTCACCGAAGATAGAGCTATAACCTAGGAGGTCGCACAAAAAGTTATATGATAGTGAATATGAAAGATCAGAGAATATTTAAGTGGTTGGAAGCAGGAGGCTTTCTCAGAATTATAAATAAGGGAAAGTGGATTGAAAGAGGATCGGTAATCCACGCAAAGGAAATAGAACAAAATACTTATCTACTCTTTGTTGAAATAAAGGACTCAACACCCAACGATATCCAGGCATTTATTGTTGAATTTGAAAGCTTGGACAGCATAGGTAAATATGAACCTCTGCAGATCATGTTCTATATGTCTATTAAGAATACACAAGATCTGTTATACTTTGAGAAATATTTAGAGATACCTGCGGATCAATGCTAAACGTTAGTTATAAATGTAAGGAGTCGTGGACACCTTAAAATAATTTAAACTATTCAAAATATAATGCTATGAAATTTGAAGAAAATCTTTTAGACTATATAAGTCAGTCCCTGATGAAGAGAGGTGAAACTATTTCAATTGTAGAAAGTGTTACTTCTGGATGTTTACAACTTGCTTTTTCGCAAATGCCCAATGCTTCTCTATTTTATAAGGGGGGTATGACAGCATATACTTTATCTGAAAAAGTACGATTACTAAATATAGATAGAACGGAAGCAGAAGAGTGCGATGGTGTATCAGCAAATATTGCAGAAATGATGGCCGTAAATGTGGCCCAACTTTTTAGATCTGATTGGTCAATTGCAGCTACTGGATATTGTACCCCAATAAGAAATTCAGGATATAAAATTTTTGTTTATTTTTCCTTTGCATACAGAGGAGAAATTGTTTTTACAAAAAAATTAGAATTGCATCCAAAAACTCTGGCTTTAGATGCTCAACTATATTATACAGAATTTATTCTGGGATGTTTCAAAAGTCAAATGAATCGTGCATTAATTTTACAATAAATCTAACAACATAGGGGTCGGCTCACGAAGCGAAAAATATTTAGGATTAAGCATGAGTTCTATTAAATTTTATATTACAATAGATGAAAGCTATCAGTAATTTCTACCTTAAATTTATCATCCGGAGTTACCATAATTATCTAGGGATTTGCTTTGCGCAGGTCCCGCTTCTTTTTTTGGCAGTTTCCCTAGTTTCTCATAAAACTTATGTAGTTGATCTAATTCATCCTCCGTTAAATCTTCAATATCAACGATACGGTTACTTGCATTTCCGTGGGCAGCAACAAGCTCGTTAAGCTTTATCTGAATTGCTTTTGAATCTTTATTTTGAGCTTTCTGTATTAAAAAAACCATAAGAAAAGTAACAATAGTTGTCCCAGTATTGATAACCATTTGCCAGGTTTCAGAAAAATTAAATATCGGTCCTGTTGCTGCCCAAATAATTACGAGCAAGCTTGCTCCTATAAAAGCTCCCGCACTTCCTGTAAAACATACTGCCCAATCTGAAAATCTATCAAATAAGTTCTTTTTCATAAAAAGGTTATTTAAATTTAAACTTATACCAGCAAAGACCATGCAGCAATTAGTATAAATCTTGTAATGGTGAAACATTTAAGTATTCAAAATACTAATTAACAGTATATTATATAGTGGTATTGCTGAAAATTTATAATATCTTTAGAAATAACGGTATTATAATTGTTGATACTATGGGACTCTAATACTAATCACCAAATTACAATATTATGGAAGCTAAAACCACATTAAAAAAAGAACCTGCAAAGAAAAATGCAGCAAAAGATTTAAAAGACTTGTTTGAAGATTCTTTAAAAGACATTTACTGGGCTGAAAAAGCCCTTGTAAAAGCACTACCTAGCATGCAAAAAAATGCAACAGATGAAAAGTTAAAAACAGCGATTGAAAAACATATCACGGAAACTCAAATGCATGTAGAAAGATTAGAAGAATGTTTTAATTCATTGGGTAAAAAAGCCCAGGCTAAGAAATGTGATGCAATGCAAGGGTTATTAGATGAAGGAAAAAGTATTATGGAAGAGACGGAACCGGGAGCAATAAGAGATGTAGGTATAATAGCTGCGGCTCAAAAAGTGGAACATTACGAAATTTCCACTTATGGAACTCTTGCGGCATATGCTAAGGTTTTGAAAGAAGAAGTATGTCTTAAAAATTTATTAGCCACTCTTGATGAGGAAAAAAAATGCGATGGAACCCTAACAAAATTAGCAGACACTACCCTGAACAGTAAAGCAAGAAGCTAATTTTTTGAACATACAAGCTCTAAGCTAATTTAGATTAAAAATTAGCTTTACTTTGCTAGGTTTTAACATTATTCACCTTTACAATGTATTATTCACGGTATACGATAAAAAAAGAAGGCGTAGCAAAAATAGCTACGCCTTACTTAAGATAATAATCTTACAGACTTTACTCATTTGTTCTTTTTATTATCCTAAGATTATCAATTTTTATTGTTTTTTTACTTCATAATCATACACTAACACTCCTTTAGTAGGTTGTGGATCAATATCTATAAATGGACCTACAAAATTCTTAAAGGCATCGTGCAATGGATCAAATGTTCCAGGATCATTCAAGAAAGGTTTCCCTACATAGTAATCACGATCTGCCTTAGATGTAAAGCTTGCTCTGAAAGCTATATCATATCCTCTCGCGACACCTTCTTTACTATTTTGATAACCAAACTCAATAAAAGGAATATAGGTTTTTCCATCTTTCTTACCATTCTTCAAATCCAAAAATCTGTTTACAACTTCTTGTTTTTGAGCTTCAGAAATTCCTGGTTTGAATTTAAATAATACCCAGTGATCTAATCTGTATCCTGTTTCTGGTACACTTCCTGTACCTCCTTCGTTGCTCTTATAGTCAAAAACCAGAACACCTCCAGTAGCAGGATCATCTACATCAAGAAATGGACCTACAAAGTTTTTAAAATCGTCATGCATGGGGTCAAAAGCTGCTGGAGTTGGTTGTCCATCAATTTTACCTACATAATAATCACGATCTTCCAAAGAATTGAAAGTCACTCTAAATCCTACATCATAGTTTCCTTTTACATCTTCCATGCTATTTTGAAAACCATATTCAACTTTTAAATAAGTTTTACCATCCTTCAAAGAATTACGAAGGGCCATGAATCTATTAACAACTTCTTGTCTTTGTTGTTCCGTTACAGTCGGCTTAAATTTAAATAATACTAAATGCTCTATTCTCTCAGTTTTCATACTCTGAGGAACTTGCATATCATCATTATTATTGTTGCAAGAGATCGTAGACATTAATCCAATAAATATTAATACAATCATAAACGATTTGATTATATTTTTTGTTGTGTTTTTTAAATTATTTTTTTTCATACATTTTGATTTTCAATCAGTTGTAAAAGTAGACCTCTTACGTTTAGTGGAGAACCAAAAATGAATCAATGGGAAGTTTTAACTGCTGAATGGTAGATATTTAAAGCCCATCAGGAAAATATAATCTATACAAAAAAATGAAAATGTAATAGGTATAGAAGGCATTTTTTTAAATGGTTACAACTATCTGTAAACGAAATACAATACTGACCATTAGACATAAAAAATTTTAAAATTAAGTATTACTCTTCGACTACTTATTGGCAGAGACTATACAATATTAATTTTAGAAAAAAGGACCAATTTTTTTGGAAATAGAAAGTATGATAGTACCTATGGGAGAATAATAAAGAGACTATTAATTATTTTATAAAATGGTGTAAGGAAGGGCGATAACTTGCATTATGTTAAGTAGGCTAAATTTTGATATGCTTTCAATTCTACTAAAGCATATAAATAAGACCATATTATTTACAAATTTCAAAAGACTTTATTTAGATTTGGAAATGTTTTTTGGAAAAAGCAAATAGAGCTTGTTAGACAATTTTACCCAAATACGACACTTTTTAGGACTGAAACGACAAGCCTATTATTACGAAAGAGATTTAGAAAGTTTTTATAAAATATTGTTTTGTGAGATTATTCAAATTCTTTTAAATATTTACTGAGAATTTCTTTTCCTTTAGGCATTTTAAATAATTCTTTTCTTACAATTTCTTTATATTTTTCAAGAGCATCTAATCTACCTTGAATATAGCCCCTATTATGAGCGCTTTCAAATGATAAATGTGTGATATATTTTTCCAGTTCTTTATATAATAAAATATATGCTAATGTAAAGTGAACTTCTTCATTAGGAATACTTTCTATTTCATAAAAATTCAAAAGATCTTTTCCTTTCTTTTCCCAGTCTTTGCCAAGGCTACAAAAAGCTTTAAATGATGAAACATCAAAAACATGTGCAAATTTGTTACGTATTTCTGCGAATAATATAAATTTTGCCTTCAATTTTTTATCCGTCTTAGAAAGATCTGTAATAAGATTTACTTTTGCGTTAAAAGATAACGATTGAGAACCATATCCGAAACTAATTGATGATTTTTTGTCAATTTGTAACAATTCGCATAAGTATAATGAGCAAAGCTCTTCCAGCATTGTAGCATACTGGACTATTAAATATCTTGTTTCCATCGTTTTTTAAGATTATTGATTAAATTTCAATTGGAATTTGTAAAAGAACTGGAGTATAAATATCAACATTTATATCCGCTGTTTCAATTGTTACTACTAAACTATAACGAATCTTATTGATATGGCGAGCAAGCTGCTTTCTATTTTTCCACCATCCTCCTACGGGATAAATTGCAATTTTATTTCGCGTTGCAAGATCTACAGCTGTTCCCTCCCAAATATCTTTATGAATGGATCCTTTATCACGCACTTTTGAACCAAGAATCCAGTGCTCATTACCTTCTGGAACATAATTATCTTCTCGGGCAGATTTACTAACTCTTGCAGAAAATGCTTCTTCGCTTTCATTTGTATCAATCATTTTAAATCTTAAACCATGTGAACGGTAACTTGCTGCAAGTTCATATTGACGATTGCCGGGATTAGGCTCAATAAAATATGACAGTGTTAATTTTAACTGGACTGGAGTATTCATTAGATCTTGAAGTACATCAACAGGCCATGGTAAATCTATAAGATGAAATTCGTCCGTTTTAACTCTCTTCTCTTCAAACTTGTATGGTTTCAGATATCTTTCAATAATTAATGAAAGTGAATTGTTAGCACTAAATTTAGCCTTATTGAAATTCGGAACACCATATCCGACAGTGGACAAAAGAGCAAGCTTTTGATCAGGAGATAAATCAGAAATATTATGTTCACCTAACATAGAGTCTGTCCAATCTGCTGAGTGAATAATCAGTGCTCTGATAGTTTCCGGCCAATATGCGGGATATGATTCATAGAGTTGAGCAGCAAATTTACTTGCCAAAGCTGTTGCAGCACTTGTATCACCAAACGTTGTAAACCATGAACGTCCTAGTCCACCTTTCGCTGTTGACAAAAGAGACAACGAATCTGGGTCAATTATTCCGTCACCAAAAATTCCTTGATTTCCTCCTTCCATAACAATATCTGGTTTTCTTGGCCATTCTTGCTGCCAAATTACGGATGTCTTATTACATGGTGCCATCGATCCCCTTGGCGCAATCAAAAATGCTTCGGGAAACTTTTCAAAATCTATCACATCTTTTAAAGTATAGGCTCCTACAGTAACTGCATTGAAAGATTGTGCAGGATCTTCAATAGAAAACTTATCATTAATAAGTGGATAGTCTATCCGCTCATTAATCGAAATATTACCAGATGATACAAAAAAAAGAGTCGTATCATTTGGATCTTCTGTATCTCCGAAAATTTTTTGATCTATTGCAGCGGACCACGATGATGGCCTCCCAAAATGCACTAATGTATCGCTGGTTACTGCCATACAAACAATCCTTTTATTTCGAGGATTGAGCAATTCCGCACGAGCAATAGCCTCCTGCGTTATAGCGCCATATAGTTCTGGATTATTTGGTTGACTAGGCTCAATAACCTTTATACTTTCAAGGTCATGGTAAATTTCTATCCTGTCAAATCCAGCCATAACATCACTCAGATCACCATACATAATTAATCCAGCCATAGGTGTCCCATGGCCCTGCTCATGAGAATCACTAATAGACCAAGAAGGATCAATGGCGTCTAAATTCCTTACATCAATTAAATTTTCCAGTAGTGGATGGGCAATATTAACACCCGTATCTAATAAACAAACAGATATATTACCTAACAACTGATGATTATCTACTCGGTGATTGAGATTTTGAATCCAATCATTTTGCTCTGGCTTATCCAGGTATGTAAAAAGATCAGCAGTTTCTTTAGGTTTTCTTAATTCTGAAAGTGAATCAGTATATAAAATAGAGTTACCCAACTGGTGACTATTTCCATAAACTAAGAAAACAATATGTTCTGGAAAAGAAAGACTCCGACGTCTCCCGATTCGGATCCCAACATTTGCCAAAATTTCAAAAATTTTTTCGAGTTGTTCATCAGTTGATATTAAATAATTTCTATATATCCAGATTTCCCACCATGTACTCTCTCCAGATTCCGGAAATGCAAGTTCAGGCTCCTGCCAAAAACTTTTTAATGTTGCACTTTTAATTGACTCAAGATTAGCAATGAGATTCTGATGTTTAGGATTTCCTGTAGGAGTTTCTTCACCGATATACTGTTCTACTTTCCGTAAAAAGCTACCAATTGCTGTAGGATTCATGCATACAGTTGCTTCGTAGGTATCGTATTCCAAGTTTTCTCCAGGTATTCTCCTGTATGAAGCGAGTCTGTAATTCAAATTTGAATCTTCAAATTTATCTATATCTAAAAGGAATCCTGGTGCGGATTTGAAAACGAGATAAACGAACTCAACCTCAGGTGCAAGTACCTTAAAAATATCAACAGCTTCATTAAATTCATTTTGTATTTTTTGCCCTTGAACTGCTCTGTCAAGATTTAGACGCGGTTTTACTTTACTTCTCCCCGTAGAAACGGGGGTATAAGGCATTGGAGCAGTACGTTCTTTGAGAAAAATGTGATCACGTAAAAATTGAGGCATATTTTGTGTTAAAATGGTTTCTTTCTATGCTTTATTGAATCAATAAAGTCATCCTCAGAAATTTCATCTATCCCATACACCAAAATATCTTTTGCAAGATCTTCACACACTCTAGAAATCTCAGAATAACTGAGGCCAATTGACTCTGTAGCAATTTTTTCTAAATTAAAACTATTACTCAAATTAAGTTCATCCAATCTTTTCAGATATAGTTTCTTAATCTCTGGCAATTCAGGTAATGTGTAAATAATAATATCATCAAAACGCCTAAAGAGCGCTGTATCTAAAAATTCAGGAATATTAGTAGCAGCTATGATCAAACTGTTAGAGTTATCTTTCTCTAACTGTAATAAAAAACTATTTAAAACTCTTTTGATCTCTCCGACTTCATTAATACTTGTTCTGGTAGTCCCTACACTATCAAATTCATCAAAAAGATAAACTGCTCGGAATTGATGCATCGCATTAAAAATTAATCTAAGCTTTGCAATCGACTCTCCCATGTATTTGCTAATCAATCCATCCAGCCTAATAACAAACAGTGGTATAGCTAGTTCACTTGCAAGAGCACTAGCAGACATCGTCTTCCCACATCCGGGAGGACCAGCAAATAATAGTTTTTTTCTAGGCTGAAGATTATGATGTTTTAAAAGTTCAATTTTAGATTGTTCATCTAGTATACGTCTAAGTGACTTGTTGATTTTAGGAGATAAAATCATATTATTAAGCTTAAACTCTGGCTGAATAAGTTCTAATAATTCGCTTAGTTCCTTTTGGCCAACACTATCATGAAGTGGCCTTATAATGCCTGTAAATTTTGATTTGCTTGACTTTGCATTGTCAATAAGCTTCTTTATCTCATCTGCTAGAATGACATGTCCTTTTTTTGCTTCAGCGGCGGCAATTTGCATTGCGGTAGCATAAAATCTGCCATCGTCACCAACTCCGTATGATTTAATTAAACTCTTTATTTGTTCTGCTGCAGCCATAAGCCTATAATATACAAAATAACAATAAATATTTGAAATATGGTCAAATAGCTATGATTTTTTGACAGATTTTTTTTAAACAAATAGAACTTTTACGTAGCTTATAAAGAATAAATTTGCTTACTTTTTTGAATTATCTATTCTATAAAAAGTAGCTTTACTTATACCCGCTTGTTTACAAGCTTTATCAATTGGGGTATTTTTATTATCATAAAGATGTTTTGCAAATTGATATTTTTCTATACTTTCTTTACTAGCCCCTTTTGGTCTTCCTAAAAGTTTTTTTCTTTTTCTAGCTCCTTCCAATCCAGCCTTAGTCCTTTCACTAATCAAATTCCTTTCAAACTCTGCAACAGCCCCAAAAATTTGAATGATGAATTTTCCATTAGCAGAAGTAGTATCAAATGCAGGTTCGGTAATACTTTTAAAAAGAACTCCCTTTTCATTAAACTTTTCAATAAGATCTATCATGTTTTTCAATGAGCGAAATATGCGATCTGTTTTATAAACCATTATGATATCATCCTTCCTTAAATAAGAAAGCATTTCGTTTAAACCAGCTCTATCTTCTCGGACTCCACTTGCAATATCGGTGAAAACCTTTTCACAACCATTTTCTTTTAGAATTTCAATTTGTGTGGAGATGTTTTGATCTGAAGTCGAAACACGTGCATACCCTACGGTCATAATGATATTAAATTTTTTTATTCAACCTGTTTTTTAAGTTCTTCTTTACTAGGAAGGACTGCTTTATATTCTTTTGCAAAAATGGTTTTGTTATTTTCTGGAAGGGTAAATTCTATCACAGTTTTGTTTTCTTCTTTACATAGAATAATACCTATCGTAGGATTTTCGTCCTTAAGCTTAACTTTCCTATCATAATAATTAACGTACATCTGCATTTGTCCGATATCTTGATGGGTAAGCTTGCCGATCTTTAAATCAAATAAGACAAAACATTTAAGAATTCTATTGTAAAAGACTAAATCCACAAAAAAGCTGTCTCCTTCGAAAGTAAATCTACGTTGCCTTCCTTCAAATAAAAATCCTTTACCCAATTCTAACATAAAATGTTCTAACTTATTAATGATTGCGGTTTCCAAATCATTTTCTGAATAACGGGCATCCTCTTTTAAATCTAAAAATTCTAAAACATAGTGACTCTTTAACACATCTGTTGGCTTCTCTATAATTTGTCCTTCTTTAGCTAATTGCTTCATACCGTCTCTATCCCTGCTTAATGCGAGTCTCTCATATATAGCTGAATTATATTGTCGCGTAAGCTCTCGTACACTCCAATTATTTTGTGTTGCTTCTATTTCATAGAAATTTCGCTCATCTTTATTTTCAATTTTTAATAATTGAATATAATGCGTCCAGGAAAGAGTAAAAGGTATTTTAGATTCCCCAATCAATGATTGGGAAATTCTATTTTGGAAGGTCAGATAGAATTTTCTAAAATATTCTAGATTTGATACAGAGTACCCTTTTCCAAATTCAACTGTTAATTGCTTGCTTAAATTCTTAATAGTTTCTTTGGAATACTCTGCTCTGTCTTTCCCTTTTTGTTCATCATTCACAATCATCTTTCCTATTTCAAAATAAGTCAATAGCATTGTTGTATTGATATTTCTGACAATATTTAATCGAGACTTTTCAATTAAATCTTTTATGGTGAAGAAAAGATTTGTAGGAAGATTTTTTTTCATAAGTTTAGAAGGAGTCCTTGTCTTAAAAAAAGATTTTTTACAAAACTAATAAATAAGACGGAATATGAAACTAACTTGAGCATAAAAAATGAAATGAATAATTAGTTTTATAAAACGAACGTTTTGTGAAATTACACCCCATTAGAAATATATTCTTGATTAATAATGACTTTGCATTTTCTATTTTTCACAAAAGTGCCCCCTTCAATATATAACTCACATGAAAATACATTGAACACCTCCTATGTTTGCAAAAGTTTCAGTAGAGTAAATAAATTTGTAAACAAAAGCAAAAGGAATGAGAGAACATTGAACAGAAAATAATCTGAATGCTCTTGAAGTTTTTTTAAAAAAAGATTTTGAAAATGATCCTTTGGAAGAAGATCTATTATAAGGTGCAACTACACGCAGGAAATTTCTAACCATTTACTATCATAATAATCAAAAAAAAACAGTACCATTACTATAATCTATTTCATAACATTCTTGAATAAACAGAAATTTCCTGCATTAACACTCTATTATCCAAGTTATGGACATATTACTACTCATATATTAAGTATATATTTTTGTAAAAAATCAAACTTATAAAGTTTTATTGAAAAAAGAGTCTTAGATTCGAAGCAAAATAATAACAGTAAAATGCTTCTTATACCATTCTACCAATGAAAAAAGATTTTTATTTAACAAGGTATGCTTTAATCATTAAAAGATTAGAAAATTCTCCTGCAACCTATTCTCAGCTGAAAGAATACCTATTAAACTCATTTGAATTTCAGGATGCCGGAATAAAAAGTTATTCTATTAGGACGTTGCAAAGGGATATCCGAGAAATTTCAAATCTTTTTAATCTATCCATCCATAATAAAAAGAAGGGAGATAATCGTTATTACATCGAGAGCCGGCCCATTATGGAAGTAGATGAATATAACCAAAAACTATTAGAATCTTTTCAGGTAAGTAATGCTCTAAATGTTCATCCAAATTTTTCAAATTTTATTTTTTTTGAAACAAGGAAATCCACAGGAGCCGAGAACTTTTATGATCTTTTCTTTGCTATCCGAAATAAACGCGTTATTACGTTTGAATATTATAATTACAAAAACAAATTAATGACGGCTCGAAAAGTACACCCTCTAGCATTGAAAGAATCGAAAGACAGATGGTATTTAATTGCTTCGGATACCAATGATAAAGTGTTAAAGTCATTTGGATTAGATCGTATCCATTATTTAGATGTCAACAAAACTAAGTTTAAAGAGAAATATAAATATAATTTTAGAGAGCATTTCAAAAACGCTTTTGGAGTGATGAACCTTGCAGAGCAAAACCCTGAAAGGATTGTTTTAAAGTGCAGTAAACATCAAGGAGAGTATATTAAAAGCTTTCCTCTCCATCAATCTCAAAAAGAAATAAAAGAAAATCCAAATGAGACATTTTTTGAATTTTTCCTTCATCCCACCTACGACTTTATGCAGGAAATTCTTTCTTATGGGAAAGAAGTAACTGTTCTAGAACCGAAAAGTTTAGTTGATGATATTCAAGCTCATTTACAAGAATCGTTAAACGCTTATCTCAATTGTACATAATGTATCGCTAGGTTTTCACATTTTTTAATTAACTTTACATAAATCCCTCGAATTGAAAGTTGTAGTATTTTGCTTATCCCTCATCATTCCAAGCTTCTGTTTTGCCCAACAAACAGAAGAGTTTAGATTTGTAAAAAATTACTATAATCATCATCGTACATTATTAGGAAAGGAATTCAAGAAAAAATTAGACACTGAAACCAATAACCTGAAAAAAGACGCTATAAAAAAAGACTTTATCCTTTTTATGAGAAAAATGGATAGCATCGAGAATACAGCTCTTATTGGTGCCTTATTGAAAGTAAAAAATATTGAAGACCTAAATATCCTTCACAACAAAAATATTATTACGAAAAATACGGACGATAAAGTCCCTTATACTACTGATAAATCAGCTGATTACCCTGGAGGGGTTGATGCACTTCGAAAAGAAGTAGCTCATCTCTTTTATGGAGGTAGTGTTTATTCAGAAACGCCTAATATAAAAACAAATGTTAAGTTTATTGTAGAAAAAGATGGTAGCATCAGTAATGTAAAAGCCGAAGGAGAAAACTTTACGTTCAACAGACAAGCAGAAATTGCCATATACTCAATATCAGAGAAGTTTTCTCCTGCTATTATCAATGGGAATCCTGTCAGATATCGATTTAATTTACCTTTAACTTTTAGCTTTAAATAATTTAAAAATCACTTGTAAAGCTTAATTTTGTAGATTTAGCCTATATGTTTACTGACGAATATTTTATGAAAATGGCTCTTCAAGAAGCCGAGTTTGCCCTAGAAAAAGAAGAAGTTCCCATCGGATGTGTAATAGTTTCTAACAATCAAGTCATTGCAAGAGCACATAATCTTACAGAAGCTCTAAATGATGTTACAGCCCATGCAGAGATGCAAGCCATTACTTCAGCCGCCAACTTTTTAGGAGGGAAATACCTCAAAAATTGCACATTATATGTCACCCTTGAGCCTTGCGTAATGTGTTCTGGAGCTCTTTCGTGGTCACAAATTTCTAAAGTTGTCATTGGAGCTCGTGATGAGCAGAGAGGATTTATCAATAAACAATTATCTCTTCATCCCAAAACAGAAATTATCACAGGAGTGATGGAACATGAATGCTCCTCCATGATCAAAACGTTTTTCAAATCAAAAAGATAGACTTTTTAAAAAGAATGATTTCGTATAACAGTAATTCTTCATACGAAATCATTGATATTCTTTAATTTATATAATCTACTACTATTCTATCCCTTTACCTAAAAAATATAGCCCTTTTAAAGTATGTAATCGATCCATGATGTGAATTTTATCAGTCAAGGGTTTATAAATATGAGAAACACCTCCGGTAGCCACCACAAAACACTCATCCTTAACTTCATCATTGATACGATCAATAAAACCTTCTACCATTCCTAAAAATCCATACACCATACCACTTTGCATGCAAGTCACTGTATCTAGCCCTAACACGGATTTGGGCTTTTTCAACTCTATATCTGGTAATTGTGCCGTTTGACTGATTAAAGAGTTGAGGGCCGTTACAATACCTGGAGCAATAATTACGCCTAAGGTTTCTCCATTTTCCGCAATACAACTTGCGGTAAGAGCAGTACCAAAATCAAGAACAATTTTCTTTTTGTTATGATATAAGTTATGAGCCGCTACAAGATTTGCATAAATATCAGTGCCCATTTGCTTTGACTTTGCCTGAACTCCTGAAGGAGTATTTCGATCGACCACTACAGGAAGAATTCCATGAATTTTTTTTATAGCAGAGCTCATAACTTTAGTAAGTTGAGGCACTACTGATCCTATAATAACCTTATCTATTTCCTTCGGTATAATTTTGTATGTCTGATACAACATCAGCATTTGAACATATAATTCATCGGCTGTGCGATACGGTTTTGTATTGATCACCCAAGAAATATCACAATTATCTTCATTAAAAAGACCAAATCGGACATTACTATTTCCTATATTAATTACAATTGAATTCACTGGCATACTTTTTCAAAAATCTTTTCAATTCTATATTACAATTGAAATTCAAAATTATTTTTAGGGATTAAAATTAATAATTTTAATAAAACTGCTCACTTATATCTACATTTATATTTAATTTATGAAATAAATCATTTTAACAAAAAAAATACAATATTTTAAATTTATACAATAAAAAAATACCATAAAAATGAGAACACTGTTATTTATCACTGTAATACTTTTTAGCAATTTTTTGTTTTCTCAAAAAAAAATCTTTGATGAAAATGATAAGATGATTACCTTGGATGAATTTAATCACCGAAAAAACAAATTAGGAGGGCTTAAAATTGTCTATAATGATTCATTAGATACAGCTAAAATAACCTCAGATACAGAAAAAGGAGAAGTAGATTCTGAAAAGCTAATAACCGACTTAGCCCATCTATTAAAATTAAAGATCTCTCCTACCCAACCTACCATTATCATTTTCTACCCAGGAAAGGATCCTTGTAATTCTAGTGGTTTATCCACTCCCAAAAGTTCTTTTTTAGATTTTAAAGAAAACGAAAAAAAAGCTAACAAGATTAAACAATCAAATATTCTCTATTTATACAAAAGTAAAGAGGGTATAAAAACCATAAATAAAATAAAGTGGTATAAAGATCCTAAAAACATCATTGAAAATACATTCTTTCACTATCATTACCCTTGTTCAAGCTATGTGATCATATATAACAATAAATATATAAGTCATTTTGGAGAATTTCCTCTATCCTCTATTTTAAATAACTTAAAAACAATTATACAATAAAAAATAAATCGGCATAGAAATATACTCTATGCCGACTATGTAGATATAATGTTATTATTTTACTTCAATAAAATTATCACTCATATTTATATCTGCAATCCTCTGGCTGAAATCAATTCCTAAAACATATAATTGAGATTTTGTATAGGGAATAGTAAGAGTGTATTCCTTTTGCGTCCATGGCCAATAAGGCATTGTTGAAAAATCGCCATACATATCTTTATCTTTCCAGGTATGCGTCATATTCAAAGGAATTTGATAAGTAATTATTTTCTTGTCAGTCGTCATCACACTAAAATCAATAGGCATTGGGACTTGTCCTTTATTAATTAATATAATTGTCGTAGATTTTGTATCATACTTGATATCTTTTATTCCATAATCAATTGTTTTTGTTGTATTAATCCAATAATTATGAAACCATTTTAAATCCATTCCTGATACCTTTTGGGCAATATGTAAAAAATCTCTATCAGAAGGATGCCTCATACTCCATTGGTCATAATATTGCTTTAAAACTTCCGCTAATTTTTGCTCGCCCATAATATATCCCAATTGAACCAAGTATAGCTCACCTTTTACATAAGAAGCATAGGTGTAAGCTGATCCATTGTCATGATGATCACCCAACCAAACAGCAGGCTCTTCAATTCCTTTTTTAATAAAAGCCCTATAGGAATCCAACGTTTTTATGAACGGATTCGGAAGATCCTCTGGAAACAATTGATGCATGGTATATCCTTCTGCATAGCTTGTAAAGCCTTCATCCATCCACGGGCGCATTGATTCATTTGTAGCCAACATTTGCTGATACCAAGAGTGAGCTCCTTCATGAGCCATAAGTCCCATTAAATCTTTTATATTTTGAGCCTCACCTAAAATCATAGTACACATTCCATATTCCATTCCACCATCTCCTCCTTGAATAAATGTATAAGTTGGATATATATATTTTCCAAAATGCGAATTCATAATCTGGAAATATTTCGTCACATAAGGTTGAGCTTCTTCCCAAGCTTTAGTCTTATTATTTTGCTGATAAACCAAAAAAACTTTGGGACCTTCAGGCACATCAAAACTTTTCACCTTGTAATCTTTGTCAGCACTCCAAGCAAAATCAAGAATATTTTTTGCTGTCCATCTCCACGTCACTTTATTATTTTTATCAATGGATAGAAGCGGTTTAGATTCATAACCTTTAACGCCTTGAGGATTTTCTAGAATACCTCCTGCACCTATTACATAATCTTTATTAATCTTAATAGCAACTTCAAAATCCGCAAAGGGTGCATGAAACTCTCTACCTATATAATCAAAAGTTGCCCATCCATCATAATCATATTCTGCAATTTTTGGATACCATTGTGTCATAGTCATATCCACACCTTCCCGATTATTTCTTCCACTTCTTCTAATCTGTTGTGGTATTACAGCATCCCAGTCCATCGTAAAAGTTGTAGTAGAATTGGGTTTAATGGATTCTGCTAGGTACACTTTCATAATAGTCTCCTGAATTTCAAACTTTAGCTCTTTTCCATTTTGTTTTATCCAGTGAATATTTTGTGATCCTTCTTCATTTTTTGGAATGGAAGCTAGCCTAGAAACGCCATCTTTTTGCAATCTTGAATCCCCATTTTTACCCTGCCCGGAAACCCTTTGATCCATCATAGAATTGGGTTTAAACGCGTTCCAATATAAATGAAAATATACTACTTTAAGTTCATCTGGTGAATTGTTAGTATATTCTAAAGTCTGCTCTCCTTGATAGGTAAACTTTTCAGCATCCACATCAATATTCATCTTGTACTTCGCACTCTGCTGATAGTAATTTCCTGGCTGAGCTTGAAATTGTGAAATGATAAACGCAAAAAGGATTGTCACCGATTTTTTCATTTAAAATTTTATTTTCTCAAAAGTAAGTATTTTAAATAAGACCCTAAAATTTAGAATTAAACGAATAATATTCAGAAAAATAAGACTTAACATTTATTATTACCGAGGATAAGAATATTTTAATTATCTAACAACTTTTTTATTAAGGTAATCTGCCCTAGATGATAATAAGCATGCTCAATCATTCCGTCAATATTTCTTAAATACGTTCCATATTTTTCATCAATAAAGACTTCATCAAGCTTAGAATCGGGCATTTTTTCTAGTAAATTGGCAAACTTTTCAGAGTCTATCAAAAGTTTATTTAAGAGAGTTTCCCATTCCTCCTGAGATTCAATTGGCGAAAGATTAAAGCTATACTTATCTCTAATTTCTAAATCACCTCCTTCAAAAACATTCACCAATCCAGCAATATAATAATCGATATGGAAAGTAAGCATCGCAATCGTATTTAAAGAACCAATTTTCGTTGTTGCCTGCTGCAAAGTAACATCTGAAAGTTGGGCTTTAAAATTGGTATTAGCAATCCACATTCCATCTAGTAATACCTCTCTGAATCTTTTGACTAATTGTGAAACTAAACTCATTTTTAATTTTATATAAAGATAATTAATTTGATTTTTCATTAAAAACATATAATTAAAAAAGAAAAATCCCTCAAATGGTATTCATTTGAGGGCTATATATCATCTAAAAATTAAATTATTTTTTAACAGAAACTTCTTTTTTTCCGCTTTGTAAAATCTTTTCTAGAATTCTTAAGGTTATCAGATAAGTTGGTTTTACTCCTGTAAGCCCAAGTCCTCCTGAAGAAAGAGTACTTCCTGTTTCCAATGGATTATCTGAAGCATAATAGGCATAACAAACAAATAAATCCGGCGAAATATGATGTCTTATTTTTGAAGCTACTTGAATTGCTTTCTGATAGTGCGCTCCCTCCATTTCAAGACCAATAGCCTTCCAAGAAGTATTCATGAAATAAGAAAGTATATCCCTGTTTTGAAGTGAAGTTCCCAATACCGTAATCATTGGTCCTTCAAATGCTTTCAATTCATCATCTTTAAAGTCTTCAAGCTTCAATGCATTTTCAAAAGGATAATTATCGGCTGTTCCTTCAAAAATATGAGAAGTAGGAATCATAATATCTCCTTTTCCCCCTGCAAGAATCCCTGCTTTTCCCATAATGGAAACAGATTTTACCTTCATCATATATACCTCTCCTTTTTGTTCGAAAGGCCTCAACAGTTCATCCATCACTTCAAACGCCTGTTCTCCAAAAGCATAATCAAATACCATAATTACATCATCTCCTCCATATTTGATATTAGCGAAAGGGGTATTCTTAAGATTTGTCTTGCTTAAATCAATAACCTGTACATCAATATTACTTCCACTTTTATCATCAATATAGATCATTCCTTCTTCTAAAGCATATTTAGAAACTTTATCCCGAAGGTCTTTTTTATCAGAGATTTCGCCATATAGTTTATAATCTACGTCTTTATGATCTTTTTTCTTTAATGCCTCATTTCCATATAGCATATTTTTCACAGAATGCATATTGGCAGAAATAATATGCAACGGACGCATATGAAGATTGTTTTCAAATAAAACTTCTTTCACTTTATTAGCCCATTTTTCACCGAAGTAATGATGTCCTACCCTTTCTTTCAATATTGCACTAAAGTGGATTTCTCTTTCCCTAGTCTGCTTTGCATCTTCTAAGCTTACTTTCCCTAGATTATAAATAATTTTAAATAAACGATCAGGATTATGATCATCTCCGAAAGTATTATACGCTCTCAATGTTTCATCAAATGTTCTTCCAATTAAAGAAGACAAATGAATTAGAGCCACTTCTTTTTCCTTTCTACTAAATTTCTTCTCTCCTTTTACTACCTCTTCAATAATCTTAAATGCACGTGTAGGTTTCCAATTTTCATCTTGTATAAAAGCTAAATTTCTAATTTTATCGGCTTCTATAAATAAAAATGTCAAATGTGTAAGAATATCATAAATTTCAGAACGCCCCAAAAGAACTTCAATATTCATCTGATGCTCATCAATTCTATAACAATTTCTTCTTCTCTTCTTAGGTACAATAGGTTCGAAACTCCCTTTATCAAAACCCTCATCTGACGTAAGATGAATAAAAGCACATTCTTCAATTCCTTCAGGCAGTCTGTCTAAAACATACATCAAACCATCTAATTCCAATTTATTAGGAATATTCATACTTCCATAAATCTCTGGATTGACTGTTTTCAACAAACTTCTGATACTCTCTCCCGAAACACCGGCAGGTTTAAAAAAACCTCTATAAAAGAGGTGTCTCATAGAAATATACAATCTTTCAATTGCTTCCGTTGTTTCTCTTGCTCTAGAATTTGTCATAAAATAAATTTCATACAAATATACAAAATCTCAACCCAACTTTATTTTAAGTATCATTTAACAAACCGTTTAACAATCCACTCATATATATAATAAAAACAAACACAACGATTAAAAAAATGCATTATTTAAACCAAAATCTACAAATCACCTAAATAAGCATTTCACATTAATTATAATATGAATATCTGTTAACATTTGATATATATCTACTTACTACATGATCTGATAAAAGATAATACGCCCATATCTGTATAGTATATAATACAAAAAAAATATAATTTATATGTACATTTTATGTATCTTTAAATGAATATTAAACTTTCCAAGAAATTATCTTTTCTAAAAGCTATCTTGAATAGGTATTATATTACCCCTTTATTAACTTCACAATAAAAAGTGAAGAAGCAACCCTCCAACCTTATTTTACAATAAAAAATCAAAACCAACCCCTTAAATTTTAGGGTAAAAATCATTTTAATTCATTTTTTTTGTAAATTTGCCCCATAAAAATCAAACCCAATATGTCAACCTTAAGATTCAAAGCCTTAGAAACATTACCTTTTAAAGATTTTAGAAGGGACAATTCCATTGAAATTCCTGCAAAATTATCAGAATTATTCTGCCAAAATGTTTTTTCGGAAGAAACAATGAGAGAGTATTTAACAAAAGAAGCATTTACTTCGATTTTAGATGCGATCAAAAAGGGTACTAAAATCCAAAGACACATTGCAGACCAAGTAGCCGTTGCTATGAAGGATTGGGCAATGAGCAAAGGAGTAACTCACTATACCCATTGGTTTCAACCCTTGACAGGCAGCACTGCAGAAAAACACGATTCTTTCTTCACTCCTATAGAAGGAGGAAGAGCTATCGAAAGATTCAGCGGAGGAATGTTGATTCAGCAAGAACCAGATGCATCTTCGTTTCCAAACGGAGGTATTAGAAACACTTTCGAAGCGAGAGGTTATACTGCTTGGGATCCAACTTCTCCAGCGTTTATCATGGGAACTACATTATGTATCCCTTCCATATTCATCTCCTATACAGGTGAAACTTTGGATTATAAAGCTCCTCTTTTAAGAGCCTTAAATGCTGTAGACGAAGCTGCTACCAATGTAATGCAGTATTTTGATAAAAACGTAACAAAAGTCACCCCTACTTTGGGCTGGGAACAAGAGTATTTCTTAGTTGACTCTGCATTATATCAATCCCGTCCGGACCTTGTTTTAACAGGTAAAACTTTATTAGGACATTCCCCAGCAAAAGGTCAACAACTTGATGATCATTATTTTGGTTCCATTCCTACCCGAGTGATGAATTTCATGAAAGAGTTGGAAATTGAGTGTATGAAAGTAGGTATTCCTGTAACAACGCGACACAATGAAGTGGCTCCAAACCAGTTTGAGCTAGCTCCTATGTTTGAAGAAGTAAATGTAGCAGTGGATCACAACTCTTTATTAATGGATATTATGGCTAGAGTTGCTCACAAACATCACTTTCATATTTTATTTCACGAAAAGCCATTTGCAGGAGTAAATGGAAGTGGAAAACATAATAACTGGTCTCTAGCAACCGATACCGGAGAAAATCTTTTGAGCCCAGGAAAAAATCCAAAGAAAAACTTACAGTTCTTAACATTCTTTGTTAATACTATTAAAGCTGTTCATGAATATGCTGATCTTTTAAGAGCAAGCATTGCATCGGCAAGTAACGACCATAGATTAGGTGCCAATGAAGCTCCTCCTGCAATAATCTCAGTATTCATAGGAAGTCAACTATTTAGAGTGTTAGAAGAACTTGAAAAGGTGACCAATGGAAAACTCTCTCCTGAAGAAAAAACAGAATTAAAACTCAATGTAGTAGGAAAAATTCCTGAAATACTTTTAGATAATACGGACAGAAATAGAACTTCTCCGTTCGCATTTACTGGAAACAAATTTGAAATCAGAGCTGTAGGTTCCTCTGCAAACTGTGCAGAATCTATGACAGTAATGAATACAATTGCTGCTAAACAATTAAATGATTTCAAAAAAGAAGTTGATGCTCTTATCGAAACAGGGCTGAAGAAAGACGAAGCCATCTTCAACGTATTGAGGGAATATATCAAACAGTGTAAAAATATCATGTTTGAGGGGGATGGATATTCAGATGATTGGGCGAAAGAAGCTAAAAAAAGAGGGCTGAATAATTTAAAAACTACCCCAGAAGCTCTTAAACAAGAAATGGATAAAAAGTTCTTAGACCTTTATGAAGAAATTGGAGTATTTACACACCGAGAAGTAGAAGCTAGAAACGAGATTAAACTAGAAAAATACTCTACAGTAATTGATATTGAAGCTAGGGTATTAAGTGATATTGCAAGAAATCATATCATTCCTTCTGCTTTAAATTATCAAAATAGATTGATAGAGAATGTAAAAGGTCTTAAAGAAATATTCGGAGATAAAGAATTCAAAACGTTAGCTAAAGAACAAATGAGTCTAATTGCTAACATCTCTGAAAATGTTTCAAAAATAAAATTAGGTGTTGAGGATCTTATCAAAGCTAGAGAAACAGCAAAAGCAATGTCTGACAGCCAAAAGCAAGCTGAAAACTATTGCAACAAAGTAAAACCATTATTTGATATAATCAGAGAAGCATCCGATGATTTGGAGATGATGGTAGATGATGAACTTTGGCCAATGACAAAATACAGAGAAATGTTATTTACGAAATAATATCTATAAAGTTCCATATTAGTTTAAGAGGTTGTCTTTTAAGGCAACCTCTTATTTTTTGATATGGTAAAATGAATATGATATGACTAAAACAAATGAACTATATGAATATTTTTTATTTATGGTTTTTAATAGAAGTATCATTCAATCCTTTATTTATAATAGACTATAAAGTAATTACATATACAATTTCTGAGTAATTTTTAATGTATATTAACAGAAAATAGATTGGGGCTATTAAATTAAAGACATCGACTAATAAAGGAAATACAATTTATTTTGTTAAAAAACCTTAATAAAAAAAAAGTCTATTTATCGAAAAATAAGGGATCGCGGTTTGTTTTTCTTTAACATATTTAATTTTTATGTTAAAATATGTTAAAAAGAAAACCTGATATTAATCATATAAAAGCTCTTTTAGGGGGAATACATATTTTTGTAAAGCTTTTGAAGAAAAGCACACTTTTAATACGGATAATTAATACATATGAAGAAAAGAGTTTTGTTTTATTTAGTTGCTTTAGTTACTACAGTTTCACTACAATCGTGTGCAACTAATTATGTAGTTTCTAAGCCAGCAACCTATTCTAAAGAGTACAAAACAGATGCCAAATTAGCCTTTATTGATAATAATAAAATGGAGCAAGATAAACAGCAGTTAATCAACTCATTTCTTGCTAAAAAGACATTATCTTTAACGAGTGTAAGAGATAATGCTAAAAATTCAGAGCTTGCTAAAGTTCTTAAACATGATAAAACAATTGACAATATATTAACAGAGGCAGAAACTTATATTGGAACTCCTTATAGATATGGAGGAACAACAAGAAGAGGGATAGATTGTTCTGCATTTGTACTTTCCGTATTCGGTGCAGCAGTTGGACTTAGCTTACCCCGAGTAGCGGCTTCACAAGCTCAAGAAGGTGAGAAAATTGCAAAAGAAGATCTTCAAAAAGGTGATTTGATTTTCTTTTCTCATGGTAGAAGAATTTCTCATGTTGGTATTGTAGAAGATGTATCTGAAAACGGTGAAGTAAAATTCATACATGCTGCTACTTCAAAAGGAGTGATGATTTCATCTCTTGATGATTCTTATTGGGGACCAAAATACAGATTTGGAAAAAGAATTATTAATGAAAATGGTGATTCTTATAATAACCTGGCTTTGACAGCTATAGCAACGACCCCCAAAGATGCTAGCTTTTAATTCTTAAATAATTGATTAATAAATAAAAATGAAGCCGTCAATATGTATATTGATGGTTTTTTGTTTTTTATAATTGGATTTAGCTGTTTTTATCAATTTCAATATCGAGCTTAGATAAAAGCCCGTAGACTTCAGAAAGTGAAAATTTGGCCTTTTTAAGCCTATTAGAAGTAGGATCGATAGAATAATTCATAGATGTTCTAAAATCTACTCTTTCAAGATTAGTACTGTCAAAAATAGCTCCTAGCAAATCACTGTTATCAAAAATAGAATTTGAAAGATCGCATTCGGCAAAATCTACTTCTATTAATTTCGAATTCTTAAATCTTGTTTTTTTAATCGAAGTTTTATAGAATGTGGAATTATTTAAAATACACCCCTCAAATTCAAAAGACAAACCAAATTCATGACAGTCATAAAAATGTAAACCAAGCATTTTACAATCTTTAAAAACCACTTCTCGAAAAGCCGTTTTCAAGAGTTTCACCATACTCAAATTACATTCTATAAATTCACAATGGGTAAAATTAAATCCCGAAAGATTAGAATATTCAAAATTACATCTTCTAAAAATGCACTGATTATACTCAAGCCTTTCCAATGGATGCTGAGTAAAGTCTATATTTTCAAATACTTGATCTGTGATAAAAGTTGGTTTCATTGAGGTAATTTAGGTAGTCAAAATTAATTACTTATTTCGTATGACACGGTCAATCATTAACATCCCCATATCTATAATTTTGGTTTTACAAAAATAGACAAAGTATAATTGAATATACTTCATAAAAATCTTATTTCAACAATAAATTTATTCCAATTAAATAACACCAACTGTTGAAATATGTTATATAATGAATAGTTAAATAGAAAAATTTAAAGATTTATTCATATTCAAGAAAATTTTGAATGATATCTTCAAATAAAAATAATATGTCAAAAATTAACCGACGTCGTTTTTTGAAAAGCACAATGCTTGCTGCGGGCGGAATTTTTCTCGCCCCCCTTCTCGAAAGTTGTAATGATGATATGATAGAGGAACTTGTACCCGCTCCACCAGGTTTACAAACAAAAAATTTTGATTCCGGAGTGGCAAGTTTCGATCCCACAGAGAATAGCGTGATAATATGGACAAGATATGAATCTGTAGGAGAAATCACCTATGAGATAGCCTCAGATATTAAATTTACAAATATAATTCGTCAGGGAAAAGTGACCACTAATTTAAGTACAGATTTTACCATTGCAATTGATATTCAAGACTTACCTTCAAATAAAAAATGGTATTATCGTTTTTATAATATTACAGCTAATGAAACTTCAGCAATCGGTGAGACCATTACTTTACCTTCAAAATCGGATTCAGTTAATGAAATCAAACTTGCAGTAGCTTCGTGTGCTAATTTTCCGGCTGGATTCTTCAATGTATATAAAGAAATTGCAAACAGTGATGTCGATGTGGTAATCCATCTTGGGGATTATATTTACGAATATGCCCCAGGTGAGTATGGCACGAACCAGTACACGTCTGCCCATAACAGAACTCATAAACCGAATAAAGAACTTATTACCCTTTCAGATTATAGGGAACGCTATCGACAATACAGGAGTGATATCAACCTTCAGCTAGCACATCAAAAAAAGCCTTTTATTTGCGTTTGGGATGATCATGAAATTGCCAATGATGCTTGGCAACATGGAGCGGGAAATCACCAGCCCAATGAAGGCTCCTTTGAGATTAGGAAAACGAACGCTTTACAAGCTTACAGTGAATACATTCCATTAAAAACGGGTAAAGATGTAAAGATTTATAGAAGTTTTGATTTTGGAAATATTCTCTCTCTCCATATGCTGGACACAAGAATTATTGCTCGAGATAAACAACTTGACTATGCTAATTATTTTACACCAGCAGGGTTTAATAACAATGCCTTTGAGACAGATTTAACGAATCCCAACAGAAAAATGTTAGGAGATGAACAGATTGGGTGGTTACAACAAAAACTAAATGAAAGTACTTCAAAATGGCAGGTTTTGGGGCAACAAGTTTTAATGACCAAAATGTTGATTCCGGTAGAAATGCTAATGCTTGTCAATCAAATTCAGACAGAAGTCGGAATGTACGGAAACGCATTACCCCAAACAATAGCAACCTTACAAACTTCCCTCCTACAATTGGTAAACATCAAAATCCGAATTAAGCTTAATGACCCAACACTTACAGCAGCAGAAATAGCAAGGGTAAAAAACGTTTTACCGTATAGCTTGGATGCTTGGGACGGTTATCCAATGGAAAGGGAAATATTATTCGCGCATTTACATGGCAAAAATGTAATTACACTGGCCGGGGATTCACACAACAGTTGGTTTGGGGCTATGAAAGACGCTCAAGGTGGTACTATTGGAAAAGAACTCGCAACAAGCTCAATATCTTCTCCCGGGATGGAAAACTATCTTGGGACTAATCCTTCAGATACAACACAGGCAATCCAACTGGCAGGAGCATTACAAATTTTAGTTGATGATTTAGAATATGCGAATCTATATAGAAGAGGCTATTTATATACAAAATTCAACACTACAAATATTAATGCAGAGTGGAGATATGTTGACACCGTTTTTTCTGAAATTTACTCTACATATACCGAAAAAAACATCGTTATATAATTCTTAGGTAAAAGCTTCTCTAAAATGTCTCCATTCTTCGATTTTGATAGACTGGAGACATTTCATCCTATTAGAAACAAAATAAAGATCTATGCTCTCTTTTTAGAAAAAAATGAAGTAATAGTAAAAGCTAAGAAAGAGGGTAAAACCCATTCCAAACTATGCTTTACTAAAGGAAGACTATCTTTTAGAGAAGTCATAAAACTTTCTGCAATACCATAATGTTGGAATATCGAAAGCGAAGATACCAAAGCACTTGTAATAACAGCAGCCACATAAGGAGCCTTAGACTTAATAATTTTCTCGAAGAAAATTAAATATATGATGAGAGTAAAAACAATCGGATATACAAAACCTAATAATATTCCAGCATAGTTGATGATTTCGTCTACACCTTTCACTGAAAGTATAGCGGAAAGTAGACAACAGAAAATAACATTGATTTTATAAGAAGATATTCCCTTTGTAATTTTTTCCATAAAAGTAGCAAAAGCTGAAGTTAAAGCAATTGCTGTTGTTAAGCATGCAAGAGCTATAGCCAATGAAATTATATAGGTTCCAGACTTTCCTAATATAGAATTGGAGATGTGTAATAGAAGTTTGGATCGAGATAAATCCTCCGTTACCGGATATCCTGAAGTAGCTCCCAAATAAACAAGCCCCCCATAAATAATCAACAAACAAAATGCAGCAATTAATCCTGCCATAGTGGTCATTTTAACTCTTTGATTAACTTGTGTAAATCCTTTTTCTGTAATAGTAGTAATAATAATTCCAGCAAAAATCACAGCGCCAAGCACATCCATAGTTTGATATCCTTCATGGAAACCTAGCGCGAAACTATCCACAGGACTAAGAGATGAAATTTCTAGAACATGTGATACATTGACAATACCCACAATTATTAAAATTAGTAATAGTAATATAATAACTGGAGTAAGGTATTTCCCAATAATATCAACAATTTTGCTCGGCGAAATGGCAAGAAAACCAGTTATCCCGAAAAATAGCACAGCACTAATAATGGGTGAAATATCCGGAAAGATGGGTTGTAATCCTATCTCAAATGTTGTAGCCCCAGTACGTGGGATTGCGATCAAAGGTCCAATAAACCAAATGATAATAAATGCAAGTAACGTTATCATTTTCTTATTAACCCGCTTCCCAATATCTGTAAAATTATGTCCAATTTGCACAACAGCAATTAAACTGATTAGGGGGAAAATAATTCCAGTGATAATAAAGCCTATAATAGCATAAAAAAATTCTGATCCTGATTTTATTCCAATAAAAGGCGGTAAAATAAGATTGCCAGCACCAAAAAACATGGCAAAAAGTGCAAATCCTAGAGTAATAATAGTATAATTGTTGTTTTTCATCACTGGGTTTCTTTTATGATAAGCGAGAAAATAAATTTCTGAATGCAAATTTATGAAAAATAAAATTTTATTAAATTGCTGTATTTTAACACATAACAACATTATAGTTATTTGTAAAATTTATCCAATCAAACTTTTTAAAATATAATATCCTTTTGCTATAATAAAAAACCAGCCAAGAGACAGTGAAAAAACTCAGAATTAAGAATAAAATTCAGCATAAGGATAAAACAAAATATGTACCTGTTAGGACAATCTATGATTTTAATCATATCATAAAGTAAAGAAGAACAGAAAATGGCCAAAACTCTCCAATAATCATATTAAAAAAATATTCCTCATTAAAAAATATGAATAAAATTATAAACGAGCTTTTAACGATAATTTGAAATTTAACATCATATGGGGAGATACATTCCCTTATACCAAACTATTCTTATCTGAATAATTTAATTTAAAGAAAATAAAAGTCATAATGGAAAACGCCAATAAAGAACTCCCTCCATAACTAAAATAAGGCAACGGAATTCCTACTGTGGGAAAAAGCCCCATAACCATCCCTAAATTAATAGAAAAGTGCATTAATAATATAGATGCAAAGCAATATCCAAAAACCCTATTAAAAGAAGATTTTTGTTGTTCTGCAAGATAATAAATTCGTCCTATGTATATCACATAACAAAATACTAAAATAGCACTGCCCATAAATCCCCATTCTTCACCTACCGTACAGAAGATATAATCAGTTTCCTGTTCCGGAACAAATTTACCTTGGGTAACAGATCCTTCCCGATAACCTTTTCCCAATAATCCTCCGGATCCAATTGCTGTTTTTGAATACAATAAATTATATCCTGAAGTATCTCTAAATGCTTTTTCTCCTTTATAAAGAACTTCTATTCTTTCTCGTTGATGTTTTGGTAATTTTTCCAGAATATAAGGTGATCCAAAAGCCAATCCACTAAGTATTAAAATTGAACCTACAATACTAGAAATAGAAATCACATTCCATGACATTTTATAATAATTCATCACAATCCAACCTCCAGAAATAATTAAAATCGTAATTACTACATATAAAGGAGGAATTGCTAAAGATATCAGAAAGACTCCGGCAAAAATAAAACCAACCCCAAATAACCATCCATTTAGCCCTTCCCTATATAGTGCAATAAAAAATGCAATGAAAACAAGCATAGAACCCACATCAGGTATAGCAAGTACAACAGCTGCAGGAATTCCCACTATTGCTAAAGTGGTCAAAAGAGATTTTCTATTATTTAAATTAAATTCGGGACCAGACACATAATTTGCTAGCATAAGCGCCGTTCCCATTTTTGCAAACTCCACGGGTTGCATGGTAAAACTGCCAAACTTATACCAGTTTTTTTGCCCTAAAATCTCTTTCCCAAACGGAAAAAGTCCCAGAAGTAATAATACCCCCCCTATATATATTATAGCAGCCATATTTTCAAAAAACTTACTTCTGCCTATAAAAATAATAAATCCGACAAATAAAGAAATACAGAAAAAAATCAACTGTTTTTCTCCTAACTTAGGATTTACGCTGTATATATTCGCAATTGCAAAAATACAAAGCGATAAATATAGCCCTAATCCTAATTTATCTATTCCTTCAGACCATCTCATTATTTCATAGGTTTGGTATTCTTACTATTCTTAACTTCCTCATCGATCTTTTTTTGTAATTTTATTTTTTGTTCTTTGATAAAGTTTAAGCTATCTTGTATTTTTTTCAGTTTAATCGAATCTGGCTTGGGGTCTACATATAATCCTTTTCTTTTTAAATCAGCAACCCACTGTCTTTTATACTCAGGCATAAAACTTGAAGTAATCATCTTCTTATATAGATTTTCTCGTTTTACATCTCCGGTAATATATTTTTCAGCTATTACAGTACAGGCAGGCCCAGCCCAAGTTGCACCAAAACCCGCATGCTCCATTACCGCAACAACAACAATTTTAGGTTTATCCGCAGGAGCAATTAACACAAAAATAGAATTATCCTTCCCTTGAGGAACCTGAGCTGTCCCCGTTTTTGCTAATTGGGTAAAATCATTTGACTTCAATCCATGGGCGGTACCTCTTAATATTACAGCCTCCATCCCTTTTAAAACAGGTTCAAAATGCTTAGGATCGACTAATGTTTTATGTTTCTTTTTAAATCTTGGATCAGGATTAGGTTTACCATCAATAGATTTAACAATATGAGGCGTATAATACCATCCTTTGTTAGCAATAGCTGAAACATAATTCGCTAATTGTAAAGGCGTAATCATTACATCTCCTTGTCCCATACCATTAAAAACAGCTCCAGTCGCTAAAGGGTCCCAGTTTTTATAGTCTTTTTTACCACTATATTTATTGAGACTTTTTTGTCTTTTTTCATAAAACTCACCAGAAGGGATTCTCCCTTTTGCTCCGGAAGCCAAATCGTTATTTAAAAATTCTCCTACTCCAAAGCTATTCATAATTTCTTTCCATTCATCGACTCCTTTAGAAGGATTACCCGGATATTTATTTAGAATAGCCAAATATGCATAAGAAAAATAACAATTACTAGACACTTGTATAGCAGGTATCAATGGATCAGCGCCTCCATGCCCTTTAATCCTTAATCCCCTATAATTAAAACCTCCTCCACATGGAAAAACTGTATTCTCCGTCATTACTCCCATCTGCATAGCTGACAATGCCGTTAAAAGTTTAAAAGTAGAACCAGGAGGATACGCTGCCTGAACAGATCGATCAAAAGTTGGTTTATTTTCGTAGAGAGTATCTTTTGATAATGCATATAAATTTTTAGATTTATTAGGACCTGTAAATAAATTAGGATCTATATCCGGTCCTGATGCCAAAGTTAAAATTTCACCATTATTTGGGTCCATAGCCACAATAGCACCATGCTTATTGACAAGCATTTCCTCAGCCATACGCTGGAGATCATAATCAATGGTTAACGTTATATCTTTACCCGTAATTACATCCCTGTCTAAAATTCCATTTTTATAAGAACCAATATTTCGAAGCTTAATATCTTTTTGAATATACTTCATCCCTTTTACCCCCCGGAGTTCTTTTTCATAAGATTTTTCTACCCCTTTTTTTCCAATAAAATCACCCGGAAGATAATAAGTAGAATCCTTTTTAATTTCCTTTTCATTTACCTCACTTGTATATCCCAAAAGGTTTCCGGAAGTAAAAACTTCGTATTGTCGTTGAGGTCTAGAAACAATATTAAATGCAGGATATTTAAAAATAATTTCTTGTACTCTCGCAATATCTTCTCTGCTTAAGTCCTTCATGAAAGTCATAGGAGTAAGCTTAGAATAATATTTTTCTTTTTTTATTTTAGTAATTCTATTAATAAAATCAGATTTCGTAATTTTCATCAAATTACAAAAAGCTAGCGTATCAAAACCTCCTTTCATCAACGCTTGTGTAAATGAGATCTCATAAGCAGGTTGGTTACCTACCATGATCTTCCCATTCCTATCAAAAATAACTCCTCTTTGAGGTATTATGTACTCAATTTTAATAGATGTATTAGCTGCATTTAAGGCATAACGATCGGTGAACAATTGCAAATAAGAAAGCCTCGCCACGAAAGTTAAAGCGATAATAAGTAAAACAGAAAGGATTTTTAAATGACGTGTATTCAAACTTTTTGTTTGATTTTAAATATTAATGCATAAATAACTATAAATATAAATGAAATTATGCTTGTCACCAATACATTAACTAATATTTCAAAAAATCTACTAAACTTAAAGAACTCTATATATTGTACTGAAAGTTGGTGCAAAAAAATACTTGAAAATAAAAACAGTAAAAATTGTACCCATTGTAAAGACTGAAATGAAAAAAAATCGGTAGATGTATCAGTAGATGTTCTAAAAATTAAAGTCCTGAAATAGGCAATTAAGGTGGTTGCAAAAGCATTAATTCCCCATGAGTAAAGAAATGCATCAACCGATAATCCAATTAAAAAACTTAAAGCTAAAAATTGAAATTTATTTCTAAAAAAAGGATAAAACATGACAAATACAGGGTATAATACCGGAGTATATTTCCCAAAAATAGTGATCCTGTTCAATACAAAAATCTGTAATGCCACAAGAAAAACCATTATTAATATGTCGGTGACTAATGTTCTACTAATCATTTTCCTTTTTTATTACAGCTTGCATTGTATCTTGAATTTTCTGTACTTCAGCCTTCTTAAGATTTTTTACTACATATACTTTATGTAAAGCTCCCATCTTTTCACTTAATTCTACTGATATATCCCAAAAACCGGTTTTATGATCTACAGAGTATCCCGCAATCGTTCCAATCATTACCCCTTTCGGGAAAATAGCAGATTTCCCATCAGTAACAACAGTATCTCCAATTTTCAAAGCTACATACTTTGGAATATCAGCTAAATGCATCACTCTGGAATTATCGCCATTCCACGTTAAAGTACCAAAATAACCTGAATTTTTAAGGGAAGCATTAATTCTAATTCTATTTACACTTAAAATAGATTGAACTAACGCATAGCCATCAGTTGAATTAATAACAATACCTGCAATACCTCTTGGAGCCATCACACCCATTTGTGGTAAGACACCATCCCTTTTACCTCGATTTATTGTAAAGTAATTATTTCTTCTATTAATACTATTAAAAACAATTTCTCCATCAACAAAAGTGTATATCTGTCCACCCCCCAAGGTATCGTGTACCTTTCGGAAAACAGGATTTTGTGCACCTTGCTTACCATATAACTCAAGCATAAGAGCCTTGTTTTGTATCACAAGATCTTCATTTATTTGCTTTAATTTAAGATAAGAAACTCCTTCATCAATATACCCGGAAACCCAAGAATTAAATGCTGCTGTCTGTCCTGCTAGCCAAGACTTTTGCATTGCATTTTTAGAAAATATGAAAATTAAAGCAAGTATTTGCAGAAATATAAAGAATACAAAGAAAGCATTCTTTGAAAATAATCTCAGCAAAAATCCCATTCAGATATATAGTCGTAAAAAGTTATAATTATTTAATCAAGAAATTGAACTTATCCATATTTTTAAGGGCAATTCCTGTTCCACGAACTACTGCTCTCAAAGGATCTTCTGCCACAAATACAGGAAGGCCTGTTTTTTTATGTATTCTGTCAGCCAGTCCTCTTAATAAGGCACCTCCTCCAGCAAGATAAATTCCCGTTTTATAAATATCAGCAGCCAATTCAGGAGGAGTCAAGGAAAGAGTTTCCATTACAGCATCTTCAATTCTAATAATTGATTTATCTAATGCTCTGGCAATTTCTTTGTATCCTACCATAATTTCTTTTGGCTTCCCTGTTATTAAGTCTCTACCCTGAACCGGAATATCTTCAATATCAACGTCCAGGTCTTCAACTGCCGAACCAACTTCAATCTTGATTCTTTCTGCAGTTCTTTCTCCAATATATAAATTGTGATGAGTCCTTAAGTAATAAGCAATATCATTTGTAAACACATCACCAGCAATTTTCACTGATTTATCACAAACAATACCACCTAAAGCAACAACAGCAATTTCTGTAGTTCCTCCCCCTATATCAATAATCATGTTACCTTCAGGTTTTTGAACATCAATTCCAACCCCTATTGCCGCAGCCATTGGCTCATAAATCAACCTGACCTCTTTTGCATTTACCTTTTGAGCAGAATCTCTTACTGCTCTTTTTTCTACTTCAGTAATTCCTGAAGGAATACAAATAACAATCCTTAATGCAGGTTGAATAAACTTACCTTTAATCCCCGGAATCTTTTTGATAAATTCCTTGATCATATGCTCAGAAGCATGAAAATCAGCAATTACACCATCTTTTAGAGGCCTAATTGTTTTAATATCTTCGTGAGTTTTACCCTGCATATGTTTCGCTTGCTCACCCACAGCTATCGGCCTACCCGTAGAGCGTTCAATTGCAACAATTGACGGTTGATCTATAACAATTTTATTATTATGGATGATAAGGGTATTGGCAGTACCTAAGTCTATCGCAATTTCCTGCGTAAACATGTCGAATAAACTCATATTTTCCTTTAGATTTTTAAAGATTTACAAAGATATAAATTTAACACTATCGAAGAAATTTCACAAGCATATAATTTGGTTAAAATTTGGTTAAAATTTATAATATCTTATTAAATTTAAATATAAACATTTACAAACTTCTGCAACCATTTAAATCCAATAAATCATTATATTAACACTCTAAAAACAAGAATAGAAAGCATAAACTACTATTTCATCAAAATCATGCTTGCCTTCAAAAGCAATTTTATTTTCAGTTAAGATAATCATTTTTTATTTTCCAAATAGTTTTTTACGATTATCATCATATACATTATCAGAAGGCGGTTTATGAAAAAAAATGTAAATTTGCCATTGCTTATGTTACAGTGTTCTAATATACATCAGACGTCAAACTTTGCCGTACTTTCTATAAGCTATGAAAAGGCAGATGTAGAAACAAGAGGCAAGTTTGCTTTTTTTGACGAAAATATAAAAAATTTCGTTACCCGAATTCATGATGAAAATTTAGGGGATGCTTTTGTAGTCTCTACATGCAACAGAACAGAAATTTATACCACATCCTCTAATTATCTTTTGGTTGCAGAAGAATACTGTAAAACGATTGGTGTGAATATTATGGACTTCCTTCAATTTGCTAATATTATTACCAAAGAAGAAGGGCTAGCACATCTATTCAGAGTAGCAGCGGGACTGGAAAGCCAAATAATTGGAGATTTTGAAATCATCGGGCAAATTAAAAAAGCATATAATCGCTTCAAAAAAGAGAGAAAGAATTCTAACCCATATCTTGAAAGAGCAATTAATTCGGCCATCCAGATTTCAAAAAGAATCAAAAACGAAACAGGCATTTCTAATGGAGCAGCTTCAGTTTCTTATGCAGCTGTTCATTATATTTTAAATAATCAAAAAAGAATTACAGAAAAAAATATACTTCTTCTTGGAGTGGGAGAAATTGGACAAAATACTGTTGAAAATTTAGTTAAACATGTATACCAACCTAAAATAAAAATCGCTAACAGAACCCAAGAGAAAGCTGAAAAAATTTCAGAAAAATATCATATCCCCCATATCGATTATTCTGATTTTGATAAAGAATTAGAAAATACAGATATCCTTATTGTAGCAACTGGAGCAAAGCATCCAATTGTTAATAAATCTCATTTCCCTAATGGAAAGAAAACTTTAGTGATCGACTTATCAATTCCTCATAATGTAGAAAAAGAGGTTTCTGAAAATGAAAACATAACGTTGATTGACGTGGATGAGCTTTCAAAACAAATCCAAGAAACAATCCAACAAAGAGAAAAGGAAATTCCTAAAGCAGAAAAAATCATTAAGGAATTAACAAAAGATTTTCTCGAATGGGAAAAAAAGAGGAAATTAGCTCCCAATATTCATCATTTCAAGGCGGTATTAAAGAACATGGAACGTAATGAAATGCACAATTTTTACAAAAAAAATAAATACATAAACATCACGGACATGGAGCTTTCCGATAAAATGATTCAGAAAATCACCAATCGTTTCGCAAAATTTATCATTGATAATCCTTTAAAAGCCGAAGAAATTAGTAAATTAATGCACGAAATATTAGTTGAACAACCAAACAACGAATTCAATGAAAAGCATTAGAATCGGAACCAGAAATTCCGCACTTGCACTTTGGCAGGCTAAAGAAGTAGCAAAACTCCTTCAAAACAATAATCAATTAACAGAAATTGTTCCTATTGTTTCCTCTGGTGATAAAAACCTTAATCAGCCTCTTTATTCTTTAGGAATTACTGGTGTATTTACAAGAGACCTTGATATCGCTCTCCTAAATGATGAGATTGACATTGCTGTACATTCATTAAAAGATGTTCCCACTCAACTACCTCAACATATTGAACTGGTTACTTATCTAGAGAGGGATTTTCCTCAAGATATTTTAATAAGAAAAGAATCTGCAAAAAATAAAGAGCTTCACGAATTAAAATTAGCAACCAGTAGCCTAAGAAGAAGAGCGTTTTGGTTAAAAGCATTCCCCAATGCCAAATTTTCTGATATCCGTGGAAATATCCAAACGCGTCTACAAAAATTAGAAGAAGGTGACTTTGATGCCACCATTCTATCTTTAGCCGGAATTAAAAGAATGAAAATGGATATTGAATACGAAATGCTACCATTTTTAATTCCTGCTCCTTCACAAGGAGTAATTGCCGTTGCAGGACATTCTGATAAAAATGAAATCAATGAGATATTGCGAAATCTCACCCATAAATCCACTCAAATATGCGTGGAAATTGAAAGAAATTTTTTGAAAACATTAGAAGGAGGTTGTACAGCTCCTATTGGAGCATTCGCTGAAATCATTGAAAATCAAGTTCGATTCAAAGCAGCACTTTGTTCATTGGATGGCAAAAATTGTATTTCAGCAGAGGAAAGTTTTGAATATAATGAGGAGGAGAATTTTGGAAAAAAATTCGCAAAAATTATTCTTGAAAATGGAGGCAAAGAATTAATGACAGAAATTAAGAACCATCTTTAATTTTTATTTTTAATATTCTACCCAAAATATATGAGAATCTTATTTACCAAAAATATAGACAAGGCCATTATATCCAAAGAATTAGGAGAGAATATTTTGGTGGATTGTATTAAGGTAATCCAGATTAATCATCTTACAATACACCCTTTTGACCTAAAAAACTATTCTTTAATTTTCACAAGTGTAAGTGGTGTTGTTTCATTTTTTAAGAACCACTTTATTCCAAACGAAGATTTCACCGCAAAAAATTACAATAAAATTTATTGTGTGGGAGAAAAAACAAAATATGAATTACGAAAACATGGTTTTGGGACATTCAAGATACTAAGAAATGCTGAAGCACTTTCAAGTTTCATTATAGAACATTGCCAACATGAAAGGTTTTTACATTTTTGTAGTAATTTAGCATTGAATATTCTTGATCAAAACCTTCCGTTGCAAAATATTGATTATAAAAAAATAGTAATTTATCATACGGAAGAAATCAATCCTGTGATTAATGAAAAATATGATGCAGTTGTTTTTTTTAGTCCAAGTGGAGTTCGTAGCTTTGCAAAACACAATTCTTTTAATGATATAAAACTTTTTTCAATAGGAAAAACCACATCTAATGAGCTAGAAAATTATACTTCTCAAGAAATTTTCACTTCTCAGGAAAATAATTTATTTTCCGTATTGAATTTGATAAAAAAAAGGATTTAAACAAAGATTGATAAATTTAATTTGTCCTGAGGGGCAATGTGAGTCTAATAATACATTATGATTAAAAACGACCTCTATTTAAAAGCACTTCGCGGAGAAACCGTGGAAAGACCTCCTGTTTGGATGATGAGACAAGCGGGAAGATATTTACCGGAATTCATCGCTCTTCGTGATCAATATGATTTCTTCACAAGGTGTCAAACCCCTGAATTAGCAGCAGAAATTACCGTTCAACCTATCCGTAGATTTCCTTTAGATGCCGCTATTTTATTTTCTGATATTTTGGTAGTTCCCCAAGCAATGGGAATTGATTTCAAAATGAAAGAATCCGTTGGCCCATGGCTCGATAATCCTATTAGAACGGCTGAACAAGTTCAGAATATCCAGGTTCCTGATGTCAATGAAACTCTAGGATATGTTTTCGATGCCATTGAACTCACTCTACAAAAACTAGACAATGCAATCCCTTTAATTGGATTCGCAGGTTCTCCATGGACCATTCTATGTTACTGTGTGGAAGGAAAAGGAAGTAAGTCCTTTGATATTGCTAAATCTTTTTGTTTTCAACAATCCGAAGCAGCTCATCAATTACTTCAAAAAATTACCGACACCACAATTGCGTACTTAAAAAGGAAAATAGAAAAAGGAGTTTCTGCGGTACAAATTTTCGACTCATGGGGAGGAATGCTATCACCTACTGATTATCAAGAGTTTTCTTGGAAGTATATTAAACAAATCGTTGATGCTTTGAGCTCTCACACCCACGTGGTAGTTTTCGGCAAAGGATGTTGGTTTGCCCTAGAAGAAATGATCACATCTAATGTTTCTGCTTTAGGAGTTGACTGGACTATCACTCCTGAGCTTGCTAGAACTTTCACCAACCATACCATGACACTTCAAGGAAATTTCGATCCAGCAAGATTGCATTCATCCCCTGAAACGATAAAAAAAATGGTCAATGAGATGATTAACCGTTTTGGAAAAGATAGATATATAGCCAACTTAGGCCATGGGATTTTACCCAATATTCCTCTAGAAAACGCAGAAGCTTTCATCAAAGCAGTCGTTGACTGGAAACCGAATATCTAAATTCTTAGCATTCCATATTTATGTAATTAGTAGATATATTTTTCTATAAAATCCCTCTAAAAGTTGTACTCTTTTTAGAGGGATTTTTTCATTTACCCCTCTGAGCCATGCCGATCCATTTTAAGAAATAAAAAAAATTAAAAAAAAACTCATATTAACTTATATTCAATAAATTTCGAACTGAAGCAAGTTATCACATTTATTTTGGACAGGCAGAGATTTAAAATACTACAAATCAAATAGTTAAAACAAAGCACATATATCCAAATTAGAGAATTATCTTTTATATTTGTCAGATATTTAAGGGCCTTTTCTTATAAATTTAATAAACACATTAAATAAATTCCTGATGAAAAAAATTATTATTTCTTTAGCAATCACATTTTGTGCAGGACAAATTTTTGGACAAAATGTAGAAGTATTGTTTGATAAAAAAATTTCGGATTATAAGCAAAATCCTAATACCCATCTTATAAGATGTGCGACCGATGAATATAATAATAAACTGGTCAGAAAATACAAATTAGAAAGTAAAGAAGAGTTTGAGAAATGGTTGGCACCCAAGGCCTCTCAAATTAAAAAATCTCTCGCCAAGAATACCTCAAAAGTTGTAGTAAGGATTCCTGTTGTGGTACACGTAATACACTCTGGTGAAACCATATCAAATAACGACAGAAATATTACTGATACACGAGTATTATCTCAAATAACAGTATTGAATCAGGACTTCAGAAGAATGATTGGAACTCCTGGATATAATACAAATCCAGTGGGAGCAGATATAGAAGTAGAATTTTGTTTAGCTACAATTGATCCTTTAGGTAATCCTTCAACTGGAATTGACCGGGTTAATTTAGGAAATAGAGTATGGAACGAATCAAATGTTCAAACCATTTTGAAACCTTCTACGATTTGGGATCCAACAAAATATTTTAATATATGGGTATGCCAGTTTGGCGGAGATCTTAGTGGCGTACTTGGTTATGCTCAATTCCCTCTAAGCTCAGGTTTGCCAGGGTTAGATGATCCTGAAATAACAGCTAATACAGATGGTGTAATTATAGATTGGAAATCATTTGGCTCTAATGATTTTGCAGGGGCTGATGGTTTATACACTCCTAACATAAATAAGGGAAGAACTACAACTCATGAAATAGGTCATGCTTTTGGTTTAAGACATATTTGGGGAGATAATAATGACTGTACCGTTGATGCAATAGATAGCTTTAATGATTATTGTTTAGATACACCCGCACAGAGCATAGAACATTATGATTGTAATTCAGTATATGATTCATGTCCAAACAATCCAGGGAATGATATGACAGAAAATTATATGGATTACTCTAATGATACTTGTATGAATATTTTTACCCAAGATCAGAAAATACGAATTTTAACCGTATTACAAAACTCACCTAGAAGAGCATCATTGATTACATCCACAGTATGCGACTCTCAACTTTCTGTTAATGAAAGTGGTTTATCAAAAGATGAAATTAATATTTACCCTAACCCTGTAAAAGATTATTTGAATATTTATTCGAAAAAAGGCCTTAAAATAGTTAGATATTCCATTTTTAATGCTATCGGTCAAGAAGTTTTAAAAAAAGAGGTCACATCAGGAGTTGATCTTAAAATAAAGAAAGAAAAATTAGGTACAGGGCTATTTATAATAACTGTTTATACCGAGAACAACTATAAAACCTTTAAATTTCTAGTAGAATAACAATTTAAAATGACACACGCTCCGATACAATTTATAAGTTAAAAACCCTGACTAAACTATCTAATAACATTATAAAAATATAAGTGGTTACAATTCGGGAGAAAAATAATTGGATATTTCTCCCTTTTATTATTTTTGACCAAAAAAGATTATTTACACCCAATTAAGACCGTTTAACTATTAAAAAAATATGAAGAAATTATTATTTGTTACCGATTTTTACTGTGAGGTAAAAGGAAGAAATTATTATGAAGAAGATTTATATCTTACCAGCAAACTTATGGAAGATTATAATTTAATAACAGCACATCCAAAGCAGGCAATTGCTTTTATTGAAGATGTAGATTTTGTTGTTTTAAGAAATACAGGTCCTGTGAAAAATTATCAAGAAAGCTATGACGATTTTGTAAAAGCTGTACAGGAAAAAAATATTAAAACATTCAATTCTTTTGATGGGAAAGCCGATATGAAAGGGAAAGACTATATGTTACAATTGATGAATCAAGATTATCCTATTATTCCTACAATAGATCATTTTTCTGAAATCGAAAAACTGGGTACCTCACAAAAATATCTAGTAAAATTAAAAGATGGTGCTGACTCTATAGGAATTGAAATAATGTCCAAAAATGAAATTTTGCAAAAAAAGATTTCGGATAAACTCATTCAGCCTTTTCTAGATTTTGAATATGAAGTCTCCTTTTACTATATAGATGATGAGTTTCAATATGCTCTGTATGCTCCTGATAAAAATAAAAGATGGGCTTTGGAAGTTTATCATGCAAATAATGAAGATTTAGTATTTGCAAAATCTTTTATTGATTGGAATAACATGACAAGAGGAATAACACGTGTTGATGCATGTAGGCTAAAAGATGGCTCTTTACTATTAGTAGAATTGGAAGATCTAAATCCATATTTGTCTTTGGATCTATTAGATGAAATGATGATTGAAAAATTTGTAAAAAATCTAAAAATCGCATTAAAGAAAATTTAAATAGCCAGAGCTTCGCTTCAGCGAAATAAAAAACCGTCATTCCCTTTTTTATAAATTTAATGACGGTTTTTTAGGAAAAAGCAGATATTTCACCACCGGTTTAAATTGAAAAGTCAGCTAAAATTAACTTAACATTCGCTGTGCTTTTTTAACACCCTCTACAAGTAGGTCAATCTCACCCAAAGTGTTATAGACCGCAAAACTTGCCCTAACAGTACCTGCTATATTAAAATAATCCATAATAGGTTGTGTACAATGATGCCCTGTCCTTACTGCAATACCCAGTTTATCAAGAATCATTCCTACATCAGAAGAAATTCCCACACCTTCTAAATTAAAAGAAACAACACCTGTTCTCTTAGTTTTTTTCCCATAAATTTTAATATTCTCGATCTCTAATAGCTCCTTTTGAGCATATTCCAATAAATTATTTTCGTGAATTTGAATATTTTCCTGTCCTACTTTACAAATAAAATCCACAGCGGCTCCTAAAGCTATATTCCCTCCTACATTGGGTGTTCCTGCTTCATATTTAAAAGGCAATCCTGCATAAGTTGTACCATCAAAAGAACAGGTGGATATCATCTCCCCTCCCCCATGAAATGGTGGCAAATCTTCAAGAATTTCTTGCTTTCCATATAAAATTCCCGTCCCCATAGGAGCATACATTTTATGACCAGAAAAAACAAAAAAATCACAATCCAGCTTCTGTACATCAATAGTAAAATGTGGAGCTGATTGAGCTCCATCAATTACAATATATGCGTTGGTATTCTTCCTTGTTTTTGCAATGATTTCTTCAATAGGATTAATTATTCCTAAGGCATTTGACACCTGATTTACCGAAACAATTTTAGTTTTTTCATTTAAAAATGAATCTAAATAATCCAATTGAAGAACACCGTTCTCATCTATTGGAATAACTCTGAGCTTAGCACCTGTTCTTTCACATAGCAATTGCCATGGAACAATATTTGAATGATGCTCCAAGTAAGAAATAATAATTTCATCGTCTTTTTTAAGTTTCTGTGTGAGAATATAAGCAATAAGATTCAGTCCTTCCGTTGTTCCTTTTGTAAAAATAACTTCAAAATCATATTTTGCATTAATAAACTGTTGAATCTTTCTTCTTGAAATCTCCATTTCTTCAGTAGCTAGCTGACTCAATGTATGAATTCCTCGGTGTACATTTGCATTAAGCTCTGTATAATATTTGTGACATACTTCTAACACCGAATTGGGCTTTTGAGATGTCGCTGCATTATCTAAGTAAACCAATTGTTTACTATTTACTTGTTGATCTAATATAGAAAACTGGCTTCTTATTTCCTGAATATCAAACATTTATTAATTTTTTAAATTATACCGTTCTTATTTAGAACACTTCAAATTTACGGCTTTTTTTTCAAAGGGCTAACGGGTCCTTAGCCTCTACTCATAAAAGTTTTCAATAATAGAAATTTGAAATTATTAATCTATTAGTATATAAAAAAACCTGCCAAAATTGACAGGTTTATATTGCTTACATAAGTAATTCTTATTCTGCTGCAGTTTCTTCTGCTACCGGAGCAGCTCCTTCAACTTCTTCTTCATCCTCATCATCCATTGCTGCTGCACCTGCCTTCATAGCATTTCTAGACATCTTAACTGCTACAACAACAGCATTGTCTGGATGCATAAAAGTATACGAATCATTCTTGATACCTCCAATATAAAGCTTGTTACCAATTCTTAATGGAGTAACATCTACAACGATCTCATCTGGTAAGTTAGCAGGAATAGCTTTCACTTTCAGTTTTCTAAAAGACTGACGTAAAACACCCCCAGCAACAACACCTTTCGCACGGCCAATGATTTTTACAGGAACTTCCATAATTACTGGCTTATTATCAGCTAATTGATAAAAGTCAGCATGAAGGATTTTATCTGTAATTGGGTGAAACTGAATATCCTGAAGAACAGCTGGAATTGTTTGACCATCAACCTCAATAGATACCGTGTGTGCTTCAGGAGTATATACTAAACCTTTGAACGCTTTCTCTGCTGCAGAGAAATTCAATGGCTCACCACCTCCGTAAACAACACAAGGAACTAATTCAGCATCACGTAAAGCTTTTGTAGACTTTTTGCCCACGCTTTCTCTTTTTGTACCTTGAATTGTAATAGATTTCATTTATAAAAATTTAAAAAATTGTTTCAAATTAAATTACAAATATCTGAAAATGAATTAAATAATAAATTTATTACTAATTGATCTATGCTCATGAACCATTTTCATTACATCTGCAAATAATGGGGCGCAAGATAGCACTTTTATTTTAGATGACAAATTATTTTTAACAGGAATTGAGTCAGTTACGATAACTTCTAGCAATTTTGAATTATCAATATTTTCATAAGCCTTTCCTGAAAGTACTCCATGTGTTGCCATTGCCCTTACTGTTTTAGCTCCTTTCTCCATCAAAATATCAGCAGCCTTACAAAGGGTACCTGCCGTATCAATCATATCATCAATAAGAATAACATTTTTACCTTCTACATCTCCAATAAGAAACATCTCTTCCACTACATTCGCTTTTTTCCTTTCTTTATAGGCAATTACAACCTCCGCTCCAAGATGCCCTGCATAATTTTTTGCTCTTTTAGCTCCCCCCATATCTGGAGATGCAATAGTAAGGTTATCTAAATTAAGATCTCTTATATAATCTACAAAAATTGTTGAAGCATACAAATGATCAACAGGGATTTCAAAAAATCCTTGGATTTGGTCTGCATGCAAATCCATAGTCATTACTCTTGTTGCTCCTGCCGCTGTCAAAAGATTTGCTACTAGTTTTGCACCGATAGGAGCCCTAGGCTTATCTTTTCGATCCTGCCTTGCAAGACCGAAGTAAGGAATCACGACTGTAATACTTTTCGCAGAAGCCCTTTTCGCTGCATCAATCATTAAAAGAAGTTCTAATAAATTGTCTGCTGGTGGGAATGTAGATCCAATTAAGAAAACTCTTCCTCCCCTTACAGATTCATCCAAGACAGGCTCAAATTCACCATCACTGAACTCCTGAAAGTTGATTTTTCCTAATTCTCGCCCGTAGTGATGGGCAATTTTTTCTGCCAAGTCCTTACTCGTCCTTGTACAAAATAGATAACTTAACTGATCGGCCATTTTTACTTTTTAAGATTTTGCAAATTTAAAAAAAAACCACAAGAATTACTCTTGTGGTTTCTAAGTTTTTATTTTAATCAATTATTATGGAAATTTAACCCCTGAATAATTGTTTGCATTTACTTGTGGTAATGTAGATTTGTATTTACGATTAATTGCTTTAATAAACTCATTCGCAACAACTGCATATCCTCTACCTGTAAGATGAACTCCATCTAAAGAGAAAGTTCCACCCGTTACAAATTTCGCGGTATATTTTACTCCATCAAATGAAATTCCTGACTGACCATTCAGTTCCGTCATTTTTGCATTCGCATCCACAAAAGCCAAACCATAAGAATCGGCCAAACCTTTAATAGAAACATTATAGGCATCAATTGCCGTTTTCACATTAGCAGCTTCCGTTTTAGATAATACGTGTTGGTTTTCTAATGGATAAGAAATCCCATATACGTTAACAGGAGAAGGAGCACCAGTTACCGTCGTTCCAATGACAGCCCTTGAAGTAAGAAGGATATAATCTTCCATTGTTGTTTGTCTTGCCTGTCCAAAAATTTGTCCGAAAGCAGTTGCTGTAGGAAGCCCCAATGAAGGAGTCAATGCTGCAGTAAGTTGTGCAGATAAATTTGGCAAAGAAGTATCTTTTATAAGAACAGGATTTGAAGACGTAGAAGAAAGCAAATTAATTCTATCACCCGCTCCAAAAGCCGTTAAAGCTTGTTTTAGAGGTCCATACAACTGAGTGTTCAGAGCCGTAAGATTTGTACCCAAAGCTGCCGGAGTTAATGGGTTATAAGGAACCGTTGTAAAGAAAGGAATTGACGTTACATAAGGAATATTTGCAATAACTCCTTTTGTAGTACCTCCCGCCTTTAACTTATCAAGACCTGCTTTAATAGAAGCAGCAACTACATTTGGATCCGAAATATCATTAGAACCATAAGTAGCAGGATTCATGTTACCCGTTTGGTTCACACCTACTCCTCCACTCGTAGCATAACCTAAAACATCATTATTCCCTATCCAATAAGAAAAGAATGTAGGATGCTTCGCTACTGCATCATCAATAACCGATGAAGTAGCACTTGAGGCAAATCTTACATAATATGGATTTGCAGTTCCTGTCAGAATTCCACCAGGGTTTCCATAATTTGGAGCTACTAAATGATATGATTTTGCTCCTGGAACACCAAAGTTATTGAGTGGTCCGGTAACTTTATTCATAACATCAGTAGTCGGAGTTGCACTTACAGTCGTAATATCTGGAGAACCATTTGTAAATGATTTAATGTAAAGTTTAGTCGGTTGAATAACCATTCCTAATAGGACTAAACCTCCGTTATTATCTGCCATCAAAGGCTGTACAAAGTTTCCTCCACCCGCAAGTTTCATTTGCCCTGCAATAATATTTGGATAAGATTCATTTTGTCCATCCATATATAGAGCATTATCTCTATACCCTGATGTTAATGAATTACCTAAAGAAACATAATTAGAAAAATCAGCTTCTCCCTTTGTTACCGGAATATCTTTAACATCCTGATCAAAGTCTGTTTCACAGCTTGTTGTAAAAAGAAATGCAGAAATAGCTAATGTCGATATTATTATTTTTTTCATAGTCTGTCAATTAAAAAGGATTGTAAGATAAACCTAGGCCAAAATAAAACGCTGTCGCTTTAGATTGTCCATAGAAACCGAGATTAGCATTTTTTACATCTCTTGATTGAGGCATCGCGTAACCTCCCGCAACATCCACACCAAACTTCTTTAACTTAAACCCTACCCCTCCAGTAATTACATATGTATTGTAAGAAGGTGTTTCAGGGATAAAGTCTTCATCAGAATAAGGAGATTCATCATAGTAAGCTCCTAAACGGGCAGAGATCATTTCAGTGAATGCATATTGCGTTCCTAATCTAAACGTTTTTGAATTTCTAAAGTTTTTAGGAGAAACAACAATTGTAGGATCAGGAGGGCTTCCAAGTGGAGCATTAGCAAAATCTAATGTCAATTTACTATATTTTTCCCATCCATGATAATTAAAGTCAGCAGCAACCAACCATTTTGGTGTTATCTTATAAGTTAAACCAATGGTATATTCTTCTACCAATGGTAAGGTAGCAGTAAACGAATCTTTTCCTGAACCATCTAATCCCAATAAAGGATATACAGATTGCGATGGAAACTGGAACGTCGCAGTTCCATTTTTTGCTTTTATATCAACAGGTGAACGATAAGCCACACTCACATCCAATTTGTCTTCTGGTCTGAAATAAAAACCAAATCCATATCCATGACCACTCGCTTTATCGTCTTTAATATTAACTTGTCCTCCTCCTAACTGAGTAACAGCCTTATCCCAGTTCACACTACCTCTTGCATATATATAGCTTGCTCCAAAAGATACCCAAGGTGCTAACTTTACAGAAACCATAGGTTGAAAATAGAAACTCTTAAGCTCAAGTTTTTGTACCATTTCTCTTCCTTCCCAATCATAAGGATATTTAATAGTACTACCAAAAGGTGTCGTGAAACTAAAACCTACTGATAAATTTTCAATAGGCCTATAAGCAACTGCTGCATAAATAGGTGTCCCCATTGGATTATCCGATTCTGTACTTTGTAAGGTATTCAAGTTTTGAAATGTTACTTTACTACTTGCTCCAAACCCTCCTGCCGCAATACTTAATTTAGCGGGAATAAATGACATCCCTGCAGGGTTAAAAAATGCCACACTTGCATCTTCAGCATGGGCACTAGTATGCGCCATTGCCATTTGTTTTACTCCTTGCAAAGAAACCCTAAAGCCACCTGCATAAGATAAAACACCTGCCAATAAAGCAGTTGATACTAAGATCTTTTTCATAGACTATTATTATATAACCCAAATATAAAATTATTTTGGACACAGCTGTTAATAATTCTTAAAATTTTAAACAATATCTCAAAATAAAACTATGTTTAAAATAATATTTGAAAATAAACAAAATACAATAACCTAATTATTAATTATTTATTCCTATTTTATTTCATAAATTGCCACTTTGTTTAATTTTAAACATGAATTGTTTTTAATATTTATTTTTTTTAGAATTACATAAAGTAAAAAATACATAAATTTGCAAGATTAAAATATAATAATTATGAGTTGTGGATGTAAAACATCCGGCGATTCTGCACATTCTTGTGGCCCTAAAAAAGGCCCAAGTGGCTGTGAAAATGTAAATACCTGTGGTAATAGTTATAAATTAAGTGTTTTCGACTGGCTTTCTAATATCAATAATCCTACTCCAAATAGGTGTGATTTTGTAGAAGTTAGATTTAAAAATGATAGAAAATCGTTTTATAAAAATGTAAGTAATATTCCATTACATATAGGCAGTGTAGTTACAGTAGAATCGAGTCCCGGACACGATGTAGGTGTGGTAAGTCTCACCGGCGAATTGGTTAAGATTCAAATGAAAAATAAAAAATTTAGTGAAGAATCTAGCCTTAAAATATACAGACAAGCGAATCAAAAAGATTTAGAAGTTTGGCAAGAAGCAAGAAAAAAAGAAGATAATGTAAAACTTGAAGCAAGAAAAATTGCACGGAAACTGAGTCTCGAAATGAAAATCACAGATGTGGAATATCAAGGCGATGCTTCAAAAGTTACATTTTATTATACTGCAGACAATCGTGTCGATTTCAGGCAATTAATTAAAGATTATGCGGCTGCTTTTCGAACAAAAATCGATATGAAGCAAATAGGCTTTAGGCAAGAAGCAGCAAAAGTAGGAGGAATTGGATCGTGTGGCCGTGAACTTTGTTGCTCTACATGGCTTACAGATTTTAGATCTGTAAACACAAACGTAGCACGTTATCAACAATTAAGCATTAATCCTCAAAAACTAGCCGGACAATGTGGTAAACTGAAATGTTGCCTTAATTATGAATTGGATAGTTATTTGGATGCTTTAAGCAATTTTCCTTCTTCCTCTACTACTCTGGAAACAGAAAAAGGAAGGGCGTTTTGTATAAAAATTGATGTTTTTAAAAAGAAAATGTGGTTTGCGTATGTTGAAAGTTCTATTGCCTGGTATGATTTTGATATTGACCTAGTTAAGAAACTTATATCAAAAAATAAGAGAGGCGAAAAAATCCTTCCCCTTGAGGAATTAAAACAAACAGAAGCCCCTCTTCAAAGCATTGATCTTATTCAAGAGAACAGTGTTGACAGATTTGAAAAAAGGAAAAGCAAAAACAGAGCACAGAATAAAAAAAATATTCCAGAGCAGAAAAAGGATCGACCTGAAAGACCTCAAAATCCTTCAACAAAACAAAATACTAATCATAAGCCACAAAAGCCTCAACAAGCAAGAGCTCAGGTAGAAAAAATAGAGCCTAATGCTGATAGTGAGAAAAAAACAAACCCACCTAAGAAAAAATTCAAAAAAAAGTTTCCTCCCAAAAAAGATAAAAATGCATAAATTTTTAGGATTATTAAGCCTTATGCTTCTCTTTAACTGTAATTCTTCAGGAGAAAATATAATAATGAATCCCCTTAATAATAAATGGGATAAGAAAAGCGAGCAGAAGTTTAATCTTGAAATTGCAGATCCACAAAATCCTAAAAATATTATATTTGTTGTAAGAAATAATAATAATTATCCATACAGCAATATAAGGTTTATTGTGAATTTTACTAATCTTCAAAACAAACAGAAAGAAACAGACACCCTTAATTACATCTTGGCAAAGCCCAACGGAGAATGGCTAGGTAAAGGCTTTGGTGACACTAAGGAAACTCTTTTTCAGTATAAACTTAATTACAAATTTCCCACAAAAGGCAAATATCAAATCGGGCTAATCCAGGCTATGAGAAATAATAATCTTCCCGGAATTGAGGACATTGGAATAAAATTAGAAACAGCAAAACCGTAACCATATATAAAAATGGACGAAAACAAAAAAAACACTGGAAATAAAGGAAAATCTTTTCCTCTTCCTCCCAAAAAAAAGAAAGATACTTCTTGGAAAAAATGGGTCAGACTTATCTGGGTAGGACTCATTGTTGTCGTTTTAGGAATATCAGGAATTTTCTTTGCTGTTTCACAGGGATTTCTTGGCGAAATGCCTGATGTAAAAGAACTTGAGAATCCAGATATTTATGTCGCTTCTGAAATATATTCTTCAGACGGTGTTTTACTCGGTAAATTTGAAAAAGAAAAAACGCAACCTATTTTCTATAAAGATCTTCCGCCATATCTTATTTACGCATTACAAGCAAAAGAGGATGAACGTTTTAAAGAGCATTCCGGTATAGATATTCAGTCTGTAGCCAGAGCTGTAGTTTATAGAGGTAAAAGAGGCGGGGGTTCAACTATTACTCAACAACTTGCGAAACTTCTATTCACAGGAAACGCTTCTCAAAATAAGATCCAAAGAGCATTCCAGAAGTTAAAAGAATGGATTGTTGCTGTAAGTCTCGAAAAAAGATATACAAAAGAAGAAATCATAACACTTTATTTTAATAAATTTGATTTCCTATTCAATGCAAATGGTATTGAAATGGCTTCAAAAATATATTTTAATAAAAAAACTTCCGAACTTACATTACCAGAAGCCGCTACATTTGTAGCAATGCTCGAAAATCCAAGAAAAAATAATCCTTATAGAAATCCGGATAGGGCTAAAGAAAGAAGAGATGTCGTTTTAGATCAAATGTTAAAAACAGGATATATTGATCAAGCAACTTATGAAAAAGCAACTACAGCACCTATAACCGTTGATTTTCATCCTATCAAAAATATAACTGATGGATATTCTGCTTATTATAAATTTTATTTAAGAAAAGAAATCGATAAATACTTAGGTGACTACGAAAAAGAAACCGGAAAAAAACTTAATCTTTATAAAGACGGCTTAAAAGTATACGTAACTCTAGATTCTAAAATGCAAAAGTATGCAGAAGAGGCAATCAGAGAACACTTAACTGATCTACAAAAAAGATTTGACGCCGAACAAAGAGGACGAAAAAATAAACCTTTCTATTATCTTACTGAAAAGCAGATTAATCAAGTCATGCTTCAAGCCATGAGAAGAACGGGACGTTACAAAGATCTTAAAGCTGATAATATGCCTGAAGATTCTATTATAATGGAATTTAAAAAGCCAATAAAAACATCACGCTTTACTTGGAAAGGAGAAGAAGAAGTAGAAATGTCTCCTTGGGACTCCATAAGATACCATAAGCAAATAGCACAAGCTGGATTAATGTCCATGATACCTGGTACAGGTGAAATTAAAGCGTGGGTTGGAGGGATCGATTGGCAACATTTTCAATATGACCATATCAAACAAGGTAAAAGACAAGTAGGATCTACATTTAAACCATTCGTATATGCAACTGCTATTATGAAGTTAGGAATGACTCCTTGTTCTACTGTATCCAATGGATCATATGATCATAATGGTTGGCACGTTCCTGGAAGAGGAGGGATGCTAACCTTAAAAGACGCATTAGCTCACTCTCAAAACCCGGTTGCAGCACGTCTTATTGAAATGACAGGGGTTGATGCTGTAATTCAAACCGCAAGAGATTTGGGAGTAACTGAAGATATACCTAGAAACAATACAATTGCTTTAGGATCATCAGATATTACTATCTATGAGATGCTAGGTGCCTATAGTACATTCGCCAATTATGGAAACTACAATAAACCTGAAATGATCTGGAGAATGGAAGACGCAAATGGTAGAGTAATAAAAGAAGTGAATGTAGAACCTAAAGAAGTTATGAATCCACTCTATGCTTATACTATGATCGAATTGATGAAAGGTGTAACCCAATATGGTACCGCTTCAGGGGAGCTCGGAAGAAAAGGAATATCCAAAGCAGTGGAAATAGCAGGCAAAACAGGTACAACTCAAAATAATTCTGATGGTTGGTTTATGGGAATTGTTCCAAAACTTGCTACTGGCGCTTGGGTTGGATGGGAAGATAGAGCCACTCACTTTTATGGAACTGGAGAAGGACAAGGAGCAAAAATGGCATTACCAATTTGGGCGATATTCATGAAAAAAGTATGGGCAAATAAATCTTTAGGTATTTCTCCTGATGATAAGTTTGTAAAGCCCGCAGAATGGAAAGATGGATGTTCTAATCTTAAAGGATTAGGTTCGGGATATGGCGATGATGGAAGCCTTCGGACAATTGATGAAATCAAAAATCCTAAACCCGTAGATCCAGCACCCAAAAATAATTCAGGTAAAAAAGAAGAGAATATCAATGAAAACCTGAATACTTCTGAAGAAATTGATTTTAATAAATAAATTTCGTTTAAAAATAAAAAGACCTTTCAATCAGATTGAAAGGTCTTTTTATTTTATCTGTATCTTTGTTATTATGAATATTGAACATATTAAACATCCATTTACAGAATACTTTCCGGGAGATTTTTCTAAAAATCCAATGCAGAGAAATACCCCAAAAGTTCTTTTCTCGACGATAGATCCGATTGGTTTTGATCATCCAAAGTTAATTCATTTTAATTCGAATCTTGCTGCTGAAATTGGATTAGGCCAATATGATCAGAATGATATTAATTTTTTAGTAGGAAATCACCTTCCCGAAAATATCCAGCCTTATGCTACAGCCTATGCTGGGCATCAATTTGGAAATTGGGCAGGACAGCTTGGTGATGGTAGAGCTATCTTTGCAGGAGAAATTTCGAGCCACTCAGGAAAAGCAACAGAAATCCAATGGAAAGGCGCAGGTGCAACCCCTTACTCAAGACATGCAGACGGAAGAGCCGTCCTTAGATCTTCCCTAAGAGAATATTTAATGAGTGAAGCTATGTTTCATTTAGGAGTTCCTACAACGAGGGCGTTAAGTCTAAGTCTTACGGGGGAAGACGTCATAAGAGATGTTATGTATAATGGAAACCCACAAGCAGAAAAAGGAGCTATTGTAGTAAGAACAGCCGAAAGCTTCTTACGATTTGGACATTTCGAACTATTGTCTGCTCAAAACGAATATAAGACACTCGAAAAGCTTACAGAATATGTAATTGAAAGATACTTTCCCGAAATCACATCTGTTGGAGTTCAAAAATATAAAGACTTTTTTGAAAATATATCCAAAAGAACTGCCGATCTAATGGTTGAATGGTACCGGGTGGGGTTTGTTCATGGAGTTATGAATACAGACAATATGTCTATTGTGGGATTAACCATTGATTATGGTCCTTATTCTATGATGGAAGAATATGATTTAAATTTCACACCCAATACAACTGATATTCCGGAGAAAAGATATGCTTTTGGAAAACAAGGGCAAACCTCACAATGGAACCTTTGGCAATTAGCCAATGCTTTACATCCTTTAATAAAAGATGAAAAATTTTTGGAAGATAGCTTAAATGCTTTTGGAACTTATTTTTGGGAGGCCCATGACAACATGCTTTGTAAAAAATTTGGGTTTGATCAACTCCTTGAAGAGGATGAAGAGTTCTTCACAAATTGGCAAGGGTTAATGCAAGAATTACAAATGGACTACACTTTATTCTTCAACGTATTAGAAACATTTAATGAAGAAAAGGATTTAAAAAGTCAATTTCAAAAAGTCTCATATGGGATACTCGATGATAAAAGCCTAACTAAAATTGAAAACTTCCTCAGCATCTACAAAATCAGACTTGATAAAAACAAAATATCTAGGAATTCATCCATTCTCCTAATGAGGGAAAATAATCCAAAATTTATTCTTAGAAATTATCTCTTATATCAATGTATTGAAGAACTTAATAATGGGCAATCCGAAGTGTTTTATGAGTTACTACATGCTTTACAAAAACCTTACGAAGAAATCATTCCTAAGTTTTCAGGAAAAAGGCCAATAAAGTATGATAATATCCCGGGATGCTCAATGCTATCATGCAGTTCATAAAACTATAAATATAAAAACTTACTCGTGCCGGTGAGTTTTTATATTTTTGCAAAAAAATTTAACGTGTATTTCAAATCGAAAGTATATAATTTTTTCAAACTATTATTTCCTACTTCATACCCAGAGTTTGTTGTATTTTTATTTTTTCTTACATCATATGGCATTTTAGGATCCTATATTGCCATTCATTACAGAATTATTTTTGATGACAGAATACCTTGGGATGCTTATTTTAGCTTTGATAATCGCTCCATCGTTATGACTGGTGGCAGTTTTGAAAGACATCCTTTATCCTATTATTTTTTCAATTGGATTAGAGAACTTGCTCTATTAATTTCAGATGGTAAAAAAGATTCTATATTCCGTTTAACATTAGCTTGGTTTAGTAATATCGCTATTAGCTTAAGTATCCTACAAGTCTTCAAATACTTAAAAAATATTATTCAATTACCTCTTTCAGTATGCTTTTTAATTATCTCTTTTTTTGGAGCTTTTTCAACAAATATTATTCTTTCATTCACCCCAGAAAACTTTACTTATACTTTATTTTTACTTACTGTATTTAATTTTTATACCGCAACTAAGCTTAAACAAGAAAAAAGAATACCAACTATACCACTGGTTTTCGCAGGAGTTACTATTGGTGGACTAACAATCACTAATATTGTAAAAGTATTTATACCTCTTGTTTTTGAAAAGAACCTATTTAAAAGTTGGAAAAATATTGGGTATGCTATATTTAGAATTTTGATTACCTGTCTGTGCTTTATTTTATTATATCTCAATAGAATAAATTTTAAATATGAAAATATTTTTTCAAAAACGTCCAAACAATATGAAAAGTTTTCAAATGTAAATTCTACACCCCTATGGGATATGCTCCTTTCTTTCTTTTTTGGACAAAATATTCTTTTTTCAAGTTTTATTATTCGAGACAAACATAATATGAGAGGATTTGAATTCAAGGGGCTTTTTATGGAAGTATACACATCTTGGATTCCTTATGCCTTTATTATCATTTTATTGATTTTCACTATATGGGGGTATCTCAGAAACTTCAAGAATAATTTAGTGCAGATAATTATGATTTCTTTTTTAATTGACATTGTAATCCATTGTATTATGAGATTTGGTTTACATACCGCCTACATTTACGGAGGACATTTTATTTTCGTTTATCCATTATTAATCGGTTGGTTGTTTTATTCATATAGAAAATCGTCCCTATATCTATCATTTTTGATTATAACATTAGCATGTTTATCCACCTACCTTTTTTTAAACAATTATATAAGAATGCAAGAATTCTTTCAGTTTTTAAACCAATACTATCAATAAAAAAAGACCATCCCTAACTAGAATGATCTTATAAGTTATATATTAATACGTTTATTTTGCTTCTGCACAAAAAATCCTATACTGAACAGCAATCGCAGATTTAAAATACTCTCTTACTTTCGATAAATCAGATGCTGCACTTTGTTTTGTAAAATAACTCCCCACCAAAATTTTATAATTAGGCCTTAAAGAAGCATCTGTTTCAACTTTCAAGTTAGGAAATCTTTTTCTAAAATATGCTTTCACCTCATTAGCCTCATCATTGCTCTTCACCGTAGTAATTTGTATTTTATATCCTAAAATTCTAGGATTTTTACTACAAATTTCGGCATTAGTCAACTCTCTGCTAGGAACATATATTTTCGTGGGTTTTGTATTTATATTGACTTCTTCATTCTCTTTAGGAGATATATTACTCACTCTTAAACACTTATCTTCTAACCCCTCCAAAGCAGCCTTTACTTTAGAATCCATCGTCATCACAAGCTCTGTTCCTGATAAAGTATCATGTTTTACAATTTGTTGTGCTTCAATATCATAAAACCCGAATATTGACAATACTGAAAATATTTTGATTACATTTTTCATTTAAACTTCTTTCCGCAAATTTAGAAAAATTAAAAAACTATACCAAACGGGGTTATTTAGAATCAATACAAATTAACCTTAAATGACATTTTACTGTTTTTATATACCGTTAAATTCCTGTTAAAAATATTATTTTTGCGGAATTGATTGAATGTTCAATATTTACTAACATAAGATAATTTAAATGATTAGTTGGAGAAAGCATTATAAACAAACGTTGATTGCAATAGGATTATTGCTATCAACCAGTGCTTCAATTTACGGGCAAGACGGCGATCCTAAAAATGGTGAGAAACTTTTCAAAGCGAATTGTACTGCATGTCACGCTTTAGACAAACAGGTTATAGGGCCACCATTGAAGGGTGTCGTAGATCGTGTAAAGACTGAAGGAGGTGTAGGCAAAGATTGGCTTCATAAGTGGATCAAAGACAACAAAGCTCTAAGAGCTTCTGGAGACAAATACGCCAATGAGATTTTTGAAAAGTATAACAAGACTGAGATGTTAGTCTTCCCTAATCTTTCAGAGAAGGATATTGATGACATCCTAGCATACACAACTAATCCTCCCGCTCCGGAAGAGAAAAAAACACCAGAAGCAACTGCTGGAACAGAAGCTACAGCAGCCTCACCAGCAGACAAAACGACTACTAATATTGTAATTATTTCACTTTTAGCAATCGCTGGTTTATTAGTCTGGATTTTAATTAAACTCCGACAGCTCGTTAAACTTGGACAATCTGAAGATTTAGCAGGTTTAAACGAAACAAGAGTAAAATCTTTTAGTGAAATCTATCAAAAATACCATCTTATAGGTAAAGGTCTAATTGCAATTCTTGCTCTTTTAGCAACTTATGGAATTTGGAACTGGATCATGTGGATTGGGGTTTATAAAGGATATAAACCGGAGCAACCTATTTATTTTTCACATAAAATCCACGCAGGAGAGAACAAAATTGACTGTCAATTATGTCACTCTAGTGCTAAATATGGAAAAGTATCCGAAATCCCTTCCATGAATGTATGTATGAACTGTCACAGAACAATATCTGAGTACAATGGTAAATATATGGAGCCAGGAAAAGATAAAGCTTTCTATGATGGTGAAATTCAAAAGATCTATGCTGCAACAGGATGGGATCCACAAAAAGCTCAGTATACCGGAAAGACACAACCAGTAGAATGGACAAGAATACACAACATGCCTGATTTTGTTTACTTTAACCACTCTCAACACGTGGTGGCAGGAGAACAAGCAATTATAAACTCTTTCAATAAGAAGAATCCTAATAACAAAATTGATGTTGTATGTAAAGCTTGTCACGGTAAAATAGATACCATGAATGTTGTTCAAATGGCTAATGACTTTACAATGGGATGGTGTATCGAATGTCATAGAACGACAGAAGTTGATATGAATAACGGTTATAATAAAGAATACTTCAAGAATCTACATGACAAGTTGAAAAAACAATACCCTAAAGATGGTGGTAAGATTACTGTAGATGCAATTGGAGGTCTTGAGTGTGGTAAATGTCATTATTAATAACTAAAAATTAGAAGTATAAATGGCTTCAAACAAAATACAATTTAGAAGTATTCATGAACTTAAAGATCCTGCTTTAAATAATAAGCTGGCCCAAAAAGAGTTCCAAGAAGAAATTCCTGTAGAAGATTTCCTTGGAGATGCTGAACAAAATGGTTCCAGTACTTCAAGAAGAGATTTCTTAAAATTATTAGGTTTCTCTACTGCAGCTGTAACTTTAGCTGCTTGTGAAGCTCCGGTAATTAAAACAATTCCTTATGTCGTAAAACCACACGATATTATTCCTGGAGTTCCTAATTATTACGCTTCAACATACTTTGATGGATTCGACTTTGCTAGTGTTTTGGTAAAAACACGTGAAGGTAGACCAATCAAAATTGATCCAAACCCGGCTGCTGGTGATTTAGGAAAAACTAACGCTAGAGCTCAAGCAAGCGTACTGTCTTTATATGATAATGATAAAGTAAAGCAGCCTAAATTTGAAGGAAAAGACGAAACTTTTGATAAAGTAGATAGTTTTGTGATCAAAGGTTTAGAGGAAGCTAAAGCTGCAGGTAAAAGAATTGTTTTATTATCACATTCTTTTGCTTCACCTACTTTCAAAAAATTATTCACAGAATTTAAAGCAAAATATCCTACAGCTGAATTAATAACGTATGATGCGTTTCCTTACTCTGCAGCTTTAGATGCTGCTCAAGAAGTGTTCGGACAAAGAGCATTACCAATTTATGATCTTAAAGGAACTGAACTAGTCGTTTCTTTTCAGGCTGATATTTTAGGAGACTATAATGCATCAAGTCTAGAGACATCTTATGCAGTAGCAAGAAAACCAGGAGCAAATATGTTGAGACACATACAAGTGGAGTCTAACATGTCATTAACTGGTGCAAATGCGGATTCTAGATATAGATTAAAACCTAGCCAAGTAAACAAAACATTAGTAGAAGTTTACAACGCAATTGTTGGGGGAATAACTTCTGATAAAATTGCAAACGAAATTGCAAACGAACTGAAAGCCAAAGGAAATAAAGCTGTTGTTTTTGCTGATGGATCTAAAGGAGCTCAGGTTTTAGCTCATTTAATTAACCAAAAATTAGGATCAGTTGCTTTCACAGGTAAAGCAAATTTCCTAAAAGATTTTGATAAAGCAAAATTCCAGGAATTCCTTGGATGGGTAAATGCAGGGCAGGTTGGTGTATTAATTACAAACAATGTAGACCCAATTTATTCTTACCATAAAGGAGAGGATTTCAAAAAATCCTTATCTAAGGTTCCCTATGTAATCGCAGTTGCTGATAAGAAAAATGAAATGTATAACGCAGCTAAAGCTGTAATTCCTGTAGCTAACTGGCTGGAATCTTGGGGTGATATTGAACCTCAAACAGGAGTATATTCATTAATGCAACCCACAATTCAGAAAATTTACAAATCAAGACAGATTGAAGAATCTTTATTGGTTTGGAAAAATGGTAAAAATAATGCTTCTAATAATTATTATGATTATTTAAAAGCTAATGCTTCTTCTATTTTAGGAGGGACTTCATTCAACAAAGCTTTATATAATGGTATCAATGTTTCTTCCACAGCTACGACACTTTCATATGTAGGAGGAAACGCTACTCAAGCAGTTTCTGAATTAGGAAGCTTCAAAGCTTCTGATTTGGAATTAGTATTATATACTAAAACTTCAATGGGAGACGGTACTCAGTCAAATAACCCTTGGTTACAAGAGCTTCCGGATCCAATCACAAGAATGGCTTGGGATAATTATTTAACAATTTCTCCTAAAGATGCGGAAAGACTAGGAATTGAAAACGACTTGAACGGCAGAATGCAACTAGATGGTTCAATCGTAAATCTTACGGCCAATGGAGTAACAATAAAAGATATTCCTGTATTCATTCAGCCTGGTCAAGCAGAAGGGTCCTTAGGTCTTGCGCTTGGATATGGTAAGAAAAATTCAGGAGCAACAGCAAATACAGGAGTTAATGCATATCCTTTGTTTGATGGTTCTAACTTGGTATTATCCAATGTTAAAATTGAGAAAACAGGAGAAAATCATGAATTTGCAGGTATTCAGCTTCAAAATACATTAATGGGACGTTACGAAATCGCTAAAGAAGTGCCTTTAGCTGATTATCTAAATGTTGCATTTGACGATGAACATAAAGGATGGAACAAACCTTTAGAATATCATACAATCAGTGGAGCCCTTCCTGCAAGAAAAATCGATCTTTGGGATGCTTTTGATGATACAGATGGACCTCACTTTAACTTATCTATTGACTTGAACTCATGTACTGGTTGTGGAGCATGTATCATTGCTTGTCAGGCAGAAAATAACGTTCCTGTTGTAGGTAAAGAAGAAATTAGAATGTCTAGAGACATGTATTGGTTAAGAATTGACCGCTACTATTCTTCAAGACAAAAAGTAGAAGTATATGAAGGATTAAAAGAAGGCTTAGCAGTTCCTGAACTTTACGGAACAGCATTCAATAAGGAGGGAGGAGCACTCAACCACCCAGCTGATAATCCTGATGTAATTTTCCAACCTGTAATGTGCCAACATTGTAATCATGCTCCTTGTGAAACGGTATGCCCAGTAGCAGCAACTTCACATGGTAAACAAGGTCAAAATCATATGGCATATAATAGATGTATTGGTACTAGATATTGTGCAAACAACTGTCCTTATAAAGTAAGACGTTTCAACTGGTTTACCTATAATTTAAATGATCGTTTCGACTTCAACATGAATAACGATCTAGGAAGAATGGTGCTTAACCCGGATGTAGTAGTAAGAACTAGAGGGGTAATGGAGAAATGTTCAATGTGTATCCAAGAAACACAAGCAACAATCTTAGCAGCTAAGAGAGAAAACAGGAAAGTAACAGATGGAGAATTCCAAGCTTCTTGTGCTTGTGCTGCCGCTTGTTCTACTGGAGCAATGACTTTCGGAGACATGAATGATAAAGAATCTGAAGTGAGAAAGCAATATGCTAGTAACAGAAGATATTATTTACTGGAAGAGATTGGAACAAAACCAAATGTGTTCTATCATACCAAAGTAAGAAATAGAGTAGAAAAATAAAGTTTAAATAATAAATAGGTAAAAAATGTCAGGACATTACGAAGCTCCGATAAGGGAACCTCTAATTATTGGTCACAAAACTTATCACGATATCACAGAGGATATTGCTCGACCTATAGAAGAAAGAGCAGGTAAATTATGGTGGATTTCATTATATGCAGCCTTAGTTCTATTCATCTATGGATTTGGATGTATCGCTTATACTATCGGAACAGGTATTGGAGCATGGGGACTTAACAGAACTATTAACTGGGGATGGGATATTACTAACTTCGTATGGTGGGTTGGTATCGGTCACGCCGGAACTCTAATCTCAGCAGTATTATTATTATTTAGACAGAGGTGGAGAATGTCTGTAAACAGATCTGCAGAGGCGATGACCATCTTTGCGGTTGTACAGGCGGCAATCTTTCCAGTAATTCACATGGGTAGAGTTTGGGTAGGATATTGGGTATTCCCTTTACCAAACCAATTCGGCTCTCTTTGGGGGAACTTTAACTCTCCTCTACTTTGGGATGTATTTGCAATCTCTACATATTTCTCAGTATCAACAGTATTCTGGTTCATGGGTCTTATTCCTGATTTTGCAATGATCAGAGATAGGGCTAAAACGCCATGGACAAAGAAAATTTATACTTTCCTAGCATTTGGCTGGGGTGGTAAGGCAAAACACTGGCAAAGATTTGAAGAACTTTCTTTAGTTCTTGCAGGTTTAGCAACCCCACTTGTATTCTCAGTACACACAACCGTATCCTTTGACTTCGCCACTTCGGTAATTAAAGGATGGCATTCTACAATTTATCCTCCATATTTCGTCGCAGGTGCAATTTTCTCAGGATTTGCAATGGTACAAACATTATTGTTAGTAGCGAGAAAAGTTTGCCACTTGGAAGATTATATTACTATGTATCATATAGAAATTATGAACATTGTTATTATCTTAACAGGAGGTATGGTAACGGTAGCTTATGCAACAGAATATTTTATTGGATGGTATTCGGGATCTAGATTTGAAGACTTTACTTATCTTTCTCCAGGAGCAGCAGTTGGGCCTTATTGGTGGGCATTTTGGTCACTGATTATATGTAATCTTGTTGTTCCGGCTTCATTCTGGTTCAAGAGATTGAGAACAAACATTATTTGGACATTCATTGTTGCTTTAATAATTAACATCGGTATGTGGTTTGAACGTTTTGATATTATTGTTATCAACCTTTCTAGAGACTATTTACCAGGATCATGGACCATGTTTAAACCAACAATCATTGATGTGGGTGTATATTTAGGAACGATCGGATTTTTCTCTGTATTATTCTTATTATATGCAAGAACGTTCCCTGTAATTGCGCAGGCTGAATTAAAATCGATTTTGAAAATCTCAGGTGAAACTTATAAAGCAAAAGAAGGAGATGAGTACCACTAAAATTGTATATGGACTTTATGCTGACGACGACGATTTAATGAACGGCGTTAAGGCATTCAACGATAAAGGAATCAAAATTAACGAAGTTTATACTCCATTTCCTGTACATGGACTAGATAAGGCTTTAGGTTTAAAGAAAACTAGAATTTCTGATGCTGCCTTTATCTATGCATGTTATGGTGTTACTATCGGTGCTACTATTACTTGGTACGTAATGAACCACGACTGGCCTCAAAATATTGGGGGTAAACCAGCTTTCGATTGGGGACATAACATGCCGGCATTCGTAGTTCCCATGTTTGAACTTATGGTATTCTGTGCTGCTCACATGATGTCATTGACTTTCTTAGTTAGAAATAAAATGTATCCAGGAGCTCCAGCACAAAATCCAGATCCAAGAACTACGGACGATAAATTCATGATGGAATTTGTAACTGAAGATGTTGAATCTGTAAAACAGTTACTTATTGAAACTGGTGTTGAAGAAATAACTGTTAAAGATGCTTAAAATGAAAAAGAATGTATTAAAAATTACAGCAATTTTAGGTTTAACAACAGTTCTACTTAATTCTTGCGGACCTAAAGAAAATGTGCCATTAGTGTATTTTCCAGACATGTATTTTCCAGTAGCTTATGATCCTTTGATGAAAGCTCAAGATGCATATTCAGATCATGAAAATGAGATTCCGGCTTTTGTTAAAAATAATGGAGCTACAGGTCTATCACCAGTAGAAGGTACAGTTCCTCAAAATAAAGATGGTGTTTTTGAAGAATCATTATTGCCTAAAAATATGGATGAATATAATGCAGGATATGATGCTTCAAAAAAAATAATGGCATCTCCTTTAAATCCTGCCAATTCAGCTAAAGATATTGAAAGAGGAAAATTTTTATTTGAGCGTACATGTTCCGCTTGTCATGGTGTAGGTGGAGATGGACAAGGCCCAATAGTACAAAGTGGAGCATATTCCGGAGTACCAAATTATGCTGACAGAGAAATTACTGTAGGATCTGTTCATTATGTATTAACTAATGGTAGAAATGCGATGGGGTCTTATGCTGGACAATTAAACGCAGGAGATAGATGGAGAGTAGCAATGTATGTAATGAGTGCCTTCAAAAAAGGAGCTACAGCACCTGCAACCGCTACCACAGCAAAAACAGATTCTACCGCAACTAAAAAATAAGAAAAGAAATGTATAGTTTTTCACCAAAATTAAAATCAACTTCTATAATACTCCTTATTGTAGGTTTAGTTCTATTTAGTATTGGTTTCTTTATGAACAAAGGAATCTCTTCAGAAAGAATAGAACATATGATGGAGGCTATTCATGCTTCAGGTCATAATGCACCTACTCACTCAAGTGAAATGGTAGGACCTCAGGATCATGCTGCTCATTTAGAGCATGCAACTCTGCAAGTTCATAACCAGCCTTTAGCCTCTCTTCACTTTGTAGCTGTTTTTTTCTTTGGAGTTAGCTGCTGCGTATTGTTTTTTTACTCTATTCAGCATGCTGCACATGCGGGTTGGCCAATTATTATAACAAGAGTAATGGAAGCTATTGCTTCTTATATTCCATATGGTGGTATTATCTTGGTAATCATTATGATTCTAAATATCACTCACAATGGACACCTTTTCCATTGGATGGATCCAGAATTAACAAATCCAGAATCTGCTCATTTTGATGTAATATTATTTGAGAAAAAAAGATTTTTAAATATTCCTTTTTATGCTATCAGAACTATTATCTATGTAGCAGGGGCTTCATTTTTTGCTTGGAAACTTAAAGCTCAATCTAAGAAAGTAGATGAAACAAAGTCTAAAGTGGAATATCAAATGCTTTACAGATGGTCAGTAGGATATATTGCATTCTTTGGATTTGCATCAGCAGCTTGGGCATGGGACTGGTTAATGTCTATTGATCCTCACTGGTATTCTACTATGTATATTTGGTATTCTATGGTGAGCTGCCTATCTAGTGGAATCGCAGTTATAATACTTTTAAGTGTTTATTTAAAGAAAAATGGATTTCTACCTCAATTTAATGACAATCACTTACATGATTTAGGGGTATTTCTTTTTGCTACAAGTATGCTTTGGACATATACGTGGTTTGCTCAATTTATGCTTTATTGGTATGCAAATGTTCCAGAAGAAGTAAATTATTTCTTTGGAAGATTCCAACACTATTCTCCAACGTTTTTACCTATGCTAATTATAAACTTCTTATTACCGTTATTAGTATTAGTAAGTAGTAGTATTAAGAGAAATTACAAAGTAGTTACAACAATGGCAGTGGTAGTTCTATTAGGTCATATTTTAGACTACTTCAATATGGTAATGCCTGGAACAGTTGGTCCATACTGGAACACTCCAGAAGTATTATTATTAATCGCAGGAGCAATCTTATTTATAGCAGGATTATTTATGTTCACTGTTCTTACAGCGTTATCAAAATTAAAACTGATCCCAACAGGGAATCCATTCCTACATGAATCCGAAATTTACGAGTATCCTTTCTAAGTGCTTGTAACAAAATAAAACCATAAAAGACTGATCATTATATGATCAGTCTTTTTTTTATATAAATACATATTCAGTTCATTATTATGAGTTATTTATATAATGATTGATTACAATCACGGTAAATTAAAATAATATACTATGAAAAAAACTTATCATATACAACTCATTTTTATATTGGCATTTAGCATTATAAAAGCACAAACCGTTATTTTCATTTCAGAAAAAACAAACGCACCTTTACCTAAAATATCCGTTTTCGGAAAAGATGGAAATATCTTGGCATACTCGGATATTGATGGTAAAATTGATAAAAAATTTTTAGATCCTTCACAAGAAAAATTTCAACTAGTATATGATAATTTTATCGTAGCTACTCTATCATATTCTGATTTTGATAAAGAAAAAATTAAAATTAACGATCGCATTAAAGATATTGAAACGGTTGTTATTAAAAATAATAAACCCGCAAAATATGTTTTTGTAAAAGGAAATTTTAATACATACGTTACGGTTAATAGTAAATTAAATTGTTATGCAGACGGCACTGTAACTTACATTTTTGACAATAAAACAAAGAAACTAAAAAGTACGAATGTGGAACAATTCCGAGTCTATAGACTCATTGACCCAAAAGAAGAAAAGAAAATGACTGCAACATGGGATTATGATAATTTTATAGAAGTCCCGAAAATAAAAGAAGCAGGAAATATTAATGAATATAAAAATAAAAAAGTTAAAATTAAAGAGCTAAAAGGAAATACCAAAGATGAAATTGAAATCACAGGAGAATATTTACAAGAAAAGGAGCTAGCACTTTTTGGTTTCAGGATTTATGATATCCGAGGAATAATAAATTTAGCGTATGAAAAAGATTACAATAAGAGCTTAAAAGATCTTTTAGAATATAATGAACTTAGGTTTATAAAACTTAAACATAAAAGTGAACTCAATTATAATCAAATAATAAATTATAATAATTTCTATACAACAGAAATTAGCTTTAGTAATACGAATGATATCGACAAAACCAAGTTCAGCACTAACCATAGTAACTATAAAAACAAATATTGGGAAACGCCATCATTTCCAAATATGCAAACTATTTTCAGTTCATTCTTCAAAAACGATTTAAAAGAACAACAAAATAAAAAATAAAAACTACTATTAATAAAAGGTTTTATTAAATTTGCAGCAAACAAAAGAATAATGAAAAAGTTTTCTTTTCTACTTATTTTCAGCTTATTGATTTTTACAGCATGTAAAAAAGATAGAGTAGATTCTACAAGTACCAAAACTTTACAATCAAGTATTAATGATATGACATCTAGTCTACCAACCATTAAACAAATCAAGTTTAATGAGGCACTTTACATCCTTAAAACTTTTGGAGTAGATGCTGATGGAGACGTAAATGAACTTAAAGCGCTTGGCCAACTAATTAATGGAAAAAAAGTTCCTGAAATAATGGCTTTAGCAGATCAAATTGCACAAAAAAACAATATTGAATGGGCAAGTACCGCTCCTCCTTCATTAGGAGAGATGAATATTTTTGGTAATGAAAAAGCAAAAGAAAGCGACCCTAATGACATTAAAGCTAATTCCATAAGTATTATAACAAAACCCACTGGAGATGATGGCACAGGAGCGCCAACAGCTATCCAAATAACACCAAAATTGGTAGATGTCAATGGACGCCCAATTTCGTTCACTGGCGCCGGATTAGAAACGACTTTGGAAGTTTTCAGTAATGGAGTAAAACTATCTACTTCTAAAAACCTAATGCAGGATAATAACTTCAGAGGATTTAATTTAAAATTCTCATCTATATCTGCTTCAAAAGTGGTTGACAACAAAATTGATATTACAGTTTCTGTAAAAACAACAGCCAAGACTTTCAAAATGTCAAAAATAGGATTGGATGTTAATCCCTCTGCCCTAAAAGTCCCAGCCCCACCCAAAGTAGATTCCACAACAGTAATTAAAGATCCTGCAGTAATTGATCCTAATAATTCAGGAACCAATAATCCAACCTCACCTACAGATCCCTCTATTAATCCATCTGTAACTCCTAAGCAACAAATTGCTGATCCAAAAAATACAGTTAGTAAATTTCTGAGTAATGTAAGCTCACAAAATTTAAAAGCAGCATATGACGCTTCAAACAACCCAAATTGGGGTAATTATGAATCTTTCTCAAATCCAAATTCCGGTTTTGGATCAGTAAAAAATGTAAGCATAAAAAATATAAGTACAAATGCTGCCAACACGAGCGTAGCTAGTGTAAATGCGACCTATGACGTAACAGATAAAAACGGTAAAACTACCGCTTTGAAAGTAACATTTGGCCTTAAAAACATTAATGGTGATTGGAAAATTTCCAGTTATAAAATCAATCCATAATGGCATCACAATCACTTATAAAAAAGCTAGAAGATACTATTGAAAACTTTAGTGATTTTCCCATTCCGGGCATTCAGTTTAAAGATATTTCTCCCATTTTCTTAGAGCCTAAACTGTATGAAGAAGTTATTGAAGACTTGGTACGTTTCAGTAAGGGAAAGATAGATGCTGTATGCGGGATAGAAAGCCGAGGTTATCTTTTTGGCATTGCTATCGCAGTCGCTTTAGAAGTTCCTTTTATTTTAATAAGAAAAAAAGGCAAGCTACCCCCTCCTGTTATTTCAGAAAAATATGACCTGGAATATGGGACGGCAGAAATAGAGACTCGTGAAGGACAAATAAAACCGGGTCAAAGGATTCTAATTCATGATGATCTTTTAGCTACAGGTGGAACAACAGAAGCAGCAGCAAAACTAGTCCAGAAACAAGGTGCCAAAGTTTCTCAATTTAGTTTTCTTATTGCTTTAAAAGAACTTAAAGGAGAACAAAAACTCCAAAGATTTGATGCAGAATTATACCATATTTTAGAATATTAACAACCCATATTTCCGGATAATTTATTGGCAAAATCTAGAATATAGGGGTATTAATAAAAACTTTTATTATACTTTTAATAATAATACGTCTAAACTATTTTGTAAATCATTCAGAAACAATTAAATTTGCATTTCAATTTTAAAGAATTTATGGCAAAACTTACAAAGAATGTTCAAACCGAACAAGAAGGTAAAGAAACAGTGGAGTTTTTCAAGGATCTTGATAGAGAAGCATTAAATACTGAGAGATTCCTAGAAAAATATTCCAAACCTTTAGGTATCATATTTGGCCTGCTTGTTTTAGGTGTTTTAGGATTTTTCGGTTATAAGCAGTTTATTCTGGCTCCAAAAAATGCAGAAGCTATGAAAAGCTTCCTTTCTGCACAAAAAAATCTTTCTGAAAGTAAAGATAAAGATGCACTAGGTGGAAAATCAGCAGCTAATCCTGGATTTTTAGGTACATATAATGAATATTCTTCAACTAATATTGGTAAGCTTTCTGCTTATAATGCAGGTTTATTAAAATTTAAAGAAGGAAAATTCCAAGAAGCATACGACCTTTTAGATCACTTTTCTTCCGATAATAAAACCCTAATGGCTATGAAATATGGGGCAATGGCAGACGCAAAATCAGGTCTTAATAGAAATGATGAAGCCTTACAATTATTAGATAAAGCTTCTGCTGCTTCAGAAGATCCATATACTTCATATTATTTTACAAGAAAAGCAGGAATACTAGCATTAGGATTGAAGAAAAATGCAGATGCAAAAAAATATTTTTCTATGATTGATGAAAAGTATCAAGATTACGACAATGGAATGTCTGATTCTTATATTGAAATGACTAAATATTACTAAATAATGGCAACAATTAATCTTTCTGATTATAAGCCACTTAACATAACCAATGCCGATGAGTTTTCTATCGGCATTGTTTTTTCCGAGTGGAATGATTTCGTAACTTATAATCTTCGTGACGCAGCGTTGGAAATCCTCCAAAAAGAAGGTGTTAACCCTGAAAACATTAAGCTATTTCCAGTTCCTGGAGCATTCGAGCTAAACTTTGCAAGCATGCTGCTTTGCAAGGAAAGGAAATATGACGCTATAATTTCTATTGGATGTGTTATCCGAGGAGAGACTCCACACTTTGACTATGTATGCTCCGCAGTCGCACAGGGAATCAAAGATTGTAATATTTTAACGGATACTCCAACCATTTTTTGTGTGTTAACAGATGACACAAAAGAGCAATCTATCGCAAGAAGTGGAGGTAATTTAGGAAATAAAGGAGTGGAAGCAGCTGTGACTGCTCTTAGAATGATTGATTTTAAGAAAACCCTTTCTGGTAAAAAAGGAAGTATTGGTTTTGGACATTAATAAAATTCATAACTAAACTAAAAATATAAAGAGGCTGTCTCAAAAGGACAGTCTCTTTTGTTATTTTCAATGTCTGATCCTAACATAGCGTTACACAAAAACAGTAATGTTATGAAAGATCTTAATAATCAGTATGTAAAACGTAGTCAAAAAGACTATAGCCTATCCTTTAAACTCTCTGTAGTACAAGAAGTGG
>NZ_CACVBR010000022.1 GCF_902728265.1 Chryseobacterium potabilaquae
TGAGCTTTTATCTGTCCATCTTCTTCTTTTAATATGAAGTTTTACGATTTTCCCCCGTAAAGGATAATCATCCACAGTAATTTCTGGAACAAAGCCTTTAGATTCTAAAAGTCGAGCAGAATATTCTTTAGGGATAAGAGCTTTTTCTTCAAAATAAATATGAAGCTCTGTTTGTAATGTTTCGGCTTTTATTATATCAAAGTGTTCTACCAAAAATTCTGGAAGTAATAATTTAAGAAGTTCCTGATCAGTTATCATAAAGCAAAGATAGCAGTATTAAAAATTCCCCCCAACTTTTGCGCCTGAGCCACTTTAACCCGTTATAAAACCTGCCTGAGCCATACTAAAGAGTTTATACGCTGGAAATATAAAATTTCGGATATTGATATTCAAAAAATTGATTATGCTTTTCTTAATGATTTTGAACTGTTCCTGCGAACAGAAAGACTATGCAATAACAATTCAGCAGTAAAATATATCAGGAATTTAGGAAAGGTTATCAGAATTTGTATCGCTAATGGATGGATTCAAAAAGATCCGTTTGTAAACTATCACTCTAAAATTAAGGAAGTAACAAGAGTCTTTCTTAATGAATCTGAGATGTCAGCTATTTCTTCTAAAAATTTCAATAATAAAGGCTGGAAGATATTATACTGTACAACACATACAACTAAAATCAGTAATATGATAAAAATAGATACTAAGCCGATATTTTAATAGCAAATTACTGCTGTCATTATTGACAGCATTTTTTTTAGCATGAACTCGATGTAAGAAAGGAGGGACATTGGAGGGATTCGAACCGTCTCTTTAAACCTCTTTATTTGTCAACATTTTTTTAAGCTGAGTCTCAGGCTACTCACCGAATTACTCACTTTGAAAATGTAGGTTTATAATTCGTTTTGTATGTCAAATATAATAATTTCCACTGTATTTTAAGGAATAACTACTGAGATTTTTAAGATTACAACTTGATCGAACTCACAATTGCAAGCTTTTTGCTCCAATAATTGTATGAAGCAAGGTTTGAACAATTCTGGAATGCATCTTATCTACTGCTTTACTTTCTATGTAATATTAGCTCATCTGTCAGATCAGAAAGATTTTGTGAAATTTTTCTATTCCACTTTTTAATTATCGTTTTATTAAATGTATCCGCAATAGGGCGTAATGATAACTTTGACAGATCTATATCCCAGAGAGGCTCATTTTCATTAATTATCCGCAATGTTCTATCATTAAGATCAAATTGTTCGACAAAGCAATAGTAAAGCAGCCGTAAAAGCATTTTGGGGTTTGTATCTTCCTTTGGGTGCAACTTAAAATAAAGGTAACCGGATTTATCTTTCTTTATTACGTTGAGTGAGATAATCTGTTCTTCTCCGAAAAATTGATACCCCGCGCTCCAGTCACTTAATCGTTTTATTCTTCCTTTATTTGAAATTACATATTTCCCTTCAAAGCCGGGTAATGGTTTCCATTGTTGATCCGGCAAGTCTTTTATCGATAAATTGAAAATAGCAGGTGGATTCTTCTTATTAATTTGTGGCTTACCTAGCTGTTTCCAAAGCGAATCGTTAAATACTTTTTTGGAATTAAATATTGTTCTCACCTTAATCACACCAAAATCTTTATTTCTCTCTCGAAGAACATAAGAAACGGGACATAATGAAAGTTTTGACAGGTCTATATCCCATTGCGGATTACTCTCATTCACCACAGCAAGTCTTCTGTTTTTAAGATCAAACTTTTCTACAAAACAATAATAAAGTAATTTGCTCATTACAGGCAGGACTTCTTTACCTTCATTATTTAATCTGCAATATAAGGAATACGTTGTATCGCTATTGCGTATCATGAAACTGGGATAATATCTGTTCTTTCAAAAATATTTTTCTTCCTTTTGAAGTCCAGCCTTTTAACCGTTTTACTCTGCCTTTGTTAGAAATCATAAAACGATTTTCAAAACTTTGGATTGGTATTGGAATCCAGGATTCTCCGGGAAGATCTTCAAGTGACAGATTCATGCATGGAGGAGGGTATCTTTGTCAATTAAAGGTTTACCCAGCTTCTCCCAAAGAAACTGATTAAATGAGTCAGCTGAAATATCTGATGGTGTAGCGATGATAAAGTCTTCTTTTTTAGGAGGATTACTTTGCAAAAACCATCGAAATGTTCCTGCTGTTAAAAATCTTTTATTAACTACATCCAAAATGCTTTCTGGGGCAATACCTAATTTTTTTCCTGCGACGTAAATACTTTTAAAATCAGCGATGAAAACTCCTTCAGCAGTGTATTGGCTGATGGGCTGTAGGTAGTCAACATGTAGATTCCTTGTTCTATTTTGGCGAAAGGTTTTTAGTCTTTTTTCGCTGGCTGAAATTTTCTCTAGATTATTGCAATGTATATGAAGGCTATTTTCATCTTTACATGAAATAACAATTAAACGGTTATTCATGTCAAATTCTTCAACAAAATGATAATATACCAAACGTGCTACTGATCTTGTATACTTACGACCATCCCATATAAATCCACAATGAACATTAAAAACATCAGCTTGAAGATAGTTATTAAACTGTTTTACAAAAGTCAGCTTCCTAATAAGTTCCGGAAGCCAGCGTTCTTTACCGAATAATGACAAAGATATACGTTCTAAGCTCTTCACCCGTCCATAGTTAGAGATCGCATAATTCTCAAAACCTTTAATCAGCCTCCATTCTTCGTCTGGAAGATCTTCTAAAGATCTATTATAGAGTACTTCTTTTACGTATTGGTCTTCTAATTCAGGAGGTAGCTTCATGGATTCATCTCTTTATTCATAAAATTAACGCTATTCGTAGGATAAAAATAAAGAAAAAGTATAAAATCGTAAGCAAATAATAAATATCCGATCCATTAATCACTAGTGAAACTAAAAGTGTCTCATTAATATAATTTTAGGATTTTTTTAAACATGCTTGAGATTTAATTACATAGTTTTACATATATAAATTCAACTACATGAATCATGGAAAACATTGCTGAAATAATAACCCATTTTAATTTCACTCAGACAAGAAAATCTAAGCAATATTTAATATCATTTTTCAATCAAAAATCCTTTAACAAAAAACAGACCTTATATGTCCAACAAAAACTAAAACTGTTCCTGGATAATTTTCAAATTATTAATAGCTATGAAATCAAGGAAAATAGAGTTTCTGCAATTCAAAAATTTTTGGATGAAATTGATGTCAGCCAATACAATTATTTCACAAGCATTAAATACCGAGAATATTTTAAAGAAATAAATACTAATATTTCTTTGTTAATAGACTTTTTTTATCATTTCGGATTATTATTAAGAAATTTCCAAAAGAAAGAAACTTGTCTAGAGTATTCTTATGAGATTGAAAAAATGATTGTGTTCATCAATTCACTGCCCATCAATGAGTTTTATAACAAAGAACTTGATTTTAAGCAAAGAAAGAATATTTTAGTCAAAATTGCACCCGAAATTGATAAGGGCAATTTCGACTTATTCTGGGATTTCTTTTACATGTTTGATGTATATTCCAGTATTGCGAAAGGAATTAAGTTAAACAATTTGATATTTCCTGAGTTCAATTCTGAAAATATTTTTACAATTGAAAATTTCTACCATTTAGATCTTAACAATGCCGTTAAAAATACTATAAATGTAAAAAATAAAACTATTGTTATTTTCACAGGAGCAAATATGTCTGGGAAACCTACTACAATGAAGTCGATTAGTATTAGTGTTCTACTCGCTCATTTAGGAATTGCAGTTCCGGCCGAATACTGTAATATCCCTTTTTATGACAGTATTTTCCTTTATTTTTCTGTTAATGATAACCTCAAAGAAGGTTATAGTCATTTTGCTCAGGAAATCATAAATGTAAAAGGTGTTTTATTAGAACTAAAATCTAAAAACTGTTTTGTTGTATTTGATGAGATTTTTAGCGGTACAAATATCAATGATGCTGCGCAGATTACTGTAAGTACAATAAATGGCTTATCAAAATTTAAAAACTCTCTCTTTATTTTTTCTACACATTTAAACCTAATCGAAGATCATTTAACTGAAAATGAGAATGCTTTATTACTTCATTTAGAATGTTTTTTAGAAAATAATGAACTGTCATTTACCTATAAGTTAAAAGAGGGCTGGTCTAAACTTGAAATTGGAAAATTATTATTTTATCAATATGGCTTGAATGAACTTTTAAAATGAATACATATAATCAAATGTTATCGATCTTAGGGGGTTAGCATTTAATTTAAGTAAATTTCAACTGACCAGTAATATTTTTTTATTTTAGTAAAAATATTTCATTGAAAGTCCAGTAAATTAAATAGGTATTTTTATTAAAAACAGGAAGAAAAATTGTTTAAAAAATTATTTTATCAAACCGCAACTTATGGTTTTAGTACAGTTTTAGTCAAGCTATTTCCATTTATTATATCTCCATTTATATCTCAAAGGTTTGGCCCGAGTGCGATAGCTCCATTTGTTGATTTTTATTCTGTGGCGGGTATAATAATTGTTTTGCTAACACACGGAATGGAAACCTCTTTTTTTCGTTTTGCTCAAAAAGATATTAGCTCTGGAAAGTTAATGTCAACAGCTTCCTTAAGTGTTATTGGAGCTTCGTTATTTTTCATTATCATATCTTTATTTTTTAGACAATCATTAGCAATAGCATTTAAAACACCGGATCAGGTTAGTTTTTTAGTAATAATGCTAATTATATTGGGTGTAGATGGAATATGTGCCATGCCTTTTGTAATTCTTAGAAAAGAAGGAAGATCAAAAAAATATACATTAGTTAAAACTGTGAATGAAGTTATAAATTTTTTATTTGTTATTTTCTTCATTGTTTTGTTTCCAAAATTTTCTAATGGGCTATTTGGATTTCAATATGACCAAAAGTTCGGAATTGGTTATGTTTTTATAGCTAACCTTATAGCCAGTATATTTTCTTTAATTCTATTATTTGGTGAGTTTAAAAAGATAAATATAAAAGATTTTGATGTTAATTTATGGAAAGAAATGTTATCCTATTCCTGGCCTATAATGCTTGCTGGTTTATCCGGGGTTGTTAATGAAACAATGGATAGACAGTTTTTAAAATACCTCTTACCTAATGGAGAGAATGTAATTCAAATGGCAATTTATGGTACTGTATGTAAGTTAGTAACATTTATTACTTTATTTAGACAGGCGTATCTGCTTGGTGTGGAACCTTTTTTCTTTGCACATGCGAAAAATGAGAACTCTGGTCAAACGTACTCCAAACTAATGACTTGGTTTATTATTGTGAACTGTGTGATATTTTTAGGACTATGTGTTAACCTCAACTGGATTTCAGAACAGTATATACGAAACTCCTCTTTTTATGTTGGTTTACCTATTGTTCCAATTGTTTTGGTTGCAGCTGTATTTTTAGGTATATACTTAAATCTTTCTATTTGGTATAAACTTTCTGACAAAACCAGATTTGGTGCATATATTTCAATTATTGGGGCAATAGTAACAATAAGTATTAATTACTTTTTTATTCCTTCATATGGTTACTGGGCTAGTGCTTGGGCTACATGTGCCTCATACTTAATAATGATGATAGTTTCTTACTATTTAGGACAAAAATATTATCCGATACCATATGAAATAAAGACATGCATTATTTATGTATGTTCAGGAATTGTAGTATCATATATTTCTTATTACTTATTGAAAGGGAATATTATTTATGGGAATATTTTGTTTCTGTTATATACATTATTTATATTTTTTGAGCGCAAACTTTTTATTAACATAAAAAATTATATAAAAAGATAAGGGCAAAAATGAAAACTACTAATTGAAATTTTTTAGAGATCATTTATAAAAAAATTGCAGATTATACAAATACAGCAGATTTATAGTATCTGTTTAAATAATCATAAATTACCAATTCAAATAAACGTTGATTAGAAACAAAAATTCTGTTGATATTCATGTGAAATATGCTTTGGAAAAAGTTTTGCAAAGGTATTCCCAAAGATTGGTTTTCATCATGGTAAATAATATCTTGTAAGATCGAGTTGCTTTCTTCAATATTGGAAGTAATAAAATCCCTTTCCTCTGAAAATTCCTCTGATTGGATAAAATCTAAATATTTTAGTTTAAAATTCCTATATTTTTTATCGAGTTGTGAGTTGAGCTTTTTATCAGCATTAAATTCTTGTTTAAAAGCCGTATTAAAGTCTTTAATCCAATTTAGTTTTTTCTCAATTGAAAGATTGAGTTTACTTAAAACTTCATCAATATAAAAAAGACTAACTAGTAATTTTTCTTCATCACTGTATGCCAAACATTGTAAAGTAAGTTCACTATTTTTGTGGAATAATATTTCAGCATCTTTGATGGTATTTACCCCATAACGTTCAACTTCTCTGTTATAAGTATCCAGTAAAACATTTGAAATCTCACCACTACTTATATATTCTTGTAGGGCATTATTGTTTTTTTCAAAAACTCTATTATAATTCTCCGAATTTTTCAATTTAAATCTTATTCTCAAATGGGATTTAGGATCATTATAGCGAATGAAGAACCATTTTGAAATATAATTTTTTGTTTGAAGAGACTGTATTAAGGGTATAATTACCTCTTCCAAGATAATATCTGAGGTTTTTACTCCTGTGTAAATCTTCAGATATAACCATTCACTTCCGGGAATAAATTTTCTTTCAATCATCACATCTTAATTTTTGGTTCTTTCTTCTTTTTCTTTATTGTACATTGAAAAAATAAATTGATGCATAAAATCACTATTATCATTGTAGATAAACTCCTCAATCATGATTGATTTCTTTTTCTTCAAAGCATCAATAAATAGTTGAACCAAATCATAATTCTCAAGATTAATGGTAAGTTTATTAATCTGATTGTACCCATTGTATCCATTGCGGAATTTGTCTTTTATTTCTCCAATTTCTTAATTCTGCCAATATTTGTTCCTTATTATTAATAATGTCATTTTGTGCTAACATTAAAACATGCATAATTCCCTTTTCTGAAATTTTCCACCAAGCCTTTGAGAGAATGATATTTTGATATTCAACCCTTGGTAAGAATTGATATATCTTTTTTAAATCTCCCCAATTAAAATAGAGTCGCGATCTTATGTTTTGCGAATGTAAATCACACAAGAAATGATAGACAGGCAAAGAGTTAGCAGAATAATTATGAGCGTTGGTTAAATAAGGTTTGACCTCTTTATTTAATTTCTTAGAACGTAATATAATTCTGTTATTTTTTAAAGAAATATACAAATCCTCTACGGAAATTTGATTTTCGGCAGGCAAAAGAGATTGAGCCAAATAAGGGATTTCATATTGTCGTAAAGTTGGTCTTCTGATTACATTTCCAATTCTTGCTTCCGGCAAATGGATAATTTCTGCCAAAATCTCTTCAGGATTGAGTTCCTGCTCTTTTTTGGTAATGTCTTTTGTGAGGTTCCGAACTTTCGATTTTTCTGAACAAAATCGCCCCAGAAGATTAGCCGCACTACTTCCGGTGCTACTGTTTAAGAATAACTTTTCCTGGTTATTATCCGAAACGAGTTCTGTCATGATGGAAATCGTATTGGGCAGATCATCCCAGTTCTGTTCAAAATCTTTAAAGTCTTCGTCTGTTAATTTGATTGTATACTGATTCTCCAATAAAGCTTCCTGCACCTTTTCATTAAGAATCTGATGAACCGGAGTAAGCTCAATATTCTTGTTTTGATTTTTCTGCGAAGCCGGAATTATCAGGTCGTCTAAATAAGGATGAATACCTTTTAATAAAACATTTTGTTTGTAGCCAATATCTACTTCATTATCCAGGATATACAGCAATGGTAATTCCTGTTCTTCAAATATTTCGCTAAACGCTTTTTTAAATTTTGAAAACTCACTTTCCCTTTGACTCAAAGTGATTTTGTTCAAAAAGCTTATTCCCTTTTTTAATTGCCTTTTCCATTCAAATGGCAAATTAAACAAAGCTTTATGATAAAGATCAGCTTGGAAAAGATACTTCGGCTCGTATTCTATTGTAAAAGATTTTATTAATTCCTCAATTTCAGCATACCTGGAGATTGGATTACTAATATTTTGGTCTAATTCATCCAGTTTATTTTTTATCGAAATTAAAATTTCAGCCTCTTTTTTTATTTCCCTTTTACCTAGAATAGTAATAATAGTATCCAAGAAATCGTTTCCTAATACATTAGGTTCCAATTCGCTTACCAATATCTGATTATCGATAAGTTCTTCTACAAATTCCAGAGCTTCTTCTTCTGTGATTTCTTCATCAATCAAAATTTCTGCAATTTGCTGTATCGTTTTTCCTTCTTTTGAAAAATTCAATATCTGCTGTAATTCCTCAGAAAGTGGGGCTAAAGAAATGATATATTCTCTTTTTCCTCCGCTGTACTGGTATTCTATGTAGCGGATTCGGCTTCCTACTTTATAAATACTGTTATTAGGGTAAAATAAAAGCTTGTTTCTTACCTCCAGTTGTTGTACAAAATATTGGGCTAAGGAAACAAGAAAATACATATCCAGCTTGGTATCCCGCAAGAGATTATCAGTTGAGACTTGATGATTTTCAGTTTTGTTACTGAAAGTGTTGGGAATGTCTAAACTGAAGTTCCCCAACCCAACAGATGAAAATAAACCGAATGAAGTACATCGTGTACTTATTCGGCTATAATATTTTAGTATGGTTTGTTTTAGTTTTTGATGCTCTTTTGTTAAAAGCCGTTTTTCTGAATTAATCCATTTATTAATCTCTTTATGTAAAGTCGGTGAAGCTAAATAAATAGCTTCCTGAAATATGGGATTGGTGCAGATTTCTTTCAGTTCTTCATCAGAAATATTAAACCTGTTTAAACTTTTATTTTCCGGAGGAACAAAATGGAGAAAGCCAGATAATGTAGATTTATCCATGTCACATTCAAAGTCTCGAATCTTATTAATAAAGCTTTGAAACTATCCAGCCAGGCATTTGCTTTTTCTATTTTGAATCTTCTCTTATACAGTTGGTTATCAAAATATTTTTCATGTTTGGCACCCCCGTTACGAGGATTCTCTTTAATATTCCCGATTATTTATTTTTGATCCAGAAGATCCCTGAAGTTTTTACTGTCAAAACCAGAATCTGCATTGAGAAATAATCCCTTACACTCTATGTCTGTATCATTCAGCAGACCAAGAATATCTTCCAAAGTTTCTTCAATATCATAAAGGTCATGATGCTCTCCGCTTATTGGCTTTCCCATTGAAAGCATTTGTCCCTGATTATCACAAAGAAAAATACAATTACTGGTCCTAGATGATTTTCTTCCCTGATATCCTACCGATTCTCCTCCTGTTCTGCTACGGGTATGGCTTCCATCCATTTGAACACTAAAAAGATCCAGTTTCCTTCTATGGTTCCGCAGAAGAGAAATCCAGATTAGTCTGAAAGAACCATCCTTACACCATTTGTTGAAGTAATAATAAATTAATTGCCAACTTATGGTTTCTTTTGAAAAGTATTCTTTTGAGACTTAATTCCCGCCATTGACAGCCCGTTTTCAATCGTTTGATAATGAGTCTGAATATGTTTCCTAAATCATATTTCGTAGAAAATCCTCGTTTGCCCCTGCTTAAATGAGGTAAAATCCATTTTTCCAGTTTATCTTTGCTTATGAGTTCCAGATTTTAGTTCTTTTTTTTTGCAACTCTAAATTGCTAATTTTCTGGAAACTCTTTTTCTAAATAAGTTTAAATAGGTTCATTATATTCATCAAATTGATTCTGAAAATTTTTGCATGAAAATAAAGGAATACGTACTACATACTCATCAAAAAACTGGTAAGGAAAGCATGACATTTATTTTTTCTTTTTGGGCTGGTAATCAGGATGGCCAAGCTGCCAAAAGGCAAAGGCAAAAACATCTGATAAGTTTAAGTATTTTTGCTTTAAAAGAAGATCTCGGCCACCATGCCCACCCTTATAATCAACTTTAAGTAAAATAGGATTATTTGCGGTATTATCTGTTTGTAATTTTGCCGCAAATTTTACAGGCATCCAAGGGGCTACCCGTGGGTCGTTGATGCCGGTAGTAATAAAGGTTGCCGGATATTTTATGTTTTTTTTAATATGATGATATGCGTCCATTTCATATAGAGCCTTGAACTCGGATTCAATATTTTTGGAACCAAATTCTTTGACACTATTTAATCCGTTTGGCATTGCCTCAATTCTCAAACTATTTACTATTCCTGCTGTTATGATAGCAACTTTAAATAGGTCAGGTCTTTCAGTCATAGCTCTTCCTACTGTAATACCTCCTGCACTTTGTCCCCAAATGGCTATTTTATCGGCAGATGTATAGTTTTCGTGGATCATATATTCAGCACATGATATTAAATCCTTCCAAGAATTGGGCTTAGTATCTTTAAAGCCTCCTAAATGCCATGATTCGCCCTTTTCTGCGCCTCCTCTTACATGAGCAATAGCAACAATACCACCTTTTAATGCCCAAAGCATAAATGTCATATCTAAAAATGGGCTGTTATTGATTCCATAAGCACCATAAGTATCTATTAAAAGGGGATTTCTTTTATCTTTCGGGAGGTCTTTTTTATATATTAAAGAAAGTGGAATATCTAGTCCGTCATGAGATTTGACAGTTATTTCTTTTACTATAATATCATTGAATTCAGGATACTCTACAATCGATGCTAAATTTTCATGAGTAAATTTTTTTGTTATTGAATCAAATTTAAAACGTTCATTATCATTCTTCCATCCTGTGCAATTTATCCAGAAGTCATTGGATTCATTATTTTGGGTAGTTACGGTAATATCACCTGATGGAAATGGCAATATCAGGTTTTCAATTTTATTATTTTGATAAAGGTATAGTTTAACTTCCACACCATTTTTTGAACTGCTAAAGACAAAGCCGTCTTTAATTTGATAAAGTCCATTAATTACTTCGTTGGGGATGCTAGGAATTATTAGTTTAGGATTTTTAAAATCTGGGGATTTCAATGATGTACAATAAATAGAATTGACACCATTTTTCTCTGATATAAAAATTATACTGTCATTTTTTACAATAAATCCATCAATTTTTTCCTCTTTAGAAAAGAGTAGCTTCCATTGATTTTGTTTATTAATAAGACTAGCTGGTTGGTAGTAAGTATCATTAAAATTTGTAGCACCTGCTATATAACCAAATAAATATTGGCTTTCTTTTGTAGGTAGTTTGACTATAGGATAGTCCTCAGGGTTTATTTTTAAGTTAGGATTATTTTTTTTTGATAAAATTACATTCAGTTCTTTCGGATTTTGTCCTATTTTATAGACAACGGCCTGCATGTTTTTCATAAACAGATCTGAGTTAGGATCTGTTACAGGAAACTGAAGATAAATAAAGCTGTTATTGTCAGGAAGCCATGAAATACCACCACCATTCGTTGGCCAGCAATTTGTAACAAGATCTGGAAGTATTTTATGAGATTCCAGATCATATATGATTATTTCAGAAATTTCTTTTCCGCTTTCAGTTAAGGCAATAGCAACCTTAGAGCCATCATAATTAGGTTTAATATAATTAATTATATATTTTTTATCAGATTTAGGATTATAATTTTCGGGATTTAAAATTTCTGTTTCTGTGCCTTGAAATCCCTTTCTGTAATATAATTTTGCTGTATTTTCATCAGCTCTTTTCTTTAAATAAAAACAAAAATCATTTTCCGTAATATTAATTCTATCTACGGAAAATGATTGTCGCTGATCAAATTCGATTCTTTTATTAACGTAATATTCTTTGTTAGGAATTTTATTAAGAACTGAATCTGAATAATTGGTTTGTGATTGCATCCAGTTAATGACCGAAGGATCTTTTAAATTTTCAAAATTCCTGAACTCATCCACGACCTTAATTCCAAAATAGTCTTCAGTAACAGGCTTTGATGGAGCTAAATTTATTTTTTGGGCATTCAACATGCCAAAAACAATGTGGATAAAAAATATGAAAATTAATCGATGTATCATAACGTAGATTTATCTCCTTGTTCTACCAGTACCTGTTGGTTCATCATCTCCATTAAAATAATTCACATCATTACCACCTCTAATTGATTTAGGATTGCTAATTTTAGTTAGTTGTAATTTTTTTAAAGATAATTTTTTCGAGATTTCTTTTTTCTGTTTCATCTTGCTTTGTTGTTTTTATTTAATTGTTTTACAAATCAACGAAATTAATATATAATTATTCAAGAACTACATACCGAAATTTATAAATTTCGTATAATTTTAAATTTAACTAACTGATTATACGTTAGATAAAAAATCATAACTTTTCCTCTTTTAAAGCTTTTATAAAGTAAGATGGCAGAGTATCTGTCATTTTTTTAAAGGCCTTAGTGAAAGATTCTACATTATTATAGCCGGCTTTATCAGCAATAGCAGCAATCGTATGTTTCTGTAAGTTTTTATACTTCTTTAGTTCTTCATCAATATAATTAATTCTTAATTCATTAAGATATTGAGGGAAATTTTGTCCTTTGAGCTCATTTACTGATTTTGATAAATAGGCTCTGTTTGTATTAAGTTCTTTTGATAATAAATCTAGATTGATTGTTTTATCTAAGAAACGTTTGGTTCTTTCGAATTCTTCTAATTGTATTCTAAGTTGTTTAATTTTATTATTAGATAGATTTGACAGCTTAGGTTTTTCAGTTTCTTGTTTTAATGAAGGGTAAGTTGCTTTATTATCTGTTACCTCAACTTCTTCTGATATAACATCTTTTATATCTTGATGTTTAGCTAATAAGTTGGCTTTGAATTGATATAGTTTTATTTTTTTCCTATTTTTTATTTGTAAAAATATCAAACTAGTTATAAGCAAACCACCTACACCCAACAACCAGAATAAGGTGTAATTTTTAGAATTTAAATCCGCAATTAGGCTTTCCTTTTCACTGAGTAAAAGAGGTGTATCATATTTCTTATTGATTTCTGTGGATAAAAAGCTGTAATTTTTATTTAAGATACTATCAACAGATAAAAGGTGTTCAATGTAAAATAATTGTTTTTCTTTGTTTCCTATTCTTTTATAATAATCAATTAAAAGTGGATAAGTATTTCGCAATTCATAGGACACATTTTTACTTGCTATTATGATTGAATCTACTTTTTCAAATCGATCTATAAAATTTTTATTCTTATTATGATATAAAATTTGTCCTATATAGTACTCACTTAGAGCTACATTTTGAATATTGTCAGGGTTTTTAGTGAAAATTTTGGATGCTTTTTCCAAGATTGGTAAAGCAAGCTTGGAATTTCCTTGTTTGAAAGTGTTGATGCCAGAAACTAATGATAAAGAAGCATATAGATCTTGATCTTTACTTTTTGAATTTTGTTCAAACCCTCGTTTTACATAGTAATTTGAAGAATCTAAATTATTACTTACGTGATAGGCATAAGACAAATTATATAAGCACTTCTCATAATTGATTTGATTTGTAAGATTATTCTTTTCTAAATAATTTTTATATCCTATTAGAAGTTTTAAAGCCTCTGGGTAATTCTGCAATTCAAGCTTTAGTAGACCTATACAGGAATTTATATTATGGTAAAGTTCACTATCCTTTTCGGCATACCCCTTAGCAACTAAATAATTATCTAATGATTTAGTATAATCTGCATCATAATAATAGTAAACCCCTTTATATCGATATGCTTTTGACAAATATTCAGGTTTTTGCATTTTTTTTGATACAGTAATCATACTGTCTATAAATGAAATGGCCTGCTTATTATTGCTTATTTTATATATTGACTCATATCCATCAACAATTTTTTCATCATTTTTATTTTTTTTCCCTTTTGACAGAATTGTATTAGCATAAATTTTTGCTTTATCTGTATTGTTATAAAGTTGTTTTTCAAAGGATTTTTCTAGTTGCTCAAAACTTTTTTGTTTTAAGGAGTCTGGGATACGAAATCCCTTTATACTTTGTGAAAAATATAAATTTTGACAAAAAATAAGTAGATAAAAGAAGAACTTCTTTTGCATATTGTGTTTCAAAGTGCAAAAATAAGCATTTTAAATACTATCTTAATAATTATATGAATTGTGATAGCAGATTGCTGGAAATTAATAATTTAATGCGTATGCGCCTTGCCTGAATTTATAAATTTCGTATAATATTTACCCAAAATTTATAAATCCTGATATGCTTTTCTTGTATCAGCAAAAAAGCTACTGCATCTTTGCTAAACAAGAATGGAGAAGTTGTAAATATACATTTCCACTTTTGCTTGTCTAGCAAATAAAAGGCAGATTCAATGCAACTGGATTTCTAGAACTTCATTGATTTTAATATTTTTTGAAAATATAATTTAGGTAGGCTAATGTGACTGAAAGGGCGAAGCTGTAAAATGATAATAATTATATGCAAATGAATTTTATAAAAGGATGGTATGTTATCTATACCAAATCACGTTACGAAAAAAAGACTGCACAAATACTGACTGAGCAAAACTTCAAAGTATACTTGCCACTTAATAAGATAATCTCCCAGTGGAGTGATCGTAAGAAAAAAGTAGAGAAGCCTCTTTTTAGTTCTTATGTTTTCATTTATTTAGAAACAATAAAAGATTACTTACGAGCTCTCGCAATTGATGGTGTCGTTATATTCATCAAGTTTGGAGGTCGATTAGTAAGGGTTCCTGATGAGGAAATTAATAGAGTTAAAATATTTCTTAATCAGTTTTCAGAAATTGAAATAAGAAACATTCAAGATTTAAACATTGGTGAGAAAAGGAAAATTACTTCCGGACCTTTTGAAAACTACGAGTGTGAAATTATAAAAATAGATAACAAGCAAAAGATTTGTGTGAGGATAGACTCTTTACAACAAAGTCTCGTTGCTGAAATACACTCTTATCACTTAATTTAATGAACGATACTCAGATTTTATCCAACATTTTTTGGCATAATAAAATAGCAAGTAAAGAAAAAGCTGCTTTTTCAAAGGGGCCAATTAAAAGTCTCAAAAAAGGAATTTTGAAAGAAAATTTTGAAGGCTTTATAAAAGTCGCAAAAAACAATTCTCTTTCAAAATTTACAATAGTTTCCTCTGTCTTTTCTTTCGTAATTAATAAATACTTTGAAAATTATCAAGGTTTTATAAAAGTGTACCCATCTCATTTAATTGATTTGGAAAAATATTTGTTATTGGAAATTGGAAATGATGCAAGATCATTCAAAAAATTATTGCAAAATACTGCCACTGAAGTTAAACAGGTTTTTTCTCATAAAAATTATAATTCTGATCTAAACATAGAACCGTTTTCTAATTTTTCCATTCAGTTTGGTAAAAAAACTGAGTCTCTAAATGATGAGATCTCTTTATTATGTGAAGAAATAGAAGACAATTTTCTTTTTACGGTTTTTTATAAGGAAAAATATCCAGATTATGTTATTGAAAGTTTATTGAAAAACGTAATTAATATACTTTCGGATTATGACATTCTTTTGAATAAAAATAAAAAAGACTATTCATTTGTTGATAAAGAGGAAGTTCATCAATTATTAGTAGAATTTAATAATACAAAAAGAGAATATCCAAGTGATAAGACCGTTGTTAAGTTGGTTGAAGAACAGGTGCAGAAGACCCCTGATAATGTGGCAGTAGTTTTTGAGGATATTGAACTTACTTATCATGAACTCAATGGGAAAGCAAATCAATTAGCAAATTATATAAAAGAGAAATATATTGTTGAGAACGGAGAGGTCATAGCAATATTGTTGCCTAAATCTGTAGACTTGTTGGTTTCATTATTAGCAATTGAAAAAATTGGCTGTATTTATTTACCTATTGATATTAATTATCCGAAAGACCGAATTGATTATATTTTAGAGGATAGTAAAGCGAAAATACTGTTAAGTGAGCAAGATATTGCCCAAACATTAGATATTAATCAGCCCTACATTTCTCTAAAATTAAATGAAATTCAATTTAAATCAACAGCTAATCTCAATGTTACAATAGAGTCTGATGATGTTGCATATTTAATTTATACATCAGGTTCTACTGGAAGACCCAAAGGAGTTTTAGTGGAACATCACAGCAATATCAATATGTCTTTAGACCAAATAAAGACGTTTGGAATTACCGCTGAAGATAAAATTGTATGGTTTGCTTCTGTAGCTTTTGATGCTTCTATTTCTGAAATTATGATGAGTCTTTATTCGGGCGCAACACTATGTATTCCAACAGAAGAAGAGCAAAAAGATAAAGACCAGTTTATTTCATTCCTAGAAAAAACTAAATCTACCGTTGTTACTTTTCCTCCAAGTTATTTGGAACTATTGCCAGAGAAAGATTTGAAATCCTTAAAAACAATTATTACAGCAGGTGAACCTGCGAACCCAATCAAGGCAAAAGAACTCGTTGAAAATGGAGTAAGCTACTATAACGCTTATGGTCCGACAGAATATTCTGTATGTACCAGTATTTTTAAACTCAGTCCACACGAAGATTACATATCAGTTCCTATTGGCGTTCCGATTTCGAATACGAGTGTTTATATTTTAGATGAAGATTTTCGGGTAGTTCCTATAGGAGTAAGCGGTACGTTGTATGTAAGCGGCGCAGGTTTATCCCGAGGTTATTTGAATAAACCTGAGTTGACAAGGGAGAAGTTTATAGACAATCCTTTTGAAGCGGGGACGAAGATGTACGATACTGGAGATTTGGCGAGATGGCTTCCTGATGGGAACATAGAATTTTTGGGTAGGAAGGATTTCCAAGTGAAGATCAGAGGTTACAGGATAGAATTGGGCGAGATTGAGATGAATATCAACTGGTTTAGTCCATCCATCAGACAAGTCGTTACCGATGCAAGGGACATTAATGGAGAAAAAGTACTGGTAGCTTATTATACTAATGACAGTGAAACAAGTATAGACAAGTCAGAATTGCGGGAGTATCTTCAGAGTAAACTGCCTGACTATATGATTCCCGGTTTCTTTGTGGAGTTAGAAAATATACCCCTCACACCCAATGGCAAGATAGACCGCAAGGCACTTCCAGGTGTTACGGGCGAGGATCTGATTAGGCGAGAATATGTAGCCCCTAGAAATGCTACAGATGAAAAGCTTTCTGAGATTTGGCAGAAAATATTGGGCGTAGAGAAGGTAGGGATTACTGACAATTTTTTTGAACTTGGGGGACATAGTTTAATGGTAGCTCAGGTACTAAATAGGATCCATCAGAGCCTATCAATGCAGGTAAGTTTCAAAGACTTTTTTGCTTCGCCTAGCATTGAAGGTATTACCAAAAGTCTTACAGGAAAAGAGTATACCCCGATACCGAAAGCACCAGAACAAGAGAACTACCCACTAACACCATCACAACAAAGACTTTGGATTCTGAGCCAATTGGAAGGTGGTTCACAGGCCTATAATATGCCTGCGGTAGTTACTTTAAGAGGAGAGCTTAATGAAGCATATTTTGAAAAGTCCTTCCAAGCTTTGATAGATAGACATGAGATACTCAGAACATCATTTAAGTCGGATAAGACTACGGAAGAAATCCGTCAGTATATCATCCTTAAAAAAGAACTTCATTTTACAATAGAAGTATTAGATTTTAGTGGGAAGAATGAATTAGAAGTAGAAGACTACTTACAGTCTGCCAATAATGAAGCCTTTAATTTAGAAGAGAGCCCACTCATAAGAGCCACTTTACTGAAGAGAGAAAACAAAGAACACCTGTTCTTTTTATCCATGCACCATATCATTGGTGATGGATGGTCAACAGAAGTATTGGTATCAGAGGTTGTAGAAAACTATAATAATCTTCTTAATGGAAATGCTAAGGAAGATGAAATATTAAAAGAAGAATTAGCAATACAATATAAAGATTATGCAGTATGGCTACAGGAAGAGATAAAGGGAGAAAAATACCGGAATGCGGAAGCATATTGGTTAGAACAATTTGAAGGAGAGCTTCCTGTATTGGAATTACCGAGCTATAAAACAAGACCGTTGATACAGACGTATAATGGTAATAACATCAGCCACTTATTCTCAAAAGAATTTACAGATAAGCTGAAGCAGTATTCGGAGAAGCATGGAGTAACATTATTCATGACTTTAATGGCTGGGATAAAGTCATTACTATACCGCTATACAGGGCAACAGGATATTATTGTGGGTACCCCGCTAGCGGGAAGAGAACACCCTGATTTAGAGAATCAAATCGGGCTTTACCTGAATACTCTCGCCATAAGGACAAGGTTGGAAGGTGACAGCAATACTTTTGAGTCCCTGCTTAAGAAAGAGAGGGACACTTTACTATCGGCTTATGAGCATCAGCTTTATCCATTTGATGAACTTGTGGGTAAGCTTAATATCAAGCGTGATATGAGCCGTTCGGCATTGTTTGATGTATTGGTTGTATTCCAGAGTCAAGGTCAGTTGCAGATAGGAAACGCACAAAACAATATAGAAGGCCTACAGGTAGAGGGATATGATTATCAACGTAAGACGTCCCAGTTTGATGTGAGCTATGCTTTTGCAGAAGAAGGGGAACAGTTAGGATGTAGTATTGAATACAATACTGATATTTATGATGAGCAGCTCATCCAACGAATGTTTGGTCATTTTGAGAACCTTTTGACCCAGGCTATAGAAAATACAGAAGATAAAGCGGAGACAACAACCATAGAAGAAATAGACTTCTTAACAGAGCAAGAGCGTCAGCAGCTTCTTCATGAGTTCAACGATACGAAAGTAGATTATCCTAGCGATAAAACGATTATAGAATTATTTGAGAAGCAGGTTGAGAAGACGCCGAAAAATGTTGCAGTAGTTTTTGAGGATACTGAACTTACATACAGAATGCTTAACGAACAGGCAAACCAGTTGGGGGATTATCTACGACAAAATTATAAGATAGAACCTGATGATTTGGTAGCTATCAAGCTTGAGAGGAGCGAGAGGATGATCGTGGCAATCTTGGGAATTTTAAAGTCGGGAGCAGCTTATGTTCCTGTCGATCCTGAGTACCCGGAGGAAAGAATTGAGTACATAGAGCATGACACTCAAGCAAAGGTTACCATTGATGCCGCTTTTTTAGAGTCTTATCATGAGGAATTAAAAGAACAGAAAAGACAATACACAAAACAGAATCTTCCGATAATCAGCAGACCAGATAGTTTGGCGTATGTGATTTATACCTCAGGAACTACAGGATCGCCTAAAGGAGTGATGATGCAACAGGAAAACATTCTGAATTTGATTAAATATCACATAAAGACTATTGCCCCATATAATAAAGTTACCTTCTTGTCTAATCCAAGTTTTGATGTATCTTTTCAAGAGATCTTCAGTACTTTATTAACAGGAGCTACGCTATTCCCTGTATCAGATACAATTAAGAAGGATATTCAGGCACTTACTTATTTTATTTCAAAAAATAAATTAGACGTCTTATTCTTCCCGACCGCATACTTTAAAGTTCTAATAGAAGATGATTCATTTTTAGAATGCGTAGGAGAAAACGTTAAGCATATTATAGTAGCCGGAGAGAAACTAATTCTTAATAATGCCATTTTTGAAAGTATTAATGAGAAACTTATAAAGATTCATAATCATTATGGACCTGCGGAAACCCATGTAGTTACTACTTATGTGATTGATGAAAAAACAGTTAAAAACTATATTCCACCTATTGGTAAACCAATAGCTAATATATATGTTTATATATTAAACACAAATAAGGTGTTATGCTCAATAGGTGAATATGGCAGATTATATCTTTCAGGAGCAGGACTGGCGAAAGGATATATTAATAAAAAAGAGCTAACGGAAGAGAAGTTCATTGCTAATCCTTTCATTCCTGGTAGTAAAATGTATGATACAGGAGATATTGCCAGATGGCTTCCGGATGGGAACATAGAGTTTCTTGGGAGGAAAGATTTCCAGGTGAAAGTAAGGGGATATCGTATCGAAACAAATGAGGTGGAGACCGTTCTTACTAAGCATAACTCTATAAATCAGACTATCGTTGATACTAAAGAAATTAACGGGGATAATATATTAATAGCATTCTATGTAAAGAAAGACCCCACTGAGAAACTGGATAAATCAGAATTAAGGGACTATATGCAATCTAAAGTTCCTGAATATATGGTTCCTGGTTTTTTTATTGAAATAGATTCAGTACCTCTTACTCCAAACGGAAAGATAAATCGTAGAGCTCTACCGGATGTAAAAGAATACGATATGGTAAGAAAGGAATATGTAGCTCCGAAAAATGAAATAGAGAAAAAGCTAGTAAAGATATGGCAGGAAGTTTTAGGTATTGAAAAAGTAGGAATTACAGATAGTTTCTTTGAATTAGGAGGGAATAGTATAAAAGCAATGCAGTTTATTTCAATCCTAAATTCCCGTCACAAAATGAGCGTGGAACTTTCTGTTCTGTTTAAAAATCCTCATATACAGTATATTGCCTATTCTCTGATTATGGAGAAAAAAGAAATAGAGAGATTTGAGGAGATTTCGGAGCCTTACAAATTATCACCGCAGCAAATGAACATGTGGATATCAGAAGTGAAAAATAATACTTCCAATATAATTGTCACGCAGTTGATTGTAGACGAATTATTGGATATTAATTTATTAAAGAAATCTATAGATAAGATAGTACAGAGACATCTGTCTTTAAGAACTGTTTTCATTACACATGATAATTTACCTTTACAGAAAATCATAACAAATGACTATGATAAATATGATATTAACATTATTTCAGAAGAAGATCTTGTTGCTCAAAATTTAGAAAATGACTTTAGTTTAGATGAATATCCACTTTTTAAAATTTATGTAATTCCTAAACAAGATAGGTTCAAAGTTGTTTTGAAAATACATCATCTAATTTTTGACGGTTGGTCTGTTAATCTATTTAGAAATGAACTTCTAACTATTTATAAAAATAAAAACAATACACTTCCCGGAACTAATTATGAATATATTGACTATGTTAATTATTTGAAACACCAAAACAAAGACATTCTATTAGAGTACTGGAAAAACAAGCTTAAAGACGTACCTGATTATTTACATATTTCTAATCCTGAAAAATCCATAGACCATGAAGTAGCCTATACGTCAAATTATGCTGATTTTCAAATTGATAATAGATCCTATGATGAGATAAAAAAAATTATAAAACAACGTGGAGTTACATTGTCAACATTCTTTATCTCATGTTTCAAAATTTTATTAGGTAGAATTTCTAATACTAATAACATTACGGTAGCGATACCTGTTGCCAAAAGGAATGATCCTGCTTTTTCGAATATAATAGGACTTTTTACAAATATTATATTTCACAATGATTTGCTGAATCAGCATGCTTCTTTTGAAAAACTTTTAGATCAGGTTCATAGTACTTCTATTGAGGCTTTAAATCATGCTGATATCTCAGTTCACGAGATATGTGATTTATTAAAAATTAATAATACAGTCCATACCCTTCCTTTAACTCCAGTCGTTATTAATATCTTAGATTTTATCAAAGATAATTTTGAATATGAGCCTGGCTGTGATGATAAAAAAGACCATTTAACAGCTTCAAAATTTGATTTAGAATTTTTTGTAGAAACTACCTCCGGAGGAGTTCTCGTGAGTAGCGTTTTTAATAAAGATCTATTCAACAGTAAAGAAGTCTTTTTTTGGTTAAAGGGGCTTGGGCATATCATTGATGAAGTAATTCATCACTCTGAAAAAATAATTGAGGAAATAGAAATCTTTGATCAGTTCCTACTTTCTGATCCGGTTACCCCTAAAAATGATTACGTAGATTGGGAGCTAGAATACGATTCAATAATTGATCGATTTGATTATATATGTGAAACTTATCCTGATAAATATGCTGTTGTAGATGATAATCAAAAAATAACTTACAGAGAACTTAATGAAACATCTACTATTATTTCAAACGAAATAATAAAACACAGTAGAAATAACAAAGTATTAATTCTGTTGTCTCACGGATATCAATCAGTTCTGGGAATTCTTTCTACCTTAAAAGCAGGTAAAGCTTATATACCATTAGATATAAGTCTTCATACGCTCAGGACAAGAGAAATTATAGCGGAAATCAATACGGATCTTATATTGTGTGATAATCAAACAGAAGAATTTGCAAACAAATTTTTGATTGATTCTTCTCTTGTTTCAGTTAATATTGAAAGAATAATTAATCAGGATTCTCAAGGTACAATGCAATCTTTAGAAGAAATTCCATCCGCTGATTCTTTGGCTTATATTTTATATACTTCTGGTTCTACCGGAAAGCCTAAAGGGGTGATGCAATCTCATAAAAATGTATTACATTTTATCAATATATATACAAGGCAGTTACATATAGCGCCGGAGGATCATCTAAGCCTGATACCATTTTATAATTTTGATTCTGCCGTAATGGATATTTTCGGAGGATTGTTGAATGGCGCAACATTGTACCCTTTTAATGTTAATATTAAAGGAATAAATGATTTGGCCCGATGGATTGATCATCACGAAATTACGATCTATCATTCTGTTCCGACATTATTCAGGTCTTTAATAAAGACAATCCAATATAGGCTCTCATCAATTAGATTAATAGTGCTCGGTGGAGAAGCGGTATTTAAAAGAGACTTCTTAGAATTTAAAAACAAGTTCGGAAAGGACGCTATTTTTATCAATGGGTATGGACCTACGGAATCTACTATTGTCTGTCAAAAATTTTTAGATGATCAAAGTATAGTAGGTTATCATGTGCCTATTGGAAAACCTGTTGATCGGACAAAGGTATACCTTGTTAAATCCGGTAATAAACCGGCACGTATATATGAAGAAGGAGAAATTGTTTATGGGAGTGATTATTTGGCTTTAGGGTACTATCAGGATGAAACATTAACAAATCAGAAATTTAAGACCAAGGCAGATTTTCAAAATTCAGATCCGAATCTTAGATACTACTATTCTGGAGATTGGGGAAAATTACTTCCAAGCGGCGATATAGAATTTATTGGGCGATTGGATAATCAAATCAAGCTTAATGGCATAAGAATAGAATTGAACGAAATTAATTTTGTCATAGAACAAATCGCAGAAGTAGCAGTAAGTGTTACTGTATTTAAAACCTTTAGAGACAATGATTTAATTTCTAGTTATATTTGTTTTAAGGCTGGCAATAGTATAAGCAGAGAAGCAATACTTGAAATATTAAAATCGTCTTTACCTGCTTATATGGTTCCTAAATCCATTGTAATTCTTGATCATATTCCATTAACCAATACTGGAAAAATAAGTTTTAAGGACTTACCTGATATACAAGAAAATGATTTATTCAAAAAAGAGTTTACACCTGCAGGAAATGTACTGGAAAAAGAACTTGAGAATATATGGAAAGACATTTTAAAAATAGATCAGATAGGAATTCACGATAATTTCTTTGATATTGGAGGAACTTCGGTAAGGGCAATTGAATTATCAAACAAATTAAAAATCAACTATCCGGATAAAAATATTTCACCGGTAATAGTATTTGAATATCCAAATATTTCCACACTTGCAGAGTTCCTCTCTACCACGGTTACTACTACTGATCAGGAACAGGAAGAGAACTTAAGTATTTTAGAAACTACATTAAATATTTACAATTTAGATCACAATGATTATGACGAGTAACCATTATCTTTCCTTATTAGAGGAAGAAGCCAGAGAGCTATCGGATATTCTGCATTTGACAGCAAATGAAAATATTCTTTCAGATTTTGCTGCTAAGGCTTTAAACAGTAATTTCTCTTTTAGATATCATTTAGGAAGAATAGAAAACTTCAATACTGATAATATTACTTTCTCAAAAGGTAATATATACAGGGGAATAGGTTTGGTAAATAAGCTGGAGGAAATCTCATCAAAAATTCTTAACAAAAGATTAGGAGGTGTGGCTACAGAATTCAGACCTCTTTCAGGAGTATATGCTATGATGTGTACCATATTGTCAGCTACTGATGTTGGAGATTATATACTAACAATTGATCCTGAAAAAGGAGGACATTTTGCCACTCAGAATATTATTGAAAAGACAGGGCGAAAATCTATAAAGGTTCCGTTAAAAAGAGAGACGCTTGCAATTGATTATGATTTTATACTAGAGATAAAGGATAAGTATACCATCAAAATGTTTTATATTGATGACAGTCTTGCGTGCCAACCTGTAGATTTTTCATTATTAAGACAATTATTGGGGGAAGAAACAATTCTGGTGTACGATGCATCACATCCGTTTGGACTTATATTTGCACAGGAATTTATGAAGCCCATATACGAAGGCTGCGATATCATTCAAGCCAATACCCACAAAACATTTCCGGGTCCTCAAAAAGGGATTATACATTTTTCAAATAGCCAATTGGGAAATCTTGTTAAAGATGAAGTAGGAAAAAGCTTGGTTTCCAGCCAGCATACCCATCATACCATTGCATTGCATTTGGCGATTATAGAAATGGATGAATTTTCCGAAGATTATGTGAAAAAAATTATTGAAAATACCCGATATCTATATAACTTGCTCACCGATAAAGGTTTTTCTATCTTGGAGCCTAAAAACAAAAAAGAATTAATAACCAATCAGTTATATATACGAATACCAAACTTTTTTGATGCAGAGAAAATTGCAAAAGTTTTTTATGCCAACAATATAAGTATCAATATTAGAAGAATTTTTGACGAAAACTTTTTAAGAATTGGACTTCAGGAGGTAACAAGACTGGGTTTTTGTACAATTGAAATGGATATTATATCTGATATTATTTCAAATATAATTCATGATCAAAATTTAGAGAGCATTACAAAAAGTATAAAAAGACTAAATCTTCAATCACGAAAAATATTATATAGTTATGATAAGTAAACTTTTTTATTTATTTTTTTGTCTTCAGGTTATATTACTATCTTATAGCTGTTCAAGTACAAAAAAAGAAATCGCACAAAGAACCAATTTTGCTCAAGTAAATGAATATGATGTTGCTTTATTTGATAATAGCAGAAACCGTTCTGTTCCAATTACTATTTATGATAATAATCATTCCAATCAAGGAAAAAAAATTGTCATATTCAATCATGGATATGGTTTTAACAAGGGAGGGGATTATAAGATATATTCTAAGCTTTGCAAATTTTTAGCAGAAAATGAGTACTTTGTTATTTCCATTCAGCATGAACTCGCTACGGATGATCTTCTTTCCATGAAAGGCGACTTATATAAAACCAGAATGCCTAATTGGGAAAAAGGAGAATTAAATATAAGTTTTGTAATAGACGAAAGTAGAAAAAAATATCCTGATCTTGATTGGAAGAATATTACCTTAGTGGGACATTCAAATGGAGGAGATATGGTAATGTTATTTGTAAAAGATCATAGCGATTTAATTAATAATGTTGTATCTCTGGATCATAGGCGTTTTCCTATTCCCAGAACTGCTAAACCCAGAATCTTATCATTGAGAGGATCTGATTACCCCGCAGATCCGGGAGTGGTTCCTACCCCTGAAGAACAAACCAAATATGGGATTAAAATTATTTATTTGAAAGATATTAGGCATACTGATATGGATGATAAAGGGACAAAAGAACAAAGTGACGAAATAAATAATCAGATAATAAATTTTTTGAATGGAAAATAGAGTTTACACCGGTTTAGAAATTGCTATTGTTGGAATGGCGTGTAAAACTCCTTTGGGTGGTAATTATAATGATCTGTGGAAAGGACTTGTAAATGGAGAAGAATCTGTATACTTTTTAAACGACCAAGAGAAAAAAAAATATAAAATAGAAGACAATTATATTGCAATCAAAAATGATATAAAGAATAAAGAATTCTTTGATTATGATTTTTTTGGATATACTGAAAAAGAAGCTTTACTCCTTTCGCCTCAAAGCAGACATATACATGAAGTAATTTGGAACGCAATTGAAGATTCGGGAATATCCTTAGTAGAGTTAAAAAAGTCTACAGGTCTTTTTTTAGGAATGTCTGAGGATTATAACTGGAAGATTTTTACACTTCAGAACAAAGATAAATTTCCCATCGAAGATTTTATATTCCAAAATTTTTCCAGTTACTATCATATTCCAGCCTTAATTTCATACAAATTGGGATTTTCTGGGCCATCTATTGCTATTAATACAGCATGTTCGAGTTCTCTCATAGCTGTAGATTCTGCTTGTAAAAGCCTTTTACTGGGCGAAACAAGAATTTGTCTTGCCGGTGGAGTTTATATTGGAAGTGAGCCTCACAAAGCCTATAAATATACAGATGGGCATATTAATTCAATAGATGGGCATTGCAGGCCTTTTGATAATTCTTCAACGGGAACCATTTGGGGAGAAGGACTTGGTGTTGTAGTATTGAAAAGACTAAAAGATGCGATAGAAGATGGAGATAACATCCACGGTATCATTAAAGGTATAGGTATAGGAAATGACGGTGATAAGAGAGTTGCTTTTACAGCACCAAGTATACAGGGGCAAGTACAAACAATTAAAAGAGCTTTCCTGCTTAGCAAAATTAAACCTGAAACAGTTAGCTATATAGAATGTCATGGCACTGGGACGCAGCTTGGAGATCCTATTGAGGTGGAAGCTCTTAAACAGACATATAAAATTTCCATAGATAATAAAATCCCTATTGGATCCATTAAAAGTAATATAGGTCATCTCAATACGGCAGCAGGAATTATAGGATTGATTAAGTGTATCATGATTTTAAAAAACAAAAAGATCCCTCCAAGTATTAATTATGAAACACCGAATTCTAGGATTGACTTTCAAAGCACTCATTTTTATGTAAATAATAATTTGATATCTCTTGAGCACAGTGAAAATCCAGCTAGAGTAGCCGTTAGTTCGTTTGGGATAGGGGGAAATAACGCTCATTGCATTTTAGAAGAAGCTCCAGCAACAAAGGCAAAAAATAGTGAAAAAGGAAATGTTTTTTTATTGAGTGCCAAGAATGAAGTTTCTTTAAAAGAAGCTGTTAAAACGTTTTATTCTGAAAAAGATCAATATGATATAAATGAGCTGGCGATTTCTTCACAATTAAGAAAAATTCACCATAAAACAAGAGTTTCATTAGATTTTAATACCAAGGCTCCTTTGAATTTTTTGCATAAAGACAAGATTAAAAATGTAATATTTGCATTTCCCGGGCAAGGAGTTTTGTATAATAATACTACTAAACAATTATATCAGAGATCAAAGCTGTATCGAAATATCCTAGATGAGAATTTGAGTATTATTAATGAAAAATTAAATATTAATATCAAAGACTTCTTATTTAATGAAGAATATGATCAACAACGGAATATTAATAAAATAGACACTGTAAAATCACATTTGACATTATTTATTATCCAATATTCTTTAGCCAAATATTTGATGGAGTTAGGAGTAAAACCGGACGGCCTTATCGGGCATAGTTTAGGGGAATATACAGCCTGCTGTATTTCTGGAGCTATGGATTTAGTCCAGACAATTCAAACAATTGCTAAAAGAGCTGCTTGTCTTTTGAACGGGCCGGAGGGAAAAATGATTTATGTTTCTTCTTCAGAAGATATGATAAAACAGAAAGAGTTTCAAGATGTATATTTGTCCATTATTAATAGCCCAAATGAGAGAGTTTATTCAGGGAAATCTTATAACATAGAGAAATTTGAAGAATGGCTTATAGAAAAAGGAGCTGAATATAAAGTTTTAACTACAATACATCCTAATCATTCTCCTTTATTAGAAATAATAAGAAATAATTTTGAAAAGCATACTGACGGTATTCAGTATAAAGATGTTCAAATTCCATTCATTTCGAATACATCGGGACAAATTATCAATGATAAAAAACAAATATCATCAAAACATTGGGGAGATCATATAATTAAACCTGTATTGTTTGAACAGGGTGTGAAAAAAATATTAAACGTATTTCAAGATTGTCTCTTTATTGATTTTGGACCTGGAAATTTTATAAAAAATCTGCTTGAAAGAGAATACTCTATAAAAAATACATTAAACCTGGTAAGGAATAAAAATATAGAAATTGCAGATGACGTATTTTTTGATCAGAATTTAGGCAAAATATGGGAATATGGAATAGATGTTCAATGGGAAAAACTATATTCAGAGAAAATAAATTACATCGAAATACCTCCTTATTATAATTTTACAAAATCGAAACTCCTGGCTGAAATACTGGTTGATAATATTGATTTTTCTTCTAAAAAAAGAATTGCAAAAAATGATATTTTTTATAGTTCGATATGGGAAAACTATGAAATCAAACAAAATTCTTCTGAGGCTTATCCTAACATCTTATTGTTGTTGCCAAGTGATTTTATCGACTCTCTTTTTGAGAATAAATTTAAAGAGTATAATATTTTGAAAATTAGGCATGGTCACAATTTTAATGTATTAAACGATGAAGAAATTGAAGCTAATTTTAATATCGAAGATAGCATTATTGAGGCATTGAATTATGCTAAAGATTCAACGTTCACTTTTGATAAAATCGTTTCTTTTTTAGATTATGATTTTAATGAAAAAGTAGAGAATCTTGATCATGTTCATTTTGAAAATTTTTTTACAATAACTTACCTTTTGAGAAATATTAATAAAATTTTCTCAAAAGGGGAAATTATATGGGTGTGCAATAATGTGTTTTCTTGGGAAAATAACTCTGTTAATCATTTATTAGATATCTCAAAATCCCAAATTATGGGCCCATTGATGTGCTCAATGCTTGAATACGAATCTTTTGAAACAAAAATTGTTGATGTAAAAAGTTTAGATTCTCAATCTATTAACATTCTATTTGATTTATTTAATAGTAATGATGAATATAACGAGTTTGCCATAATTATCAATACAGATCAAATATTATGTAGAAAGTATCAAGAAATTGAAATCAAAGAAGATGTACAACCTTTTACTCGGGAAGATATAATTCTGATAACGGGTGGAACAGGAGGAATGGCACAAATCATCATTAATGATATTCAAAAAAAATATGGATCAAAGTTTATATCTGTTGGTAGAAGTCATGAAAATACAGAAAAAATTAATAATTATGTTTATACTGTTAAAGCTGATATCTGTGACCAGATATCCTGTATTAATGCATTAGAAAATGCAGAAAAAGATTTTGGAAGAATCACTGCAGTCCTCCATACTGCTGCTCATGTCAAATTTGAATTTATTGATGGGCTCAACAGTGGAGAAAATATACTTGAAAATTCACCTAAGATAAAAGGAACGGAGACTATATTGTCATATTTTAAAGACAGAAGCTTAAAGTTTTTTACCAATTTTTCATCGAGAGCAACGACAATACCAACTGTTGGACAATCTATCTATATATCAGATAATAGTTTCCTAAATAGTTTAACAGATGCAAGTGTCCAAAATCATTTTAGATTTCCCATTTATACATTACAATGGTCAAGAATTAAAGATGTAGGACTAGCGGCTACAACAGATAAAAATGATGAATTGAACACAGAGATATTAATAAATGAAGATATTTTGCCTATTCTGGAAACCTCTCTGTCCCAAAAAAAATATTTTAATATCATAATTTCTCCAAATAATATTAATGATACAATAACTAATTTATTTAAACTTAAAGAGAATAAAAAGAGCAGTAAAATTCGAGAATCACTTATTTCCAATCATTACGTTAGCCCAAGTTCTGAAATAGAGATCGGATTATGTGAAATAGTAAGGGAAATACTAGATATGGATAAAATCGGAATAGAAGATAATTTCTTTGAGTTAGGAGGAGATTCTTTAAGAGTAATGGTTTTGAGAAAAAAAATTAACGAAGAATTTAATTTAACGATTTCTCAAAATATGATATTAGAAAGTTTAGTGCTCAGGGATATTGCCCTTAAACTATCAAATCAGGATAAAAAAAATATAAAAAAAATAATAATTTAATAATACTCTTGTTTTTGATGAAAATTGTTTTCAAAACTATCTTGTTGTATGGATTAGCAGATATTCTATAAAAGATGACATAGAATAAACGTAATAGCGATATGATCCTTAATAATTTAAGCTTAATATAATATGTTTTTAAAGCCCAACGTTGTAATTGAACCTTTAGTAATGAAATGGTATGGCTGGTCACATTTAATTTCTCCAGCAACCTTAAGTAGAAATATTGTTGGCAGACATATAAGAATCATGAATTCTTATATGAAGTCTGCTAAACTCCATCAGGAGGCTGTAAAGAACCCTAAAATGCTTGGGGGGCCTTTTATAGACTATAATAATGATAGAACAAGTGAAATTGAGCAACTAATTGAAGAAACGCTTATAAGACAAAATAAGCTGATTGAACTTAATCATGCTTTTACGGATCTGAATGATTTGTTGAAAAATAATGCGCAGGGTCAAAAACTAGAATCCTTATATGAGTTTATTCCGAAGCCCCTAAAAGGATTTGTGGAATTGGTTTATGACGTGAATAATAATCCAAGTTTTAAAATTTATGAACGATTATTGTATCAGGAATATTATGACGAATCTACTCAAAGTATAGCATTATGGGAGACTAATAATGATTCCAGGCCGTTTGTATTGAGTACCCCCAGAATTAATAATGAAAATGTCTTGTTTCTTGAAATCCCATTCAGCTCTCCTATAATAGACAAAATATCTTATTCGAAGAGAAATTCTATAGATATTGAACCTCTCATTTCAGAGCTTGGTTTAACGGGTGAGAGGAAACGATTATTTGAAAATTTGTTTTCAAACGAAAACCCCAATCAATATCAAAATTATTCGGGAGATAGAATAAGGATGAGATACTTTGGACATGCATGTATTTTAATAGAAACCAATGATATTAGCATTCTGGTGGATCCATTAATTAGCTATTTTGGATATATGTCCGAAATAGATCATTTTTCAGATTATGATCTTCCTGAAGTTATCGATTATGTTCTAATCACTCACAATCATCAGGATCATATTCTTTTGGAGACCTTACTTCCATTAAGACATAAAATTAAAAATATTATAGTTCCTAAATCTAATCGCAATTCGTACTTGGATCCCAATTTAAAGCTTATGTTTAATCATATTGGATTTAATAATGTATACGAGCTTGATGAACTTGAAGAAATCAATAAAAATGACTGTAAAATAATAGGTTTGCCTTTCATGGGAGAGCATTCTGATCTAGATATCGCATCAAAATTGTGTCATTTTGTACAAATCGGAAACTTTAAATTATTATTTGTGGCTGATTCAAGAATTATAGACAGTAGTGTTTATGAACAACTGCAAAAAACAGTAGGAAATGTCGATGTTATATTTTTAGGAATGGAATGTGACGGAGCTCCTTCATCCTGGTTATATGGCCCTTTAATGTTCAAAAAACTAGAACGAGAATATGATCAGCAACGAAGACTTTCCGGATCTGATTGTGATAAAGGAATGTCATTGATTAATATTTTTAATCCGAAAGAAGTATATGTTTATGCTATGGGTATGGAACCGTGGTGCGAATTTATTAGTAGTATAAAATATACAGATGCCTCTAATCCTATTGTTGAATCCAACAGGCTGATCGAAATATGTGGCCAAAAAGGAATGATAGCTGAACGTCTTTATGGAGAAAAAGAAATCTTATACTCTAAATAATATGCAGAATATTAATGATTTTTATAATGAACTGACAAATTTAAACATTAGTATAAATCTGTTTGATGATAACCTTGAAGTTTTTTATGAGCAAGATACCGAAAATATTAATGAATATCTGATATTGATAAAAGAGAACAAAGCTCAGTTAGTAGATTTTCTTACTAAAAGGAAAAAAAATCTAAATGAGATACCGTTATCCCCTGCACAAAGAAATATTCTCTTTAAATGTTTACAAGGCGGGTCTTCCAGCTATAATATGAGCCAGATTTTTAAAGTGGATAAATCTTTTTCTGATATTGAAAAGATCAAAGAGAACTTCAATTATATAACAAATAAACATGAGGCTTTAAAAATGAAGCTTTCAAATAAAAACGGGAAGTACTTTTTTATTGTAGACAACAATTCTAGTCAGGTTGATATTTTTGATAATGTAGAACATTCACTAGTGACAGATTATGTCTATTCAACATTTGATTTAGAAAAGAATTTGGTGAAATTAGGAATATTTAAAAATGAAAATGAAATTTTTCTTTGCTTGGTTCTTCACCATATTATTGGAGACGATAAAAGCTTAAGTATTATTCAAAAAGATTTTCTTGATTTTATTAATGGGGTTTCAGTAGATCATAATTTGGTTGAGCATTTTACAGACTACTTAACATATCTTCAAAATGAAAGAGAAACAATTAATAGGTCTAAAGGTTTTTGGGTAGAAAAAATGTCAAATATTAAAAGAAATCAAAGTAATTCATTTAATATACTACATAAAAGTGAAACACCAATTTCTAAAAATGGATATTTTTCGTTCAAATTAAATAATAAAATTCAACGAAATTTATTTCCAAGGCTTATAGCATCATTATCGTTCACAATTAAAAATCTTTTTAACAAACATTACGTCATCTTTACCGTCCCTTTTTCAACGAGGGATATTCTATCTCACCATCAACAGGTAGGATATTATATTAATCAATTGCCCTTAGGGATAGATTCCGATAGTCATAGAATAGAAGAATTAATAATGAATGTGAGAAATGAAATCTTTGAATATAATGATCATAAATTATATCCTTTTTCATCTATCATGTCTGGTATAGGTATATCCCACGAACTATTTAATATATCAGTTGTTTTGTTAAACGAAATATCTGAAAATATTGCCGATAATAGGTTTGAAGCAGTCAAAAGTGAGGTGATTCAAAATGTCAGCCTTAAAAATGATATAGCCTTTGAGTTTTTGTATGATGAAAATGAAACAACTCTTACCCTTCATGTTGAGTATAATGATAATTTCATTGAGACTAATAATATGGAGAAACTTATTAATAAAGCATATGAATATTTATTAGAAACAGAATAATACGGCAAGCTTTTAATATAAATCCTTCGAAAAATAAAGAAATATAGATATAATGACAGCTCATACTAATAATAACATTGTTAATCTTTTTAAAGAACAAGTAGATAATAACCCGGAAAGAATAGCGATTATATATGATAATAAAAAAATATCATATAAAGAACTGGATAATCTCAGCTCTTTATTTGCGGCTTTTCTATTCACTAAATATGATATAAGACAAAAGGACAATATTATTTTAAACCTTCCTAAGACTGATTATTTTATTCTTAGTATTTTGAGTGTTTTAAAATTGAATGCTGTATACGTTCCTGTCGATTCTGAATCACCACAGGAAAGACTTGATTTATTAAAAGATATCTGTAATTCAAAATTAATTATTACAGAGACATTGATGCATGAGTTTTTGAATGAAAAAAATGATTTCGGACATGATACTGATGCTATTACATCAGTTGAAAAACAGGAATATGAAAGCATCATATGTATCTTATTTACTTCAGGAACTACTGGAATACCTAAAGGGGTAAAAATTAAACAGTCCAGTGTTATAAATTTAGTTTATCCTTGTGAATATTTTCCGCTATCAAACGAAACCATAATGCTAAGTACAGGAAATGTAAGTTTCGATGCAACATTATTTGAATTTTTCGGAACAATTCTAAATGGAGGAACTTTAGTAATTTGTAGTAAAAGTACAATTCTTGATACTAAGAAATTAAAAGAAGTCATATATACTCATGCAGTCAATAGCACATGGATTACTTCCTCATTATTTAGCAGATTACTTGATAACGATATTTCATTATTTGATACAATAGACTATGTTATTACTGGAGGGTCAGTAGTTTCACCCACTCATATAGATAAGTTGTATAAGAATAATACTCAAATAACGGTTTATAATGGATACGGCCCTACAGAATCTACTACTTTTGCTTGTGTATACAAGATTGAACGAAGATATTACAACAATATCCCCATCGGGAAACCTATCAAAGGGGTAAATGTTTTCATACTTGATAATGATTTACTTCCTGTTAAAAATACACCAGGAGATATTTATATTTCCGGAGCGGGTATTTCCCAGGGGTATATAAAGGAGATTGATGAAGCAGGTCGTTTTATACAAGATCCTTATAATGTAGAAATGAAAATGTATAACACTGGAGATATGGCTCAATGGATGCCAGACGGAAATATAGAGTACATTGGCAGAAAGGATGATCAAATAAAAATCAATGGAAATAGAGTAGAACTCAATGAAATTACCCAATATTTAAAAACGTTAGCCACTATAGAAAACGCAGAAACAATCTTTATTAATGATAAAATCGTTTCATATTTTACAGGTGCAAAGGAGGTAAATGACACCATTATAAGAAATTTTCTTATAAGCAAATTACCGGGCTATATGATTCCACATTTTTTCTATTTCATTAAAGAAATTCCTTTGACCCAAAATGGAAAATCTGATTATAATTTTCTTAAGAGCTATCACCTTAATATCATAGATAAACCAGCCAAAGAAGAAATCTATTCGAATGAATTTCATGTAAATGATGAAATTTTGAATATTTGGAGTGAGGTTTTAGAGGTATCTCCTGAATCTATTGATGTCTCTAAGAATTTTTTTGAAAATGGAGGAGATTCATTAGCCTTGTTAAACCTTATTGGAAGGTTGAATAATATTGGTCATTCTGTTACCTATGATCAATTTATGGATCATCCATATATCCAAATTATTGGCGAAAAAGAGCTTCCGGAGACTCCGGATTTACATAATGAAATTTTGAATATTTGGGGCGAGGTTTTAGAGGTGTCTCCTGAATCTATCGATGTCTCTAAGAATTTTTTTGAAAATGGAGGAGATTCATTAGCCTTGTTAAACCTTATTGGGAGATTGAATAATATTGGTCATTCTGTTACCTATGATCAGTTTATGGATCATCCTTTTGTAGATAATTACAAAGGAAGTTCTGAAGAGATGAATCAAGAAGTTTCTGGAATATATGATAAAAGCTTTTTACTTGCGCCTATTCAAAAATGGTTTTTTAATAATGCTCCTGAAAATGTAAACTTTTTAATGTACAGCTCATTTATATTAGAGGAAAATTATCAGGTTGATAAAGTATTAAATGCTTTAAGAAAAATCGTGACTAAACATTCTTCTTTTAGACTTAGATTTTCTAAGAAAATATATTGGACTCAACATTATGAAAAAAGCTCAGCTGCTGATGATTTATATATATTCAAACAATATCTTGATGATAATGTAAATTATTCCGAACAATTTTGTCTGAAAGAAGCAGATCGTATGATTGATGTTTCCGATGGTCCCATTTTATACTGTTCTATATTTGCTTCAGAAGGAAAAAGTATTATATTTTTTGCATGTCCACACTTGGTTATAGATGCTGTGTCATGGAATGTGTTTATCAATGATTTTACCCACTATTATCATTTTTCTGATGCTCCGCTGAGAAATATCCAATCATATAAAGACTGGCTTGATAATGTAAATTCATATGTTCTTAATCATATCGACAACAATGAAATAGAATATTGGATAGAGCAGGTGAATGATCAAAATGAATATGCTTTTGAGCCGACTGAAAATAGAAAGGCTACTATTACCATCCCTTTAGTACAAAAGAGTAAAAATCTTGAAGATATTATTGTAGCAGGTATTATTTCTTCTATTGGAAAACTATTGAATTTTTCAAGTATTGTTATCGAAAAAGAAGGACATGGTAGAAAAACATTGAATGATTTTAATTGTGATACGATTATTGGATGGTTTACTACCAAATTTCCTGTAAAATATCAAATTTCCAATAGCCTCCATCAAACCCTGAAGAATGTTTTTAGTACAAATGATAATGTTCCTTATAGTGGATTCTTTTTTGATAAATACAAAAATGTACTATCTGATGAGGTAAAACAATTATTAAATTTTGATCCTAAAATTACATTTAATTTTTTAGGATCAATTTCCAAATCAGGAAAAAATAGTTTTCCATTGCTTGATGACCGGGTTTCTTTAGGATCCTATATCAATCAGAAACATATTGATGAAGTTTGGGAGAAATTGGGAGTCCTTTTGGATATCACGTGTGGCTATACTAAAAATGAAGCTTTCATCAATATCAACTCAATGAAAAAACTAGGCTTGAGTTATGAAAATTGGATTCTATTTAAAGACGAAGTTCAAACAAATATCCAAACGTTATTGACTGAAGAAAATCAAAATGATAATGAACAGAATATTTTAATCTCTCCCTTTCAGGAAGGCTTAATTGCGCATGCCATGTTTAGTTCTGATCATTCCAATGATTATATTGTACAATATGAATTTAAAATTGATGATATCGATACAAAAAGGGTGAGTGAAAGCTGTAGGAAACTTATTGATAAGTTTGACATCTTAAAAACAGCATACTATTATGATATTGAACAAGGGAAATTTGCTTGTAAACTATTATCTGGTGAAGATGCTTTTGTATTCAATACTTATAATAATGTTGAGGACATAAGAAGTACCCTGAATGAAATTAAGAAACTAAAACTTTCTGATAATACATCCTTGATTAAGTTTTCTATTATTGAATTAGAAGGGAAATCAAAAATTTTCGCAATTACAGCTCATCATCTTATTATGGATGGGCAATCAATGATGAACTTAATAAAAGAACTGTTCGATTATTATGTAAATAATAATGGTATTCCTAATACACCTACTTCTTACAATGAGTATGTTAAACATGTTTTAAAACAAGATAAAACAAAAGCTACCAAGTATTGGAAGGAATTATTGTCAGGTTTAACAGTACATAATGAGGCTCAGCCTGCACCATATGAAAATACATCATATAAAGAAGAAGTTTCTCTTTTCGAGATAAGTGGAGAGATTCAGAATATAATTAAACAGAATAAAACTACCCTTTCTTCAACCACGAATTTTATTACAGGATTTGTACTGTCTGAGCTATTAAATCAATCGAAATTTACATGGGGAAATATCGTGAACTATCGCAGTCCCGAGATTGAAAATGTAGATGGTATTATAGGACCGTGTATCAATACAATTCCTGTATTTTTTGACTTTAAGAAACAGTATGAAAATATTTTTGAAAGCATAAGGGCTTTACAAAAACAGATCTTAGAATCAAGGAATTTCTCTTATGTTTCATTAAATGAAATAACATCGTTACATAATCAAACAAAACTATTTGATGTATTATTTACTTTCCAAAATTACAAGAAAGGGGAAATAGGAGAAGCAAATTTAAAGATTGAGATGATAAATGAAGATGTTATAACCTCTCATTTTCCGATTACCGTCACAGTCAGCCAACTTGAAGAAGAAAAGTTTATTATAAGAATGAAGTATAATAATTCTTTTTATAATAAATTTTTTATCAATAATTGTATTGATAATATTATTCAATGTTTGAGTACTCTAGAACTCAATATTACCACACAAAACTCGATCATTACAGGAGAAACGTATAGTGTTGATTATTACCATGATTCATTGGTGCATCGTTTTGTTGAGGAGTCAAAAAAATCCTCTGATAAAATTGCGATCAGATATGATGATGAATCTTTTACCTATAAGGATCTGAATGAAGAAAGTAATGCTATTTTCTGTAAAATCCAGGAACAATCTGTTACGGGTGCTGTTTTTATTTTTATAAAAAATCCGAGAATTATTCCATCAGTAATTTTAGGAATATTAAAATCCAGGATGTACTTTGTAAATATCGATGAATCATTCTCTGCAAATAATATAGATAGAATATATAATCAGTTAGTGCCAGAATTGCTGATAACAGATGATATAAATAATGAAAGGCTTATTTCCATACGAGACAAAGTAAAGATAATGCAGGTGAATAATGATATTCTACGTGTTTCTTGTGATATTAATGAAAGCGGGTATTCGCAAAATGACTTAGTAACGATAAATTATACTTCCGGATCTACAGGAGAACCTAAGCTTGTTAAAATTAACAATAGAAATCATTTAAACAGATTAGACTGGCTTATAAAAAATTATCCTGCTACACAGGAAGATCATCACTATATTTTAAAATCTTCTTTTTCTTTTGCACCTTCTTTAAGAGAATTTTTTGAACCCTTAATCCAAGGAGCCGTTCTACATATCTTAAAACCACAGATTTTGAATAACGTAGACGAGTTCTGTGAATTCATTCAGTTAAACAAAATCTCCAGATTATTTCTTACTCCTTCATATGTATCCCTTCTTATAGAAAATAATAAATTGAAATTTCTTACATGCGTGCAGGTGTTGGAATTAAGTGGTGAGCCATATTTTATTGATTTGGTAAATATTTTGAAAAAAGAGATTCCTCATATTAAAATTTTAAATAGGTACGGATGTACAGAAGCAGCTTCTGTAGTATATTATGATTTTGACGAAGTGCTGCAGGAAAAGAAGAATGAAGTTCCTGCAGGGCATCCAATATACAATACAGAGGTCATGATCTATGATAATGATAAGATACTTCCAATAGGGACACCAGGATTTATTTATATTAAATCAGAGAGTTTGTCATCCGGATATGTGGAAGAAAAATTTAATGAAAATAAATTTATATCAATTGACGGTAAATTATTTCTTAATACTGAAGATATAGGGTACATAGGTGACGACAAGAATTTATATTATATCAGTAGAAATTCAAGGATGGTAAAAATAAGAGGATATAGAGTCGAATTGGATGAGATTGAAAGATCTGTAGCAATGCATGCCAATATTGCTCAATCTTATGCTATGGTAGAAAAAAATGATTTTGGAAATTCTGTAAGTCTTTTTTACTCCACACTAAATAAGCTGCCTATTGAAGCGAATGAATTGTATAATTTTTTATTGCAAAAGTTACCACAATATAGCGTTCCTTCAAAATATACTTATTTAGATAAGATTCCATTAACAAGAAATAATAAGGTAGATGCAATGCAAATCAGTCTGATTTCAAAAAACAAAAATAAAAATTTGAAGGCTGACGATATAGTCTTTAATACTGAATTTGAAGAACAATTATCACAACTGATAAAAGAAACATTAAAGAGCAAGGAGGAGATAGACCCAAATCAGGATTTCATGTCTTTAGGAATGGATTCTATATTGGCCATGCATTTTCTCCATAAGCTATATTCTGTTCTGAATATAAAAGCAGATCCAATATTACTTTATAAAAATAATACGATCAGAAGTTTTACAAATGCTTTAGATAGAAAAGACTTAATAACAGAATATACCGTTTTAAATCCAGGGATGGAGACCTTATTTGTCGTAGTTACTCCCGCAGGAGATGGAAGGATTGATTTTGATTATTTAGAAAACTTGGCAAAAGATTTTAGTATTATGATTTTTCATCCCATTAGACTGGAAAAAGAAGGAAATACAATTGAATATATAGCAGAATCGTATAAAAAAAATATTCATTTGTTTCTGAATGAAAATCCGGATTATAAAAGATGTATCATTGCAGGATGGTCGTTAGGAGCGACAGTTGCTTATGAAATGTCCCGATTGATGAACTTTGATGATATATTATTAATTGATCCAGGGTTCTACAATAAAGAATATGATGCAGGTATTTCAAGAAATGTTCTTTTGGAACACGCGGAAAAACTTGATAAATCTAGTGTTTTTACGAATAAATATGTGAACACGATGTATTTGGCAAATCAGTTAATAGTCAACTATAAACCCGTCAAAGTCAATCAAAAAATTGTACTGATAAAACCAGAAATAGTCAATGATTTCGAAAGAAATTATAATTATGAATATAATCAGTTAGATCTTATTGGAAATAAGGACGTAGAAGTGGTTAAAATTGCAGGAAATCATATGACAATGTTATCCGATTTAAGTCATTTATTGGAAATTTTTAACCAATATATTACAATGAATGAAAAAGCATAAGATTCTTTTATTAGATAAAATTGCGGAAAAGGGACTTGACCAGTTTAAAGAATTTTCAATAGTTGATGATGGATGCATACTGCAACATGATGAAATTAAACTGAAAATAGCTCAATATGATGGTATTATATTCAAAAGCGGAAATCGAATTAATAATGAAATTTTAAATAACGGAATAAACTTAAAATTTCTTGCCAGAGCTGGATCAGGTGTAGATAATATAGATTTAAATACTTTAGATAAATTAGGGATAAGATTATTTACTTCAGCTGAAGGAAATGCCCGTTGTGTTGCAGAATATGTTTTAGGAACCATGATTCTTATGTCTCACAGGCTTTTTGAATCTCATTTAGGTGCTAAAATGAATAATTTTCAGAGGCATATTTGGCAAGGAAGAAATATTAATGATTTGAATGTAGGAATTATTGGATATGGAGGTATTGGCCAGGAAGTTACCAGATTGATTAGTCCTTTATGTAAAAGTGTTCTGGTTTTTACAAACAAGCCTGTCTCCTCAACAGAGGCTAATCATAATGTCCGATTTTATCATGATATTAAACAGGTCGTGTCCCACTCTAATGTCATTACTATTCACACCTCTTTAAATCCTACAACAGAATATTTATTTAATGAATCTCTATTTAATTTGATGCCTAAGGGGAGTATTTTAATTAATACAGCAAGAGGTAAGATTATTGACGATAGAGCATTACTTCAGGCATTTAATAACGGAACAATAGTGGGAGCCGTATTAGACAGTCTTTATCCGGATCCACATTATAATATTGATCCGGTTCTAAATACCTACAATCATTTTTTAATTCATCATCCTAATGTATTCTATACGCCACATATTGCAGCTGGTACACGTGATGCACTAGAAAAAGTATCTATTGACTTAGCTCATAAAATAAAATATTTTTTAAATGAAACATAAAATTTTAACTGAAAAAGCTCCACAGCCTTCAGGAAACTATTCACAGGCAATCCAAGTTGAGAATCTTGTATTTATAAGTGGTCAGCTACCCATAAAAGATAATATACTTCTTTTAGATGACCATCATAATGCATGTAGACAATGTTTGGAAAATATTTCAAACATTTGTATTGCAGCTGGCGGAACAATAAATGATATTGTTAAACTGAATGTATACTATACCGATGTGAATTATTCAATTGCATTAGATGAGGTTATAACAGAGTTTTTTGAGGCTCCTTTTCCTGCAAGAATTAGGTTGGGAGTCACTGTAATTTCAAAAGGAGCCAAAATTGAAATAGATGCAATAATGTGTAAGAAAAAATGATAATAAAAGAAATTCATAATTTATCAATACTTGATTCTCCCTCGATTATACTGATCAGGGAGATTATGGAAGAAAATATAAATTTGGCGTTGAACATGGTACCTTTAGAAAGGTTTAGACCCCATGTAAAAACAAATAAAATACTTGAAATTTGCGAAATACTTAAAAGCAAAGGGGTTAATAAATTTAAGGCATCTACCATTTCTGAATTGGAAATGTTAGGAATTGCGGGGGCACCTGATGTCTTATTGGCCCATCAACCGACATTTGTTAAGATGGAGAGGTTTCTAAAAATGATTCATAGCTATCCCGGTACAAAGTTTTCCTGCATTTTTGATAATTATGAGAATCTGAATTATTTTAATGAATTGCTGAAATCTTTTAAGATAACACAGGATATTTATATAGATATAAACGTTGGAATGAATAGGACAGGGGTAAGCCCTAGCCATCTCATTACCTTGTTTGAAGAAGCACTGAAATTAGACAATATAAATATTATAGGATTTCATATTTATGATGGGCATATCAGGGAAACGGATATCGATGAGCGAAATAGAATAGTAAATGAAGCCTTCCAACAGGCATATTCAAAAATTGAAACGTTAGAAAAAAAATATAATAAAAAATTCATTATTATAGCTGGAGGATCCCCTTCTTTTTCAGTACATGCCCAAAACCCGAGAGTTGAATGTTCTCCAGGAACATTTATTTTTTGGGATTGGAAATATTCAAAAATACTCCCTGATTTGAATTTTAAATGTGCAGTTTACGTAATTTCACGAGTAATTTCTATCATAAACTCAAAAAAAATATGCTTAGATGTTGGGCATAAGGCAATAGCATCAGAAAATCCATTTCCAAGAATAATATTCTTGGACTTTCCAGAGGCCAAAAGTATATCGCAAAGTGAAGAACATCTTGTGCTGGAAATTGAAGATACCTCAAATGTAAAGGTAGGTGATATATTCATTGGAATTCCTGATCATATTTGTCCTACTATTGCATTACATGAATATTTACATGTTGTAGAAAAGGGGGAGTATTTGTATGACTGGAAAGTAATGGCAAAAAATAGAAAGATTAATATATGAAACTCATAACATTTCATTTTGCAGGTGGTAATCAATATTCTTTCAGTAAAATTTTTAAAGGACATACCAACAACCATATTCCTTTTGCCTTACAAAGGGATACAGACGATTTGGATTTGAATGAAGCAATACATAATTTTCTACTAGATATCAATGAAAAAATTTTTAAAAATAGCCCTTATGTCATATATGGACACAGCATGGGAGCTTTAATAGGATATTTAATTTGTCAAAAACTCCAAGAAGATGACTTACCAATGCCTCAAAAATTAATTATAAGTGGTAAAAAAGCTGCCAGTATTCCAAGAGAAAAAAAATTAGCTCATTTATCCGATAATGAATTTTGGAATGAAATTCTAACACTAGGAGGTATTCCGGATGAAATGCAAAACTATCCAGAACTGATAGAGTATTACCTACCAATTTTACGACATGACTTCAAATTAGTTGAAAATTATCAATATGAAAAGAAGTCGAAACTCAATATTCCAATAGATGTTTTTTATGGTTCCGAAGAATCCACAGAAGAAGAAATGTTAGGTTGGCAAAATGAGACAACTGAAAAAGTAACCATTACAAAATTAGAAGGCAATCACTTTTTTATTTTCAATCATGTGGAGTATTTTAGAAACTATTTCGATAACCTAATTCATCAAAAATAAATGTTAAAAATTTCAATAAAGAATATACTTTTCTTATTACTATTTGCGCTTCCTAATACGATATTAAGTTTTGGGATTTTGTTTATTATTAATAACGTAATATCTGGTAATAAGAACTATGGAGAGTCCTACATGGTCTGGAGTTTTCTGATTATTGTCATTTTCACTTACTTGTTGAATATCATTTTTCAAAAGAGACTTAATCAATACTCCTATAATATTTTGTATGAAAATGAAAAAAGTATTTTCAAAAGGATACTGAAAACAAATTTAATTATATTAGAAAAGTATGGAACTCAGAGATTCTATACAGCAATAGAAGATTTAAGGATATTTTCTTCTTTACCTGAAGTAATAACCCATACAATAAATTCATTATTAATGTTATTGCTTTGTTTGGTGTATATGTTCAGTCTGTCCATATATGCCGGATTAACAGTTTTAGGATTAATCGCCATTATCGCTGTCATTTATTTTGTCGTAATGAATACAATGAATAGCAGAATTACTGTGTTAAGAAAATTCAATGAACATTACTATAAATATGTTAATGATGTAATAAAAGGTTTCAAAAATCTTAAAGTTAATTCAACATTATCCCAAAATTTGTTGTCTAAAAATTTGTTTCCAAATCGTGATCAGGCAAAAGAGTTAGATTATAATGTTAATTATATTTTTCTATCCATCAATCTTATCAGTCAATATGGGTTATATCTGATAATAGGAGCTATACTGTTTGTATTACCAAAGTTTAATTTATTGCCAAAAGAGGATATAGTTTCCTATGTAGTCATTCTTTTGTTTATTACCGGACCAATAAGTAACTTAATCAATATGCAGAATATCTATACAAGTTTTTCGGTTGCTAATAAAAGAATTAATAATTTTTTGAAAGACTTCAGTGAAGAAAAAGAGGAAGACAACAATCAAAATCTAACAAACGTCAATTTTCAATCTTTACATTTTAAAAATATATCTTTCCAATATGAGAATACTTCTGGAGAGCAATCTTTTGCTTTAGATAAAGTAAACTTTAATGCTCAAAAAGGAGAAGTTATTTTTATTGTAGGAGGAAACGGAAGTGGTAAAAGTACATTCATTAATATATTAACAGGCTTATATGATCATAAAGAAGGAGAAATTAACCTAAACAATGAAAAGTTAAATTCAAAAAAGACCTTACAAAATCTAATATCTCCAGTATTTACAGATAATTACGTGTTTTCCTATAATTATGATAATTATCAATTAGAGAATAATTCTCAATATCAGTCTTTGTTGGAGATGATGGAAATGCATGAAATAATTGGAGATAGCAAAGAAGAATCTGCAAGACGTAATTTTTCAAAAGGTCAAAGCAAGAGAATGTCTTTGATATTTGCATTATTGGAAGAAAAACCTATTCTAGTTTTAGATGAATGGGCAGCAGATCAGGATCCGTATTTTAGAAAATATTTTTATGAAACTCTTATTCCTAAATTTAAGAAAGAAGGTAAAACCATTATAGCTGTAACGCATGACGATGCCTATTTCAAACAGGCGAACAGAATTATCAAATTTGATTACGGTCAAATTGTGAGCGATGTAAAGATAAACTCTGATTTCCAATTATCAATGCTGTAATTTTTTCAAACTAAACAATGAAACTCACACTTCCACAACAGGATATTTATTTTGAACAGCTTTTATTTCCTGATGAACCTATTTACAATATAGGTGCTAAAATTTCTATAGAAGGTTCTTTAAATAAAGATATATTTGAACAAGCGTATGTTGCTTTAATCCAACAACACGATGCTTATCGGTGTTTTTTTAAAGGAGATTTGAACAATGCAGAAATGCTGTTCACTACTGAAATCCGACCTCTTGAATATATAGACTTTTCCAATAAAGAAAATAAAGATGTTTCAGTATTGGAATTCATGCAAAAAGAATTTAAAAAGCCTTTTGATATTGAAAATGACAAATTCTTATACCGATTTGTTCTCATTAAAGTAGATGAAAAATTTCATTACCTGTTTTCTGTTTACCATCATATGATTACTGATGGATGGGGAACTTCTTTAATGTTTACTCGTTTGGTGAAAAACTATAATGAGATTATAGAAAACGGGATAGTTGTTACGGAATATCCATATTCTTATGAAAATTTTATTTCTGAAGATGAAAATTATTTTAATTCTGAGAATTTTAATAATGATAAACAATATTGGACAGAAAAATTTAAAACATTACCTGAAAATTTATTCCAAAAACTGGATTCGTCAAAAACGAAGAATACTGGTTCCAGAAAAGAATTTATCATTAAAAGAGCCAAATACAATGAGTTGGCAAAACTGGCTTTAGAAACAAAATCTAGTACATTCCATATAATATTGGCTATACTATATGCTTATTTTGGAAAAAAATCACAAAATGAATTGGTTTCAATCGGATTACCTGTTCTAAATCGATCCGGAGCTAAATTTAAAAAGACTGTAGGTTTGTTTATGGGGGTTAATCCATTATTAATTTCTATTGATGAAGAAAATACATTTGTGGAATTAGTTGAAAAGATTAAAAACCAGCTTAAACAAGACTATCGTCACCAACGATTTCCTTTAGGACAATTGGTAAACTCTTTGGGTGTTTTTAATCAGAAAGAAAGAATATTCAATATTACATTATCTTACGAAAAACAAGATTATTCATCTCATTTTAAAGATACCATTACTAAGGTAGTACCGCTTAGTCATGAGTCGGAAAGAGTAGCATTGGCACTGTACATAAGAGAATTTAACGAAACGGAGGATGTAAAAATAGACTTTGATTATAACCTAAATTACTTTACACAAGAAAGTATCAATAAGGTTACGGAATACTTCCAAACACTTAAGGAAGAAATTTTGAACAGCCCTAATCGAAAAGTCAAAGATTTAAATTACCTCACGTCATCTGAGCGCTACCAGCTACTTCATGAGTTCAATGATACTAAGGTAGATTATCCGAGCGATAAGACAATAGTTCAGCTTTTTGAGGAACAAGTAGGGAGGACGCCGGAGAATGTGGCAGTACAGGATTCAAAAATAAAATTAACATACAGAGAGTTAAAAGAAAAGTCAGACAGAGTAGCAAGATATTTAATTTCCAATTTAGGAGAGAATAATGAGCCTGTTGGAGTCTTGGTTGATCGTTCGGCAGAGCTTATCGTCTTACTCTTAGGTATTCTTAAATCAGGAAAATGCTATATTCCGATTGACCCGATGCTTCCAAAAGAAAGAATTGAGTATATTATCGATCATAGTCAGGCTTCTGTCATCGTTACCGAAGAAGGCTATTTACAGGAATTTAATTCAATAAAAACAGGAGATAATAATAACAAAAGCACAGCCAATTTTATTGACAAAGACACATTACTTCAGTTTGAAAACACTCAAAAAGTAGATATATACAACATACCTAAACCAAGCGATACTGCTTACATTATCTATACCTCCGGTTCTACCGGAAATCCCAAAGGAGTAGAAATAGGACATCAGGCACTAATCAACTTTTTAACCAGTATCCGAAGCAAACCGAAAGTTCAACCCCAGGATATCCTATATTCTGTAACCACCTATTCTTTTGATATTTCCATTTTAGAATATTTCATTCCTTTAATATCAGGAGCAAGCGTATTTATTGCGAGTAAAGAGACATTGAACAATGCAGAGCAATTAAAGGCAGGATTAGAAAACATCAACCCAACGATTATTCAGGCAACCCCGAGTTTTTATCAAATGCTCTTCAATGCAGGATGGAATGGAAATAAAGATATGAAAATATTATGCGGAGGAGACAGTTTAAATGAATCATTAGCAGAAAAACTCTTAAACCACTCCAAAGAAGTTTGGAATATGTATGGACCCACCGAAACCACCATTTGGTCGAGTACAAAGAAAATAGAGAAGCCTTCGGATGCTTCCAATATTGGAAAACCTATTAACAATACCCAAATCTATATAGTAGATCAACACCATAACCTTTTACCGCAAAATACAGTAGGACGAATTTTCATTGCGGGAGATGGATTGGCAAAAGGATACTACAAAAATGAAACCCTTACTCAAGAAAAAATCATTGACAATCCATTTTCAACAACAGATAAAAATAATCTGAAAATGTATGAAACAGGAGACTTGGGAAAATGGAACGAAGAAGGAGAGATAGAGTTTTTAGGGAGGAATGATTTTCAGGTTAAGGTGAGAGGTTTTAGGATAGAATTAGGAGAAATAGAGACCAAACTACAGGAATATCTAAACATTCAACAAGCGGTTGCTGATGCTAAGGAAGTGAACGGAGAAAAAGTACTGGTTGCATACTATACGAAAGACAATGAAAGTAATATAGATAAGACTGGGTTAAGAGAATATTTACAGAGCAAATTGCCTGAGTATATGGTTCCGGGGTTCTTTGTGGAGTTGGAAGCCATCCCGTTAACTCCCAACGGCAAGATAGACCGTAAGGCATTGCCAAGTGTAAGTGGAGAAGATTTGATCAGGAGAGAATATGTAGCACCGAGGAATGAAACCGAACAGAAACTGGTAGAAATATGGCAACAAATTCTCGGGATAGAAAAAGTAGGTATTACCGACAACTTTTTTGAACTTGGTGGACATAGTCTGATGGCTGGAAAAATTATGAATACTATTTCCAAAGAATTGAACAAAGAAGTATCATTAAAGCATATTTTTCAGAATCAAACCATTGAAAGTTTGGTAAAAGTTTTTAATGATGATTCGAAAGAAAAAACGATTATTCTTAAAGCAGGAGAAAAAGAGTATTATGCATTGACTCCTGATCAAATGAATATCTGGTTGGCAGGGCAAAAAGAAGAATTTTCCAATGCTTATAATATGTATTCTGTTTTTGAAATTGTAGGAGATTTTGATAAGTATTTACTCGAAAAATCTATTAATGGAATCATTCAGGAAAATGAAGTAGTAAGAACCAACTTTATTGAAAAAAAAGGAGGCGTATTTCAATTCATCAAAAAAGAATTCAGTTTTGAGATAGATTCTATAGAAACAACAGAAACTGACTTTATCTCTATAATTGAAAATTATGTTTCCCAAAGTTTTAATTTAGAAACGGATTTACTTCTTAAAACAGCTATCATAAACTGTAATGAGAAAAAATATTTGGTTTTCCTTACACATCATATTATTGTTGATGGAATGTCTTTAGAGATTATTTTGAACAGACTTATTAAAATTTATGTTGATGGTGAATCGGAAAAGCCTATTAATAGTATTCAATTCAAAGATTATTCAGAATGGTTTACTCAAAATAATCAATCAAAGGAGAATATTCATAAATTTCAATCGTATGTCAATGTAAAAACAAAAGTTTTAGGAGGCATTCAAGCGAATGGAACAATTAAAAATGAAAGTTTTCAACTCTCACAAAAAGAATATGCTCAGCTTAAAGAAATTTCAAGTTATAATAAAGTAACTACTTTTTCTGCCACTCTTACCTTATTGAGTATCGTACTTAATAAAATATACCAACAAAGTTCCATTTGTTTAGGAACCGTTTTTAGTGGAAGAAACATTGTGCAACTGGAAGATGAAATAGGAATGTTTATTAAAACGCTGCCATTAAATTTACATATAAATGAAAAAGCTAACTTTGGATCTTTAGCTAAAATAAATCAGGATTTATTAATTTCATTAGAAGAGAAAATGAATTTGCCTTTTACAGGCAATCTAAACGGATTAACCGATTTTTTAGTTATCTATCAACATTCTGACACACAATCAAAAAGTGAGGTTGACTTTGGGACATTTAAGCTTAAGAAACAAAAAGTATACTCTACCCAATCCAGATTTCCCATGGTTTTCAATTTCTTTGAATCAGAAGGATTAAAATGTGAAGTAGAATACAATAAAAGTATTGACCATAAAATAGCAGAGTTCATTTGGGACAAGATATTGGTACTGATTGATTGGGTTTTTGAAAATCCAAATCAGGCTATTATAGAAACCGAATTATTAACCGCTCAAGAACAGCAACTCAAGAGCTCCGTAGATATTGACTTTGATTTTTAATGATAGTTTTATATACATTTATAGACGAGCAAAAACACCAATATTTATTGCATAAGTATTCCAAAATTTGTAATGAAGAATTCAATGCGAAAATTTTAAAGTATAGAAGATGGCAAGATGCTCAACTTTCTTTACTCGGAAGAATACTTTTAAAATATGGTCTCAATCAATATTTCAATATATATGATTTTGAAATTGATCACATATCAAATCATAAACCCTTTATAAAAAATCAGGAGGTACATTTTAATATATCTCACGCAAGAAATATTGTAGTTTGTGGAATTAGTAAATCTATTATAGGAGTTGATATAGAATACGTAGACTCTAAAATAAATTACAATGATTTTAAATCTCAAGTGACTCCAAATGAATTTAATAAAATACATCTTTCGGAAGATAAAGTCAGGCGTTTTTTCACTTATTGGACAGAAAAGGAAGCCGTTATCAAAGCTCATGGCAAAGGATTGTTAATTCCATTACAATCATTTGAAATTTTTCAAGGTCAAACTTTAATTGACGAGGAAAAATTTTATTTAAAAAAAGTTTTTATCCATCAAGAATATAAATGTTGTATAGCTTCCAACACAGACATACGATATCAAAATATACAATTAGAACAACTTAATTTGAACCTATTATAGAATGAGAATGTTTCGTTTTTTTACACTTGTATTAATGTGTTTTTGCATTGTTTTAAATGCTCAAACTAAATTGGAAAAAGTAAAGTCTTACTTTCCAGACTCAAAAGAATTAAGAAAAGATAATATAGATTGGTATCGTTTTTCAGTACCTGAAAATTGGGAAAAAGTAAATGAAAAGAAAATTTCTTTGGCTGTTGCCGTTTTAAAATCAAAAATGACATCAAAACAAGAGCCTGTCGTTTTCATTCAGGGAGGTCCAGGTGGAAATACCATTGCTGAAACAATGTTTTGGGTGGATCATCCTTTGAGAAAAAATCATGACATTATATTAGTAGATTTAAGAGGAACAGGATTTTCGGAGCCTAAACTATGCCCTGATTTGGGGAAAAAATTCTTCGAAATTCTATCTAAAAATCAATCTGAAGAACAGGATGTTAAAGATAAAGTTAAGGTTTCGCTAGAATGCAGACAAGATATGATAAATCAGGGAATCGATTTAAATTCATACAACAGTATATCGGTCGCAAATGATTTGCATGCTTTGAAAAATGTACTGAAAATTCAAAAATGGAATATGTATGGCGTTTCCTATGGAACATATATCAGCCAGAATTATGCTAAAATTTTTCCAAATGATGTACAATCCCTAATATTAGATTCTTCTATCCCCAATATTTCAGAGTATCACACCAATAACACTCAAAACTATATGCTGAGTTTAAGCAAACTTTTTAAAAGTTGTAAAGAAGATACAAAGTGTAATAAAGAATATCCTAACCTGGAAGAAGTTTATTACAATACTATTTCAGAACTAGAAAAGAAACCCATTACTGTAGAAGTAGACCAATCAATCATTCAATCCGGAAAGTTTACTTACAATGCAGAAGATTATAAAATTGCCATACAACAGTCATTGTACGACAAGAAACTAGTTGAAGTATTACCTCTCTTGATTTATCAATTTAAAGAAAAAAATACTGCTACTTTGGCAGGATTAGTCCAGGCTTTTTCGGGAGCGTTATCACTAAATTATGGGAATTACTTTTGTTTTACCTGTAATGAAGTTATTCCGTATAATAATTTACAGAAATATGATTCAATCTCATCAAAATATAAAAAACTGAATGGAGGTTTATCTTTTTATCGATCAGATTTTAGTGTTTGTAGTCAATGGAATAATAATCAAGATATACTAAAATTAAGAAATATATCATTAAAAAATGACAATCCGTTCAAAGTATTAATCCTTTCTGGAGGATTTGATCCGATTACACCAACTTATTTTGCAAACGAAACGTCTCTGAATTTCAATAATAATGGTCTGATTGTAAACGGATATACTTATGGACATGGTTTAGGGTATACAAAATCGGGAGCTAGCATAATTAGAAATTTTGTTGAAAGTAAACCCATAACAGATTCTTTGAAACAATACTTTAATCAGAAAGATGTAGCTTTTAAAACAGGGATTACTTTAAATAAAGGGGTTGTTAAAATGACAGGAGATATGAGTTCAAAACAATGGTATTATTTTATTCCTTTGATTATCTCTTTATTAGTTGTTTTTGTAGTGTTTATAAGTACTTTATTTACAATTATTTCTAAAAAGGGAAAAATAATTGTGAATGTTTTTCTATTATTTTTAACATCTTTACTACTAATAGCATTTACAATTTCTTTAGGATTAGGAATTAATAGTACACTTAAGGATAATTTTTATTTATTAGCCTTTGGATTACCTTCAAAATGGAATTTAGCTTTTCAATTATATAGAGTATCACTACTCCTTTCTATTATTACTTTTGTTATTTCGTTAATCAAAGTGTTCAAAAGCAATATTCCCTTATATATTATGGTATTTTTGGCGATTGGAATTATACACTTTTATTTCCTTGATTGGTTTGGGTGGTAAAAAATAAAAATACCTCTGTTTTTAATGTAGATTTTGCAAGGTCTATAGATATAGAGGTTTATAGTGTTGAAAAAGAGATTGTATTGATAACCAATATAGCATTTGATACTTATCTTTCAGTAGGTGTAATGATTATGTTACAGATTGGCTTTATTATGAAATGAAGTGAAATATTGGAACAATTTCTTCTATTGTAGTATTGGGGGCTAGTGCAAAATAGACAGAGCTTACCACTATAAGAATTGTTTCGTAATGGGAATGAGCAGAATACAAAGGGGGCTTGAGCCTTAATAGTAAAGAATCTATTAACCTACAATGGGAAAACAGTCCAGATAAAATGGATTAACTAACTACATAAATAATAAAGTACTATTTTCAAAATCTATTACAAATTAGAGTTTTCTGCCAGCTTTTATTGATGAAAATAGTTTTATTAATTTTTATTCTATATTCTAATTTAGTTCTTCTATCAAATAATTGTTTCTGATGATTATATGAAAATTCCTGATACTTTAAGCTGGAGGAATAGTTAGAGATATAAATAAGGATTCAATTGTTTATAATCATTTAATCAAGCTAAGTAATTATCCATAATTAGTTTGCATTAAATTGCGAGAAACGAATATTTAGATGTTTTCCTACATTTGCTATACATCTGTTTACGGAGTAGAATAAAGCATCTTTTTCAAGATAATCTTTATGATATAGCCATTCTGTTTTCAATTTTCGCCATAATGTTTCTGCAATATCAGATGGGGAGAATAGGGCGGCAGATAGAAGATAAATAAGCCTCTTTGCTTCCAATTTTCTATATTCTGTTTTAATAGTTTTGACCGATGAACAGACGCATTATCTAAAGCAACTATGGATGGGTCTCCCAACGACACACGTTGGAGCGGTTAATTATTCCAAAAATATTTGTTTTGTAACCTTTTTCTAAATAAATAGCTACTTCTTCATCGGGAAATTGCAATCCATAAGGAACATGGCTTTCGCTGCTTACATGGCTCTCATCTCCATAAAACAAATCAATCAACCCCATACTTTCCAGCATTTCCAGTTCGCAGAAAATGTCTTTTTATGGATATAAATTACACGCAGTATGTTCCATAAAGGGAGTTTTTCAAAGTATAGACCTTAGTGCAGCTTCTGTACATGATATTCATTATTTGAAAGATATACAACATCAAATGTCTGATTGTATTTTGATTGGAGACAAGGTATATTTATCTGAAAGTGTACAACTTAATTTATTTGAAACTGCCAATATTAGGCTTGATAATCCCAAAAGGAAGAATCAAAAACACTATAAACCTCAATTTTATGTATTCAAAAAGAAACGAAAAAGAATTGAAACGTTATTCTCCCAACTATGCGATCAATTTATGATCAGAAGAAATTATACAAAAACATTTTCCGGTTTTAAAAATACTATCAAAAATCACTTCTTTAATGGTTATACAATACATTAATAAAGTCATTTTTGATAGAAATATTAATACTTAAAGTTAGCATTATTTAAAATGCACAACGGGTTAATAAATAGTAACCTTTTTAAGAATTCTTATTGGTCTGTGGGCTCCCATAATTCGATTTTATTCCCTTCGATATCTAAAATATGGATAAACTTTCCATAATCATAGGTTTCCATAGAATCGAGTATAGTTACATTTTCTTTTTTTAATTCTTCAACTAAAGCTTCTAAATTTTCTACCCTATAATTAATCATAAAGTCTTTCGTAGAAGGTTCAAAATAGGGAGTATCTTTAGGGAAAGGTGTCCATTGCGTAAGGCCGCTTGTTGAATGATCATTATTGTCTTGCCATTTAAAACTCGTTCCATAGGGAGTAGTGTCAAACCCAAGGTGTTTTTTATACCATTCGTTTACTGCGTTAGGGTCTTTGCATTTAAAGAAAATTCCTCCTATACCTGTTACTTTTTTCATTGTATATTTTTTCTATTTATTATTGTAAATCTTTATTGATATAGAATAAAATGAGTGATCATTTTACCCATCTATTATTTTCTTTTTCTCGATTAAATTAAGTTTTTAAATAATAAGAAAGAGATAATTTTATTGTTTTTTATAGTAAGTTATCAAATATACATAATTAATCTATCGACTTAAAATGCATTTTATGAAGTGTAGCAAAATAGAAGTATTGAGTTTCAAGGGATTTTATATAATTTAATTGGAAAATCTTCATATTATATTAATTTAAAGCCAAAATAGGCTTGTATATGATGCTTTTGTTGAAATTGATAGAGATAATAATACATATAAGGGAATATTTTTTTTCTAATTTGATCATTTTATTTTTTATTTGATTGTAAATATATCCCGTTCGGAGTTTAATTTTTCCCATTGGATCATTTTCTATTCACTATTAGCTTTAATAGATATATTTTTACATCACAAAATTTATACAAATAAATTAATAACAAAATATATCAGCTGAAGTATAAGCAGATTATATTAACAACTATAAAAAAATAGTTTTGTAATTTATGGAGTAAAATGACACTAAAATAATTTTATCGATAAGAAAAACACAAATGATTACAGTCTGATAAAATTATCTCTTATAATGCGTAGCAAATCTTGTTACGCATTATTTTTTTATCCCAAGATTAATCATCCAAACATTCTAAACACATCTTAATGTAGTTTTTTTTATATTAAGATGTGTTTGTTGTCGTTTTAATTCTATAAAAAGTAGATTGTATGTTTATTTTTTGTAGATATAAATTTACATTGTTTTATTTGGTCAAACTTACTCATAGTTTTAGATTTGTATATAAATTAAAAATATAAGACAGATTTAAAACTGCAATGTTTGTAGAATTTGCTATATTTATTACTATGACTTGGAAATGATGAGAGCCAGGTCATTAAGTGTATATAACTATGCCGAAATATTGAAGAATATATTCCTTAAAAACACAACTAAATACTAATTTTATGATAACGATGGAAAAATCTTACGAATACCTTAGCGGTAAAACCAAGGTGCAGGTTGTCGATGAATTGGGCAGGAAATCCGAATTTTCGTCATCTGTATGGGTATATGTCCTAAAAATAGATATATTCAATAAAAAAACAATTCTCTATATTTATTTCGATGGTGAGGTGGTCACCCATACTAAATTAATTAAGGTATCAGAAATATGATGATCTCTTAAATATTATTCTAATGAATTTCATTCTTAATTAAATTTTAATTATTAAATTTTCAAAACAAAATCTATTTTTCCAAAAATATCATTCAGACGGACTATATGAAAAAAACGTATTTTTTAATTTCATTTTTCATTGTTGCAGCTTTAGCAGTTACCCATTATCTTGCCTTTATATTTATTTATAATTCTTTCCGCTATGATTTACTAGAAGAAGATTTAAGAGTTGCTGAGTATCAGTCCAGATTAATTTCGGAAATGGTTTCCAGAGAACTGGAAAGTGGCAGTACTCAAGAGGAAGCGAAGGCTGAATTGCAAATATCATTGGAGCGCTCCTCTACCGGACCTGTATTTATTTGTATGTTTAATAAAGAAGGAAAAGAGATTTGTCATCCCAATAAAAATTTAGTAGGCATTACGATTGCAGATGATGATTCAACTATAAAAAATTTTTCCAATTTAGATTTAGAGCGAAATTTTAAATCAATTTTGAATACTTATACTGCATATGGAGGAATACATACCATTAAAGATGAAAATAAAACAGAGGTGATTTATTTAAGTCCTGTAAGGAATACGGATTGGATTATAGCTTCACATGTCAATTTAATATCTTTAGAGAAGACACTAAATGCATTTAAAACCAAATTGTTACTTCTTTTTATATTTACATGGGTCTGTAGTATTGTACTCATTTTGTTCTTAATTAATTTTTTATACCAAAGATATTTTAGTAAAATAACAAAAGAAAATTTGAAGATTCGTGATGAAATTTTAGAGAAACAATCTTTTGAAGTAACTAATGAAGTGGTAAAAGAGGAAGAAGAGCCTATTGTAAAAAGATTTTTAGCCGAAAAAGGATTAAAACTAATTCCAGTAGAAATTGAAAGTATTGCATTTATATATTTGGACAATAAAATAGTATATGTTGTTGATATCAATGGAATGAAATCTACTTTAAATATGAGTTTAGAAGAAATATTTCAAACTTTACCTAAAGATCAATTTTTCAGAGTTTCAAGACAAGTTATTTTGGCATTAAAGTCTATTCAAAATATTGAAAAATATGGTTTAACGCAGCTTAAGGCTATTACTAATCCTGTTTCAGAGGTGCCAATAATTATCAGTAAAGCAAAGGTAAGTGAATTTAAATCTTGGATAGGTAAAAAATAAAAGCACCTTGCGTTACTTTGCAAGAAACATAGAGTCCTATGAGAAAAAAAGTTAGTATTTAGTTGATATAGATTTTATTACATATTTTTGATTATCCATTGGAGAAATAATTATTTTAGGTTAGAAAAAAGACTATCTAAAAAATTTAGATAGTCTTAAAAAAAATTTAATAAAATAGTTGTTTTATGATTTGGTTATAATGGGGCAATAGGTGTTCCTGTATTGAATATTGGCCATACGCCTGGATTGGGTACGCTAACTCCCTTATTGTCTCCACGATTTCCGTCTCCTCCAAAATAATATACTGGCCAACCTCTGTAAGTTAATTGTGTTCTTCCGAATACGGTAATGATTCCAAAGTCTGCAGGATTCATAATACTTGGAAACTTCATTTTGTTTAATCCAACAATTGGCCAAACACCATTGTTTGAGAAATCAGAAGCAGTAAAGTTATTGGTGTCTTTTTTATCCGATGCGAAAGCATATAGGGTTCTTCCGTTTGCATCTGTTAAATACATTGTTTTTCCGCTCCCTTCAGTATATACTTGCGCATTAGCTGAAGTAGTGTAGTTTTTTCCATTTTCACCCACTAACTGCCCTGAAGCATACATAACTGTATAATCTGGTTTAGCAACATACCAAACATCACCTACCTTGTCACCAGCTGTATCTCCTATGTTAGTATCATTGGCAAAATAATATAATGGCCAACCTTTATATGTGGTTTGCTTTTTTCCATCTGCACGGGTAATAGTAGCAAAATCAGATTGATTTAAAGAAGGGTCTATCATGTTTACATTGTCTGTATAAAAGATAGGCCAGATATTCAAACATCCATTATTACATTCAGATACACCTTTGTAATCATCTGAAAAGAAATATAACGTCTTACCAGCCTGATCAGTTAATATTTTACCAAATGTAGCATTTTCCATCACTTTTATCGTTCGTGATTCTGGTGTTACTACCGGAGGAGTAACCGGAGGGGTTTTCATATCGTCATTACTATTATTACAATTGTACATTAGTAATCCCGCCATCAATAATAAGCTTATTTTACTTACTTTGGTCAATAAATTTTTTTTCATGTTTTTGATTTTAAAATTATTTTTCGGATGTAAAATTAGGGGTCTATGCTATTTCCCAAATGCATAAATACCTCCAATGGGATGTTTTTTATGCTGAATGGGATTAAATTTTGATTATAATTTATTCCAAAATATTTATTGATAGTATTGTTGTAATTATAGTGTGTTTTTTTTGAATATTTAATACATTATATATTACTTTAATGTAGAATAATGATTACTTTTATTGAGACATAATGCTTTTAAAGAGTGTGTTTATTTTTATTTGAATAAATGAAAACTAAATGAGCTTTTTATTGTTTTATAATCTAGAAAGAAAAGATATTTTACGTAGACTTGTTATGATAGGTTTTTAATCTGAATTACCCATCATGGGTAAAGCATGTATATGTTATAAATAAAAGGTTATAGAGGCTTTTTTGTATTAGTTTGTAAGAAATCACTTCATATATTTATTTCAGAGTAAACTCAAATCATTTTAAAATAAAATGCTAAGCCATAATCGGATGGCTGTAATTTGAATAGTTTTGATTCTTGTTTTGTATAGAATTGGAATGAGTTTATTCAGGTTGTTTAGCATAAATGGGTTAATATATTTTACTTATTATATATCATATAGTAAAAGGGTATTTTATAAAAAAACGAGAGGCTGTCTTTTAGACAGCCTCTCTAATACCATTTGTGTTTCTAATTGATCATTTGTGTGTTTAAACCTCCTTAAGGGTTTACCATTTTTCTAGGCCTAATAATTTTTTTCCCAGATCAGATAACTGAGCTATTTCATGCGTTTTTTCTCTCTGTAGAGGATCTCCTGGAAAAGCATAACCCTCAGGGGTAATTTTTTCTTTCCAAGAATTAATACGCCATTGTTTAATTCCTTCGTTATCTTCTTCTGCTGGCATCATTGAAATATATTGTGCCATTCTTACTTTATCGCTGTTGTTTGGTCTGATACCATGTGGCTGTGAACTGTTAAATATTAATAGATCACCAGCTTCCATTTTTACTTTAGTAGGAGTAAATCCTGTTGTATCCGGTTTGAATCTATCACGATCTTCAGGTTGTGTCAGTTTCCAAGTATCATAAGTTCTGAATAATTCCGGAATACACTGGAAACCTCCCATGTTTTCATCGGTTTGATCAGCCAATGCAAGGACACCTTGAACGTTTTGAGGCTTGGTTTCAGGATCATAATCCCAATGTATAAAACCTTTATATTCATGTCCTGGGCGTATAGGAAGGTTAAGATTTGCTCTATCTATAGTAACCCATAGCTTCTCTGTTCCCCAAATGTCTGCAAATGCGTCGTATACTTTAGGAAACTGTCTGTTATCCCATAAATACTGATGATTGTAAATTTCAACCATGCCGGTATTATTAAGTTCTGCCATTTTCATGGAAGCCGTTGGCTTATACCATGTTTCAGGGTCATTCTGATCTTTATCTTCGAATTTCCATAAATAATCTGCTAATTTTTTAGCTTGTTCTTTTGGAACTGCATTTTTTATAACAATATATCCGTTATATATCCAGAATTTCCAATCTTCTTCGCTTAGTACTCTTAAAGGAACCCCATTACTACGGTCATTCAATTTAAACTTACTTGATGTTGCGACAGAAGGGTTTCCAGGAATCGCTTTATGTGCCTTATTTTCTCCAAGAGAATTTTGTGATGTTTTTTCCATTTATTTTGTTTTTCATATTACTGATGTTACAAATTTGATAAGAAATAATGGGGCAAACTTTATCGTAAATGATGATTTATTGCTCTTTATTGATTATTTTTTATTATTTTTGTGTAAATAAATGTAATTGCAGAACAAATGAAAATTCAAAAAGAAGAAATAAGCTTCGAAAAAGGCTCTTCATTTAAGCTTTTTTCCCCGCGATTAAAAAACTTTTTTTTCTGGCATTATCATCCAGAAGTTGAACTTGTATATGTGGAAGCAGTTAATGGGATAAGGCATGTTGGAAAACATATTTCAGGCTTTGTAGATAGTGATTTATTATTAATAGGCTCGAATGTCCCACATTTAAACTTTGATTATGGAATTGAAGTAGAGTATAAGCAAATAGTAGTACAGCTTAAAGAAAACTTTTTGCAGGATGTAATTATGGAGACTCCTGAATTTGATAAGATAAGGCTCTTATTAGAGCGATCTTATTTAGGGTTGTCTTTTAGTGGTGAAGCAAAAAAGCAAGTAATAGAAAAGCTTAAAAATATAGATGAGAAAAATGTTTTTAATTCTTTATTAGGATTGATTGAAATTCTTCAGATTTTGGCATTGTCTAATGAAATAGAAGAATTAAATAAAGAAGATACAAGGGTTAAATGGTTTTTTAATGACAAGATTAGGATGGGGACTATTTATGATTATATACATGAAAATTATTACAAAAACCCCAACGTAAATGACGTGGCATCTATGGTTCATTTAAGTACAGCAGCGTTCTGTAGGTATTTCAAAAAACAAACTGATATGACTTTTACAGATTTTGTAAATCAATACCGTATTAATCAAGCAAAAACGCTTTTATTGCAAGAAATCTCCATTTCAGAAGTCGCTTACAAGGTGGGTTATGAAAGTATTTCTTATTTCAATAAATTATTTAAAAACCTTGTAGAAGAGACTCCTTCTGATTTTAAAAAGAAATATTCTAAAAAGACATCTGTAGATTTATAGAAGATTTTATAATTTCTCAATTAAAGATTGAAAAGAGATATTATTTTTTTATTATCATTATACATCATTTTTTACTTACATACTTTTTTTGTAAGTTCGTCAAAAAATAGGAGCTTTATTTAAACTGATTTAAAAATAGCTCTATATATACTTTGTCTAAAATCTTAGCACAACATTTTTATTATAAACACACTATGAAAGAATTAGTCTTAAATGATGGTAATAAAATCCCGCTCGTGGGTTTCGGAACTTATAAATCAACAGAAGAGGAGGGAATCCAATCTATAACTGATGCTCTTAAGCTAGGGTATCGTTTGATAGATTCAGCGACTATATATGAAAATGAAGACGTAGTAGGAAGGGCAATTAAGAAAAGTGGAGTTCCCCGAGAAGAGATTGTTTTGACTACGAAATTATGGAGAACGAATTTAGGATATAAAGAAGCAAAGATTGCATTTGAAGAATCTCTTAAAAAATTAGACTTACAATATGTTGATCTCTATTTAATACATTGGCCTGCTAATGCAAAGAATTATGATAATTGGCAAAAAGCAAATTCAGATTCTTGGCGTGCTATGGAGGAATTGGTGGAGGAAGGGAAAATAAAATCTATTGGGGTAAGTAATTTTTGGAAAGAACATTTGGAAGCTCTTTCTCAGACTTCAAAAATAGTACCTGCTGTTAATCAAATAGAATTTCATCCAGGGTATTGGCAACCGGAATTAACTGAATATTGTAAAAAGCAAGGAATTGTAGTGGAGTCTTGGTCTCCATTAGCAAGAGGAAAAGTATTTGGAAATGAATTGTTGCAAGGGATAGCAAAGAAGCATAATAGGTCCGTATCTCAAATTTGTTTGCGTTGGGTGATTCAGCATGATGTTGTTGTTATTCCAAAATCAAATACATTTCAAAGAATACAGGAGAATATAAATATTTTTGATTTTGAATTATCAGAAGAGGAAATGAAGCAGATTAATCAACTACCTGAAATGGGATTTAGTGGAGAACTGCCGAATATTTGGCCTGATGTAATTTAAAATTATTTATAAATGAAGAAGCCTCTTACTTTTAGCAAGGGGCTTCTTTTTGTATATATCTATATTCTTTTCAGAATGTATTTATTGACATAAAGTGGAGTCTTCTTTTATAGTATGAAAAAGAAATTCTTGGGAATAATAATGTTCCTTTGTGAGAATAGAATTGAATGTATTCCTTATTTTGGTTTCATTACTGCTCTTATCCAGAAAAGCATCGGCTCCTTCAAAAATATATTGTAAAGAAATTTTCTCATTGATAGAATCAGTGAAAATTAAGATTTTGAGATTGGGGTTTATTTGTTTTAGTTTCTTTATTATAGAAGGCTTACCAATGATTCTGATGTCTAATATAAGGAAGTCGTATTTTGTGTTTGTAAGAGTGTTGATAAGTTGATTTTGAGTTTTTACGTGATCTAATATAATAGGAATATTTAACTTTTTTAAAATGATGGCAAGGGCTATTTTGACAACATAATGATCATCTGCAATTAATATCTTCTTTGGCATATTTTTGTATTTAATTATGGATTCTTTAATTAATCATTTTATTTTATTAATTTTTATTTATTATTAATTTTTATTATTTATATATTGTTTGTATTATTTGATTATGTGTAGGTTTTTAATATTCAAAATTATTCCAATTATTCCAATTGGGTTAAACAAAAGATGCTGAATGGGAATTTTTGTTGTTGAATGGGATGGTTTTCGATGGTTATTTTTTTAAATAAAGATAAAAGAAACCAGATTTTAATTTTAAAATCTGGTTTTAACCATAATGTAATGAGTAATCGGGGTCAAAACATTATAATAAGAAATTGAATTGTGAAACTAATATTTAAATTGTAAAAAAACTGACATGGGTTATAATATATATTTATTTGATTCGTTGACTTAGGCAGGAGCTGGATAATGCCTATTGTGCAAATGGATAAGCTCCGCAAGCGAGTTTATATTGAGCTTTTTGAAAATTCTTTTTTTATGAGTACTTACTGTTGACATATGAATGCCTAAAATATTTGATATTTCTAATACACCGCTCCCTTTTATAAGGTTAAGGTAAATATCTGTTTCTCTTCCGGAAAGAATATCTAGCGGGTCAATTGTTTCTTGTTTTACTTTATTACCATTATTAATAAAATCATAAAGTAGTTCTTCTGGATAGAAATAGCCTTTGGTAAAAATAGATTCTACAGCCTCAATTATTTTACTTTCTTCACATGATTTACAAAGGTATGCTTCTGCTCCTTCGAAAAGATATTTTAAAGCAAAATTCTCTTTATTACCTGTGAAAATCATCAGCTTCATGTTAGGATTTATTTTTTTTAATTCTTTTGTCATGGATTCAAAAAAGTTTCCCATCATCTCAATGTCAAAAATAAGAAGATCGTATTCTTTTTGTGAAACTTTTTCCATAATTTCTTTTTCATTCTCAGCGTAATCAATCAAAAAGTTTTTATTAGCACTCTCTAGTACTATGCTTGTTCCTAATCTCACTACATAATGATTGTCGGCAATAAGTATTTTTTTCTTCATAGTGTAAATAATTTTTTAAAAAGATAATTGTGTTTAAAAGAAAGGTCTTTTTAAAGATGTAAATGTTTTTAAGTCCTAGATCATATTTGATACGTTTTGTAATTATCCTTGGTGTGATTAATTTTACTGTGCTCTTAATTGTATCTCATACTAGTTTTTATATTATCATATTAGTTGTATACAAAAATATCTAGTTTTTTTATTTTTACTATGAATGAATGAGCTTAATGGGATGTTTTTTTAGTTGAATGGGATAAGGTGTGTTTTGTAGTTATGTAGAAAAAAAACTAGGAGGTGATAGTTCCTCCTAGAATTATTTACAATTGTTTCAAATTTTTACTATTATGCTGGGTAGTGTCTGTTGTGAAGATGAATGAGCTCAGCAAGTGAATTGATATTGAGTTTCTTAAAAATTCTTTTTTTATGAGTACTTACCGTTGACATGTGTATCCCCAAAAGATTAGAAATTTCAAGAATACCATTCCCTTTAATAAGACAAAGATATATATCAACTTCTCTTCCTGATAATATATCCAAAGGTAAAGCCGAGCTTTGTTTCATTTTGTTTCCATTATTCACAAAATCATAAAGTAACTCTTGAGGATAATAATACCCTTTTGTAAATATAGAATTGACCGCTTCAACAATTTTACCCTCTTCACATGATTTGTATAGGTATGCTTCAGCACCTTCGGAGAGGTATTTTAAAGCAAGGCTTTCTTTATGTCCAGTAAAAATCATAATCTTCAGATTAGGACTAATTTGTTTAAGCTCTTTTACCATGGACTCGAAGATACTTCCAGGCATTTCAATATCTAAAATTAGAAGATCATATTCGGTTTGTGATACTTTCTTAGTAACCTCATAATAGTTTTCCGCATGATCAATTAAGAAATCTTGATTTATACTTTCTAATATGATTGCAGTTCCCATTCTTACTACATAATGATCATCAGCAATTAATATTTTTTTCGACATGTTTTTTTAATATTTGGTTAAACAGGTAATTTTATTTCAACAATACTTCCTTTGGGTTCGTTCTTTTTAAAAGATATTTTGGCATTAAGCCTTTCTATAAGTATGAGTGTTAATTTTAGTCCATATCCGGATTGTTTTTGTAGTTTCATATCTTCAATTGAAATGTTATGAATATGATTATAATAGTCCATTAGTTCTTGGGACATTCCAGTGCCGGTATCAATAATTTGGATGATTACGTCTTTATTATAGAAAGCACTTAATGTAATGATTCCTGAATGGGTATTTTTTACAGCATTATCCACAATATTATGAATTATAGTTGTAAGTATAAATTTATTATAAGGAATGTCTAGTTTTTGTGGTATATCAATATGTATTGTAGTATGATTGTAGCCTGATATATTTTCAAATAATACCTTTTTTTCTTCAAAAATTTCATCTATCGGATATAGATGTTGTTCTTCTAAAGCGTCACTAAAAAGATGTCCATAATTGCTAAGTGTAAGAGTAAACTTATATAAAGTTTCTGACGATTCATGGATGCTATGAAAATATTTTTTTTGCAAGTTTAGATCCTCGGTTTCATCAAGCTTTTTGGATAAATTTGATAAATGTTTTATAGGGGTTGCAATATCATGGGTTATGGCTTCAAGAAGCTTTTCCTGAAGAATATTTCTGTTTTTAAGTTCATTTTTTGTAACCTCTAATTCAGCATTGGTTTTGAGCAAGAGATTATTTTTAGTAGCTAATAAATCATAATTAAATCGGATCAAAAGAAATAATAGCAGAGATGCTGTAATAATAGCTAATATTTTAAATGTTTTTGTTTGATAAAATAAATATTCAATATTTATTTTTACATTTTTATAAGAAATGTCTCCATTTGGGGAGGTGACAAATCTAAATTTCAGCAAATGGATTCCAGGATTGAGTTTCCCTAAGGAGTGCTTTCTTTCAGAGCCAAGGCTTTTCCAAATATTATCATTGGATAATACTTCTATATATAAGTTTTTTATATTATCAAAATAGGGGAGGTCTAAGAAAATAGTAAGGTTTTCAAATTTATTATCATTTAAATGAAGGGTGTCATTAAAAGTAATAGGTTCTCCCATTCCTACTTGCGCTCTTTCTATGAAAAAAAAATCAGGGTCTATATAATGGCTTCTTACTTCATTGGGGGAAAAAAATAATAATCCATCTAAACTGGGTAAAACCATATCTCCATTTGATAAAACATTTCCAGTAGGACTTGCTCCTCCATTAAATTCATTAGTCGGAAGGCCATCGTCTTGGGTAAATCTGTAATAGATAATGGGGGTGCTCTTGTTTTTACTATATTGATATAATCTTTTTGCGTTTGTTTTAAATAAGCCATTATTGGTGGTAATCCAAAAAAAACCTTTTTTATCTTCTAATAGGGTGTGTGGATCAATAAGGTATTGATCTTTATCTAAGGGCATTTTAATAAGCTTATTGTTTTCTAGAAGATAGAAGCCATTGTTTTTTGTGAGTATCCAAAAATTCTGATCTGATGTTCTTATTATATTCTTAATTCTTAAAGAAGCTATTTTTTTTATCTTTTTTAAGCGTATATCACCAATATAAAGTCCTCCACTGGTACTTCCTAGTAAAATTTGATTCTCTTTGTATTTTTTAATATAGTTAATGGGAGTTTTGAATTTAAATATACAATCAGTGTGTTTAAAATCGTCTTTATGGTATACATTCAAAAAAGAATTATCGTTGTTGTAACTCGAAATGAAATACATTCCGTTATCAGATGCTATTAGATCAATTTTATGCAAATTATCGACGTCTAAAACTTCTTCTTTTTTAAAGTCAGAATATTTATAACGTTTATATAATGAATGTGATTTTATATATAAGATATTCCCATGGCTGTCATATATTAAGGAATATTTATTAATACTATTTTCACTTTTTCTTTGAGAAATTTCTGAATATTTATTGAAAATATATCCTTTGGGAGTAATAACACTGTTGTCACTAAAGGGTAACGTAGCGTAATATACATTATCTGCAAAAATATTTTTTTTCCTTGCAGTATAAAAATGAGAAAGATTGATCACATAAAGTCCTTTAGTAATACTTCCTAGAAAGATTTTATCATTTTCTTGATCATAAAAAAAAGTATTGATTGATAATGAATGAAGGATATTTACAAAATCTTCATAATTTGTAATTTTATGTAAAGTTCTTTTATTGTTATTATAACTACTTAAATAAATATCGTTTTTATTTATAACTAATGTTTGATTGTTAAGTTGGCTCCAGAATATAGTGCTTTCGGGATCGGTATATATTGAGTTTTCAGAGGAGATTGTCAATTTACCTTTATTTAAACTTAACATTTGGTGATGGTAAGAGTTTGGAAAGAAGATAATATTATCGTGGACAAAAATCTTTTTCATATCGTCCATTTTAAAATTAACTCTTATTTTTTTTATATGCTTTTCAGAAGAATTATAGTAGGTGATAAGGTTTTCTTCAAAAAAATATTGGGCGTTATCCTGTTCAATAAAAAAACGAGAGTCGGGTTCGGGAATAAAAGAATAGGATGTTTTGTTAAACTTATCAAATTTTTTATTTTCAAAGATTATATCTCTTCTAAATTGATTTTTTTCTGATACGATTTTTGATAACTTTCTTTGTTTAATCAAGGTTATAATTTTATCTCCATCAGAAGAGTTGATAATTGAATCATGTTCTATATTTCCTAAAAAACTCTTAAAACGGGTTTCACTAGTGTTTAAATTCGTATTTAAAAAATGGACTCCATCAAATCTGCAAATCCCGTTTTCTGTTGATATCCAGATAAATCCATATTTGTCCTTTATAATATCTTTTACACTATTTTGAGGTAGGCCGTTGTCGGTAGTATACCATAATAAATTATTCATCTGGGCATGAAGATGACAGAAGACAAATATAAAAATCAGAACATGTTTTTTCATCATGTATTATATTATTACCCTTTTTTACTTTTTAAGTGGCATACTCAAAACTATTCATAAAAAGGTATGAATAATTGTGACTTTGATAATAGAATACTTTTTAATTTGGTGTTAATAATGCCCACTACAATTTTCTGTTTGCAGTTAAATATTATACCTCTAAAATACGAAATATTTTAAATGTATACAACAGGTTTTTGTATTTAATGATTTTATTTGAATATTTATTAATTTTTATTTATTATTTTTCATTTATTGTTAAGTTTTTTTTAATTAAAATTTAATATTGTTTTTATAGTAATATTAATAACAAGGTATTGTAATTTTATATATCATAACAT
>NZ_CACVBR010000023.1 GCF_902728265.1 Chryseobacterium potabilaquae
ACAATCCGCACAGGATGATCCATAGGAATCAGGTCGTCAAAAGTATGCGGAAATAAAACCAGCTGATTTTGATTATAATGCCTAAAAGCCATATATCTAATTGATTACTAAATAAATATACAAAAAACAAATCAAAATGTATAAAAATTATTCACTTTTTAACAAGAAAAACCGCCTCAGTTGTGAGACGGCTTCCATATATAATTAGGCTATTGGTATTTACTTATAAAGAAGCAGCATGGATCAACATATCCACTAACTTATTAGAGTAACCCATTTCATTGTCATACCAAGAAACAAGCTTAACAAAGTTAGGAGAAAGCATGATACCAGCATCTTTGTCGAATATAGACGTTCTCTTATCTCCAATAAAGTCTTGAGAAACCACTGCGTCTTCAGTATATCCTAAAATTCCTTTCAATTCACCTTCAGAAGCAGCTTTGATAGCAGCGCAGATCTCATCATAAGAAGTTACTTTTTCTAGTCTTACGGTAAGGTCTACTACAGAAACATCAACAGTAGGAACTCTGAAAGACATACCTGTTAATTTTCCGTTTAATGAAGGAATTACTTTTCCTACTGCTTTAGCAGCACCTGTAGAAGAAGGAATAATATTATTTAGAGCAGCTCTACCTCCTCTCCAGTCTTTCATTGAAGGACCATCTACTGTTTTTTGGGTAGCAGTTGTAGCATGAACGGTTGTCATCAAACCTTCCACGATTCCGAAATTGTCATGAACAACTTTAGCTAATGGAGCTAAACAGTTTGTTGTACAAGAAGCATTAGATAAAATTTTAATATCGTCAGTAAGCTCTGTATGGTTTACACCCATTACGAACATTGGTGTATCATCTTTAGAAGGAGCGGAAAGAATTACCTTTTTTGCACCAGCATTGATATGTTTAGCCGCATTTTCTTTATCTAGGAATAAACCTGTAGACTCTACAATGTAATCAGCACCGATTTCGTTCCATTTTAGGTTGTTCGGATCTTTCTCTGCAGTTACTCTAATTCTTTTTCCATTAACTACAAGGTCATTTCCTTCCACAGAAACTTCACCTTGAAAAATACCATGTACAGAATCATATTTTAACATGTAAGCCATGTATTCTGCATTGATAAGGTCATTAATTCCTACTACTTCGATGTTATCTCTTTCAGTCATTGCTCTGAAAACAAGACGTCCAATTCTACCAAACCCGTTGATACCTACTTTAATTGTTGACATAATAGTTTGTTTTAAATTATATTGAATACTATTTATATTGCTAAAATTTCTGAAATCAATAAAATTTCTTTGTTGATTTCGTTGTGTTTCTTAATGGCTTCTTCAATAGGAGTATAAACTAAATCATTAGAACGCAATCCTGCCATTACATTTGTTTGCCCTTCCATAAGCCCTATTACGGCACCATATCCTAGTCTGCTTGCCAATACTCTATCTGCACAACTTGGAGAGCCTCCTCTTTGGATGTGTCCTAAAATGGCGACACGAATATCATAATCTGGGAATTCTTGTTGCGTTTTTTCTGCGAGTTCATAAATGTTTGCGAGTTTTTCCCCTTCAGCAACCACTACAATACTGGATGATTTTCCTGTTCTTTCAGCATTTCTGAAATTGGCAAAAAGCTCATCGATACTGTCTTTTCTTTCGGGAATTAAAATATCTAAAGCTCCGGTTGCGAGTCCACTATTTAGAGCAATAAAACCGGCATCACGTCCCATTACTTCTATGAAGAAAACTCGGTTATGAGAAGTCGCTGTATCACGAATTTTATCAATAGCTTCCATCGCTGTATTTAAAGCGGTATCGTATCCAATGGTATTATCGGTTCCAAAAATATCATTGTCGATGGTTCCAGGGACTCCAATTACTTTAATACCAAATTCTTCGTTAAATATTTTTGCTCCGGTAAAGGTTCCATCTCCTCCAATACAAACTATTGCATCTACACCATGTTTAATACAATTGTTATAGGCTTTTTGACGACCTTCTTTGGTTTTAAATTCCATGGATCTGGCAGATTTGAGAATAGTACCGCCTTGATTAATTATATTTTTTACAGAGCGGGGATCCATCTTTAGGAAATCATCATGGATAAGACCATTATAGCCTTCTCTTACTCCATAGCATTCGATATTATAATAATTTGCGGTTCTTACAACCGCTCTTAATGCCGCGTTCATACCTGGAGCATCTCCCCCCGAAGTAAGAACTGCAATTTTTTTTACAGCACTCTCTTTCATCTAGTAAAAAATTTCGAACACAAATCTACAAAAACAAGTTCACATTATAATGGTATGTTAATAATAGTTTTAAATATAAATTATTCACAACTACTAATAATAATTTGTCTTACCATAGACTTCTTTTTTCTGGGATAATAATTACCATTTCTCTGTTAAATATTTCCAATATCTTCTTGGGACATGCTGAATATGGAGTTTTAAATTCTTTCGTTCAATAATATTAGTATGGGTGAAGTACCTTTGCCAAAGTTTCTGATATCTTTTTTCCTCATCATGAAATTGTTGTTGATATGTATTGAGATCTAATTTTTCTTCAGGATAAAAGAATTCACAGGTCTTTAGATCATACAAAACCCCGTAGTTTCTTCTAATATCATAAATCATCCATTTCTGATCTTGATAACGATCTTTAAAATGTTTTCGAATTAAAGGAATGACATTAAAATCAGGTTCAATTTTAGCAAAGAAAACTCCATCCTGCATTTTTTCAAAACGAACAAAGGCGGTCATTCTATGGCGTTCTCTATCAACAGATTTACAGATTTTAGAAATTTTTAAAATATCATTGTCTGCAAAATTCTGTAAAATATTGTCTTTTGGATATTTGATGGATTGTTTTACGGCAGCTAGAATCAGGTTTTCCATTTGGGGATTCTCCGATAAAAAAACTTTTAACAAATGATGAATTCCGGATTTTCCTATATTTTGTTCTAAGCTAGCGAGAACTCTTTCTGCTTTATTGTTTTGGGTAATAATCTCATGAATTTCTGCAAAAATATTTTCCTGATGAAACCTTTCTCCGTTGACAATTTCTACATCTTTAAAACGATATTCAAAAACTTCAAATATTGCTGTTAAGAGTCCATCAAAACTTCCGTCATAGAGTAGGGTGTTCATAGATTAATAAATTTTTTATGAATAATTTATACTGTTATTCCACCTTAAAATAAACTCAACTGTTGCGAAAATTGAGTGTGAAATTTTGAAGAGCTTCCTCCAATCAATATCTTTCTAAAGTTTTTGTCTGTTAAATAAGAAAGATAAGAATTACCGGCATTAAAATCAATAAAGTATTTAGCCCGATTGACTGCTGCTCCCAATTTTTTCAAATGATCAATATGTAACACCTGAAAACGTCTCGCATTTATAATCTTTTGTGCTGTTTTTACCCCAATTCCAGGAACTCTTAAAATCATTTGATAGTCTGCTGTTTGAAGATTAACAGGGAATTGGTCGAGATGTCGTAAGGCCCAGCTTAATTTAGGATCCACTTCCAAATCTAAAAAAGGAATACTCGGATCTACAATTTCTTCTGCCTTAAAACCATAAAATCTCATCAGCCAATCTGACTGATATAGTCGATTTTCACGAAGCATGGGTACTTCTGTGGTTAAAGAAGGTAATCTTTTATCCTCTAACACTGGAACATAACCCGAATAGTATACTCTTTTCAGGTTGAAGTTTTTATAAAAATGATCGGCCACTTTTATAATTTGTAAATCATTTTCATTGGTTGCCCCTACAATCATTTGTGTAGATTGTCCGGCTGGGGCAAATTTTGGAACTTTTCTGAAAATTTTCTTTTCGTCTTTATACTGAGAAATCCCATTTTGAATATATTTCATGGGGCCGAGCATATCCTGTCGATTTTTTTCAGGAGCCAATAATTTCAATCCACTTTCTGTCGGAATTTCAAGATTGATGGATAATCGGTCAGCGTACAAAGCGGCTTCTTGCATCAATTCATCACTGGCACCCGGAATTGATTTTAAATGGATATATCCATTAAAATTTTCTTCCAAACGTAATTTTTTAGCCACACGAACCAAACGTTCCATCGTAGTATCCGCATTTTTGAAAATTCCTGAACTTAAAAACAAGCCTTCAATGTAATTTCTGCGGTAAAAGTTAATCGTTAAATCTACAACTTCTTCCACCGTAAAAGCTGCTCTTTTTATATCGTTTGAACTCCGAGAAACACAGTAAGCACAATCGTAGATACAATGATTGGTCAGTAGAATTTTGAGAAGCGAAACACATCTTCCGTCTTCTGTATATGTATGACAAATTCCACTTATGGAACTATCTCCTAAAGCGCCTTTTTTATTTTTTCTCGTGCCTCCACTTGATGAGCAAGAAACATCATATTTTGCTGCATCAGCGAGGATTTCAAGCTTTTCTTTTAGGCGATCAAAATTCATGGTATATGAATTGAAAATCTAATTTTTCTGTTCAAAAATAATTCTAAAATTGATAAATGTCAACCTTTTTTGATTGAAGTTATCAACAAAAGAAAGTCACAAAATCACTATATTTACGCTCCATTAAAGTTATACTATGAATCATAAACCAATTGAAGGTTTTTCAAAGCTTTCAAAACAAGGAAAAATCGATTGGCTCATCAACGAATACCTTCAAGGAAATGAAGAATATCAAAATATATTAAAACAATATTGGAATGAAAATGTTGAACTTCAGCAACTTCATGAGGAGTTTTCTGAAAATACAGTTTCCAATTTTTATATGCCCTATGGAATTGCTCCAAATTTTTTGATTGATGGAAAATTATTTGCACTTCCGATGGCTGTAGAAGAAAGTTCAGTTGTAGCGGCAGCGTCAAAGGCTGCAAAATTTTGGATTGATAAAGGAGGTTTTAAAACAACTATTATAAATAATGAAAAATTGGGTCACACCCATTTTATATTAAATGTTGAACCTCATAAACTTCTTCACTTTTTTAATTTTAGTTTAAAGAAAAAATTATTTGAAGCAACAGATGATATCACTTCCAACATGAGAAAACGAGGAGGTGGAATTTTGGATATAAAACTTGTGGATAAAACTTCCGAAATGCCTAATTATTATCAATTAAAGGCTAGTTTTGATACGGTGGATTCTATGGGAGCGAATTTCATTAATTCTTGTTTAGAACAGTTTGGAAAAACATTGAAACAAGAGATGACAATCAGTGAAGAATTTACACAAGAAGAGAAAAATTCCTTACAAATTGTGATGAACATTCTTTCTAATTTTACCCCTGATTGTATTGTAAGAGCTGAAGTTTCCTGTAAAATGGAAGATTTAAAAGATGATAGTGGTATTTCTCCTGAAGAATTTGCTCAGAAATTTAAACAAGCCGTAACGATAGCAGAAATAGAACCTTTTCGAGCCACAACTCATAACAAAGGAGTGATGAATGGAGTGGATGCAGTGGTAATTGCGACCGGGAATGATTTTAGAGCAACAGAAGCTTGTGCGCATGCCTATGCGGCAAGGGATGGACAATATAGATCTTTAACACATTGTACAATAGATCATGGTGTTTTTCGGTTTTGGATTGATCTTCCAATTTCGGTAGGTGTAGTGGGAGGATTGACTAATCTTCACCCATTAGTAAAATTTTCATTAGCACTTCTTGGAAAACCTTCTGCACAGGAATTGATGAGTATTCTAGCGGTTTCAGGTTTAGCACAAAACTTTGCAGCATTGCGTTCTTTAGTGACCACAGGTATTCAGAAAGGTCATATGAAAATGCATTTGTTAAATATTTTGAACCAACTGGGTGCTACAGAAGAAGAGAAACAGTATTTTGTGAACTATTTTAAAGATAAAACAGTAAGTCATCATGAAGTAATTCATGAGTTTAACAGAATGAGAGAGGCAGATTAAGTAAAAATTATCTAATTCCTAATGAGAAATTTGTCATTATAATAATAAAGTTTATTATCTAAAAATTGTAACTTAATAAAAATGAAAACAATTACTTTAGTTTTTGGAGCGATTTATGGAATGTTATCTATAATTCTGGGAGCATTTGGAGCACATGCTTTAAAGAAAATTTTGTCTTTGGAAAAACTAGAAAGTTTTGAAACGGGAGTGAGATACCAAATGTATGCAGCTTTCTTTTTGCTGATAATCGGATACATCTTAAAATTTGATACCACTTCAGAAAAATGGACTTCAATTTTAATGATTATAGGAACTTTTATGTTTTCTGTAAGTATTTATTTCTTGAGCCTTCAGGATTATTTAGGGGCAAATCTGAAGTTTTTAGGACCAATTACTCCCCTTGGAGGATTGTTCATGATTATAAGCTGGTTCATGTTAATTATTTATTTTGGAAAGACAAAATTATAATAGTTTATTTAAAATGTGAAAATGAATTGTCGATTTATATTGTTTTGCACTACTTTGATCATCACTTTTCTAAGCCTACAAAAAATGGCTGGTCAGGAAAAGAAAAATTTGCTGAATGAAAATATTTTAACAGAAGTGAAAAATATCCAAAAGCGTTTTTCTGATAGTATTAGTCGTTATGATTACAAAGAAAACTCAGCAGTGTATGATGAAAAATACAAGAGTTTTTATGGTGAAAAATTAAAAGATCTGAAAAATCTATATCAAAATATATATGATAAAGAGACGATGATTGGAAAAGTAGAAACAATAAGTGAGGTTTCGTCTCTCACTCAAGTTGAAAATAGAAAACAACTTCAAGATTTACAAAAACGATTGACTACCGATTTTCCGGTTCATTTGTTTAGGAATTATAGCGATGGGATATATCGATGTAATTTGAGTTTTACTGTGGATGTTGATGGTAAATTCAAAAGGGTGAAATACAGAGGAGAATCAGGTTTGGAATTTAATATTATCAGTGCATTATTCCTTTATGCAATTGGGGGCTTGGAAAAACCTTTGCTTTATAAAAACACTCCTATTGTTGAAAATTTTTCACAACCCGTTGTGGTAAGACTGGAATAAATCTTAACTGATTAAAATATTGAAAGAAATGATGATTTTTTTACTCTTCAAAATAAATCAAAAATGAAAATTAACAGACGACGACAATTAATCAAAACATTTGATCTTTTGGACCAACCCATCAGATTTAATCCTTTTGTTTTCAGTCGTATTTTTTTCATGTGGGCAATTACAGGTTTGGTTGGAGGAGTTATTGCTGGGTTTTACTGGGTTGTTCTTGAACATTTTACGGAATTTTTAGCTAAATTTCACGGATGGATGGTGATTCCCACTATGGCAATTTGTGGTTTGTTGGCAGGATTGGTCATTCATTGGATTGGTGATCCGGGGGAAATTCATTTGATTGTGAATAATATAAGATTCAATAAGGGAAAATTAGATCCTAAAAATAATCCATCCATGATTTTGTCATCACTTTTTTGTGTAGCGTCAGGAGGAAGTTTGGGGCCTGAAGCTCCTTTGGTGCAGGTTACAGGATCTACGGGAACTTGGTTGGGTAAAATTTTCAGACTAAAAGGAGAAGAATTACGATCATTAAGTATTGCCGGAATGGCATCCGGATTTACAGCCTTATTTGGAGCTCCTCTTGGAGGAAGCTTATTTTCCTTGGAAATTCTTCATCATAAACACGCTGTGGAATATTATAAAGCTATTATTCCTGCATTGGTGGCCAGCTGTTTTAGCTATTTCGTTTTTGCCCTTATCATTCATTTGGGAATAGGAGCAACATGGGGATTGAAGGCGTACCACTATACCGGTGTATATGATTTTGTATATGCTGCAATGTTTGGAACGATAGGAGCTTTATTGGGTTGGATATTTATTTTTGTAGTAAAATTTTTTAAAAAAATATTTGAATACACAAAGTTTCCTATTTATATTAAAACTTTTATCGGAGGAATTATTTTAGGTATTATAGCCTATTATTTTCCCATTACAAGATATTTTGGACATCATGAAATTAATACCCTTATTGATGGAAACTTTACGATAAGTTTTCTTGTATGGATTTTAATATTCAAAATATTGGCGATTGCCATCACAGTAACTTCAGGATGGAGAGGTGGTTTTATTATTCCTTTGTTTTTTGTAGGAACAACTTTAGGATTAATTATTCACGAAGTATTTCCTACGGTGGATACTACTTTAGCTATTGTAAGTTGTATGGCAGCAATTAATTCTTGTGTGACAAGAACCCCAATGAGCACAACCATTATTTTGGGGGCATTAACAGGTTTTACTTATTTTGTGCCAATACTTTTTGCGAGCTTAACAGGATATTTTCTGGCGCCTAAAATTCCCTTTATTGGCTCTCAATCTGAAAAATTAATCGAAGAATAAAGCCAATTTATACCATATGGTAAAAATCAAGAGGAGTAAACTTTAATTTTTAAGTTTAGAATCTTGAACTTCCATGTCTTTTTAGTAAATTTGTCAACCTTTAAATTTTAAAATAAAATAATAAAAATAATATGAATCTTCACGAGTATCAATCAAAAGAGATTTTATCAAAGTACGGGGTATCAATCCAACGTGGTTTCGTAGCGAATAATGTAGACGAAGCTGTAGCTGCAGCTGAAAAACTTACTGCTGAAACAGGAGCACAAGGTTGGGTTGTAAAAGCACAAATCCATGCAGGTGGACGTGGTAAAGGAGGCGGTGTAAAGTTTTCTCCAAATATGGATAAACTAAAAGAAAACGCTCAGAATATCATTGGGATGCAGTTGGTAACTCCTCAAACTTCAGCTGAAGGTAAAAAAGTGAATTCTGTTTTGGTTGCAGAGGATGTATATTATCCTGGAGAGTCGGAAACAAAAGAGTTTTATGTATCTATTCTTTTAGATAGAGCGTTAGGTAAAAATACAGTAGTGTATTCTACGGAAGGAGGTATGGATATTGAGCATGTTGCTGAAGTGACTCCTCACCTTATTCATAAAGAAACTATTGATCCTGCTTTGGGTTTACAAGGTTTCCAAGCTAGAAAAATTGCTTTCAACCTAGGACTTGAAGGAAGTGCATTTAAGGAATTTGTGAAATTTATTACTTCGTTATATAACGCATATACAGGTATTGATGCTTCTCTTTTTGAAATCAATCCAGTATTAAAAACTTCAGATAATAAAATTATTGCAGTAGATGCTAAAGTAACGCTAGATGATAATTCATTATTCCGTCATAAAGATTTAGCTGAACTTAGAGATAAGAGAGAAGAAGATCCAATGGATGTTGAAGCAGGTGATGCTGGTCTTAATTTCGTGAAATTAGATGGTAATGTTGCTTGTATGGTTAATGGAGCGGGACTTGCAATGGCGACAATGGATATCATTAAATTATCAGGAGGTAACCCTGCGAACTTCCTTGATGTGGGAGGTACTGCAGATGCGCAGAGAGTGCAAACTGCTTTTGGAATTATTTTAAGAGATCCCAATGTAAAAGCAATCCTTATTAATATATTTGGAGGTATCGTAAGATGTGATAGAGTTGCTCAAGGTGTTGTGGATGCTTATAAAGCAATGGGAAATATTCCAGTTCCAATCATTGTTAGACTACAAGGGACAAATGCCGTTGAAGCTAAAAAGATTATCGATGAATCTGGATTGAATGTTCATTCCGCTATTACTCTTGAAGAGGCTGCAAATAAAGTAAAGGAAGTATTGGCTTAATCTAAAACTTTTTAATAATATATTAAAACCGTTTTTTTAAACGGTTTTTTTGTTAGAAAATAGTAAATAAAAATTCTGAAATTTTTATATTTATAATAGTAGGTTTTACAATTGAATTATAGTAGTATTTTTCTATTTGGTTTCATTGACTATAAACGTTAGGTGGGGATTGGTTCTCATTTAGTTACTAAAAAGTAAAACACTAAATAAGAAGATTGTTATCATTATTATATTTTTTCGATCATTAATTATAACAAGGGAGAAAGTTGATCTGTAATCATTTCTTCTATTAATGAAAAAAAAGATGTTTTTGATAGTAATAGCCCTGTTTATTGATATCCTAAACTATTTGCTAATATAAGTTTTAGAAAGATTGTCATAAAATATTAATATATAAAAAAGAAACTATCATGAAGACCCAAACATTTATTTTTTCGTGCCTTTTAATAGCGGCACATGGTTTTGGACAGCAGAATTACTGGACAAAAATTAATGAAGCAAGAATTTCTAAAGAAAATCTTAAAACAAGATATGTTCAACCCAAAGCTTTTTCTTTGTATGAACTTGAACTTGATCAAATCAAGAATGATTTGAAAAATGCACCCCAACGTTTTTCAGGTAACGAAAATTTGATAATAAAGTTCCCTGATGCGGAGGGTAATATTAAAAATTATATAGTACAGGAAGCTCCTATTATGGAACCTGAACTACAGGCCAAATTTCCTGAGATGCGTTCTTATGTAGGCTGGCAAAAAAATAATCCAAGCAATAGTATTCGTTTCAGTGTAACACCAAATACCGGAATCAGTGTTATGTATTTTGATGAATGGAAGATCAGTTATTTGGATAGTTACACAAAGGATAATTCTTCTTTTATTTTCTATAAAAGAGAAGATCTTCCTAAAAATGACAGACTATTCGAATGTGGTGTAGAGGGTGTTGATCTACTGAAGCTTTTGGATAATGGTTCTGCTATGAAGGCTCCTTTAGTGTCTGACGGACAATTTAGAACTTACCGACTTGCGTTAGCAGCAACAGGAGAGTATACAATGTTTCATGGAGGAACTGTGTCAGATGCAATGTCTGCAATGGTTACAACAATGGCCAGAGTTAACGGAATTTATGAGAAAACGATTTCGACAACCATGATTATGGTTGCTAATACCAATCTATTGATTTATACAAATCCATCAACAGATCCGTATACCAACGGAAACCCTGTAACCATGATTTCTCAAAGTCACACTAACATAAATTCAATAATTGGTTCTGCTAATTTTGACATAGGGCATGTATTTGGTACCAATAGTGGAGGATTGGCTGGTTTAGGGGTTGTTTGTACAGCTTCTAAAGCCAGAGGAGTTACAGGTTCAGGAGCTCCGATTGGAGATCCTTTTGATATCGATTATGTAGCTCATGAAATGGGACATCAATTTGGAGCAAATCATACATTTAGAGCGAGTAGTGGTTCATGCTCTGGTAATGCTAATAATTCTACAGCTTATGAGCCCGGGAGTGGAAGTACTGTGATGGCATATGCAGGAATTTGTGGTAGTGCAAACAATCTTCAGAGTAATAGTGATCCCTATTTTCATGCTACAAGTGTAATAGAAATGTATAATGTTTTACAAAGATCCTCAGATTGTGCTTCCAAAGTCTCAAATAATAATGGGGTGCCTACAGCTGATGCTGGTGCCGACTATATCATACCTAGAGGAACAGCTTTTGTTCTTACAGCGTTTGGAACTGATCCTGATAATGATGCTCTTTCTTATTTATGGGAGCAATATGACAATCAATCTAGTACGCAGCCACCTGTTTCTACAGCTACTGTAGGTCCTATTTATCGTTCATGGTCACCTACTGCTTCAGCGACAAGATATTTTCCAAGGATGAGTTCTATTTTAGCGAATGATTTGATTCCAACTTGGGAAATGACTCCAAGTGTGGCCAGGACATTGAATTTTTCACTTTTAGTAAATGATAATCGAGCTACTGGAAATCAATCAGCAAGAGATGCTATGGCTGTGACAGTAACCAATGATGGTCCTTTTGTTGTGACATCACATACTTCAAATATACAATATAGTGCGGCTGTACCTACCACAGTTACATGGAATGTAGCAGGTACCAATGGAGGTTTAGTCAATACTCAAAATGTTACTATTTTACTTTCAAAAGATGGAGGGAATAGTTTTACGACAGTATTGGCAGGAAGTGTTCCTAATAATGGTTCAGCTGTTATTAACTTTCCGAATGAAGATATTGCTTCTGCAAGAATTATGGTAAAGGCGCTTGGAAATATTTATTTTTCAGTTAATAGCTCAAATTTTTCTATCCAGCAATTCCTTGGAACTTCGGAGGCAGAAATTAAAAACTTTGCAATCTATCCAAATCCATCTAAAGATGAGGTAAATATTCTATTAAAGAATTCGTCTCAAAAGGCAAAATATACTTTATTTGATGCTTCTGGAAGACTCCTTAGAAACGGAACCTTTAAAGGGGAAACGAAACTGAATGTTAATGAATTGATAAATGGAAATTATCTAATATCATTAGATCTGGATAATGGACAGAAAGTCACGGAAAAATTAATTATTAAGAGATAAACAAAAAATCCGTCTCACCACTGGTGAAGACGGATTTTTTTTGTTTCGTAGTGAGATGGATTCTATTTATCTTGACTTTCCATTAAAGTATTTTCATTAGTAGTAATATTAATACTTGTAGGTGTTACAAGTTGAATTCCATCAGAATCTAGGCGATGTTTTATTTTTAAATAGGCTTCACTTTTTACCTGAGATATACTAGATCCCATTTTCATCCAGAACTTTGCTTGCAGATTAAACACTCCTTGTTTCAGATCTATAAAATTAACTTCAACCGTGTCTGCTCTATCAATATTTTTTACACTTTTTATAGCTTCCATTATTCCTGTTTGGGCTTTCGAGATATCCTCATCTGCAGGAATTTCAAAATTAAAAATAATTCTTCTTTGTGGAGATGCGGTGATATTAGAAAAGGGCGCATTAAAAATTACCTGATTGGGAATATATACTTTTTTACCATCATCAGTAATAATTTTTGTGGTTAAAAATCCGATTTCTTGTACTGTTCCGGAATTAGCCCCAAGTATGATATAATCTCCAACTTTGAATGCTTTATCAATTCCAATGAGCATTCCTGAAAAAATACTTGAAACAAGGTCTTTTAACGCAACACCGGCAATAACACCAGCGACTCCTAGACTTCCAATAAATTTCCATAAAATTCCACTTAATCCCATTATTTCAAGAGCAACGAAAGTGCCCATCAGCATAATTAAAAATCTGAAAACAGCGATTAAGGTAACAAGGGAGCTTTCTTTGTTACTGTTGGGAAATAGTTTTTGAAATATTTTTACCGCAATTTGGCTTAAATATTTACTTGTAAATAAGAAAAATAAAAAAATAAGAATACCCAAAATAAGTTTGGGAGTTATTTCTGCAAATTTCAAATACCAGTTTTCTAAAATCCGGTATACCACATTAAGATAGCTTAGACCATTTTTTTGCATATGTAGAATTTTGACTTTAAATATATGTATTTTTCGGGAAAAATTTTGTTATATTCAAAAAGTCTATTAAATTTGTAGACTAATAAAAACAAAATATTATTATGTCAATTAAACTAGGAGACACAGCACCAAATTTTAATGCAGAAACATCTGTAGGAAATGTAAATTTTTATGATTATCTCGGAAGTTCATGGGGTATTCTTTTTTCTCATCCTGCAGATTATACACCTGTTTGTACTACAGAGCTAGGGTATACCTCAATACTTCAGGCAGAATTTGATAAAAGAGATACGAAGATAATAGCCCTGAGTGTGGATGGAGTAGAGGATCACAAGGGCTGGATCAAAGATATTGATGAGACACAAAATACTGAAGTGAAGTTTCCTATCATAGCTGATAAAGATAGAAAAATATCAGAGTTGTATGATTTTATTCATCCCAATGCTTCTGCAACTGCTACCGTTCGATCTTTATTAATTATTGATCCGGATAAAAAAGTAAGGCTTATCATCACTTATCCGGCTTCTACAGGAAGAAATTTTAATGAAATATTGAGAGTGTTGGATTCTTTGCAGTTGGTTGACCAATATAAGGTGGCTACACCTGTTAATTGGCATGATGGAGAGGATGTAATTGTTCCTCCTACAGTTTCTACAGAAGAAGCGAGAAGAATCTTTCCTAAAGGAGTAACTGAAATAAAGCCTTATCTACGCTATACCCCACAGCCTAATATTTAATGTATTTGATTTTTATAGTTTAGTTTTAATTTGTAAAAAAGCGCACTGATTTCAGTGCGCTTTTATTTTATATTTGAGATGATTTCTTATTTGGCATCTCTTATTACTTGTTTTGCTTTAGATGTAGGAAGATAAATACTGAAGCCTACATTGAATGTGATTGTTGAGGTTAATCCTTCGTTACCAAATCCTGTAACTCCATTATATTTAACAAGTCCTTCAAGCCCGATGTTTGGGGTAATGAAATAAGAATACCCTGGACCTACTCCAAAATCTAAACCTGTAGTGGAGTTTCCGTGTTCAACAGTATTACCTCCAATCCCTACATTTCCTTCTAAAAACCATCTCCCGTGGTTTAGTAAATTATCAACACCTTTTTCTCCAGGAGACAAATAGTAACGACCTAGTCCTCCTACTGCATAATCAAATCTTGTTGGACTTCCGTTGGAAATCTTGTTAAAGCCTAAGGTAACATACCCCCCAACTGCTACATTATCTTTAATAAAATAAGCTCCTTTTGGTTGTACAGAGATATTGTATCCACCTCCTGTATTAAGTCCAAAATTACTCGACACTAAGCTACTACCAACAAGCCAATTGCCTTGCTGTATCTGAGCATTAGCAGTAGTAGCTAATCCTGCTACTGCAAATATTCCTGTTAAAATTAGTTTTTTCATAAATTTATAATTTTAATAAGTATTGTTTATTATCTAATTACCTAAAAAAATCAATAAACATGCCATACTAGTGTTTTTTTACGTTTTATTTTTATAATTAAACGTAAATAATGTTAAATTAACTTAAATTGGCAACTGTTTTGATTTTAATGGGTGGGTTAAATATAATTATATTAATAACAAAATTATAGATATAACAAGACCCGCAGCGGTGAAAATCATCCCTCTTTTAAATGCTTTTGTTTTAGGATTAAACATCCAAAAGCTCGAAATTACAAAAAAGAAAAGAGCAATACCAAAGAATGTATTTAAAGGTGACAATTTGTCCTTAGATTGTGATTTATGAAGTTTTGTCATTTTATCCAGAATATAGGGGAGTTCCTTTTTTGAATATTTGGCTTCTCCGGTAATTAAATTATAGCTACCTTGTTTGAAATATTGAAAATTATTTTCCGTTTTTTCTATTTCAAAATTTTTGATTTTTAATTCTTTACCTAGTTCTTTTTCTGAAAGATTTTTTTCAAGCACTTTTTCATACTTTTTCTCCTTTTTTAAAAAATCAGTATCTCGATATACTAATATAACACCACTTACGGCGTATACCGCCATAATTCCCGCAAGAAAATACCCGAGATAGCGATGAGTAATTCGCATGAAACTCCTTGTGTCCTTAATTTTATCCATGTCTTGTTTTTAAAGTTAAAGTGGAAATTGCAAAATTGCAACTTCCACTTTAATTGATGAAATTTTATATGATTAATTTTATAGCTTATAAGTAAACGTAAAATAATAATTTCTAGGAGTAATGGGATTGACGGAATAATTCTCATGAACATTATAATTCACGACATTAAATAGATTGCCTACTTTTCCTTGAATCATAAATTTCTTCCATTCATATCCTGCCGATAAAGTTACGGTTGTGTAATCTTTCAATTCAAAAACTCTACTTATACCGTTTCTATTTTGTAAGCTGGTTGTGCCTCCTGTTTTAGTATCATTCCAACCTGCTAATCTATCTCCTATATAATATGCGCCCGCACCAATTTTTAATCCTTTGGCAAATTTTGTAAATTTGTAAAATACAGACATGTTAGCAGTAGTGGCTGGGGTTCTTACTAATCGTTGATTTTCCACATATCCGAAATCATTAGGAGTGTCAAGATAAACAGAATTATTATAAGAGAATCCTCCAATAATAGAAATGTTTTCGGTAGGATTTCCGGTAATATCTAGTTCGATACCTCGACTTCTCATTTTCCCTGCAAAATCTTTTATAAGACCATTTTGATCTAGTTGTTGACCACTATCAGTCAAGGCAACTTGATAAAAATTTCTATACAAGATTTGATAAAGAGTAAGGTTGATGGCTAAGGCGTTATTCCATAGATTTTTCTTTGCACCAACTTCATATTGGTCAATATATGTTGGCTTTAGTCCTTCATTATTTCTATTCAAACCAACATTGTTAGAAAATGAATTGGTGTAAGTAGCAAATACGGAGAGATTAGCGTTAGGTGTGTAGATAATACCTGCCTTTGGTGAGAAAGCCCTATCAGAGGAACTCGAATTAGGAACATCAGGAGTAGTATGGTCTTTAAAGTTTTCCTTTCGTGTACTTTTGTTTTCTACATAAGACCATCTTAGGCCGGCTATCAACTTAAATTGACTTGTTAAGCTTATGTAATCTTGAGCATATATCCCCAATCTTTGTGTTGGGATTCTTGTACGTTCTAATCTTGAAGATTCAGGCATTTTACCACTAGCCCAAGTTGCTGGATTTTCTAAATAAAGGATTCCTGCATCAGTTGCATCTCCATTAGTCCCAAATATATAACTGTTTCCATAAGTTTTATCGTTTAATGGGTTATAATAAGTGTAAGAATCTGATAATCCATAATCTGCATCCGCTCCGACTAATATCTTATGATTGATTTTGCCAGTGGCGAATTCACCATTGATATTTACCTGTGCAGCAGTATAATTTTGTTCATTATAGGTTCTGTTTAATGGTCTTTTCCAGAATAATTGATTGGCAGAATCATATGCCCATTGAATTCTTTCTGTAGAAAAGTAATCTTTAGTATAATTTTGATAAGATGCGGTAGCATTTAAACTCCATTTGGAATTAAATTGATGGTTAAATGTCAAATTGGTGGATAGTTGTTCTACATTTTGATATTGCCAATCAGTTCCTAAGAAGGCATTTCGGGGCAATAAAGTATTGAGTTCATAGGTGAATTTATCCTGTTTTGTAATAGAGCCTAATCCGAAATCTGGTGTGAAATCATTTTTAAGATAATCTGCTTCCACAATTAATTGAGATTTAGGGCTCAAATTAAATAAGAATGATGGATTAAAATAATATTTTTCTGACTTTACCACATCTCTAAAGCTTTCTGCATATTCATAAGCCCCATTTACTCTGAATGCTATATTTTTTGATAAAGGTCCGTACAAATCAACAGTGGGTTTGTATGAATTCCAGCTTCCAGCGTTTAACCCTATAGTTCCTCCATAATTGAACCTAGGCTTTTTTGTGATCATATTGATGATACCTCCGGCAGCAGTATTTCCATATAGCATGGAATTAGCACCTTTTAAAACTTCAACTCTTTCAAGGCCGCTTACTTCTGGAAAAACTCCGCTGTTGACTCTAGATCCGTTTTTAAATATATTATCATTTCCTAAAAGAAATCCACGTCCACCAAAACTATCCTGAGAATTTCCTCTTGAAGAAGTTACATACATCCCATTTATGTTTTGTAACACATCACTAAGCTGCTTGGCTTGTTGTTGTTCAATAATCTCATGAGTAACAATAGAGATGGGCTGAGGGTTTTCCATTATCGTAAGATTTGACTTGGTAGATAATGGTTTTGCTTTATTAGGGTTTCCTGTTTTATGAAGGTTTATATCTTCTATACTTTGAATTTTAATAGTATCTACTGCTGTATTCCTTATTTGGGCATTTACAGCCACTGCAGTTAATAACATTCCTAAAGACAATAGATTTTTATTCATCTGTGTTTATTTAGATTAATTTAAAATAAGATGCAAATGTAAGCTGCTTCTATAAAAATTACCTCAATAAAAAACTGATATTTATCATGTTTTTAAAAGTTGTATGAATGTTAGATGGTTGAAATGTCGTATATTAAACCAGTTTTTATAAATATATATGTTTAAAAATAAATTATGAAATTAATAAAAGTGGGGCTTTGCGCTTTTGGAATGAGTGGAAAAGTTTTTCATGCTCCTTTTTTAAAAGAACATCCTGGATTTTTTATAACAGGCATTGTAGAGAGAAGTAAGGAGGATTCTAAAGAAAATTATCCAGACGCAATTATTTACCGTTCGGTGGAAGATATGTTGAAAAATGAAGACATTGAGCTTGTTGTTGTAAATACTCCGATTCAAACTCACTTTGAACATGTGAAACTGGCTCTGGAGGCAGGAAAAAATGTAGTTGTGGAGAAACCTTTCACTGTAACCGTTCTAGAAGCTGAGGAGTTGGTGAAACTTGCAGAAAAAAAAGGATTGCTTTTGAGTGTATATCAAAACAGACGATTTGATCGGGATTATCTTCAGGTACAGAAAATTCTTAAGGAAAAATGTTTAGGTGATATTAAAGAGGTTGAGATTCGTTTTGATAGATATCGTACAGAACCAAGTACTAAATCCCATAAAGAAGATCCTCAACAATTGGGTTCGGGTGCTCTCCATGATTTAGGAGCTCATTTAATAGACCAAGCAGTACAATGTTTTGGCTTTCCTGAAAAACTATTTGCAGATATCTTTTCGATGAAAGGAGATGATTTTGCCAACGATTATTTTGAAATTATTCTGTATTATAAAAATCGTTTAAGAGTTAGGCTCAAGTCTACTGTTTTTAGTAAAGAAACTCATTATGCATATATTCTTCATGGCGAAAGAGGTAGCTTTTTACAAGAAAGGGCGGATAATCAAGAAAATGAATTAATCTCAGGATCGTTGCCTTTATATGGAAAAGATTGGACGTTACCCTTAAAAGAGTCAGATGGAATTTTGAACTTTATTAATGATAATGCTAAGACTGAAAGAATATTGACGACGAGTGAACCTGGCAATTATATGAATTATTACCAACAGATTTATGAATCTATGGTCTTTGGTTATGCTCTACCTTCACCAGCAACAGAAATTATTCAGAATATGATTATTATTGATGCAGCAGAAAGAAGTGCTAAAGAAGAAAAAGTGATCAATTTAATATAATGAGAAATAATGAGTTATAAGTTGTAACAGGGTTTATAATCTGATCATAACTTATAACTCAAAATTCTTGTTTTTTAACTATCTTCTAAAAATTCTTGAAGCTCAAGCCATCTCATTTCATGACTTTCAAGTTTTTCTGAAATTGCTTCGAGATCAGCAGAGAGGATTGATATTTTTTCATAATCTGTCTCATTATTAAGTTGATGAAGGATCTTTTCTCTTTTTTCTTCAAACTCAGGTATTTCTTTTTCGATTGATTCCAATTCTTTTTGTTCTTTAAAAGAAAGCTTTCTTTTTTTTGAAGGAGAGTTATTCGGAATTGTATTTTCTTTAGGTGGCTCGGACTTTACTATAATATTTTTTTCAGAAGCTTGTTCACGGCTTTTGGCTTCTCTGTATTCTGAGAAATTACCAATAAAGTCTTTTATTTTTCCATTTCCTTCAAACGCTAAAATATGATCCACAATTCTATCCATAAAATATCTGTCGTGAGATACAATGATAAGTGAACCTTGAAACTGTTGTAGGAAGTTTTCAAGAACGGTTAAAGTGGGAAGGTCAAGATCATTGGTAGGTTCATCAAAAATCAGGAAATTGGGATTTTGATATAAAATGTACATGAGATGTAGCCTTCTTTTTTCACCTCCCGAAAGTTTAGAAATAGGAGAATATTGTGTTTGATCATCAAATAAAAAAAGTCTTAAAAATTGTGATGCGGAAAGGCTTTTCCCATTAGCTAATGGATAAAACTCTGCAATTTCTTTAATAAAATCAATAACTCTTTCGTCTTCTTTATAAGTTAAACCTTTTTGAGAGAAATATCCAAATGAAATAGTTTCTCCTTTTTCTATTTCACCATGGTCTACTTTTTCTAAGCCCTGGATTATATTGAGTAGGGTTGATTTTCCGGCTCCATTTTTCCCAACAATTCCTACCTTTTCACCTCGCTGAAATTGATAGCTAAAATCTTTAAGTAGAACTTTACTGCCAAAACTTTTATCAATATTCTTAAGTTCTAGAATTTTTTTACCTAAGCGTTTCATTTCAAAATCTAATTCCAGTCCTTGTTTTCGAGTGTCCGTTTTTGCTACTTTTTCCGTTTCATAAAAGGAATCAATTCGACTTTTTGATTTCGTTGTTCTTGCTTTAGGCTGTCTTCGCATCCACTCAAGTTCTTTTCGATAAAGGTTATTGGCTTTATCGATAGTCGCGTTAAGATTTTCTTCTCGAATCATTTTGTTTTCAAGATAAGTAGCATACGATCCATTATGGACATAGAGGTTTCTGTCTTCCATTTCCCAAATAGTATCGCATACACTGTCAAGAAAATACCTGTCGTGGGTTACAAGTAATAGCGTAACTTTAGCTTTGTTTAAATAACTTTCAAGCCATTCTACCATTTCTACATCAAGGTGGTTGGTTGGCTCGTCCATAATTAATAGGGTATGACGATGTTCAGCTCTGGTCTCTGTCAGTAATTTGGCTAAAGCAACTCTTTTTATTTGTCCTCCTGAAAGGGTTTTCATCGTTGCTTCAAGATCTGTGATTTTAAGCTGAGAGAGAATTTGTTTCATTTCGTTCTCTAGATCCCATGCTTTATGGGTTTCCATTTCAGCTAATGCTTTTTCAATAAAATCATGATCTGTGGAATGAAGAGATTGATGATAGTTCTTGAGGGCTAAGATAGGTGCTGAATCCAGAGTCATCATAAATTCCTCAATCGTAAGATTGGGATCATAATCAATCTCTTGATCAAAAAGGACAACTTGAATATCTTTATTAATAATTATGTTTCCATGATCTGCAATTTCTTTACCCATTAAAATTTTTAATAAGGTAGATTTTCCGCTTCCATTTTTGGCAACGATTGCAATTTTATCACCTTCATTAATATTGAAGGAAATATTTTCAAATAGAACTTTTATTCCATAGGATTTTGTAAGGTCTTCAGCTGCAACGTAGTTCATTTCAATTTAAATTTCGTGATGCGAAAATACAAAATATAGATGTTTAAGTATATAAAATATCATTTGTAATGTTTTTTAATGTAGATTTGATATAACTAATTAAAAAATACAAACCATGATGCAAATTAATTTTCTGGCTATTTTTGTAGCCGCTTTAGTCCCCCTAATTATGGGCTTTATTTGGTATAATCCAAAGGTTTTTGGGCAAGTTTGGATGGAAGAAGCGGGTTTGACAGAAGATAAAATGAAAGGAACGAATGTGGGAGTATTCATTTTTTCTTTAATTTTATCCGTATTGATATCCTATTTTTTACAGTTCGTAACCATACACCAATTTGGTGCTTTGGGGATGATTGGAGGAGACGTAATGAATGCAAATGATTCATACCAAGCATTTATGAAAGATTATGGAATGGCTTACCGTTCGTTCGGTCATGGTGCCTTACATTCTTTTATCGCTGGCGTTTTATTTGTCTTCCCTTTGATTGCTATTAATGCGATGTTTGAAAGAAAGTCTTGGAAATATACCATGATTAACACGGCATATTGGACCATTACGATAACCATTATGGGAGGTATTATTTGTGGATGGTATGCAATGGACGGGTTTCATTGGGTGACTCAAAAATAAAATAACGAACTAAAAAATAAGGCTGCATTTGTAGCCTTTTTTATGCCTTATACGTTTGAAATACATAAAAATCCTTCAGAATTACCTTCTAATTGGGATGATATTATTGGGAGCTACAATGTAATGCTATCTCAAGGGTATTTATGTGCATTATACACGTCAGCGCCAAGTAATATGAAATGCTATCATGTGGCAGTTTTCCAGGACAATGAATTAATAGGAGGTGTTATATTTCAATACTTGGATTTTCAATATCATTCTACTTTTCAGAAAAATGAAGTTTGGTGCAGTATTAGAAACTTCTTAGCAAGAAGATATAGTAAGAATGTGATGATCTTAGGAAATAATATGTTGACCGGGCAAAATGGATTCTATTTTGATACATCAAAAATTTCTGTGGAAGAATTGTTTTATCTTTTGATGGAAATTGTACAAAAAATGCAAAAAGAGGTAGGAAAGACATCATTGATAATTTTTAAAGATTATCAAGAAAGTTTTCTTCCCTATTTTAATACTGAAATGTATTCGTCGTATTATAAATTTGCAGTTCAGCCTAATATGATATTGGACATTAGAGGTAATTGGAATAATTTTGAAGGTTATTTAAGTGATTTTTCCAAAAAATACCGAGCAAGAGCAAAATCGGCTAAGAACAAGCTTGTTGGTATAGAGAAACACGAGATGAGCATTAATGATATTAAGAAGCATCAGGAAGTAATGGATATTCTTTATCAAAATGTGGCAGAGAATGCTCCTTTTAATACATTTTTCCTTTCAAAACATCATTTTGAGGAAATGAAAAAAGAGTTAAATGAGAGTTTTAGGGTGTTTGGATATTTTCTGAATAAAAGATTGATAGGCTTTTATACTTTAATACTCAACGATAAAGATATTGATACTTATTTTTTAGGATATGATAAATTGCTTCAAAAAGAAAAACAAGTGTATCTGAATATGCTTTTTGATATGGTGGAGTTTGGAATTAAAAACCATTATAGGAGGATCATTTTTGGACGAACAGCTTTAGAAATAAAATCTACCGTAGGAGCAGAACCTGTCAAAATTTTTGGATTGATAAAGCATAGAAACAGGATGTTGAATAGATTGATAAAGATTATTTTCCCATCAGTAAATCCTGAAACAGAATGGATTCAACGAAAACCATTTAAGGAGAATGATTAGCAATTATTTTTTATAATTAATCTAATGTTAGCCTTTTCAGTGACCATATACTTCCGTTGTAAATATCTAAATCTACTTTGGTATTAATTCCGTGAACAATTCCGTTTTCTGTAAATTGCCAAAAATCCCAACTGCCATTCGGAGTGGGGCTTGGAACATCGTTATAGTTGGCCAGCCATAATGGATAATTTTGAAACTCCTCCTCTAGGAAATCTTTATAGTAATTATAATAAGTGTAAATAATCGGTTTTTGTCCGTATGCTTCCTCAATAATTTTACACCATACTTTTAAATCTTCAATGAGCTTTTGGTTTGTTTTTCGTTTAGGTACTTTTTCAATATCTAAAATGGGAGGGAGGTCTCCACTTTCTAATTTTACATTTTCTAAAAAATTGTTGGCTTGAATAATAGGGTCTTCATCGGCGCGATAAAAATGATATGCCCCACGAATCATGTCATGTTTTTTTGCTTCTTTCCAAAATTGATTAAAATGTTTATCTGAATTTTGATTTCCCATAGTGGCTCGGATGACCACAAATTCTAGCGGAATTATTTTATTTCCTACACTGAGGCTATCCCACTGTATATCTTCTATATTTTGATAATGTGAAATATCGAAGCCATAGGTTTTGTCGAGATTCTCTGAAATAATTTTTTGAATTCTTAGACTTTCGACTTCGGTATTTTGAAGTTTTTTGTGGACGACTCTATTAAAATATAATGCATAATAATAGCTTATATTTTTTTTTAGATACAATCCCGTTCCTATTAAAGTCAGCATTAATAGGGCTAAAAAGATATTTCTATAGAAAAAATAATTTTTTCTTCTCGCCTGATGGATCTTTCTAGAGGTTTGTTTATGGTACTTTTTTTGTGGCATAAAGTTTTACAAAACTAGTTTTTTTAACAGCTAAATGCTAAATAAAATCAGTAAATTTGTGTACTATGGAAACACGCGAAAAAATCATCATTATAGGAGGAGGTTTTGCGGGATTACAGCTTGCAAAGACATTGAATAATAAAAATAAAAAAATAATTATTCTTGATAGGGTTAACCATCATATGTTTCAACCCCTCTTTTATCAGGTTGCGTGTGGAAGAATTGAACCTTCCAATATTTCCTTTCCATTTAGGAAAATTTTTCAACGATCAAGAAATATACAGTTTCGTCTAACTGAAGTTAAAGAAATTGATACTACTAATAATAAGGTAATTGCTGATGAAGCTGAATTTACTTATGATAAGTTGATCATAGCAACGGGCTGTAAAACTAATTTTTTTGGAAATCAAGATCTTGAAAGCAAAGCTTTTGGAATGAAGAATACCCAAGAGGCCATTAGCATAAGAAACCATGTTTTAATGACTTTTGAAAAATTAATTATAGAAAAGAGCCGGAGTGATGATGGAAATTGGAATATTGTTATAGTGGGAAGTGGACCTACGGGAGTGGAGCTGGCGGGTGCTTTTGCAGAAATGAAAAAAGAAATTCTTCCAAGGGATTATCCCTATATGAATTTTAATCAGTTAAAAATTATCTTGGTAAGCTCTACGGAAAAACCATTAGCGGTGATGAGCTCCGAAGCCCAAGATAAATCTGAAAAATATCTTAAAGAATTAGGAGTTGTATTTCTAAGCGATGAATATGTAACAGATTATGATGGAAATAATGTGTATACGAAAAGTGGAAAAGAAATACCTTCTAACAATGTAATTTGGGCAGCGGGTGTAATCGGAAATGTAGTGAATGGATTCCCTGAAGAAAAATTAGTGAGAAATAGATATAAAGTGGATCGATATAATAAGATAGAAGGGTATGATGCTATTTTTGCGATCGGAGATATTGCATATATGGAGACTCCAAAGTATCCAAATGGGCATCCTCAGGTTGCCAATGTGGCAATTAATCAGGCAAAAAATTTAGGAAGAAATCTATTAAAGAAAAGTATTAATGAATGGCAAGAGTATGAATATGATGATAAAGGGTCATTAGCGACCATCGGTAAGCATAGAGCAGTGGTCGATTTACCATTTATAAAATTTCAAGGATTTTTTGCATGGTATTTCTGGATGTTCTTACATCTTATGTTGATTTTAAGTGTAAGAAATAAACTTGCTGTTTTCTTTAATTGGATGTGGAGCTATTTTAATAAGGATTCATCTTTACGACTCATTATTTTGCCTAATAAGAAAAATGAAACATTACAATGAGAATTGATATAATAAGTGTACTGCCGGAGCTGATGGAAAGTCCATTCAGGACATCGATATTGAAAAGAGCAGTAGATAAAGGATTGGTTGAGGTTTATTTTCATCACTTGAGAGATTGGGCTACAAATAAACATAGGCAGATAGATGATGAACCCTATGGAGGTGGGGCAGGGATGGTTATGATGGTAGAACCTTTAGACAAGTGTATTTCGGAACTTAAGTCTCAAAGAAATTATGATGAGGTAATATATTTGACACCTGATGGGGTTACTTTAAATCAAAAAATAGCCAATACACTTTCTATAAAGAAAAATTTAATCTTTTTATGTGGTCATTATAAAGGAATTGATCAGAGGGTAAGAGATTTACACATTACGAAGGAAATTTCTATTGGAGATTATGTTCTTACAGGAGGAGAATTGGCAGCTTGTGTTTTGGCAGATTCTGTAATTAGATTACTTCCAGGAGTTCTTAATGATGAACAAAGTGCGTTGACAGACAGTTTTCAAGATGATCTGTTGTCTCCTCCCATATATACAAGACCAGAGGTTTATAAAGGATTGGAAGTCCCAAAAGTGTTGTTAAGTGGTAATTTCAATAAAATTGAAGAATGGAGGCATGATGAAGCAGTGAGAATAACTCAAGAAAAACGACCTGATTTATTTTAACACTTTTTAATCAATTTTAACCTAAATTTCGATTTTGGCGATAAAACTATCAATAGAGAGCAATAAATAATCAATAAAGATCAATAATGTCTAATCATTTATCTTCAATTTTGCGAAGTTAATTATTTTAAATAAATTAACAACAATAAAAGCGATAAATAGAGTGATTGAAATAATTTCTATAAAATCTTTTATTATTTTTTTTAGAAATGCTTAAAATCAGCAATGCATCATTGTTATTTTACATTTTGAATAAGGAAAAATGCTTATTACAGGGATGTTTGCCGATGCTCTTCAAAAAAAATATAACAGATTTGTAAATTTTTTTTGGGGAAATATAAAGTCACAAATAAACTTAGATAAGTTTTGTAAACTAGACAGTTATGTTTTACAAGTGATTTTTATAAAATAGATATTGATATTATAATTGAGCTTTTTCTGCTTTATGTCTTAAAAAAGTAAAAAAAATAAACAAGTTTTATAAAAATGGTACAATATTTGCTGCGTAATTTGTTTATAATATTTTAAGCATAATTAATTGTTACTATTGAATTTATTTTTTTAATAAAAACGAGAGAAAACGAAGCGCATTTGTCACTCTTTTTTTAATATTTTATTGAAAATAATTTTATTATTATTGTGTTTTGAATATAAAATTAGCTTTGAAGCCTTGTGAAAAATAATAAATTTACACTTCAATCTGATGAAAAATCAAAATAATGCGTGGTGATAGAGATATTATGTTTTTATAATGTAGAAAATTTGTTTTTACCGGATCAAGTACCCATTCATAGAATGGATCCCACAAGATCAGGGTTGAAAAATTGGGACGAGAGAAAATATAGTAGTAAACTTATTAGGTTATCACACGTTTTCAGTTTAATAAAAAAACAAAATGGGATATTACCTTTTATTATAGGTTTATCCGAAATTTCCGGAAGGGAAGTTCTAGAAGATTTGGTGAAGATGGATCCTTTTAACTCAGAATATGGAATTTTACATTATGATTCTATGGATGAAAGAAAGGTAGATGTAGCGATGTTATATGATAAAACAAAAGTTGAAATTGTAGATTCGGAAACAATCACATTCTTCTTTGAGAAAATAAAAAAAAACACTGAAAATTACGACACAACTAGGGATGTACTTTATTCGAAAATTAGGTATAAAGAAAAAGAAGAGGTTATTCATATTTTTATTACCCATCTTCCTTCTCAACGAGAAAGAGATGTTAATAAGCCTAAGAGAACTTTTATACTTAATGAAATCCGTAAGCGGATAATAAATATTGAAGCGGAGAAGATCATTTTGTGTGGTGATTTTAACGAAAACCCAGATGATGAAAATTTAGTTAAAATTCTTTATGACGATAAGGGTGAAAAAATACTAGAAAATCCTTTTTTAGAATTATTTCACACAAGAAATTACTCTACTTTTCATTTAAAAACGGGATTGCTATTTGATCAAATACTATTATCAAAATCATTTTTTGATAAGACAGGATTGATTTTTCAAAATGCTGAAATATTCAATTCTAAAGAATTAAGTAGCAGATATAGAAAATTTGAAGGTAGACCCTTTCGTACCTATGCAGGAACACGATATTTAGGGGGCTATAGTGATCATTTTCCTGTTTTGACAAAATTTAAATTATAAAAAAAAACATAAAAAAACATTTTATATAATAATATAAAAAAACATGAATAATAAAAAAAAAATGTAGAAGATGAAAAATTCAAGCAACACAAACTACCATTTAGATTCCATCGACAAAGAAATCATTTATATGTTGATGGACAACGCTAAAACATCTTTAGCACATATTTCGAAAAATGTTGGAATTTCTACAACAGCGGTACACCAGAGAATTAAAAAACTGGAACAAGCAGGGGTAATAGAAAACTCAATATCATTTTTGAATCCAAAGAAGATTGGATACAAAGTGGTATCATATATTGGTGTTTTCTTAGATCAACCTGGGCATTATCCTGAAGTTGTGAAGTCTCTAAAAGACATTAATGAAGTTGTAGAGGCTCATTACACAACAGGGAATTATACCATCTTTCTGAAAGTACTTTGTAAGGATAATGATCATTTGATGCAGATTCTTAATAAACTTCAAAAGCTTAAAGGAGTGATAAGAACTGAAACTTTCATATCTTTGGAACAAGGTATTTACAGACAATTGAAAGTATAATGATATGAATATTGCTCAATATTTGGATTCAACATATTTGAAGACTCCTGAACAATCAGGAGTCTCGAACGAAGAAACATTACAAAAAAATATAAGTCTTGCTCAGGAAGCAATTGATAACGGAATATTTGCTGTTATGATTCGTCCGGACTATGTATCTGATATTAAAAAATATCTAAAAGATAAGAATTCAAATGTTGTAGTAGGAACTGTAATTGGTTTTCATGAGGGAACTTATTCTCTACAAGAAAAGCTTACAGAAGCCTCCAAAGCAATTAATGATGGAGCAGATGAGCTAGATTTTGTTATTAATTTTAAAGCTTATCTTAAGGGAGACCTATCTCTGGTAGAAGAAGAATTTGTGAGATGTACAAGCTTATGTTTGCAACACCATAAAGTGGTAAAATGGATCATAGAAATTGCTGCTCTTACTAATGAACAGATTGCTGATATTACTAAGAGTATATCAACTTGGGCCGAAAAGAAATTTTCAGACAATGATCTATCACATATTTTTGTAAAATCTTCAACAGGTTTTTATGAAACTATTGGAGGAAAACCTAATGGAGCTACATTTGAAGGGATAAAAATTATGCTTGATAATGCCGGAAGGCTTCCTGTAAAAGCTGCAGGAGGAGTGAGAACCCCCGAAGATGCAGAAAAAATGATTAATATGGGAGTGCGGAGAATAGGAACTTCTTCAGCATTGGCACTCATTAAAAATCATACTGCTTCAGATACATATTAATTTATACAACAAAATTTTATTAATTTCTAAAAAGATACTGAATTGAACAAATTTGACTAGTTTTTAATAAAGAAATCCGGCTTAATGCCGGATTTTTAGTTTAATTAGATTAGAGTAAGCCCCTATCTTATATTTCTTCATGATATTCTGCGTAGAACTCTTGAGTTTCTTTTATTAATTGGTCCATTTCAGCCAAAGTGAATATTTCGAGAAACTTTCTCCTAAATTCCTTGAAATGGGGAACTCCACGGAAATAGTTGCTATAATGTTGTCTCATTTCTATAAGGCCTAATCTTTCCCCTTTCCATTCTGCACTCCATTCTGCATGTTGACGAACAGCTAATAATCTGTCAGAGATAGTTGGTTCTGAAAGATGTTCTCCTGTATTGAAAAAATGTTTAATCTCATTGAATATCCATGGATAGCCAATAGCCGCGCGACCAATCATAATCCCGTCGCAAGCATATTTTTGTTTATATTCCAATGCTTTCTCTGGAGAATCAATGTCGCCATTCCCAAAAATGGGAATTTCTATATTAGGATTTTGTTTAATTCTTGAAATATGTTCCCAATCAGCTTCTCCTTTATACATTTGACCACGTGTTCTTGCATGTATGGTCAATGCTTTGATACCCGTTTCTTGAAGACGCTCCGCAACTTCATCGATATTGATAGAGGTGCTATCCCAGCCTAATCTTGTTTTTACAGTTACAGGAAGATGAGTGGAGCTTACCACAGCTTTTGTAAGACGTACCATAAGATCAATATCTTTCAATACGCCAGCTCCAGCTCCTTTACAAACCACTTTTTTTACAGGGCATCCAAAATTGATATCCACTAAATCCGGATTTACTGTTTCTACAATTCTTGCAGACATAGCCATAGCCTCTTCATCTCCACCAAAGATTTGAATCCCCACAGGTCTTTCATAATCGAAAATGTCTAATTTTTTCCTACTTTTAATCGCATCTCGAATGAGACCCTCAGAAGAAATAAATTCTGAATACATTAAATCTGCACCATGCATTTTACATAAACGTCTGAACGGAGGATCACTTACGTCTTCCATGGGAGCTAACAAAAGCGGAAATTCCGGCAGCTCTATGTTGCCAATTTTTATCATAATGCAAATTTACGAAATTCTAAATATCTATTAAGATGATACCATCTATTGGAGTTATATGTGAAAAATCAATTTGAAATTTTCATATTTTTTGATCATATAATTGTGTAATGAGCTCAAAAGAGAGGATGTTTTATAAGGTTTTAGAAGCTTGCTTTTACTTGCATACTGCCAATATGGATGGTTCTATCTCCTGAATTTCTCCCTTCATAATTGAGATTTAATTGCAAGAAAGAGTTAATTGCTTGTTGTATAAAAACGCTCCAAACCTGGTTTTTCCCAGGTTTTAATCCATCTAACATCTGATTTCCTACTATGCTAAAATTATTTCCGGTAAAATTATTATTAATAAATGAAAAGTTTCCTCTGATAGAGGTCTTTTTACGTTCCCATTGAATAGTTCCTGTAATATCAAAAGCTTTCAAAAATTCTTCTCCATCCATTCTTTGTTTCTGTCTATAAGCTGAAGAAAGTTCGGCTTGAATAGCATCCGTAAATTTATAGGTAGCTTTAGGCTTTGTTTCAAAATTAGTTAAATGATAATCTCTCGTAATAAATAACTGTGATGAGTTTTGGAGATTATGAACCGAATTTTCCCAATCGACTCTGAACTCTTTATTGAACCAATAGCCGATATTCAGAAAGTGCGAAATTTGTTCCCTTTCCTCATTGCTAAAATTAGCATTGATAAGATTATCATTGGATATGAACCGGTAATTACCATTCCAACCGGATTTATCAGTAGGGCTAAATTGTACAGAGGCTAATATATTTTGGTTTTTAAGAATTTGATCGCTGTTTTTCTCAAAAGGGTTTAATATAAGAACTTTGTCTTTTTTATAAAATGAATTCTGAGAGTTGAGAGAAATATTAAAGTTCCAACGTTTTAAGAAAGCATTTTCAGAGTTAAATATAATAGAAGGGTTTACAAATAATGCTAATTGAAGCTTATTTTTATTGGATGGAAGATATCGTACAGAATTGGTGTAAATTCTTATATATTGTGCTAAATCAGAATATTCTGCAATTTCAAACTCATCTGGTTGCTGAATTCCGTCACCATTATAATCCGTCCATTTATATATACCTTGTCCATCAGTCACTTTGATATATTGAAATTCTCTTTGTGCTTCTTGTCCATTTCCTAGTTCATAGAATGCTTGAAGTCTCATCCCATTTCGGAAAAGTTGTTGATTATAAAGAATATTACCTACTACAAAGTCATTATTTCTGTTCATATCAACATCTTGATTTTGATAGAAAAACTTTCTATAATGAAGTAATACATTTAATGTTGTTTTTTCGTTTTTAATGAGTTGACTCTCCGCCATAAATCCTAAAATATTATTCATACTTTGAAGCCTATTATCGCGGACTGAATCATTATCTCTCATATAAACTTTTGTCAATAATTTGGTTCTAGTACTATCACCAATTTTTTTCTGAACAAATATTTCTTTCCAACTAAAACTTGTGACATCCATGAGCTGAGTATCATTAAACTTTTTTTCATTGTGTTCCATACTTCCTCCAATTGCCCAACTGCCTTTCTTACCCACAAATTCAGTAGAAATTCCTCCACGAATAAATTTAGTATCTTGAAGAATTGCATTCGTATTCAAATAAGATAGGTTTCCTTTGGTGAAAAACTTCCCTTTAATCCAACCAAAATCAATATCGTTTTTAATTCCTTTGTAAGAATCTTGCTCATTTAAATAGTTAACACGATAGTTCAATGTAGAAGAGTTACTCCATTTATTCAAAAAACTAAAAATAAACCTATTTTGGGTTTTCCCGCTAAATTCCTGAGTAAGGTTAAAATCTCTGGAGAATTCAACATCGTTGATACGGTCGAGAATGTGAAATTGTTTGTCAATATATTGATATTCAAAATTGGGAGTTCCTTTCCAATTATTTTTTACAAATGTTTTATTTCCAAAAATACGCCATGCATATCCTATATTTTGGTTGGAGTCTTTAGATGAAAATAAATTTACATCATAATTACTTAGAGAGAAGTCTGCACCAATTTTTCCATCTTTCAATAAATATTCTGAATTTACTGAATAAACTTGAGACTTTTGTGGGGAAGGAAGTTTTCTTACCGCTTTATAGTCTCCTAATCCAGGTCCCACGTATTCAAAAACACGCCCGTTATTTGTTGTTGGAGCAATTTTATAATCTCCAAGGTTTGCCCCAAAAAAAGTAAATGAAACTTGATAAAGAGTCTCACTGGCATCGGTAGAAAATTCGTAATAATTTCCATTAGGATTTGGAACGAGACGATAGAGAATTTTATTGACATCAAAGTCTGTAATAACTCCTGAAGGAGCGTACATGAGATCAGGATTATTCCCTGCATTGGCTAGAATTTGTTCATCTTCTTGGGATAGGTTTAATGATAATGGAGCATTTTTATTATCGTTTTCCATAAACCAGTTTAGCCCTAATTTTAATTTTTCTGTTTGATGTTCAAGTTTTCCTGTGAACAAATATCTGGAATAATTTCTATTGGCATAATTATAAGAAATAGTAATGAAATTTTGCTGGAAAATAGGACGAAAGCTGGTAAAAGTAACCTCCCCTGTATTGTAATTAATTACATAATCTTGATTTTCTCCACGTTTCATTAAAATTCCATCAATAAAAACCTGTTCAGATCCGGAAATCAATGTAATAAATTGTTCTCCATTTTTTCCTGTTAATCGATAAGGACCTTGGTTACCCTCAATCCCCTGGAAACGGACTCTATGGAATTCACTTCGAGCAACCCCCATCGACACATCCACAAAGGTTTTATTTTCTTTTCCAAACTCAGTCTGAAATTCAAGTCCCATACTTCTTCTTTGGTATTTGGCAAAGTAATTATTTGCTTCCACCAAATCCAAATGGCCGGCTCTAAGAATAGACTTATCTTTGATATTGAGTTGCATGTAGATTTTATCAAACTCTTCTAAAGTTTGTGTATATCCATCTGCTTGAATGGGTAAATTATGATCAGAAATACTTGCTAAAATGGTGACATCTTTTGAAAGTCTTCCTGAAATTTGTAAGTCCATGGAGCTTTGAACAGATTGTCCCTGATTATTTCCAAATGTTATTCCTCTGATAATTGAACCTTTAGAATTGAGCTCTCCAAGAAATCGCTTTTTATCATTTTTTGCGAGGACGGCTTCATCAACAATAATTTTATTGTTTTTTTTAACAAAATCTAAGGTGTCTTTAGCGAAGATATCTTCTTCTAATTTTGCAGCGAGAATACTATCTTTTCTTATACTATCTTTAGGAATATTGGGGTTTTTCCACGTAAAGATTTGAGCATTTCCTAAGAATATGCCTATTAATAATACACAAAATGTAAGAATATACCGCCGCAAACCTTTCAAAATAATTCGTAAAAATAGCTAAAAAATGTTAATAGAGAGGGATTTAGTATTATTAACAAAAAATTATATAAATTATTGTTACTAAATTAAGTGGTTATTTGATCTTGTGGTAAATTATTAATAGAGTAGTATTTACATGAAATTATAGCTGTGATCTGATCTTTTTAATACCATCCACGTCTTGCAGCATTGATTACTGATCCAAGATTAAGAATGAGAGTATATCTGATACGTTTACCATAATCTTTAAATCCGGGTTCAAATCCTAGGGAAGATTGTACAGGAAAATAAATTTCTAAAAAATCAGGAATCAAACGTACTTTTATTCCACTGTCCCAAATAAATTGAGTCGGTTTATTATTGTTTTTATAAATTCCGGCATCGGCGTAAACATGAAATATTTTCCATACACTCGAGTCAACATTCATGGAAGTTATCCATCGGTTTACACTCCCAGGAATGAAAGATTTAAATCCACCATCCGCTAATATAAACTGTTGGGAAAGAATTCCTCCAGTGGCACTTTCACCTAAAAGGTTGTAGGAGAAAGAATAATTAGAGACTCTCGAAATCCCGTAATTGAATATATTGTTTCTTGTATCGTTTCTAATAAATAATCCGGCAAACAAGCGTAAGCTTAATTTTTGTTTAGGTGCAAATTCCCATCGGTAAAAACCTTCTGCGGTAACTTTATTGAAATCTTTCATCATTTGAGTACTGACACTAAGACTTTTTTCATGGATCATCTGATTATCTGTATATCCATATCCTAATCCCCACAGATTATACCTGTCATAGTCATTATTAGCCACCATTATAGGGCTAAGATCCTTTTCTAAGTAATTATAAGAAAAACTAACTCCTCTACTCACTGTACTTCTAGGTTTTTTTCTAAAACTTAATGTAGAGAAAATAGATGCTTTTCTATAAGCAAGATCGAAATCGTAATGAAAGTAAGATCCTGATACGCCAAACGTTAAACTTCTAATGATACTTTCTGCAGGTAAAAAAGAATAAGAAACGGCACCTGAGCCTGCCATTTTTCCTGTTCCGGAGCTATACATTGGAGTAATAGAATAGAGAAACTTTTGGTCAAAAAATGATTGATTTTTAATATTTACTCCAAATAAAAACTTATCATAAGTATTCGTAAAGCGTACCCTAGGGCTCAAATAAATTTCGTTGAATTCCGGATTGGGTATATCTTTAATCAGTTTTAATTTTATTTTTTTTGAATTAGAAAATAACCCTTTAGCATAAAGATAGTTATCTCTATAGTTGTTTTCGGGGAAAATATAATTGTTATTAAGTGTGATTTTATAAATATCCTCGGCAGGGATGGTAAATGTTTTCGTTTTTTCATTTTCATCCGTATCTATCCAATATTCTTTCTCTTTATCTTTTCCATTTTGAGTCTCTAGCTTTACAGGAATTGCAGCAATTACATTTTTTTGAATATTGATATGTAAAGAGTCTCCTTTTTTCCTAAATCTTTTTAATTTAAAATTAACCCTATTTTTCTGATCTAAAAAGCTGTTTAAATAATTACTTGACTGGTCTTCTTCCGTAATTTTTTTAATAAAATCCCTTGGGTTTACCTCTTGATCCGTATGACTAGTTATAAAATTACTTAATAGAGCATCGAATTTTTTGTAGCCTATTTTATCAGCAGAATAGTTAAATAAGCTTCCCATTTCAAAACTACTGATTGCCATATCATTAAAATTACTGAGAACCGTATATTTTTCGTCAATTTTTTGATCGAGGTTTTGAGCCATTATATATTGATAGGCTAAGCCGTAACGGTCTAAAATATTGAGCTCTGAGGCATGGAAAAGCTTTAATGGTTTTATGCCGAAAATTTTTGCTTCCGGTAGTGTACCTAGAAGCTTGGTGTTATTATAGAACTTCTTTAAGTATTGTATCTCAAAATAAGATTTTATTCCATTTTTGAACCAATGATTGTTTTGTTTATCAGTAATAATCCTTTCATCAAGGACTTTTTTTGTAATAATTCCAAAATAATCAAGATCTGCTTTTTCGGCATCTGTGAATAGTTTGAATCTGAATCTCCAGAAAGCAATATCATTACTTGCGAAAAATTTTTCTTTGTTTCTGAATTTTTCTGATATAAATAGATTTTTAGGCAGGATACCTATTTTTTCTTTTATAAATTTTAAATGTAATGGTAAATAGAATTCTAAATTTTGTTTTTCTTGAGGGCTTATATTGTAACCTAGCTTTATTTCTATATCTTCACCATCCACATTTGTTTTTATGGACTGTATTTTGTCTTGCGATATAAGAAATTCAGGATCAGAATCAAGATACCCTTTAAATGAATTTGTTTGAATCTGTTTCAGATTACTTTCAATAAAATAATCTTTTGGAAGAGTGAATTTTACATTCCAAAACGTATTGAAACTAACCGATTCTTCAATATCATGATAATTTCTTTTTGAAGTATTGTCCGGATCAAAGCGATCCGGAATAATAAAGAAATATTTTAAGGCTGTATTTTTATCAGATGTTCCATAGCCCGTAAATTTTTTATCCGGCAGTTGGACCTGATATTGTAATTGAAGTGTAATGCTTTGGCCAGGATGAAGAGGCTTATCTAAAGGAAGAAATAAATTTTCATCCAGAGTACTGTTTACAGGAATTTCTTGATGATCTGTTCCTGTAATCTTGGCATATAAAACTTTACCCAATTGATCAGATTTCGCAAAGTGTAAATCCGTATTTCTATCTTCTAATTTTCTGTATACAAGAGACGTATGTTTTTTCTTGTAGGCAGACACCCAGTTTAAGAGTTTTATAGTCTGTAAATCTTTTTCAGAAGTATTGAAATAAACAATTTTTTGATTAATATCTATTATTTTTCTATCTGTAGAAAGCTGAGCTTCTATATATATAGTATCCTTTTGTGCGGAAACTTTTTCAACACCAAGAATTAAAATGAGACAAAGACAGATAATTTTCTTCAAAATTGTGATAAAGTCACAAATATAACTTTTTTTTTACTAAAATGTGGGTGATTTCAATTATGAGTTGCTATTATTTTTAATGATTTTATATAAGCATTCCATCCTTCATTTTTATAAGAAATAGCCGCTTCTTCAGGATTATTAGATTTATAAATTCCTCTTCCTACAATAATGAAATCGGAATGTAAAGTTTTGAAAACGTATTCCGGAGTATTGTACTGTTGTCCTTTTCCATCCCCCGAGTCTGCTAAATTAACCCCTGGAGTAAACAATAAAATTTCCTCAGGAATTGGACTTTGAGATACTCCACCGATCACGTTAGGATGTGATAGGGTTATTTTTAAAGCTTCTTCACGATAACTGCTTGTGGTTAATGTTCCTTTTGATGACATACCAACAATAGCAACTACTCCCACATTATTAAAGCAATCTAATGATTCAAATCCTCCTATAACTTGGGAGGTAACAAAGTCAGCCCAATCTGTAATTTTAAATACTCCACTTTTGAATTGTAACTCTTGGGTATTTCCTATATCAGCAAATTTTCGATCTTCCATCAGTAAAAATTGATGCTTAGCTGATAATTCTTTTAATGGGATAATTGTTTTTTCATATTCAAAATCGGTAATAATATCAATATGAGTTTTTAAGGCTACAATATGTGGACCTACTTTTTCTGCTAAGGCTAATAATTCTTGAGTGGTTGTGACGTCTGCAGAGGCAATAAGATTGGATTTTTTAGCTAAAGCAATTTCTAATAATTTTTTGGAAACGGAATGTTGAACATTTTTTAATTTTTGTTCATAGCTTGCTCTTGCTTTCTCCTCAAATTCGATATGGTTTCCTTGAAGAAAATCATGAATTCTTTTTACTTCATTTTCTGTTAATTCACCATTCTCTTGTAAAATATCGCAAACTTCCGAAATATTAAAAAGAGTATGTACTCTATATCCCTTGCTTTCTAAAAGTTGTTTTCCTCCTTGTTCTCTATCTAAAACAACTACAATATCAGACACTTTAATATCTTCTTGCTCTACTTCAGATATAGTTTCTACTAACGATTTTCCTGATGTAATAACATCTTCTACTAATAAACAATTTTGTCCTTTTTGATAGATTCCCTCAATCAATTTTTTTGTTCCATAGCTTTTAGCTTCTTTTCTTTTAATGATCAGTGGAATATAGCTTTCCAGAGACATTGCTGTTGCCATTGGAAGGGCTGCATAAGGAACACCACAGATCAAATCAAAGTTGTCTAATGGTAGCATTTCCAATAAATAATTAGCAAGATTTTTTAAAATTTTAGGATCAGAAGCTAAAGGTCTTAAATCCACATAAAAAGGACTTTCAATACCGCTTTTTAATGTAAATCTTCCAAATTTAATGATCCCCAGCTTATAGCACTCTAAAAAGAACTCTTTTTTACTTTCCATTATTTTTTATTAGATATTGCAAATTTAAGAATTTGAAAATGAAAAGTGAAACCTGGATGATCAATTTTGTTTGGGATAGCTGTTGAAATGAATACTTACATTAAAATCGGAGTGTTTTTAACAGAAAAGTCATTCCTTTTAGAATGGCTTTAAGATTTATAAAAAAGTTATTTTATAATGTCGACATCGATTATTTTTATATTACCCGAATGGATCTTTTGCTCGGCTTCCCAAAGTAGAAATTTGTTAACTTCTTTTACGAGTTTGGGAATAACTAATGACAAAACAGCAATATCATCCAAGACGCCAATCACAGGGACAGCCACTTCTGGGATTAAATCGATAGGAGAGATTATATATACAACGCCAAGTAAGGGTAGGATAATATCTATAGACTTTACAGGATAGCTTCCTTTTCTCCACATTTTTATCATCCTAAAAATATCAGGGATTTTTCTTATAAAACCCTTATGACTGATGGCTCTTTGTGCTAAACTTAACTTTGAAGATTTCATCTTATGTTTAGTATTAAATAATTTTTCAACTATATAATTTTCACAAATTCTATACCAAGTAATTGTAATTTTAGTTAAAAGTTACTTGATGATATTGTCTATAAACTGATGAACGGATTCTGTATTCCAATCCCTATAGGAATCTTCCTTGATCAAGATTCTTCCTGTTTTATCTAAAAGATAAGTAGTCGGGAATACCTTAGGTAATAATTTTTCGGAGATTGGACTTTGGGCAATATAAACGGGAACTGTATATTTGTTTTCTTGTAAAAACTTTCTTACAGTAGGTTCTTCATCTTTCATTGCAATTAATACAAAATCAACATTTCCTTTGCGTGTATCATACAGTTTTTGGATGGTAGGCCATTCTTTTCTACATGGAGGACACCACGTCCCCCAAAAGTTTAGAAAAACAGCTTTTTCTTTGAAGTTTTTAAGATTTGTATTGGGTGCATTGATTCCTTGAAGTTCAATATTATAATCTTCTTCACTTACATGTACTGCATTTTCAATTGTTGCAATGGGAAAAAATTGATCTTTTAAAAAGCCTTTTACTCCCGGGACGAATGCAATCACACCTAATACGATTAATGCAATAATATAAACTATGTTTTTTTTCATGTGTTATTTTTATCGATTAATATTTTCCACAGAGATTTATAATAGTTCTATTATTTCTTGGATAGCATCTTTGCCTCTGTTTTTAGCATAGTAAATTTGTAGATCATTATAAAAACTATCTTTGGAGTAAGCTTCAGGATCGTTTTTATATTTCATAAGTAATTCTTTGCCATACTTTGGACGAGGTCCCCAACTATTTTTTATACTAAAATCATCATTGAGAATAATAACTTTAGGAATAGATTCTGTACCATTGGTTAAAAATTGCGCGATCAAACTTTTATCGTCATCTCTAAGAAAAATCTTTACTTGATTTTTACCTTCAAAGAACTTTACCAATGCCGGAACAGTTGCACTAGCATCACCACACCAAGCTTCAGAAATAATCAAAATTTTCCCTTCAAAGTTTTTAGATGTTAATTCTTTTAATTGATCTTCATCAGGGATATATTTTTTCAACGTTCTGTCCATTCTTTGAAGCCCTAGTTCATAATATTGCTTATATTCTGCTTCTTGTTGATTAGAAGGGTTTTCTAATCTTTGCTTAGCTATATGTACGTACTCTTCAAATGATATTGCTTTATCCCAATAATTTTCCATTGCTAAATGTATCATTACCAATTATGTATGTTTCTTGTTTTGTTGATCAAAAATAAATCAGCAATTACAAATGCTGCTAAACTTTCTACAATAGGGACAGCTCTAGGTACTACACATGGATCATGGCGTCCTTTCCCTTCCACAATTACCGGATTTCCATCTTTATCAATACTCTCTTGAGGTCGTAAAATGGTCGCAACAGGTTTGAACGCTACACGGAAATAAATGTCCATTCCATTGGATATTCCTCCTTGAATTCCTCCTGATAGATTGGATTGTGTGCTGAAGTCCGAATTGAAAAGATCATTATGCTCTTTGCCTGTCATTTTTGCACCGCAGAATCCACTTCCATATTCAAAACCTTTACAAGCGTTGATATTAAGCATTGCTTTTGCCAATTCAGCTTGAAGTTTTGAAAAAATAGGTTCACCAACTCCTACAGGAACATTTTTAATCACACAAGTTATGGTTCCCCCAATGGTATTGCCTTCCTTTTTGATCTCTTTGATTCGGGATATCATTTTTTCTGCGGTTTCAGAATCAGGGCAGCGAATCTCATTACTTTCAATTTTTGAAAAATCCAACGCTTGATATGGTTTTTCACAGAAAATATCCCCAACAGAAGATACATAGGCATTTATTTCAATGTCGGGTAAAAGTTGTTTGGCTAATGCTCCGGCAACTACCCAGTTTATGGTTTCTCTCGCAGAAGATTTGCCCCCGCCTCGGTAATCTCTTGTCCCAAATTTTTTATCGTAAGTGAAATCTGCATGGCTTGGACGATAGGAGTTGGCAATATGATCGTAATCTTTTGATTTTTGATTTTCGTTTTCAATAATAAAGCCAATAGGTGTACCAGTTGTCTTTCCATCAAAAATTCCCGAAAGAAACTTTACAGTATCACTTTCTTTTCTTTGTGTGACAATGGCTGATTGTCCAGGCTTTCTACGATCTAATTCATACTGAATTTTATCAAAATCTACCGTAAGACCTGCTGGAAAGTTATTAATTATACCTCCATATGCTAACCCATGACTTTCCCCAAATGTTGTAAGATTGAGAAGATTTCCTAAAATATTGAACATGATACAAAATTACCTTTTTTTCTTCAAATATTAAAGTGCAAAAATTTGTTCTATTGATACGTCTTTTCGATAAAATAAATAACTTTTTGGGCTTCTTTTTTTTCTGCAGCATCTAAATGTTTCCAGATAATTCCTTTTTTAATGTTCTTTTCATCAATAAGTTGGGGAAATATCCCAGCCTTCACATCTTCTATAACATAACTAGGAGAGATGGACGGCAAGGGAGTATCAAAATTATAAGAATAGTTATTAGAGATATTAAATGTTAAATTTCCTATTTTAAAAGAATCAAATTTATTATACTCATACGTTGAAGGTTTTATAATTTGTTTTTTTTCAAACTTCCCCATAAAATTACTGAGCATGAAACTGGGCAATAGTTGTTGAGTAAGCTTTGGAAAGGTTAAGAAAAGAATGAAAAAAATGCTTAAAGAATAACATATAAGAAGCGATCTTTTTTTGTTAAGTAAATCATTGAATACTATAAAAAAGATGATGAAAAATACATCTATGAAAAACCTATACTGAGCGGAAAAGAATAGGATTAATATACTTTTTATTAAGAGTGAAGCGCAAATAAGTGTAATGATTTTTTTCTTTTTGATAAAAGAATATAGTATAAATAAGAATAAGCTTATAATAAAAGTAATATTTATAACAGACTTTATACCCGGTAAAAATAACCAATTTTTGATATAGTCTTGCCCAGAAAATGTTTGAATTTCTTGGTAAGTGTATTGCATATCGAAGGTTTTGAGAATAGCAAATTGGGAAGAAGTTGTTAATATCTCCGGATTGGGTTTCCATGGAATTCCTAGATTGCCAATGGAAATAGGAAATATGGGATATCCAAATGTCCAGATATTTTTGAAAAAGAATAAACAAATAATAACTACACCTAAAATAAAACTTTTACCATTTGATCGAATAATAAACAGTGAATATCCAAAGGATACTATTGGTAGCCAAATCATGGTAGGCTTTATAGCAAACACAAACACTGAAAATGCAAATAATAGATAGGTTCTTCTATTATCGATAAAAATTTCATGTAAGATGATTAATGAAAATAATATTACCGGTAAATCTGGGGTAGGACTTTGGGAAAATAATAATAAGACTGGGATGAAACATAATTGAATCCAACTCTCTTTTTCATAGATATAGATCACATAAATGATTAATAAAATGACATTCATTCTCAGAAACGGATCTGAAAAATTTGAAAATCCGGATTGGAAAATATGCCAGACAGACATTTGCCCTAAAGTAAGATCAAGATTAGAAATCCCTTTTATAATACCATATTCAGTTAGCCACTTGATGGTTGGGACATAATAGCCGAAGTGATCTAAAATAAAAGGATAATAGGAACCCGAAAATAAAACAATTAAGCAAATGGAAATAATAGAAAAGGTATTTTTTTTGAAAATTGCATATGTTTCTTTATATACTTTCTTTTTAAAAAAATAGAAAGTACCAATCATAATAGTAATTATTTCTACATATATATTTAAGGATGCAAAAAAGGAAATAATCATCCAAATTAAACTCAATCCTAAAATACCAGTTAAAATATTGCCGGAAATTCCGTCACATATAGATCCAATGTTATTTTCCATTATCTTTCCTAGACCTATCAAGGTCGAGATAATAAGTATGGAAGAAAGTATAATTAAAAACATAAAAAAAGATTGCTTAAAAATAAGCAATCTTTATCGTTATCGTGAAAATATTAATTACGTGGTTGAACCCTGCCATCTTTTCTATCCTGTGATCTACCGATTGTATAGCCGGTTGCTCCTCCTACAATTCCTCCAACAACAGCTCCTAGTCCTCTGTTTTTCTTGCTTATAATGGCTCCGGCTGCTGCTCCACCTACCGTTCCGATAATGGTTCCTTTTGCCGCTTTACTCATGCCTTTCTTTTGAGAGGTTCCTTGGGAGGCGCTGCTTTGATTATCCGCATAATTTCCAGTATTGTTGTCTGAGTTGGAATTCGAGTTTGTGTCTCTGTAAATCGTTTTTGTTTCACGAATTACCTGTGGATTAGTATTATGGGCTGTTGATGCTTTCGCCTTTTTACTTTCCAATATACTGTCTGCTTTCTTCTGAGTTTCATACATCATCTTTTCTTTTTCAATAGCGAGTTTTTGTCTTTCGATTTCAATCTGTCGCATTTGAAAATCTATTTTCTGTTGTTCCAGCGATTTTTCTGCTATCTGGTCATTTTTTTTACAAGCTGTCATTAAAAAAATAGACAATACACTTGTTAATACAATACTTCTCATAACTCAAATTTTAAAGGTAGCTAATATATTATGTTTAGCTATAGAGTCATTTCCAATTATGAAGCCAAATTTATGTTAATAAATGTTAAAAAACGACTGGTGGTATTAAATTAATTGAATATAAAACACTTATGGATGTTTTTTTTATATGTTTTTTGATTATTTTGTGTGAATTTGTTGTTTTTTAATGCGATTCTGAAAAACTTATTTTTAAATTTTTTCTCTCTTGGTAATATGTTAATAGATATAATAATAAAATACCCCTAAAAAGGGTTTTACTTTTTAAGGGTAGTCCAGAATTTGGAGAGTTGTATATTAAATAAAAGTTATAGCTATTTATTTTTTAATGAACTTAGAGTGGTAAGAATCTTTATTTTTTTGCTTAATAGAGATATAATATGTTCCTGTAAGTAATTTTGAAACATTAATTTGTCCCTTAATTATAATTCCTTCGTCGATTAATTGCCCGGTAATGCTATGAATTTTATAATATACTTTATCAGGTACGTTTGTGATATGGAGTATATCAGAAACTGGGTTAGGATATAGCTGTATGTCATTAGCAATACTTTTTGAGTTGTCAACGTTTAGATTTCCTGCTGCAATCATCACATTATAATCTTCAACTTCTCCATATTGAAAATTACCACATGTCTCTGTTTCTGAAAGTCCACCAAAACCAACATTATGCAAGATTATTCTCATTCTTAGTGGTTTATTTTCTACAGCATCAGAAGGAATAGAAACTGTTGATGTAATAGGAGCAGAAATAATACTTGTAGGATGATAAAGAACACGTTCCGATTCTTCAAAGTTCCCATTTTTATTAAAGTCTATATAGGCTCTTACTGCATATGTGAAATTTCCTGAATTATTTATAGTGACAGAAAGAGGAGTAAGGGTACCTTTAGTCAGATTAATGGGAGGTACATCTGTAGTATAATCTCTATAAAATGATTGAGATGAATTATTATTGATGTTAGCTATGGTAATATTGGAGATGTGTGCTTTATTGCTAAGCCCGGCAGTTGCTACTGCAGTACAATAAGGTTGTTCTGGAAGACTGAGATTGACTGAATTACTGTATGTTCCGGTAGTTCCTGAGCAAACAGATGCTACCTGAACCTCATAATCCGATTCTGGGGTCAAATTATTTAATAGGGCTTCATTGGTATTTGAGTTGGTTTCTTGCCAGTTTACTTCAGATAATTTTTTATATCTAATAGAATATGATGTAGCTCCTGATACTGGAGCCCAGGTTATATGAGCTGAGGTTGCTGAAGTAATATTAGTGGCCAATGCAGAAGGAGCGGCTCCATCGCAAGATACGGATGTGGTGACTAGTACTTCTTTAACCGCATAAAATATATTTCCAATAGCAGAAACTCTTATTTTAATATTTTGTCCGTTTAATAGAGTAGGAAGAATTACATTTTCGGTTCCATCATTTATGGTAGAGGGTGATAAAATCGTCCATGTAGTTCCATTGTCTGCTGTGTAGTCAATTTTAACATGAGTTGCATTATAAGGTGCTGTATTAGTATTAGCCGTGTCCCACTCGATTGGAGATGGAGAATTATAGTAAACATATTGAGTAGTTATTTTAAATGGATCATCGTTACTTACTATGACTGTTTGTTCGGCATATGCGGATTGTTGTTGAGTAGGGGTAGGATGATTATCTCTTACCGTTACAGCGAACTTCATAGTTCGAGGAATCATTGAAACGGATTCCCATTCATTATTTGAATTATCCAAAATGCCATCTAATACTGATGCTAGTTTAGGAAAGTATCTTGTAGGGCTTATGTTAGGTATTACGGATCTAAATGCAGGGCCATTTGTTGTTGTTCCTAAATTCCCTTTATATATGTTTATATCAGCATTATCTATTTGTTCCCATGTATATGTTAAGGAATCATTTTCTATATCTGTAGCAGAAGCTGTTAATAAGAATGCTGTTCCTTTAGGGATTGTATAGGTTGGTAAAGGTTCAATAATAGGGGGATTATTTATTATTGGGGTTTCTATATCGCAGGTTTGATTATTGAGATTTAGCTGAATTTGTTTTATATTGATATTGTGGAAATATTCGTCGCGTTGATTTTGTACATTTTCTAAAGCTGTCATGCCGGGATATCCCATAATGGTACTCCCGGATCCTGGTTCGACATTCGTTCCATAATTTTCTAATTTATGAGAAAATGTGTGATTTGCTCCTAGTTGATGAGCAAGTTCGTGTGCGGCAAGTAGATCAAAATCATATCCTTCTGCAGAGGGAAATGCTGAAGTAAATCCCGAACCTTTTCCTATAGGAGTAGTGGTCGTGGGATCATTGCATACACATCCAATGCATCCTGCATTTCCGGCTTCATTTCCAGTGGGTGGCCCTGCAAATAAATGACCTATATCGTATCCTGTATTTCCTACATTTGTGGTTAATACATTTTGCACTTCCAAATTCCAATTCTCGGTCATATTTGAATAAGGATCTGTTGCTGGATCTGTATAAATGATATTAGGATAGTTTTGAACATTTAGATGTACAGCCAAATCCTTTTCAAAAATACCATTTACTCTTGTCATGGTAGCATTGATCCCTGTCAATGTGCCTGCTAATGTTCCTCCAAAGTGTTGAGTGTATTCTCCAGTTGTAGATATTGCAAGCCTCATTGTTCGAAATTTCTGATCAGAACTTTTCGAAAAGTCTGCTGGCTGATGATTAAATGATTTTCCTTGATCTTTTAATTCTTGAATTTCCTTTATTGAGAATGGGCTTTCTTCCGTTCGACAAGAGAACCCTTGAGTGTTTTTTGATTTATGGTGTACGACATATATATTATTGCTTTTATCCTGAATATCTATAAATTCCGTTTCTCCGTTCTTGAGTAACATGGATTGGAAATCATCAGGGGCGATAGAGAATCTTACATATTTGGATGGATCATCTATCCCTATCCCGACATAAGAACCTAATTGATATTGATCGGTCAGTTCTTTTGCCATTACGGGAAAGCTGTACACAGCAAATTTTTCCTGTGTACCACTTAGCGTGGGTAAAAATATTTCTATAGCCTTAGCGTTAGGGCCTGTTTCTTGAGCATTTGATAACTCTTTTCTGATTTTTACAAGATCTAATTTGTAGTAGGATACAGATGTTGCAGCTGGATTTTTATTTTTAATTTTAGATGAACTTTTAAGAGGTGTCCATTGCCCCCATGCGATGCTGTTTATTACAACGAAAAATAATGTAGTAGCCTTTTTTTTCATATGGTATTTGGTATAATTCGCAAAAATACCTGTGAAAAAAATAATAATCAATAATAATTGATTTATTTTGTGTCTTATCTAAATAAAATCAATTTACGGTGTATTTGTGTGAAAATAACTCATGATATAATAGGAAATATTAGAAAATTATTTGGGCGTCATTTTTAATGATTATAAGAAATCTGCTACGTATAGAAGAAATTAAAGACCTACATCAATTCGGAAATTTGTGTATCTTTTATTATTAGAATTTTGTCAGAAATTTCTTTCAGATCTTCCAAATAATGACCAATTATTAAAATCATTTTTTCAGATTTGATGTTTTGAATTAATCTATGGATAAATATTCTATTTGCCTCGTCTAAGGATGAGGTGGGCTCATCTAATATTAAAAATTGAGGATTGTGATATATGATATAGTATCGTCATGAAATTTTAGATTAATACAAAAAAATATATTTTCCAATTTATAAAGAGGTCTATTATTACTGAATTTAAGAGTATATTTTGCACTTATTTCAATTAATATCTTATCAATTATATTATTCATTAATCTATTTTTTAGCAGTCAGGATTCCAAAAGTATGCACCAGCAGCTCCTATAGCATATCCCCAAGGGCCCGCAATCATACTACAAGCAACACCGGATAATCCCATTGAAGCTAGACATTTCGGAGGAAGTCCATTTCCTTGCAAATTTTCCATTTGCGAAATATTTAATTTTTTCATTTGTGATAAAAATTTAAAATTTAATAATTTGTTTTTGTCATATAATCCTTGACATGAATTTTGCTGATCAGCACTTCTATATTTATATTTTGCAGTACACATACAAAAAGTAAACATTTGTGTTTTGTCTGGGACAAAGATGCAAGGGTTTTTCTTAATCAACAAGAATAGTATCCCTAAATTTATAAATTTAGGATTTGTGCTATACTGAATTTATAAATTTAGATAGTCTTTATTTGTTTTAATGTTTTGTTTTTCAATGTTTTGTTGTGGGTTTGGGTTTGTTGCTAGAAATGAATTAAAAAAAAATGTATTTTTGCCTTTGAAAAAAATGCAAAAACTTTCCTTCTTGTTCCTTTTATTATTCTGTCAGAACTTCTATTTTTCACAAAGTATAAGAGGGTTTCATATACCAGATTCTCTAAAGGATAAAAGCTTTGAAAAATTAGATGTAGCTTACAATAATGTATTTAGAATAGATAATAATAAATCCGAATTATATGCAAATACTATTTTATGTAAGGCAAAAAAATTAAATAATAAAAGCTTTCTATATGATGGATATTATAAAATTGCTCATATAAAAGGTTTGAAAGGTGAAAATTGCCATCCTTATGCAGATACATTATTGAACATTACAAAAAATGTTACTCATAAAGATTATCCTGCAAAAGCTCATATTATTAAAGGAATTTTATTCAATTATGAATTTAAATATAACAAGGCTCTTGACGAATATATCAAAGCCCAAGAATTATCTAGAAACAAAAATATTGATCAATTCTTTTACATAAAAAAATTAATAGGTATTCTTAAAACGGCTACAGAGGAAAATGAAGAAGCACTTCTTTTATTCTTAGAATATTACAATTACCAAAAACAAGAACTCAATAAACAAGATAAAGATATTAAGAGCTATATAGGTTCTATTTTTTCGGTATCTAATGCATATAATAAAACTAAGAATTACAAGTTATGCAAATCATATAATAAGATAGGTATTTCAGAGTGTAAAAAGTATAATGATTACACTCATTACCCATACTTTATAATATCAGAAGGGATTGCAGATTATTATCTTAAAAATTATAAGGCGGCATTAAAAAATCTTAGTGAAGTGGAACCGTATCTTTTAATGAATAAAGACTATGCAAATTTGTCTATTCTATACTTTTATTTAGGGAAAGTTAATTATGAAGTCCAAAAAGAAAAAGAAGGGATATATTATTTTATAAAATCAGATTCTTTGTCATTTGTTGCCAATGATTTTGAGCCGATCAAAAGAGGAGGATACGAAATTTTAATAGATTATTATAAGAAACAAGGGGATAAAGAAAATCAATTGAAGTTCATCAATAAACTTTTCTATGCGGATAGTATAATAAATAACAGTAAACAATATTTATCGAAGGAGATTTATAGAAAATATGATGCCCCAATTTTGTTGGAAGAAAAAGAGACTTTAATAAAAAATTTAAATAAGAGAAATATCTTACTATATCTGTTTTTAGGAATAGGTTCGGTCACCATTTTCTCATTGATGTTTTTACATAGAAAAAATAAAATAACAATAAGAAAATATGAAAAACAAGCTGATATATTACTGAAAAAATCTTACGAAAATACGATAAGACCGAAGGAAAAGGAGAAAGATAAAAAAGGATTATCAGATGCAAAATTACAAGATATAAAAACTAAGCTTCAAGAATTTGAGCTTGATAAAGGGTTTTTACAAAAAAATATTACTATAGATAGTTTAGCAAAAGATTTGGAAACCAATCGTGGGTACCTTTCTAAATGTGTAAATGAACTGAAGGAAAAGAATTTTTCACAATATTTAAATGAGTTAAGGATTAATTATATTGTTGAAGAACTTAATAAAAATGAAAAAATAAGAAAACATACAATAGCGGCTATTGCCAATGATATTGGGTATAATAATTCCGAATCGTTTTCAAATGCATTTAAAAAGATAACGGGGACATTGCCCTCTTATTATATAAAACGATTGCAAAATGAAAATTAGAGAATATATTTTCTAATCAACTGGCTTTGGGTTGATTGATTCTAGATATATATCAATTTCGAGAACAATATCTTGTGTGTCTGGATTGAATAAAATTATATTTGTACCATAAATAATTGGGAAAATTAATCAAATGAAAAAAGAAAAAAACACGGAAAAAAAATTATCATTGAAAAAGATACAGATGATAAAAATTTTAAAAAGACCTCTCTCCATTAAAGGAGGAGGTTCTGGGGCGAGACTTGAAACGGGTCAGACTGTTGTAGACCAAACATATGGTGGGAATTAATAATCAAATTTAATTTTTTAATGAGAAAGCTCTTTGTTATATATTTTTCCTTTTTTTTACAGTTTGTTTTTTGTCAAAAATTAAGTTTAAAGGAAATTAATTATAGAAATACTTCTCCCGAAAATATTGTTAAGTATCTAGCTAATCGGCTTAAGGATCAATATACAGAGAAAAATAAAGCAATTTATTATGATAACCTTTTCAGAATAAATATAATTAATGAAAATTATAATTTATCTCTTGTACAATTGGATTCCCTTCGAAATGTTAATAGGATTAGTAATCCCATATTGTCTAGTGCGATGGGAAGCCAATTTGAAATTTATATTAATACTATTAAGCGAATATCTAATGTTAAAGAATTTAATAAAATATATGAAAATGAATTTAGGAGGAAGTATACTAAATTACCCCCAAAGTCACAAATTCTGCTCTCTCAATATTTTTCATATAATCCAGTTGATCTAGAAAAAGAAATTAACGATATTCTTAAAAAGAATATAAAGAATGATAGCATTGACATTAATGATGCTATATTGTTATGTAGAAAATACAATCTTTATGATGTAGGGAAGAAAACATTTGCATTAGGAGCACAACTAATTAAAGATTTTGAAAGAGAGGCTTTTACAATTTACGATAGTGTGAAAATTATGACTAAATATAATAGTACTCTTACATTAAGTGTAGTATTAAATAATAAAATTTCCAAATCTCAAAATACTATCCTTATCAATACTATATATTCAGATATTAAGAATATAAATAGGGCTAAAGCTTTAGCATTTGATGGATATGTGGGAGTCATTTTAAACACGAGAGGAAAGTATTTAAGTAATGATGATTTAGAACCGTTTGAGCATGAAGAAGAGGATATTAACGAAATTATCGATTGGATTATAAAGCAACCATGGAGTAATGGAAAAGTAGGTATGATTGGGGGAAGCTATTTAGGATTTAGTCAATGGGCTGCAACAAAAAAATTACATCCTGCATTGAAAACGATTATTCCCCAAGCGGCCGTTGGTATTGGTATTGATTATCCGATGCAAAATAATATATTTACATCCTATGCTTTACGTTGGTTGCATTATGTAATGGATTCTAAAATGACTGACTATACGGGCTTTGTTGACTCAAAAAAATGGAATTCCCTCTATAAAAACTGGTATATTAATGGTAGTTCTTTTAGGCAATTAGACTCTATAAATGGTCAATCTAATTTAATTTTTCAAAGATGGCTTAATCATCCAGGTTATGATAGATATTGGCAAAAGATGATCCCATATAGACAGGATTTTTCTAAAATTAGTATACCTATATTGACAACGACTGGGTATTTTGACGATGATCAATTAGGAGCATTATATTATTTTAAAGAACATAATAAATATGATAAAAATGCAAATCATTATCTAATTATTGGGCCGTATGATCATTTTGGAGCACAAGGTAATATAAAAAGTCAATTAAGTGGATATACAATAGACCCGATTGCGAGCATAGATCTAAATAAGATTTGGATTGAATGGTTTGATTATATTCTTAAAGGTAAGAAAAAGCCTGACTTCTTAAAAGATTATATTAATTATGAAACAATAGGAGAAAATGTTTGGAAAAGCGTAAAATCACTCAACGAATTGGATGGTACGAAAGTAAAATATTATCTGGATGAAGATTTAATTCTATCAAAAAATCAGAAAAAACAATCTGATTTTTCTTCAAGTGTAATTGATCTTACTGATAGAAAAGATGTAGATAAGCATTTTGAATATGAATACAATATTATAGACGATATTTTAAATCCCAATAAATATCTTGTATATACCACAGAGGTTTTGGATAAAGAGTTTGAGCTTAGTGGTGATTTCTCTGGAAGTTTGAGTCTTTCTATTAATAAAAAGGATTTTGACATTTCGATGCAATTATATGAACTTCTCCCCACCGGAAAATATTTTTTACTGTCCAGTTATATTGGCAGAGCCAGCTATGCCAATGATAATACAAAAAGAGAATTATTAATACCTAATCAAAAGGTAGTTATACCGATCAAAAATACAACATTTATTAGCAAGAAAATTGAGAAAGGGAGTAAATTGATATTGTTAATTGGGGCAAATAAAAGTCCATATTACCAAATAAATTATGGTACTGGAAAAGATGTAAGTGAAGAGACTATTACAGATGCCAAAGAGCCTTTAGAAATAAAATGGTATAACGATAGTTATATTGAGCTACCTATGGTTGAAAAGCAAAGTTCAGTGTTAGAAAAGAAATAATGAAAACACTATAAGAATGCACTGATTTTAATTTTAATAAATAATAACTTTACGAAACATAATGTCCTATTTTCCTTATCACTTTTTTGATGAATATGTAGCCCGTACTTCTTTACTCTCATACAAGAGCTTTAAAGAAAGGCTAGGAAAAGATGAAATTTCGGAGGTGGAAATAAAAGAAATCTTTCAAAATCCGATTTTCAAAGAAGCTATTTACTTGGCTTCACCCTATTTTTATTCTGAATTGGAAAATTGGCTTTTAAATAAAGAGTTTTCATCAAAAGAATATCAAAAATTAGCAAATACATTACTGAAATATTATAGTCGAATGTCTACTCGTTGTACTCCATTTGGTTTGTTTTCAGCAGTGGGTGTAGGGGATTTTAGAAATGAAATAAACAAAACGGAGGATATAAGTTTTATAAGAGATACTAAATTAGATATGCACTTTTTGGTGAGCCTATCTGATCATTTTGTGAAAATTCCAGAGGTAAGAAATCGTTTGTTATTTTATCCTAATAACAGTATTTATATCATCAGAAATAAAATCCGTTATGTTGAATATGAATATGCTTATGGAAAAAGAGAATATATTATTTCATCTGTACCACTTTCTGAGGAGTTACAACGGATCTTAACTTTTTCGAAACAAGGTAAAAATATCGAACAAATTACAAATAGTATTATCAATGAAGAAATAACAAAAGAAGAAGCAATAGAGTTTATTGAAGAGCTTATTGATAATCAGGTTTTGGTAAGTGAGTTAGAGCCTAATGTTTCAGGAGATGACTTTTTGAATACTATAATTTCTGTTTTAGAAAAAGTGGAAATACACTATGAAAAAAATATTTTAATTTCTATACAAAATCAATTGAAGGAGCTGGATCAAAATATAGGAAATTTTGCTTCTGCTTATAAGGAGATAGAAAAGCTAATTGAAGCATTGTTTATTTCTAAAGTATCGAGTGTTGAATATGATCAAAAATATCTTTTTCAAACCGATTTGTATAGTGAGGATAAATTTGAGATATCATCTTATTGGAAAAAAGAATTAAAGAAGGGAATTAGTTTTTTAAATAAAATTACACTTTCTCGGAAGGATACTCATTTAGAAAAGTTTAAAAAAGCTTTTTATGAAAGATTTGAAACTCAGGAAGTGTCTCTATCCTATGTTTTAGATACAGAAATTGGGATTGGCTATAGGCAAGATATTATGACAAAAGGATTACATCCTTATTTGGAGGATTTAGATTTGCCATTATCTCATAAAAAATCAAGCATAAGCATGGAGCTGGATCCCATTCAGCAAATAATTAATGAAAAACTTCAAGAGGCTTTGTTGCAAAATCAGTATACGATTGAATTACATGCTGATGATTTTGAAGAATTTGAGGAAAATTGGAATGATATTCCAGATACCATTTCTTTCATGGCTGAAATAATTTCGGAAGTTCAGCAAGAAAAATTGTTTTTGGATGGAGGGGGTGGAAGTAGTGCTGCTTGTTTATTGGGAAGGTTTTGCTCAGAAAAATCCGAAGTACAAAACTTAACCCAAATGATAGCAAGAAAAGAGGAGGAGCTCAATCCCGAATATATTTTAGCGGAAGTTATTCATCTACCTGAAGCTAGATTGGGAAATGTTATCAGAAGACCTACTTTAAGGCAGTATGAAATTCCCTATCTTGCGCAATCCATTTTACCTGAAGAAAATCAAATAACAATAGATGATCTTTATATTTCTTTAAAAAATGATAAAATTATTCTGCGATCAAAAAGATTAAACAAAGAAATTAGACCTTATCTTACTAATGCCCATAATTATTTTGGAAACTCTTTACCTGTCTATCATTTTTTATGTGATTTGAATTCCCAAAATATACGTTCCGGTCTTTATTTTAATTGGGGGGATCTCAAGAATATATATCAGTTCTTACCTAGAATTGAGTATAAGAATATCATTTTATCAAAAGCTTCATGGAAAATTACAGAAAAAGATCTTATCCAATCCTCCATTCTTATGCATTATGAAAAAGATAATAAAGAGCAGCTATTGTCAGAGTTAAGAATTTGGAGAAATAAAAGACAGGTCCCGCAATGGATACAATGGGTGCAATCTGATAATAAACTGACCCTTAATCTTGAAAATTATGATTTGGTGAAAATTTTTATCGATACTATAAAAAAACTAAAAATAATTGTTATCGAAGAATTTTTGTACAATGAAAATAGTGATTTTATGCATCAGTTTATTTTTTCAATGTATAATGAGAAAAAATGGAAAGAGAAATGTTAGAGAGAAAATTTACTCTTGGAAGTGAGTGGCTATATCTTAAAATTTATACGGGAATAAAAACTGCAGACAGTATTCTAGAGGAGTGTATACAGCCTTTAAAGGAATACTTTCAAGAAAATAATTATATTTCAAAATGGTTTTTTATTCGGTATAATGACCCAAAGCCTCATTTAAGAGTCAGATTTAAATTAAATAATTGTCTTCATTATGAGGAAGTTTTAGTTAAAATTAATGATGCATTACAAGAGTATATAAAAAGTGGAGAGATTTCTAATATTCTAGTTGATACATATATCCGTGAAATGGAGAGATATGGGCAAAATACAATGGAAGATTCGGAAGCTTTGTTTTATGGAAATAGTGAATTTACGCTAGATTGTTTGCATTATGACGATGAAGAAAAGATCATCATTACTTTATTTTATATTGATGAAATTCTAAATAGGCTTGCTCTTCCCATGAGTGAGAAATTGGAATGGATCAGAATTTTTAATACTGCTTTTAAAAAGGAATTTAATGCAGATAAAAAACTGAATAGCCAACTAGATAAAAAATATAGAGATTTCAAAACAAAGTTTTTAGAATTTATACATTCAGAAGAGTTTTCGGAGGAAAGATATGCAATTGTTTCTCACATAGAAGAAAATAATTTGGTCTTACAAAATATATTACTTCACCATAAAAATAGATCTTTAGGAATGTCTTTGTCAAGTTTTTTTCAAAGTGTATTTCATATGAATATCAATCGGCTTTTCGTTTCAAATCAACGCGTATTCGAAATGGTAATTTATGATTATTTATTGAGGTATTATAAAACATTAAACTTTAGTCATAAAACTATTGAAATTTACGAAATATAAGGAAATAGTGATGATCGGATTTTAATCTATTTTTCTTTTTCAAGGTATTCCATAATACAAAAATTATTTTTTATCATTAGGTTAATATGTGCTTTAAACTATTTGGTAATGAATGAGATTTGTTGTGAGTGATTTTCTCGAAATTTATAAATTCAGTGCAATATGAAACCCTAAATTTATAAATCTAGGTATACATTTTTTGTAAATCTGATATCATAGATTCATCTTTGTAATCTCAAAAGCAATTCTTTTTATTTCTTATTATTGTAGAGTAGGTTGATTGAAATAGTAGATTAGTATGTGAATGTCTATCTTTTTCTTTCAATCTATTTTTTATAAAATAATATACGTCAAGTTTTGACGCTTAAATAAAATATCTTTGCAGAAATCATAAGAAAATATGACCTAACCTTTCATATTATAAAATTTTAAATAGGGCGTAAAAACTTTAAAATGTAGATAGAACTCAATAAATGAATTCAAAATTATTTCTAATCAAATCCATGAACCCAATTAAAATATGTCCTAAATGAAATAGGAATTTTCATTAAACTAAATTTCTAAATACAACTAAAAAAATAAAACAATGAAAAAACTTTACTTCGGTGCGCTGTACCTATGCGCTATTCCTGTGTGTTTTTCACAGGAAGTCGTCTGGCAAAGAGATATTCAATCCTCAACCCAGGATTTTTTAAGTCAGATCACTACAACTCTTGACAGACAATACTTAATTACAGGAAGCTCTATCCAGGCCCCAGAGCTTCAAAATGTAGGCAACAAACAAAACAAGGGCTACAATTTTCATTTGATCAAGCTCAATCAGCAAGGAGAACAAATCTGGGAGAAATACTTTTCAGGAAATAAACATGATTTTTTATCGGCTACTGTTGCTACTCAAGATGGAGGGTTTCTTCTTGCCGGAACTTCTTATTCCACCAAAGGATTGGATAAAAAAGAAGACTCTAAAGGAGGTTCCGATATTTGGGTCATTAGGATCAATGAATTTGGAGATGAACTTTGGCAGAAAACAGTAGATTCAGCTGCTGAGGAAGAAGCGAGAACTGTTATTCAAACTACCGATTTAGGATTTTTTGTGGCTGGGAATATCCAAAACTCTGATAAAGGATATGGATCAAAAGATGTTCTTATTGTAAGATTGGATAAAAACGGGAAAGAATTATCCCAACTTATTTTAGGGGGTAACGGAATTGATGAAGTTGAAAAGATGATTCCAACACGTGATGGTGGAGCTTTATTAGGGGTATATTCTAGAAGTAAAGCCAGTGGATCAAAGAAAACCGATAATTATGGCGAAGGAGATTATTGGATTGTCAAATTGAATAAAGAAAATAAAGTAGATTGGGAAAAGAATTTTGGAGGCAGAGATGATGACCATCTTAGAACATTGGCTTTAACTTCATCAGGCTATCTCATTGGTGGTGAGTCTCGATCTGAAAAGTCAGGCAATAAAAGTGTAGGGCTTGAAGAAGGAACAGATGTGTGGCTGATCTCACTGGATGAAAGAGGCGATGAAATCTGGCAAAAATCTTACAATTTTAAAAACAGAGATGTGCTAAGAGGGATGAGTGTACTTCATGCTTCAGATGATAAATCTTCAAAAGGAATATTATTAGGAGGCTATACTCAGGCAGAGGGTAAAATTGAAGCTAATGATGGTACATTTTGGATGCTATACCTTGACCCAAATGGTAATGAACAATGGAGAAAATATGTAAAGGGAGATTCAAAGAAAAAGGAGGAAAAACTCTCTGATATTACACTTAACAAAGATGGTTCTATTGTATTAGCAGGAACAAGTGGTGAGGAATTAGGAAAGGAAAACTGGAAAATTATCAAGTTAGGAGATAAACAAATTGATCAATTAATAGAAAAGCAGGATATTAAGATTTATCCGAATCCTGTATCAGACTATGCTTACGTAGAGATAGGTTTTGATTTCAAAGAAGCAGACATTATCTTATATGATATGGGTGGAAGGCAATTGCAAAGTCAAAAGACAAAGAATAAAGTGACTAAGATCAACACACAACCTCTCATTCAGGGAGCTTACTTAATTACCATTAAAACTAATACCCATAAAACAGCAAACGCAAAATTGATTAAGAAATAAATATAAGTATGAACATATTCAAGAATAAATGCAGAGGAATAATAGCTATTACTACTTTATCCATATCATCTTATTATGCACAAATAATACCTACCATTAAATCTCCTCAAACCTACAATATTGAAAAATTTGGGAATATTCCTGTCAGCCTCAATTCAGGAAGTACCTCTTATAATATTAATTTATTTAGTTACGATGATCTTTATAATGGAAATGGGTATGATATAAGTCTGAATTATTATGGGACAGGATTTGTTCCTGCGAAAAAATCCAATTATGTAGGGCTGGATTGGTCACTGGATATAGGAGGAACGATAAGCAGGGAGGTAAGAGGTGTTGCTGATGACCTTTTTTCTGATTTCCCTAAGTTTTCCGATCGATTGTACGGATATTTGGAAGGAGTCAAAACATGCAATAAAAACAATATTGACATCTACAACTCAAATTATCCCTCTCTTCCTGCAGGATACGGAGGTAAAGGAATCAAGTGTGGAAACCATAGTTTTGAATTGGAACCTGATAAATTTAGTTTCAATTTCATGGGAAATAGTGGATATTTCTTTATCGGAAATGATATGAAACCCATTATTATCTCTGATAATAAAAATCTGAAAATTGATATTTCAGGACTCTCCAGTAAGCAACCACTCCATCCTACCTTACAAAATGGAGCTAAATGCCTTACCCAAACAACTACCATAAAAATAACGGATGAAAAAGGGATTCAATATTATTTCGGAGGGAATTACGAAAACCTGGAAATATCCTATAACCTGAATCCGGCAGAGGCTGAAAACAGATTTACCATTACAGCATGGAATCTTTATAAAATAGAATATCCTAATTCTGATATATTAGAAATAAAATACCGTACGGTAAATGCTAATTCTGGGGATAGAAATTTTTGTGTCAATAATGATGACATTCTTACATTACAGGAACCGTTTCAGCTTATGTTTGATCGTAATATTATTTTCAAGCAAGAATTTAGTGTAACGAATGAAAGTTATAGTGCAGGAAATTTATTGTTTGATGGGACTGTACGTTGGGGAAATTCAAACAATTCAGTGGAGAATCATCAACGGTCTTATTCCGCTACTAAAAAAAGCTTTCCCAATACAGTTCTCTTTAATGGAAAAACAATTGTTTCCTTTGATTATGAGAGATATGAAAAGTATTTAATATCAGCTATTCCTTCATTAAAACTTAAAAATATTAATTTTTATAATATTACCGGAGGGCGTCTTATTAAGACTGTGAATCTTAATTATTACAGAAATCAAGATTATTTCTTTTTAGAGACTGTGAAAATGTTCAGAAAAGAGAAATTATCATTGGAATATTTTCAGCAGTACAATTTCGATTATTATAATAAAGAGGAGCTTCCGGATGATAGTACGGGACTTATCGATTATTGGGGCTATTGGAATAATAAGCCTATGTCAAAGCTTGTTCCCAATTTCACCTTGGATAAAAATACAGGGGACTATACGATTACCGATAATACCAGAGATTCAAATCCTGCTTTATGCTCAGTAGGTTTGATGAAAACTATTACATATCCTACGAAGGGAAAAAGTGAGTTTATCTATGAGCCGCATCAGTATAGTGAAAAGATTGACAGAAACTCTGCCTCACAATTTAAAAATGTATTGGTACCATCCATAGGTTCTGTAGGAGGAGGGCGTATCCAAAAGATTATCAATTATTCCAATGATGGAACACAAGTAGGATTAAAGGAGTATAAATATATCAGCAACTATGCTCCCAATGCAGCAAATACAAAATCAAGTGGGATATTATCAAGTTATTATAGAAATCTGGATTATCTGAAAACACAGGCAGGACCTAAAACCAAAGAAAGTCTTCAGGTGTATTCTAGTAATATAATTGAAACATCCATGAATTCCTCTCCCGTTCTGTATTCAGAAGTCACGGAAATAGAAAATAATAAGGGATATACCAAATCCTATTTTACAGATTACAAAATGTATCCTGATGATCCGAATTTTAAAGAAGTGTATAATAATACAGGAGTGACAAGTCCCATCTCTTATTCTCCACCTAATATGGGAAATATCAACTTGCCTTATCGTTCCAACAACTACAAAAGAGGAAAGTTGTATAAGCAGGAAATGTATGATCAGAATTTTGTGAAGATTAAGTCGTCCACCACTGACTTTGTTGATATTTCTGAAGCTATTCCGAATAATTTTGTAACCTATGTGACAGACAGGGTGTTTTCGAGATATTTCTTTAAGCTATACGGAGGTTCATTTTCTCCTTCTAAAACGGTGACAAGTGAGATACTCAATAATAATCTGATCTCATCTACAACAGATTATTCCTATCAATCGGCTAATGGACTGAATGTATCAAAACTTAAAAACATCCAGGCTGACGGGAGGATAACAGAAACAACCTATAAGTACGCTCATGAAAAAGCAAACCAAAAGCTGATCAATGCCAATATAGTAGATACTCCCTTGGAGACAGCTATTACACAAACAATAAACGGAACGACTAAGGCCATATCAAAATCAGAAACAAAATATGATCATGCTGCAAATATTTATCCAAGTGCCACACTGACTTATGATCTTTTGAATGGATCTTCAACCGAAGTAACCTATGATTTATATGATTCAAAAGGAAATCTTCAACAGTATACCACAAAAGATGGAATTCCTGTATCTCTTATGTGGGGATATGATCAAACTCAACCTATTGCTAAGATAGAAGGAGCCATGTACAATCAGGTATCGGGATTAATTGCCGGAATTGTTTCTGCTTCAGATACCGATGCTGTACAGGGTACAGAAACTTCGAAAAATGCTCTAATTACTGCATTGGATGCCTTTAGAAACTTACCGGCTTTGATGGCTACACAGATTACAACCTATACTTACAATCCTCAAATCGGAGTGACAAGTATTACCCCAACATCAGGAGTCAGAGAAAACTATATCTATGATTCTGCTAATAGACTTGAAAAAGTAGTTGATGTGAATGGCAAAGTGTTGAAAGAATATAAATACAATTACAAGAACTAATAATGAACAGAAAATTAAAAACAATTATATCGGTCAGTACTTTTTTGGTGGCAGGATTCTTCCATGCTCAGTTAAGTCCTACTGAAAACTATGTATCTTCAAAAACGTATCTTTCAGATCCTACACAACCCAATCCTAAAACCTCAGAAACGGTTCAGTATTTTGATGGATTAGGAAGACCAAAACAGGTAGTTAATGTTAAAGCTTCTCCATCAGGTAAAGATGTAGTCACCCATATTGAATATGATGCATTTGGAATGCAATCCAAAGACTATTTGCCAGTCCCTCAGTCATCAACCGGAAACGGAGCGATAGTTTCCAATCCTTTGGGAAATGCCTCTTCTATTTATGGAGCTGAAAAGATTTATTCAGAAAAAGTATTGGAAAAATCTCCATTAGATAGATTACAACAACAAATTCAGGTAGGAAACGATTGGACCAATAAGCCTGTAAAGTTTGATTATAGTGCTAATATAGCAGATGAAGTTATTAAATATACCACCACGACCATTTGGGAGAATAACGCTACAAAATCCTCCATTGAATATAAAGGAACTTATGGAGCTAACCAACTTTATAAGAATACGGTTACCGATGAAGATGGGAATAAAACCATCGAATTTAAAAATGGTATAGGACAATTGCTTTTGGTAAGAAAAATATTAAGTACTACTGAAAATGCAGATACCTATTATGTTTATAATGAATACAATCAATTAGCCTGGGTAATTCCACCACTTCTTTCCAAAAAGAAGACCTGGGACTTGGCTGATCAACAAGCTTTGGCTTATGAATACCGTTACGATGGAAGAAATCGATTGGTTGAGAAGAAACTTCCCGGTAAAGGTTGGGAACATATGGTGTATGATAAAGCAGACCGCCTTGTCTTTACTCAGGATGAACTCATGAGAGCCCAAAATAAATGGCTTTTCAGTAAATATGATTTATTTGGAAGAGTGATTATCACTGGAATCGTAGGAGGAACTTCTCGAGCAGATATGCAGAATATGATTGCTAACAATCTGATTGTTGAAAACCGAAATCCTCCAGGATTTACCAAGAATGGAATGTCGATTCAATATACAAATAATCACTTTCCCTATCTTGAAACCGTATTATCAGTGAACTATTATGATACTTATCCTCTCTATAGTTTTAACCCAACTTTTCCTACCAGTATTCAGGGAGAAGTTGTCCTAACAGATAATCCATCCACAAGTGGAGGAAAGAGTACCAAGAGCTTTGCTGTAATGAGCCTGGTAAAGAATATTGAAGATGACAACTGGACAAAGAACTACTCTTATTACGATACTAAAGGAAGAGTGATAGGAAATCATTCCATCAATTATTTGGGAGGGTACACGAGAACAGAATCCAAATTGGATTTTACAGGAGTGGTTCAAAATACAATTACCAAACATAAGAGATTGAATACCGATACTGAAAAAGTCATTACTGAGGTATTTACTTATGATTCTCAAAATAGGTTATTAAAACATACCCATAAAGTAGATGGTAATCCTGAGGAAATCTTAGCTCAGAATACCTATAATGAACTTTCTCAATTACAAACTAAGAAAGTAGGAGGAGTAAGTCCAACCAGCCCGATTCAAACCATAGATTACAAATACAATATCAGAGGATGGATGACTAAGATCAATGATCCTTCCAATTTGAATGGAAAGTTGTTTGGATATGAGATGAAATATAACAACCCTGTACTTACTACTCTTGCTCCTGCAAAATACAATGGAAATATTGCAGAAATTGATTGGAAGACTTCTAATGATGGAATTCTAAAACGATATGCCTATCATTATGATGGATTGAACAGACTTTTGTATGGTCATTATGCTGAACCTTTGGGTACTATTCCTCAGGCAGATCATTTTGGAGAGTCTATGGAATATGATCTGAATGGGAATATTACCCGTTTATATCGAAATGCTAAGAACACGAATGGGCAGGCAATGCAGATTGATAATCTTAGTTATATCTATTTAGGAAATAGACTTACTAAAGTAACGGATACAAGTCAAAACACGGATGGTTATCCTGGAGGAGGAAATGTTATAGGTTATGATAATAATGGTAATATGACCAGTCATCCTGATAAAGGAATCAATGGTATCAGCTATAATTTTTTGAATCTTCCATCAGAGATTAAAGCTAATTCTGGGAATTCAAATGCGGCTATTACCCGTTATGTATATCGTGCAGATGGAGTAAAGATTGCGAAAAATTATATTCTTGGAGGGACTACAAAAGAAACCCAATATCTAGATGGATTTCAATATGATAATAGTGGTACTTCCAATATATTGGCTTCATCTTCCTCATTAAAGTTTGTTCCTACAGCCGAGGGATACTTTGATTTTGTAAAAAATAAGTATATTTACAACTATACAGACCATTTAGGAAATGTACGTTTAAGCTATTTTAATAATGTATCAGGAGTAGAAGTTCTTGAAGAAAACAATTATTATCCGTTTGGATTGAAACATCAGGGTTACAATATACTAAGTGGAAATTCTAATTATCAATATAAATACAACGGGAAGGAGTTGCAGGAGACTGGAATGTATGACTACGGATGGCGTCAATATATGCCTGACTTGTGTCGATGGATACAATCGGATCCATTAATTAAAGATTTAGATTTTACTTTTGACCCTAATAATATTGATGATGACGATGATAAGGAAGTAGCTAGTGCAATTGAAACTACTTTAGGAAATGGTGGAGGGATTTTTAATCCAGATAACCTAAGCCCATATTCTTATGGATATAACAACCCTATAAAATTTGATGACCCAGATGGACGATGTCCAACTTGTCTTGTTGGTGCATTTGTAGGAGGGCTAACGGATTATGGTATGCAAGTCGCAGCTAACTATCTTGATCCGACAGTTAAAAATAAGTGGACTGATAATATTTCTGTTTCATCAATAGCTTTATCAGCAGCGGAAGGTGCTTTAACACAAGGCGGAAGTGCAATTAGAAAAGCAGCCATAAAGACGACAGTAATGGTAGTGAATAATACAGTAGACGTGAAATATTCTGGAGGAAAATTAACCGGTAAAGCTGAAACTAATGTTAGGAATATCGCTAAAAATACACTAACGGATGCTGCTGTTGGAGGTATTGCTAAAAAAGCAGGAGGTTTAGCAAAGACAACAAAATTAGATAAAGTAGCTAATAAAGTGAATGTAAATAGTAATACTAAAGCCAAAAATTTTGTTCAAAAAACGACTGGACTAAGTTCTAGGACATCAAGTAGTGTCTCAAAAAAAGTTGATGTAAAAGGGATTTCAAAGCAATTGAGTAACGGGATTAAAAACTCTACTAACAAAACTGTTGAAAATTCTGTTAATGCAACTACTAAAAATAGTGTAGATAAATTAAAAGATAAGACAAATGAATAAAAAAAGAATCCTTTTAGTTTTGATTTTCCTAATAATTATTTTTCTTAATAGAAATGTATTAATATTTAGACCTTTATTATCTGTTGTCTCAACACAAACGACATACGGATTGGTTGTAAACGAAAAAGATGTATTAAGGAGAGGTTTTATAACGGGTACATTTAATTATTATTATAAATTTTCAGTAAATGGCGAAAATTATTCTAATCCAAGTTACGATGAAAGCTATAAAGTCGGTGATACTGTTTTGATAGAATACAACGAAACTTTTCCTTTTATGAATAGGATCAAAAATCAGAAATAAAAATACTATTAAATAAAAACCCATCGCAAAGTAGTCATGGTCGGAAGATTTTTCTTCTGACCATGATTAACTTTGTGGCCTCCCTTGCCTGATCCAACTTATATAATCATATTGGATTATAGATAATCTTAATCTTTATCAAAGTGAGCTATTAATAATTAACCTGAGTTCGGGATAAGAAGCGGAATAAAATTTGCAAAAAAAAGTAATAATTCGTATATTTAAGTTTATGAAATTCAAATATTTAAACGAATTATTACTTATGATTTTGAAAGATCAAATTACAACTATTTTTGTACAAATTGATGATTTTTGTAAAGAGTTTGATGCTCAAATTAAACAAATGAAGCTGGGAGTACTTGGTGGGCACAAGAAAAGAAGAAGCAGAGCATCTCTGATGTCAGATTCTGAAATGATCACCATCATGATTGGATTTCATTTGGGAGCTCATAAAACTTTTAAGCATTATTATCAGCAGGTAGTTTGTGTTTATTGGAGAGATTTGTTTCCTAAAAGCCTTTCTTACAATAGATTTATAGAACTTCAGCAAAAATGCTTTGTGGTTTTCGCCTTATTTTTAAAAGAAAAAGGTTTGGGAAAATGCACTGGAATAAGCTTTATGGACAGCACAACTCTGAAAGTTTGCAGAAATCAGAGAATTCATAACCATAAAGTTTTTAAAGGATTGGCTGAACGTGGAAAGTCTTCAATGGGCTGGTTTTATGGATTTAAATTGCATTTGGCTTGTAATGAAAAGGGTGAGCTTTTATCTTTTTATTTAACAAAAGGGAATATGGATGACCGAAATCCAAAGCATATCAAAAAAATGACCAAGCAATTATTTGGAAAACTCTTCGCAGACAAAGGATACCTTTCAAAAGCTCTTTGGGAAATGCTTTTTGCAGATGGTATCCAACTTTTTACCAAACTTCGAAAGAATATGAAAAATCATATTATGAATATGGAAGACAAGATTTTGCTTAGAAAAAGAGCCCTCATTGAGACCATAAATGATGAACTTAAAAATCATTGCCAGGTGGAACATACCAGACATCGAAGTGTAAATAATTTTATGATGAACATTTTGGGAAGCCTCACTGCATACTGTTTCTTTCCTAAAAAACCGTCACTAAACCTGAAAAAGGTAAAGGACGGCCAATTATTTTTAAACTTTGCTTAACCCGAACTCAGGTTAATTAGTAATTTTTCTTGTAAAATAAAATATTACCATTTTTCTCACACATACAAAAAGTGGGATATTAGGAGTTTTGTGGAGAGAGGAAAAGCTTGGGCATTAGATTATAGGGAACTTAATTGCCACAAAAATGGATGAGTAATTAATGAATTAGTTTTTATTTTAAATTAATATATGCAAGAATTATTTGTGAAAAAATATTGAAATGAGAAAAATATATGGTTCTATTTACATTTCCAAAAAGATGAGGCAATAAGACAAGTTGAAATCTACTCCATTTGTAAAGTTAATTTAACGCTAGAAGTTCCATGTTAAGAAGAATCAATTTTATTTGATAGACCTATAGATCAACTGGATTTACAAGCTTCTGATTTTATTACAAAGGAAGAGTTTGAAAAATTGGGAAAGATTAAAATTAGGAATATTTTCATAGTTCGTTGAATGAGTCAATACCGTACTTAAAGTGATTTAGTTTGTTTTATAATTGTTGACACTATCTCGTAAAGTGTGTAAGTTAAAAAGTTAGGCTTGGATTTATAATCTGAGCCTTTTTTCAAAAATAAGCATAAATTGGTTGAGAACAATACCCCAATTTCGAATAGGCATGGTCCATTTT
>NZ_CACVBR010000024.1 GCF_902728265.1 Chryseobacterium potabilaquae
CGGCTTTTAGTATATCAAAGTGTTCTACCAAAAATTCTGGAAGTAATAATTTAAGAAGTTCCTGATCATTTATCATAAAGCAAAGATAATAGTATTAAAAGTTCCCCCCAACTTTTGCGCCTGAGCCGAAAAAGGTTCTGTCTTTTACCCCTCTGAATTCCCTTTACAACACCTACGTCCCTTTTCTGCCCTTCACCTTTTTAGAGGTAAGAACTGTATAAAGCTCTCCATACGACAAAGCTACTTCGTATAAAGATAGAGATTCTGAGAGATTGTCGGGATAAAGCATCCAAAAACATATTTATTACAGAGACCAATTCAGAGATCTTATAATATTTTTTATAACCTAGAATTCGACAGCACTCATTCTCATATATTTAGCTATTATAGCTTATTGACTTTAGAAAATTAAGTGTTTTTACCAAGTAAAAATTTGGTTAATATCAATATTCGTCCTATATTTGCACCACTTAAAACAAAGAATATTCCTCCTTAGCTCAGTTGGTTAGAGCATCTGACTGTTAATCAGAGGGTCGCTGGTTCGAGCCCAGCAGGAGGAGCAAAAAGACTTACATTTCTGTAAGTCTTTTTATTTTATATTATTTTGATTATAGCCCATAAAAAATCAAATTTCACACTCTCATTTTACCATTTTATAACAAAACAGTATATTGGTTAATAATTTTATATCATTTTTTTCGTTACAATTACATATTTATTGCTATTTAAAAAAATATATAAAAATCTTTTACTTTTCAAATAAACAGCATACTTTTTGTTTATGCTAAATGCTTAAGAATACAAATGCTAATTATAAAATTAAAATATCATTTTCTTTTTTATTTAATCATTTTTTCATGCTTTACATATGCCCAAAATACGGTATCTGGCAGCATTATAGATGTAAAAACCAATAAAGAAATTTCAGGGGTAGATATATTTATAAACAATAATAACAATCCCGCACTCACGACGACCAATGGAATTTTTAATGTCCAGTCGGATAGTATCATATATAAATTAAAGTTTCTTAGAAAAAACTATGCACTCCAAAGCATTGATATTGATTCTTTGAACACTAAAAATTTATTAGTAAAACTTTCACCTGAAAAGGTAAGTAATATTGAAGAGGTAGTCATTCATAATGAAAAACCTAAATATAAAAATAAGAAAGAAAATCCAGCTTATGCTATTATGCAAGAAGTATGGAAAAGAAAACGAAATAATGGTTTAGATAAGTTCAATACCTATTCCTATAAGGAATATGAGAAAATCCAGTTTGATGCCAACAATCTTGACAGTACATTTATGAAGAAAAAAATCTTTAATAAATTGGACTTTATTTTTGATTATGCAGACTCAACAGCAAGTGGTAAAATTGGACTACCGATTTTTCTTAATGAAGCCGTCTATGAAAACTACGGAAAAAATAAGCCTGAAAAAAGAAATAAACGCCTTTTAGTAGCACAAAAAACATCCGGTTTTCAAGATAACCAAATCGTAACACTTACTGCAAAAAACCTTTATCGGGATATCAACATTTATGATAATACACTAAACTATTTCGATATTGGCTTTCCCAGTCCCGCGGGTCAAACCGGCTTCAGTACGTATGATTATAATTTAATTGATACCATATCAATAAGAGGTGAAAATGCATATAAAATAAGATATCAGCCTAAAAGAACGGAAGTTCTCGCATTTCAAGGATATTTATATATTGACACTGATAATTATGCCGTCCTAGGGGCAACTTTGAAATCTACAAAAAAAATTAATGTAAATTTTATTAACGGTATTTCTACTGAACTAGAATACGATAACCCTGATGAAAATACTTTTTTGCCTAAAAAGTTTGTCACTGAAATCGAAATGACTCCTTTTTCTAAAAAGAAAACCGCCAAAAGTATCCTTGCTAAAAGGTCTGTAGATTATTCAGAATATGTATTTGACAAGCCTTTAGAAAATAAAGTATTCATACGTAAAGAAGAAGAGTATGATGACAAATTTGTTGATAGAGATGATGCCTACTGGGTAAAAGCAAGGCCAGATTCATTATCCAAAACAGAACAAGGGGTTTATGATATGCTTGATAAACTTCAGCAAACACCCAAATTCAATAGGATTGTTAAACTATACGAAACTTTAGGATCCGGCTATTATAATATCACTAAAGGAATCGATTTAGGCCCTATATTTTCTATTTATGGAAAAAATGAAATAGAAGGAGACAGGATAAGAATAGGAGCCAGAAGTTACTTCACAAGAAATGACCCATGGAGAGTTCAATTCTATACAGCTTACGGCTTTAAAGATCATCAAGTTAAGTATGGAGCAGAAGGGCGATTCATGTTTAACCGAGTAAATCGTTTTACGATAGGTGGAGGAAATAGAAGAGATATCATTCAGTTAGGAGTACAATTAACAACTGATGATGGCATTATGTCACGTTCATTTGCTTCATCTACCATTTTCGCCAGAGGAGAAAACACTTCATTAAGTTCTGTAAATCAAACAAACTTATTCACCTCAATAGAACCATGGAAAAATATCCAAATTAGAATAGATGGTACTGTCCAAAGTATAAAATCAGCAGATCCTGAAAACTTCAACTTGACGTATTATCAAGGGAATTATTTAAGAAAAACAGTAAATGACTCCCATGTAACAATTAGCTTAATTGCTAGACCAGGGGCAAAATTCTCTCAAACTGGTATTGATAGGTACGAACACGGAACATTAGCCCCTACCATTGTTTTAAAATACACAAGAGGACTTGAAGGATTATTCAATGCGGATTTCAATTATAATAAATTACAATTCTTATTTTATAAACCCGTCCTTATTGGAAGTTGGGGTAAAACTCTAATCAATTTTGAAGCGGGTAAGAATTTTAATACTGTTCCCTTGGCCCTGCAAAATGTAATTCCAGGTAACCAATCATATAGTTTAGTAGGCAATACATTTGCACAGCTTAATTATTATGAATTTGTTGCCGATACTTATACAACCCTTCACTTGGAACACCATTTTAATGGAAAAATTCTTTCTTTCATTCCTCTAATAAAAAAGTTGAAATTGAGGGAGATTGCATTTATTAGAGGAGCCTACGGAACATTAAGTGATCCTTCAAAAGCTATTAATGTAGAGGGTTTTAAATATTCTGCTCCAAGTGAGCATATATATTATGAATATGGATTCGGGTTTGAAAATATTGGATTTGGAAACTTAAGAATTTTTAGAATTGATTTTAACTGGAGAGGTAACTATCTTGACAGACCCGATATTTCACGATTTGGAGTAAAAGTAGGATTCCAAGTAGGATTTTAATATACCCTCATATTATAAAAAAATAAAGATCTCAGAGCTTGATTCTGAGATCCTTTTATTAGAAATACTTAGCATACACATGCAGAAATTTCCAATAAAAAATTTGGACATCTTGCTTTTTGTGAGTCTGTCCACATACACCAATCTGCACAAGAATAAGCTGGAAGCGGGCAACCTATCGCACCCCCTTCAATTAATTTCAAATCTTTTTTGGAAAGTTTTTTTAATTTTTTCATAATAATTTTATTTGATTTGTAGCCTAAGCCATATTTTGTGCTAATAAAGACCTCTCTATTTCAAACTAAATGGAGCTTTAATAATCATTTTAAAACGTTCTTATATCTTCTCTTATCGTAATATCAGCATATACTTTTTCTATTAAATGATTCCTAAGTTTCATTTTCTTAAAGTATATATTCCTCATGTCCGATCTTCAATTTTAATGAACATTATAATTGTTGATTTTTTCAAATATATAAATAATTCACATAAAAATGAATAATAAAAAACTTATTTCCTATTCTATGAACAAAAAAAACTTCAACAAATTGTTGAAGTTTTAATTTTTATAAAACGCTTATTATGCGTTGGGTTCTACAGATACAAAAGATCTGTTATTTGCTTTTTTAGTAAAAACTACTTTACCATCAATTAGAGCAAACAAAGTGTGATCTTTACCAATCCCCACATTTGATCCTGGGTGATGTTGAGTACCTCTTTGTCTCACAATAATGTTTCCGGCAATAGCATCTTGACCTCCGAAAATCTTCACACCTAATCTTTTAGAGTGAGATTCTCTACCGTTTTTGGAACTACCAACTCCTTTCTTGTGTGCCATTTTATTAGTGGATTATTATTTATTTAACGCTTTAAAGTTTTCAATATTCTTAGCGATAGCTGCATCTACATCTTCGTGAGTAAGAATATTTTTCCCTAATTCTTCTTTAACCTCTTTTCCTAAAGCAACTAGAGCTTCTCTATTTTCTTTAGATTGAGATAAGCCGTTTTTCTTTAAGTGATAATTCAATTCATGATCTTCACCAAAGTTAACGGTTGCATGATCTGATGCTACTACAGCCTTAGTTTCTTTCTTTGCTGCTTTTTTTGCACCTCCTTCAAAACCAGTAATCCCAGTAATTTGAATTTGAGTTAAAGATTGTCTGTGACCATTTTTCACTTTGTAACCTTTTCTTCTTTTCTTTTTGAAAACGATTACTTTATCAGCTTTTACATGATCCAATATCTCTGCCTCAACAGCGATACCATTTACAGCTGGGGCGCCTACAGTGATTGCTCCGTTTACAGTAAGAAGTACTTTATCAAAAGATACTTTTTCTCCTTTTTCTCCTTTCAAACGGTTTACAAACAACTTCTGGTCTTGCTCAACTTTATATTGAAGCCCTGCTATTTCTACAATTGCAAACATTGTTTATAATTTTTTAATTAATTCGAGGTGCAAATATATGCATTTTTTCTAAATAATGAACATATAAAAGCAACATTTACTAAATAAAAAACTTTTTCACTTTACCTTGAAAAAATTTAACATTTAATATTCTTCACATAGTGAATTTTTCTTTACATTTATTTTTCAAAAAAACATCACATATGAAACAAAATCTTAATTTCTGCTTATTAGCAGGAGCACTTGCTGTATTCACATTATCAGCATGTAACGACGAAAGTGTTAATGAAAATTTACCTACAGAACAACAGCTCGAAAGTTTGAAAATCGAACAACCTACAGATCTTGAAAAAAACTGTAATTATGTAGATCAATCATGGAGTCCTAACGCTGTATTAACAACAAGTCTTCAGAATACAACAGATACAAATTTCATGTATTCTCAGATGAACACGATTGCCAGTTTATGGGGGAAAAGCGCCCCCTTACTAAGGTTTGTTAATGATCCTTATAATTACAATTCAACCTATAACGCTATTTCTTATTCGGGTGGGAAAATCTATTATGGGTATGCTATTTTTTATGATGCAAAAAGTAAAGGAGGGAATATTGTTAATGCCATGATCCTTGCTCATGAATATGGTCATCAATTGCAATATATTTATAATCTCCCCAATATACAGGAGTATACAGCAAGGCCCATGGAACTAGAAGCAGACGGCTTTGCAGGATATTATTTGAGAAGACCTAATGGATATAACCAGAGTAATTTTACTCAAATTGCAGCAGCTTATGAGTTTGCGCAAAGTATTGGAGACTATTCCACCAACAGCCCTAACCATCATGGAACACCACCTCAGAGGAGATCAGCCGTTCGTTTAGGTTTTCTTTTAGGACAATATAGCCTTTCAGCTGTAGATTTTGATTATAATTTTCTTTATTATTATCAAGGCGTCCTCAATGGAACATATAAATCCGGGAGAAATCTCAATAATCCAGAAATTGATGCTTATATGAGCTATTATATCGATGAGCTAAAAAAAATACAAACTGGGGAAATTTCAGAAGAAGAATTTAAAAAACTAAAATAATATTATCAATAAAGCTCCCTTATAGAAATGAGGCAGGATTTACCCAATCCTGTCTCTTTTTATTTTCCAATATCTTAAATACTTAAAAAAATTCCTAAACTTTAATTATTTTTGAACTATTATAAATGAATAATGAACAGAGATCTCTATATTGACTTTTCCAAAGGACTCGCCACACTTTCAATCATTTTCATACATACCGCTTTTTGGTCAGGGCAGTTCTATATTCCTGCAGAAATAAGAGTATTTTCATTAGTTTTTGATGTCGCTATATTTTATGCACTCAGTGGTATTACATCAGGAAATAATATTGAAAAGACTTTTTATAGATTATTGAAATTACAAATCACTTATATGATTTTTGTGACAGGATTGTTTTTTCTAGATTATTTTTTTAAAGTTTTTGGACTCCTCTTTTTTTCTTTAGACGATCTTAAAAACTTCTATGCTACTTTTGGTTCAAAGTATATTGTATCGGATATTTCTTTAGAGCCGCGATGGCAAAATCTGGGAAATTGGTATCTTCATCAATATACTCCGGTTGATACTTTTCCTGTAGTAATGGGAAGTTTTTGGTATCTAAAAGTCTATTTCATATTAACCATGTTTGGAGTTTTAATTTTAAAATTTTTCCCTAAACACAAGAATTTATTCCTAATAATTTGTATCACATTAACATTATTATTTAATATTTTTCCAACATATTATCCAACAGGACAAGTAGGATATATAACATTTTATCTTTCCCTATTTTTAATTGCAAATAAAATGAAAGGAAAAAAAATTCCAGTAAATATGATCCCCATTCTATATGGAATAGTTTTTATTATACTTACAGGGATGTTTTGGTATTACGGTAAGGAAATTTTTTATAAAATTAACAATAATAAATTCCCCCCTAAAATACCTTATATTATTTGGTCTCTATTTTCATTGGTAACCTTATTTGTATTCTATAACAGGCTCAAAATAAAAAAAGAAAACATCCTTACTTATATAGGAAAAAATGCTATCTTTTTTTACTTTGCACAAGGTATAAGTTCTTCATTAATATATTTCATAGTCGTTTTCTTCAATGAAAAAATGAATTGGTTTCTCCTTATGATTGAAGTTTATATTATTAATATATTTTTAGCCTTTATTATCGCATGGAGTTTACAAAAATTCGATAAATTCGGATGGATGATACTCACATATTTACGAAAAAAAACATCTGAATAATTGAATTATTTTTTATTATTGCAACCTTAGTTATTGTAACAATATAATTTAGACTTATTACAATTTATTTTAATTTTACAAAAATTTATAACATGTTTAAGTTAAAGCTTCCCACTGACCCAAGATGGGCCAATATTGCAGAAGGAAATCTTGAAGAAATCTTGACTGATCACGCTTGGTGTGAGCAAAAAGCGGCAACAAATGCGATCGGATTAATCACCATGCTTCCGGAGTATCCTGAAATTGTGACGGAACTTATTTCAATCGCTCAAGAGGAGCTAGATCATTTCAATCAGGTTCATGAGATTATCATAAAAAGAGGTTTTTCTTTCGGGAGAGCTAGAAAAGATGATTATGTGAATGAGTTAATGAAGTTTATTGTTCAAGGAAGTAGAGAAGATTTAATTGTAGATAAGATGCTTTTTGCTGCCATGATAGAAGCGAGAAGTTGCGAAAGATTTAAAGTCCTTACAGAGAATATAAAAGATGAGGAATTAAAAATTTTTTATAAAGAATTAATGATCTCAGAAGCTAATCATTATACCACTTTTATTGGATTTGCAAGACAGCTCGGTAACCCTGAAAAAGTAAATTTACGTTGGGAACAATGGCTTGAGTATGAAGCCAACATTATTAAATCATACGGAAATAGAGAAACTATTCACGGATAAATAAATAAAAAAGCACACAGTTGAAAAAAATAAATTTCGAAAGCATAGTCAATATTTTACTTAAAAATTTCTTTCAAGGATTGGTCATTATTGGTCCAATAGGTCTTACCATATTTGTCATATGGTACATTATTTCTTCCATTGATAATATAATACCTTCTGTCGCAAAGGAAATTCCGGGGCTAGTTTTTGTTTCTGCAATACTAATTACTGCTCTTCTAGGATATTTAGGTAACAAATTTGTCATGGGAAAATTCTTTTTTGAAGCTGTTGATAGTCTTTTGGAAAAAACACCCGGAGTAAAACATATATATACCCCTACAAAAGATGTAATGTCATCATTTGTTGGAGATAAGAAAAAATTCAATCATCCAGTATGGGTAAAAACCAATGAACATCCTGAAATATGGAGAATAGGCTTTCTCACTCAAAAAGAAATGGCAGATGTAGATAAACATAATTATGTAGCTGTTTACCTGCCTCATTCTTATGCTATTTCAGGATGGGTAATTATTACAGAAGAAAAAAACATTAAGCCCGTAGTTGGAATGACAGCCGCCTCAGCAATGAAGTTTGCTGTGAGCGGAGGTGTTGCAGGATTCCATTCGGATGAGAATATATTCAAGTCTTCAGAAGAAAAAATCTAGTGTTTTTTAGCCAACAAACCTGATTCTTTTCTTTCTTTTTTTAAATCTTCTAGAAACTCATCAAGTGTCTCTTGCTTTACATGTACCATTACCACAATCTTCCACCATTGAGGGTTATTATAATTGTCTGCAACCAAAAAATAACGTTTGGCCAATTCTTCAGAAACCTCATTAGCATCAATAGCAATAATATTCATATAAGGATTTCTATAATACTTTACTTCCATTATATCTAAAGCATTAGAAATATAGTTAGTACGTTCTACCAAATCATGTATGGACTCTGTCCAACCAACTGACCCATGGGTCATTAAAATCATCCAAATAGAAATAGCATTCGCACCAGAACGACTCCCACAAAGAGTAAAGTCTGAACCATACACATAAGCTGCCTCAGGTGTTTGGACGTTTTCTATTAATCCTTTTCTACATAAAAAAATACCTGTACCATAGGGAGACTGCAACATTTTATGCCCATCAATCGTGATGGAGCTAATTTCAGGGTTTTGAAACGTCAAATCCTTGTTGGAAGATGAAAAAGGGTAAATAAAACCTCCAAAAGCAGCATCTACATGTACAAAATATTCCTTAAAATACTGTTTAGCAACTTCTAAAAAAGAATTTGGCTCATCCACACTGCCAAATATAGTGGTCCCCATAGACAAATGCACGACCAAATACTTAATTCCATCATCATGGGCAATTTTCAATTGAGTATGCAAGTCGTCAAGTAAAATTTGTCTATCATCATGATTTACTTTAACAGCAATAGGTCGAATACCTAATAAATTAGCTCCTTTATAAACAGAGTAATGAGCATCTTCAGAAAAAACAACCCCAATTTCAGAAAATTTTGCATTATTCTTCTGGACAAAATAGTTTCGGTACATCCATTGGGCTTGAATATTCGCTTCCGTCCCCCCCGGCGCCACATAGCCATCATACTGCAATTTGGGAGCTCCAAAAATCTCTTCAGCACAAATTCTTAAAAGGTCTAGTTCTAATTGTTGTGTCCCTAAAAAATATTTTTCTCCTTGATTATAAGTATGGCACCCAATATGGTTAGGATTATTCATTAAAACTGAAAGATAGGCAGCTTCCTTTAAAAAAGGAGAGTCATAAAATTGTTCTCGATCCAAATAAGTACCCGGAAGCCCTAAAATAGGCTCGGTAGCGTAATTTAAATTTTTATTTAAAGCGTCAAATACTTTTTCTTTTACCGTTTCCGTTGATAGTTTCCCCCAATACATTTTGCTTACATTTTATACATTATTATCTTACTCTAAAGACCTAGAATAGATTGGCAAATTTACATTTTTATTAGATAAAAGGCATAACATAACATTAATCTAATTTACAAAATACTATAAGTAAATCAATTAAAAATCAAAATAATAAAACACTAAATAATATTTTCATCATTTATGTGGAAAAAAAATCAAATTAAATTATTCAATATGTAGTGATTTTAATTATATTAATGGCCGATTTTATATATATACAAAACACCAATAAACACATTAAATAAATGAAATTTAAATACATAACTATTGTTTTCTTAACAACGGCTCCAACTTACTACTCTCAAACCATAAAAGATTCCATACCAAAGGAAAAAAAAATAGAGGAAGTGGCTATTACAGGAAGCCGAAATAAGAAAAGAACTGTTATCGATACACCCGTACCCATTGATGTTATAGATATAAAGCAAGTCAGTCAATCCACAGGACAAGTAGAAGTTAATCAGTTATTACAATTTTCTGCTCCTTCTTTCAACTCCAATAAGCAATCCGGATCTGATGGAGCTGACGCAGTAGATCCGGCAACATTGAGAGGATTGGGACCAGATCAAACATTACTATTACTTAATGGAAAAAGATATCATCAATCTTCACTGATCAATTTATTTGGTACAAAAGGCAGAGGAAATACTGGATCCGATATGAATACCATTCCAATAGGTGCAATAAAAAGAGTAGAAGTTCTGCGTGATGGGGCATCAGCTCAATATGGATCAGATGCTATTGCAGGGGTAATCAATGTTGTTTTAAATGATCGAGATAAAGGTTTTGAAGGAAATGCCTTTTACGGAGCAAACCTTTTTAAAAGTCCGGGAAACCATGATATCATATCCGATCACAAAATAGATGGAAATACTTTTGATTTTAATGGAAATCTAGGAACAAAAATTGGATCAAAAGGCGGTTTTGGAAATTTTACCATGGAATTTATAAATAAAGATTATGCAATTAGAAATGCTAATCCTGAAATATATGATGCGCCTAGACAACGTTTTGGGGATGCTAAATCTCAAAATATTTATTTCTTTGGAAACATCGAAGTTCCTTTATCAGATAATCTAAAGTTCTATTCGCGTCAAGGGTTTTCAAACAGAAATACTCATGCTTATGCCTGGACAAGAAGTGCAAATGCAGACGGAAATATTCCAGAAATTTACCCAAATGGCTTTAATCCTATTCAAAACACTCATATTACTGATTTCACTTTTGACAATGGTCTTAAATTTGAAGTATTAGAATGGGATGTAGATTTCTATAATGCTTTTGGAAGCAACCGTTTCACTTATGAAATAGAGAATACCCTCAATGCGACTTTAGGAATAAAATCTCCAACTCAATTTAATGCAGGTGGGCATTCTTTACTTCAGAATACCACCGGGATTAATGCTTCAAAACATTTTAATGTACTAGAAGGTCTTAATATTGCTTTTGGCTCCGAATTTAGATATGAAGATTTTAATATTATCAAAGGAGAACAGGCTTCCTATGCAATGTACGATATTAATGGAAACATTGTCACATCCAATACTGATCCTAGTTTACTCGTCACAAATCCCCTAACCGGAAATATCAGGCCTGGAGGATCTCAAGGATTTCCTGGATACTCTCAGGAGGTCAAAAAAAACCGAAATAACTTTGCAGCCTATATCGATACAGAACTAGATATTACGAAAGCTTGGATGATAAGTATTGCAGGTAGATTTGAAAATTATAATGACTTTGGAAGTACCATAAATGGTAAATTTGCTACACGTTATGCCTTTACAAAGCAATTGGCATTCAGAGGATCTTTTTCTACAGGTTTTAGAGCTCCATCTTTAGCTCAAAAATATTATACTTTACAGTTTACGAATTTCCAAGGCGGCAATTTAGTTACCATTCAGCTTGCTCCCAATGATAGTAATCTGGCAAAAGACGTAGGTATTCCCCAATTAAAAGAGGAGACTTCATTAAATGGAAGTGCCGGATTCACCTTTAATACTGGGAAATTTACAGCGACTGTTGATGGATATTATATCCGAGTAAAAAACAGAATTGTATTAACAGGAAATTTTTCAAAAGCAGATTTACCGGCTGATGTTCAGCAGGAATATCCTTATATTGATCAAGCTCAATTTTTCACCAATGCCATTGATACAAGAACCAAAGGTGTTGATCTAATTTTAAGCTATGTAGAAAATATTGGATCGGGAAAACTCTCAACGACTTTAGCAGGAAACTACAATGAAATGGAAATCACAGATGTTCATACTTCAGAAAAGCTATCAGGAAAAGAGGATATTTACTTAAGCCCTAGAGAAAGGAGTTTTATTCTCGCATCTGCCCCGAAGACAAAAATTAATGTAAACCTCAACTACAAAATCAATAAATTCAATGCTAATTTACAATTGGTTAGATTTGATAAATTAACATTAATAGGATACAACGGTCCAGAGGATTTTCAAGTATATAATCCAAAGGTCACAACAGATCTATCTTTTGGATATGACTTTTCTAAAAATCTCAGTTTAACCATTGGAAGCAAAAATATTTTCAACAGATATCCAACATTACAAAGAGACCAAGTCACTGCTGGCAATACAGAATCCGGAGGAATTTTTGATCCGGTTCAAATGGGCTTTGCCGGAAGACAAGCCTTTGCTAGATTCAATTTTAAATTTTAATATATTTTTCAAAGGCTATCGAATTTAATAGCCTTTGATCTTTTATTTTTTTGAAATTTTATACAACTTTCCGCTATCTGTAACTGCATATAGATTTCCATCTATGCCGTCCAATACATCTCTGAACCTTTCTTTTTGATCTTCCAAAAGACGCTCCTCCCCAATTACTTTGTTATCTTTCATCACAATCCTATTGATATGCTCTCCACTCAGGCATCCTATCATTAAATTCCCCTTCCATTCATCCATACTTCCTGTATAAAAAGTAATTCCACTTGGAGAAATTACCGGATCCCAATAATAAACAGGTTGCTCAGTTCCTTCCTTTTGGGTAATCCCCTTTCCTACTTTCTCTCCAGAATATTCAATTCCATCCCCCAACCATAGTTTTTACCAGCTTGGATTAGGTTAATTTCATCTCCTCCTCTGGGTCCCATTTCTACATCCCAAATATTCCCACTAGGATCAATTGCCAATCCTTGAGGATTTCTTATTCCATAAGCATAAATCTCAGGTTTATAATTATTTTTACCAATAAAAGGATTACCAATTGCAGGTCTCCCCTCTTTCGTAATTTTGAGAATCTTTCCTAAATAATTATCTGTTTTTTGAGCAAATACTCTTGTTTCTTTATCGGATCTTTCTCCAGTACTCACAAATAAATTACCCTCTTTATCAAAAACAAGCCTACTCCCGTAATGCTTATCTCCATCATAAGAAGGTTCAGCTCTAAAAATCACCTTTAGCTCTGAAATATTTTTAAAATCAGACGAGAGTTTTCCTTTTGCAACAGAGGTTAAATTCCCCTTCCCAAAAGGCTCAGAAAAACTAAAATAAATTATATTATTGACTTTAAAGTCTGGATCTAACGCTACATCGAGCATCCCCCCTTGACCTTTTGCATCCACTTTTGGAAATCCATCAATTTTAGATACCTGTTTTCCATCTGATGATACCACATTCATATACCCTCGTTTATCCGTAATCAAAAATTGGCCTTTCGGCAAATTGACAATACCCCATGGCTTTCCTAAATTATTACTTAAGACTTCCACCTTATACGGGGTAGATGTTTTCACCGCTTTAATTCTTGTTTGCCCCTTGAAAGCAGGTTTATAATCACTATTGGGATTTTCTGTTTCCACACTTTCATCTGATCTCAATTTTTGAGCCTGTGCATTATTCTTATCACATGAGCTTATAATTAAAAAAATAATGAGAGAAGAAGCATAAAAATGGTTGAATTTCATAGTTATTTAATTAGTAATTTAAAAATGAATGGAAAAATAATGCCATAAAATGGCTCTTTACCCTCCCTTATCACTAATTAACAGAAATCATTTCAAATTTCTTAAAGTTAAAAGAAATAGGCATACAAAAAAGCATTTAGAATATTTACATGGAGAGATCTTAAGGGACTCTTTTTATTTTGTAAATTTGATATATGAATTTCAAACTTCAATCAGAATACAAACCTACCGGAGATCAACCTCAAGCCATCGAAAAACTTACCGAAGGACTTGAGATCGGCGAAAAGTATCAAACATTACTTGGAGTTACAGGATCAGGAAAAACATTTACAGTAGCCAATGTTGTTCAAAATGTACAAAAACCCACACTCGTTTTAGCACACAACAAAACACTAGCAGCTCAACTATTTATGGAGTTCAAGGAATTTTTTCCTGAAAATGCAGTTGAATATTTTGTAAGCTATTACGATTACTATCAACCAGAAGCCTATATTGCTACTACGGGTACCTATATCGAAAAAGACCTCAGCATAAATGAAGAAGTAGAAAAACTTAGACTTTCTGCAACAGCAAGCCTACTTTCGGGAAGAAGAGATGTCATAATTGTCGCTTCCGTTTCCTGTATATATGGTATTGGAAATCCCTCAGAATTTCATAAATCACTTATTTCCATCGGAATTGGCGAAAAAATTACGAGAACAGCTTTACTTCATTCCTTAGTTAATGCCTTATATTCAAGAACGTTAAACGAGTTCCAAAGAGGAACATTCCGTGTAAAGGGAGATGTTATTGATGTATTTCCTGCTTATGCGGATAATGCTATAAGGATCCAATTTTTTGGTGATGAGATTGAAAAAATTCAAAGCTTTGATCCTGTTACAGGAAATATCACTTCCAGTTTTGAACAAATCCAAATTTACCCTGCTAATCTCTTTGTAACCTCAAAAGAAACATTGAACGGAGCTATCAGAAGTATTCAGGACGATTTAGTAAAACAGGTTGATTTCTTCAATTCTATTGAAAAGCCTTTAGAAGCAAAAAGATTGCAAGAAAGAACAGAGCTTGACCTCGAAATGATTAAAGAATTAGGATACTGCTCTGGAATTGAAAATTATTCAAGATATCTGGATGGAAGAGTACCCGGATCAAGACCCTTTTGCCTCATTGATTATTTTCCCAAAGATTTTTTAATGGTCATTGACGAGAGCCATGTTACTGTTCCCCAAGTTCATGCTATGTACGGAGGTGACCGAAGTAGAAAAGAATCTCTGGTTGAATATGGTTTTAGGCTCCCTGCTGCTATGGATAACAGGCCTTTGAAGTTTGAAGAGTTTGAAAATATACAAAACCAAGTAATATATGTTTCTGCAACTCCGGCAGATTATGAGTTGGAAAAGACAGGAGGAGCTTATATTGAACAAATAATACGCCCTACAGGCCTATTAGATCCCATTATTGAAGTAAGACCCACATTGAATCAAATTGACGATCTCATGGAAGAAATTCAAAAGAGGTCGGACGTTGATGAAAGAGTTTTAGTCACTACATTGACAAAAAAGATGGCAGAAGAGTTGACCAAATATTTTACCAAATTCGGAATTAGAACTAGGTATATCCATTCAGATGTGGAAACATTAGAGCGTATCCAGATTATGCAAGATTTACGTCTAGGCCTTTTTGATGTGTTAATTGGGGTCAATCTATTGAGAGAGGGATTAGACCTACCGGAGGTTTCCTTGGTTGCTATTTTAGATGCTGACAAAGAAGGTATGCTAAGAAGTAGGAGATCCATGATTCAGACTGTTGGACGTGCTGCAAGAAATATTAATGGAAAAGCCATTCTGTATGCAGATAAAATTACAAAATCCATGCAAGCAACATTAGACGAAACAGAATATCGCCGTTCAAAACAAATGCAATATAATGAAGAACACGGAAAAGTTCCTCAAGCGTTGAACAAAAAAATTTCTGAAAATTTAGTTGGAAGAAGCAAAGATTTCCCTGACGAAAAATATACCCAAAAAGAAATTTTACAGAAAGTAGCAGAAACCAAAGCCTCTTATAGCTCCGAAGATATCGATATAATTATATCCCAAAAGCAAAAAGAAATGGAAACAGCGGCTAAAAATCTTGATTTTATTAAAGCTGCTAAACTCAGAGACGAAATCGCGGCTTTAAAAGGATAAGATCCTTGGAAAAATATTTCGGCGGCATTAAAATGCCGCCGAAAATTATTTTTAAAATTTATATGTTTTATTTTTTGGCTTTTCAAAACTTACTTGCCCTCCTCGAATGGGAATCAACAAATCCATTAATCCATTCAATTTGATTTCATAAATTGTTGAAAGCTGCATCCCAAGCTTTCCTTTAGGCATTCCTTTTCTATAAAACCACTCCAAGTAGCTAATGGGTAAATCTGCAAGGATTATCCCTTCATATTTTCCAAATGGCATCTTAACTATACAAATTTCTTTTAATATTTCTGGGTTTATTCCATCTTCCATTATATACTAGTAAATTAATTTATTCTCAACCTCATCAGCCTCATTAGCTAACTTTAAATCAGGGGGTACATCTTCATCCGCAAATTCATTTCTATATACCTGAATAAGAAGAAGCGTAAAAGAGATCATAATCGGTCCAAAAATCAATCCCATAAAACCAAATATATTCATTCCCATTATGATTCCAAAAACAGTATTTAAAGGATGTACATTTTCTAATTTTTTCAATAGTGTAAAACGTAGTAGATTATCTGTCAACCCCACAATAACAATACAATATGCAGCTAACCCTAATCCAGCTCCCGTATTACCTTCTGCAATCATAAAAATACAAACAGGGATATATACAATGGCGGCCCCTACTACGGGAACCATCGATGCTGCCGCTGTCAACGCAAATAGCAATACTGGACTTGGAGATCCAAAAATAAAATAACCAATAAGAGCAACAATTCCCTGTCCCAAGGCAACTACAGGAATCCCAATTGCATTGGCCATAATGAGCTTACGCATTTTTTCTCCTATTAATGATACATTGGATCTTTTTAGGGGTGCAGATGACACCAAAATACGTTCAAATAGTCTTGGTTTATCCAACATAAAATAAAGAATAAAATACATTGACATGATAACTGTAAGAGTATTAAATGTCCCACTAAGCGCTTTGGTTGAAAACTGTCCAACTGAGCTTTTAAGTTTATCCATATTTTCTTTACTCAAAATATCAAATCCCGTCTTGGAGTAAATATATGAATGTATTTTTTCTAGAAATATATTGAATTTAGCCATGTAAGCTTGGGCATTTCCAAGCTTTTCAATAAGAAGGTCTCCAATAAAATAAATAGGTAAGATAAGAATGATCAAACTTGCAAGCATAAGTACCAATGAAGATAACCAAGGTTTCCATTTTTTTTGTTCCTGCAAATAAAAATTATACTTCCTACAAACCACATAAATAGTGATTGCGCCTAGCACTGAAGGTATAAAAAGAGCAAGATTAAAACATATTAATGCAGCCAGCACTAAAATAATAACAAATAATGAAACCTGTTTTATTTTTACATTGCTTATCTGTTGATCTTTATTCATTCTTATTTATCGTATGTTATTTGTCTTGGCTTACCCAAGAAGGCACAGTAGGCAGAATACATAACCACCATTATGAAAGGAGCCGTTAAAATAACTCCTATACCACAAAGTATAACCCCTGCAACTGATATGACAAGTCCTAAAAAAGTAGTCCCAAAAAATATCCAATAATTCTCTTTCGCAATATTAAAGGATTTTCCCAATGCCTCAGTTGCAGATGCATTTTCAAAAAGCAAAATAGGATATCCTAATAAAAATAATGGATACACAAAAAAGAAAGGAATTACACAAATAAATGCAGAGATACTTGATATTATTCCTGAAATTATACTGTATATTAAAATATTAACAAAATTTTGACGGTAGCCAATAAATAAGTCAGAAAATTCGATAGGATTCTTTGTGTTGTACTTATTCACCATATAGATAAGCCCTACATATAATGGCGCCAATAGAACCCCCAATAAACTAGATAAAGTAATGTACATGGAAAAACCCGGAGCTCTCCAATAGCTAAAGCTAGAATAATCACCTCCAGAGTCTCTCATTTCTTCAACCATAGCAGTAGAGTTAAAACCACTCACTGATTGAATAATAAAGCCACCGATGAGATATACTATCATCGCAACAATAGCATAAAGAAATACGCCCTTATACATTTCAAACGCATGTGAAATGATTGATCCTGTACTCTTCTCTGGGACAGAACCTTGCTGATCAAATTCGTTAAATTCAGACATAGTTTAAATATTTAATGATTATATCAAATTTAACTTTTTTTAGCAAAAAAAACCATTAATATATCTAATTTTATTATTTTTTCGAGAAAATAACTTTATATAAAGAATAAATCATAGCATTCCAAAAAGGAAATGTAAATAGCCCTCCAACTAAAAATATAATAAACCCTAAATATTTAAAAAAACAAGCCACAATAATACATACAAAAATTTCTATTGAAAAAAGCTTTAATGCCTTAAAATTTAAAGATATGGCTTCGAAAATTCTCTTATTATCAAAAAACATAAGTGGTGCCACGAGAATTGTTACTAAAGACCATAAAATAGCAAGTATAATAGTCTGAAATGTAAACAAAAAAATCATAATCCAAAACAAATAATACCCTATATATTTAAAGAAATTAAAACCATTATAACCCGCTAGTAAATCACCAAGTTCCAACTTTTCATTAAGATCAATTTTCTTATAAATCTGAAAAAATCCAAGATTTAAAGGATACAAAAATGTGAGTATTCCTAAAAAAGCATAACTGAATTTTACCGAATTTTCAGTATTAGCCAATGCTGCTGCCTTTTCCTTATATGCTATGGCACTCACTTTAAAAGCTTCTAGTAATTCTCTTTGCTGATCCCAAATTCCATATCTTTCAGCAAAGAAAAAAACGGCTGTAAAGAAAATCGAAAAATATATTATAGAAAAGGCAAGTTGAAAAAACAACGTCCTATTCCAGTAAAAAAAAGCCTGCTTCAATATAAAATCTATTCCCGGTTTCTGCGGATATTTATTCTGCATTTAAAAAAAATTTAGTGCAAAAGTAAACATCAATAATTACTTTTGTCAAATGTTTTCAATGAATCATCAAAAATTTATGGAGATGGATGAGCTTTCTCTTCGGAAAGTTCCTTATTTTTTTATCATCGATTTCCTTGCAGAGAATGTAGAAGTATATCTAGAGAATGAAATCGAAAGTTCAGGTTTAATAATTGATTTCCAAGGTATTTCAACTACAAAATCAAAACCTAAATTACAGGAAAAAATTACATGGAAATCCTTTCCTGAAAATTTAGAAAGCTTCAAAAATGGTTTTGATTTTGTTCAAAAAAATATTCAGGCAGGAAATTCATATCTTGCCAATTATACCAGAAAAACTAAAATTGAAACCAATTTAACCCTCGAAGAAATATTTTATCGTGCCGATGCTAAATACAAGGTATTTTATAAAGATTTTTTTGTATTTTTTTCTCCTGAAACTTTTGTAAAAATCATGGATACGAAAATTTTGACTTATCCCATGAAAGGAACCATCGATGCCTCCTTGGAGAATGCTGTTGAAACATTAAAGAACGATAAAAAAGAAAAGGCAGAACATTATACCGTAGTCGATTTGCTTCGAAATGACCTTAGCATAGTTGCGGATAATGTACAAGTAGATACTTTTCAGCATATTGATTTTATCAAAACTGAGCAAAAGGATTTATATGCCATGAGTTCAGAAGTATCAGGGATATTGAAGCCTGAATTTAAGGGAAAAATTGGAAGTATAATGAAAGAACTTCTTCCTGCCGGTTCAATTTTAGGAGCTCCAAAATCGAAAACGTTAGAAATAGTTCTTGCTGCAGAAAAATACAATAGAGGGTTTTACACAGGAGTATGTGGTTGGTTTGATGGAGAGAATCTGGACAGCTGTGTTATGATACGCTTTATTGAAAAAGAAGGAAATCATCTTTATTTCAAAAGTGGAGGAGGGATAACACACATGAGTAAATTAGAAGACGAATATCAGGAAATGAAAAATAAAATCTATGTACCAATTCATTGAAAGCATCAAAGTAGAAGATCAGGAAGTTTTCCTGTTAGAATTTCATCAAAAAAGAGTAAACCAAACTTTTTCTCATTTTGGGAAAGAAGACTCTATTGATTTAGCAAAAATCTATAAAAGTCTTAAACACAAAGAGGACGGACTATTTAAATTAAGAATTGCTTATGATTTAGATAAAAAAATTCGTACCCAAATGATCCCCTATGCTATTCCGGAAATATTAGATTTCCAATTGATTGAAAATAATACTTTTGATTATTCATTTAAGTTTGAAGATCGAAAAGAGCTAGAAAAGATGAAAACAAAAGCAAAAGCGGAAGAGATTATTATTGTAAAAAATAACCATATCACCGATACATCCTTCTCTAATCTCTTATTTCGCAAAGGTAAGGATTGGTATACTCCAAAATCTTATCTTCTTAATGGAATACAAAGACAAAATCTTTTAAAACGAAAAGAAATCAAAGAAATAGAAATCACATTGCAAAATATAATGGAGTTTTCTCACTTCCAAATCATTAATGCTTTAAATGATTTTGATGATATGTTTATTTATCCTATCGACAGAATTATTAACGTCCCTGGTAATGAAGAATATTTAAACTTTTAACTTGATTTTATAAATTCAAAATAAGATTTTAAAATATCCGCATTGTTTTTGCCCTGTGTATTCACTTCTAATATTTTTGGCTTAATATCTGGTTTAAAAAAGTTTTCTAAAACTCTATCAAGCGTAGGCTCATCTTCTACTTTTACATAAGAAAACCCAAAATGTTTAGTAAGGTATTCTGCACTTTTATGATGTTTAGTGGCAATAAATTCATCTAACGTATTCGGATTGGCATTACCGGGCCCCGGAATAATTTTAAATATATTTCCTTCCCCATTATTAAAGATAATAATTCTTACAAAAGGGGGAATATATTGATTCCAAAGTCCATTAATATCATAAAAAAAGCTCAAATCACCTGTAACAAGTAATGTGGGATTGCTATTCTTAATAGCAAAACCCATGGCGGTGGAAGTTGAACCATCAATTCCACTGGTCCCTCTATTACAATAAATCCTTCTTTTACCAAAATCAAATAACTGAGCATAACGAATCGCAGAGCTATTGCTAAAATGAATATTATAATTTTCTGGAACTGATTGTGAAACTTTATTGAAAAAATAAAAGTCTGAAAACTCTACTTTATTTAAAAAAAGTAAATGTTTTGAATCTTTTTTATTTCGTAAAACATCCCAAAGATTATAATATGCACTGGGCTCTAAGTTGATAAAGTTAAACAATTTAGAAAAGAAGGCTTCGGGTTTCGTTTCAATTTTGTCAGTGAGTGCGAAATAAGTATCTGGTTGCCAAATTTCATCTAAATGCCAATGTTTCTTGGGACGAGCACTTCTTAAAAACTGTTTTACTTTTTTAGAAACCACATTTTGACCTATCGTTATTAATAAATCCGGAGCATACGTTTTATAATCTTCTATAGAAAAATTGAAAATATAGCGATCAATATGTTTGAAAAATTTTTCATTATATAAATTAGAATTTGCTTCACTCAATACTACAACAGAATGATTTTTAACCAACTGTAGCAATTGATTTTCCAACTCAGGACTATTATCTCTTGTACCTACCAGAATCATAATCCTTTGAGAAGTATTCCATTCTACAACTAAATGGGAGGGAATTTCATATTCTTTCTTCCTAATTGTTTTTTCTACCGTGGGAAAATTGGGAAGTTCAGAGACTAAGTCATAAAGAGGTTCTTCTAATGGAATATTAATATGAACTGGGCCTTGTTTTTCAAAACAGAGTTCAATTGCTTTCTTTATTATTTCAAAATTGGTGTCTTCAGCATTCTCATTACTATCCTCCAACAGTTGAAAATCCCCATAAGAATGTTGATGAAAAATATCTTTTTGTCTTATAGTCTGTCCATCAAATATATCAACAAAATCTGTGGGTCTATCTGCAGTTAAGATCAAAAGAGGAACATTCTGATAAAATGCTTCTGTTACGGCGGGATAATAATTTGCCGCTGCAGAACCACTTGTACAGGTTATTGCAACCGGTTTTTTTTCACTTTTTGCCATTCCAATCCCTACAAAAGCAGCGCTTCTTTCATCTACAATACTATAGCAATTAAACTTATCAACTTCTGAAAAGTGTATCGCTAAAGGAGCGTTTCGAGATCCTGGTGAAATGATAATATCTGAAATACCATACTGCTGAAAAAGGTGTGCAAGTATCTGAATGCTTCTCTTAGAAGAATATTTTTTCATACCGCAAATTTAGTTTATAAAATCAACTCTGAAAAACGATTCATCCTTATAATTATTCATTTTTATAGATTTAAAAATTTAGACCTTTAAATATAAAAACTCTTCGTTATTAAATCCAAAAAAAACTCTTCTATTCTAACGATACATTTTTCCTATTTTATACTAAGTGTTGATAAAAATAATTAAAAAAATGTAATTTAGCAGCCACGTTAAATTTCTAAAAATGGATAAAATACCTAGTGTAGACCTGCGTGATTTCCTTTCGGGTGAACCGGAACGCAAACAGAAATTTGTAAATGAAATCGGAAAAGCTTATGAAGAAATTGGATTTGTTGCTTTAAAAGGCCACTTCCTAGATGAGAGCTTGGTGGAAAAACTATACGGAGAAGTTAAAAACTTTTTTGAACTACCAGTTGAAACCAAAAAAAAATATGAGATACCGGGTATTGGTGGACAAAGGGGCTACGTTGGATTTGGTAAAGAGACAGCAAAAGGTTTCAAAAAGGGAGATTTAAAAGAATTTTGGCATTTTGGACAGTACTTATCTGCAGATTCAAAATACAAAACTGAATATCCCGACAATGTTATTGTTGATGAGCTTCATGACTTCAATAATGTTGGAAAAGAGGCCTTCCAGATGTTGGAAAAGACAGGACAATATGTCTTAAGGGCTTTAGCATTGCATCTCGGTTTAGATGAATTTTATTTTGATAACAAGATTGCAGAAGGCAATTCAATTCTAAGACCCCTACATTATCCTCCTATTACAGAAGAACCGGATGACGCTGTAAGGGCAGCTGCACATGGAGATATTAATCTCATAACTCTCCTAATGGGAGCTCAAGGAAAAGGTCTCCAGGTTCAGAATCATAAAGGAGACTGGATTGATGCCATTGCAGAGCCTGATGAATTGATGATCAATGTAGGGGATATGCTTTCTAGGCATACTAATAATAAATTGAAATCTACTATTCATAGGGTTGTAAACCCTCCAAGAGAAATGTGGGGTACCTCAAGATACTCAATTCCCTTTTTCATGCACCCTGTAAGTGAAATGTCATTAAATGCACTTGAAAATTGTGTTGATGAAAATACGCCGAAACTATATGAAGATATAACTGCCGGTGATTTTTTACATGAAAGATTAATTGAGCTAGGCCTAATCAAAAAATAGTTTATCAACCGTAATAATAAAAACACTGCTTTTTACTAAAGCAGTGTTTTTATTTTCATTCAAATAATCTTAATTGTAGATCTTTTGATCCCGTAAAAGCTGCAGTAGAAAGAGAAGGAAAATTCTTTCCGTCAAAAAACTTCTTCCGCCCAATTTTAAAGGTATCATGAATCATTTTTGCCGTATTTCCTTCACCTTTTTGCCTCTCAAAATATTTTTTTTCACTCAACTTTCCTTTTCTCATGGAACGAATTAAGTTCAAAACTTTTTGCGCTCTATCAGCAAAGTGAGATTCAATCCAATTAACAAAAACAGGCTCTACAGAATCATTTAACCTTATTAAAGTATATCCAAAACTTAAAGCCCCTGCATCAGAAATTGTTTTTAAAATATTCAGCGGTTCATCACTATTCAGTCCGGGAATAATAGGCGCAACCATTACGTTAACAGATATTTTATTCTTAGAAAGAATTTCTATAGCTTTTAATTTATTATTTGTAGAGCTAGTTCTTGGCTCCATCTTTCTTCTTAAGTCTTCATTCATAGTGGGAATACTTAGGGAAACAGAAACTAAGTTTTGCTCAGACATAGGCTTTAGAATATCCAAATCTCTTAAAACCAATGCATTTTTTGTCAAAATACTAACAGGATGTCTATAATCAAGACAAATTTGCAGTAACCTTCTGGTAATTTCAAATTGTCTTTCTGCTGGCTGATAGCAATCTGTATTTCCAGAAAGCAAAATAGATGCTGCCTTATACCCTCTCCTTTGAAAAAGTTTTTCCAATAATTGAGGTGCATTTCTTTTCACCATAATTTTTCTTTCAAAATCAATTCCTGCGCTATAGCCCCAATATTCATGAGTGGGCCTTGCAAAGCAATAAGAACAACCATGCTCGCATCCTTGGTATGGATTCATAGAATAATCCATTGGTAAATCTTCACTTTTAACCTGATTTACAATTGTTTTAGGATAAACTTCAGTAAAAGATGTTTTCACTGTTTCAAAATCTTCATACCCGGGTTCATATGTATATCGATCAAACCGATTGATTACATTCCTCTGAGCCCCTTGACCTTTTATAATATTTTCATTCTTCATATGATAGAACAAAAATAGAATGAGAATTTTCTAAAATAATGAGTTTTAACACTCAAGTTTTCCACAAAAAATAGAATAGGTTCTTATAAAGCGTTGAAACTAATCAGTCTGATAGCCAACGAATTCCCTATTATTTCATCTTGTCATTATACAAATATTAGGGTATTTATTTTTATTTTTTGGAAGAGATTATGATAAACTGTGTTTTGTTATTTTTATCCTCTTGAATATTAGTATAAATAATTTTCAATTTATATAACTTAGCTGCTTCCGTATTGGCAATAGCGGCTCCTTTTTCTTCAGGATGTTCGGAAACCCATTTTGCAGCAGCTGAGGTAGAAGAATATTCTATTCTTGGAACATTAGGATATAAACTGTCGATAAAATGCCGGGATTGTCTTAATGCCTGTGGATGAGAATAAATCTTTTTAATATCATTTGTTCCAGGAATAACCATTAAGTTTTGAGATATCGGCAATTCTAGTGAGTCTTCTATTTTAATATCGCTAAACTCTTTCAAGGCCTTTTGAGTGGGCACAACAACACCTCCTATCGAATTTCTTAAGGGAACCACGGCTTTCTTTATTTTTCCTGAATGAACGGAAATGAAACAATCCTCAATACTATTTTGAAAAACCAATAATTCTGCAGGAAATTTTTTGCCCGCAGCTAAATGAGTAAAAGATCCAGGAGGCCCAAGGTAAGCTACTTTATCTGAAAGAGATTTTTTCCTAAGAGAACAGCCATAAAAAAACACACAAAACAAAATAATTCCTGCCCAATATTTTATAACTCCTCTCCAAATGTTATTTTTTCTTAGCATAGATTTCAAATTTTTAGAATGATTATATATTTGGGGCCATATCTCTAATTATACATTATAATTTTCAATTTGAACTAGTTATTATAACTATTTCTTATTAGGACTATGTCAATACTTTTAAATTAAGGTTATCCGTTTTAAAAGAAAGTAAAACACATTAAAACTCAATTACATATCATATAAAAGAGGAAAAAGTTTCTATAGAAACCCTATTCTACACATTTTCCTCTTTTTTTTAAAATATACACTGGTTAATTAAACTATTTTCTACTTCACTGCATAAAGTTCTACTCCGTGATGTTCTTCATCTTGATAATTAGTATCGAAATGTCTATGATAATCAGAATAATTATCACTATATTTTTTTTCCTTTCTAGTTAAAATTTTTCTAATCCCAATAAAACTTAATACTGCTAAAAGACCAACTCCTCCAGCAACTAAAACTCCAACTTCTTTTTTCATATTTTGTCCGATTTACTTGATTATTACTACAAAAAGCATACCTATCCACCTTCTTTTAATTATAAATTTTGTTAACAAAGAATTTAAGAAAAATTATAATTAAATCACCCCTTTATGGTTTAATTATTGCATTTATTCTTAAAAGATAACTATGGAAAACGCTGGAAATATGGACAAAATGACAACATTAAGTGAAGTTATGAGGAAATTATCAGAAAGAGGGATAAAGAGAGAGTTCAGAATGAATGAAAAAGAAGAAATGAAACTTGAAAACTCTGAAAAAAATTATCATCCTTCTGATTTAACCATCCTGAAAACATACCGCTTTGAAGGTGATAGTAATCCTGATGATAACGCTGTTTTGTATGTTGTCAAAGATACATTAGGTAACCGAGGGATGATTATTGACTCTTACGGGGCCGATAGCAATTATTCAGGAGAAAAATTTGATTCTTTTTTAAGAAATATACCTGTTGAAGAAAATGATGAGTACAATTTTTAAAAAGAATTAAATCTAAAAAATATCAATAAATCTCATCAATTAAGTTTGGGAAGTATATTACCAACATTACTTTGTTAACAACCATGAGGCCGGCCTTTTTTGGCCAGCCTCTTTTAAATTAATTTTACCGTATCTTATTTCGTACTAAGATATAAAATATTGTGGAGACGCATATATAGGAAATCTAATATATACACCCACTAAGCCTATCTTTTTATTTTAAATATTAATCCAATCTCGAGGCTTTAACCATTCCAAAAGTTGTGACTCTGGACTACCTGATACCGGATGGAAATCATATTCCCACCTTGCAATGGGGGGTAGACTCATAAATATAGACTCTATACGACCTCCTGTTTTTAATCCAAATAAAGTTCCTCGATCATGAATAAGATTGAATTCCACATAACGGCCCCGTCTATAAGCTTGCCAATTTCGATGGGATTCATCATAAGAAACATTTTTATTTTTTTCTACGAGAGGAAGGTAAGCTTTTAAAAAAGCATTTCCATTGGCTTGGGAAAACGCTAAAAGTTCTTCAGCATTTTTTTCACTGTCAGGACGAAGATAATCATAAAAAATACCTCCAATACCTCGAGCTTCATTATTGCGATGTTTATTTACAAAGTATTCATCGCATTTTTTCTTATACATAGGATAAAGTTCACTTCCAAAAGGATCACACGCATCTTTAAATGCTTGATGAAAATGACTCCCATCTTTTTCTTCAAGATAATAAGGAGTAAGATCGGCACCTCCACCAAACCAACTATCTTTTAATTCCCCATTTTGATCATATAATTCAAAATACCGAAAGTTAGCATGAACTGTTGGAACAAAAGGATTAATAGGATGAATAACGAGTGAAATGCCACACGCCATAAATTGAGTATTTTCAACACCAAACTGTTCTGCCATTAGGGGAGGCAAATCACCATCAACTACTGAAATATTTACACCGCCTTTTTCAAATACATTTCCATCTGCAATTACACGAGTCCGGCCGCCTCCGCCTCCCGAGCGCTCCCATAAATCTTCTTGAAAAGTAGCTTTACCGTCTATTTCTTCAAGAGTTTGGCAAATTTCATCTTGTAAATCATGTATAAATGTGATAAATTTATTCTTAATGCTCATAATTACTAAAATTAACTAATACTGGCTATAACTCCTTCTAGCCTATTTTTATTTTATTTTTTTTATCTCTTGCTTTATTTCTTGTACATTCTTCTTCATTTTTTTCACATCTGAAACCACTTTTTTTAATTTACGTTCTTTCTTTTCTATATGTTTACTAATCAGGGTTTTCTTAAGTCCTAATTCTATGCCTTTCCAAAACAAATTGAAGAAAGATTTTGTAGGATCGCGTTCTACTCCTTCAATCACAACTGTTTCAGGTAATTTGCTTGATGTTGATTTTACCAAAAGGTTAGCAACTGCAGTTAAAAGTCCTTTTTTCTCCTGATTATTCTTATCTAAAATAGCTACTTTCAAATCTTTGTGCCTCAAATTAAAACTTCCATTCAAGCCAAACGGATTTCCTTTGAAACTAAAAAGCATTTCTTGTATACTCCCGGTGGCCATAATGTGTAAATAAGGTCGGATAAAAGGATTAATTCCTCTTGCTGGCAAATTAATCGCTCTCCCAGAAATAGTAAAGACATCCTGTGTATCGGCTACATCAAAATTCCAGTTGACGGCTAAGGGTGCAAGTTTCATAAACGAACAATTGATATCAATATCTACCAAAGTCGGTTTGCCTTTCATTTTTGCAGAGTTCAGATTCTTAACGTTCATATTAAAATTACTGAAAGTAAGCTTTCCTGGCCCCACACTTTCAGGAGTGTCTTCTTCGTATACCAAAACTGAACTTCTCACGTCCAAATTCTTAACGAATAGAGGAAGTTTTATAGATCTAAGCATTCCGGAATATAAAAGCTTTTCTTTCGGATCGTCTTTTGGAATTTTACTTCTGAAAATATTCGCATCAGCCTTTTGAATGGTTAGTTGAGATACATTAATAAATTTGTTTTGTGAGAAAATATTCCAATCCCCTTCACCAAAAATCTTTTCCACTTTCAGATCATATAAATCTCTTTCAACTGGTATCATTTTAACAAAATGAGCCCTAGAAACAAGAGGTTTCATTGCAAAATTATCCACCTGAAAGCTATTTTTATCCCATTTCAAAAACATTACACTCAAACGATAAAACGTTGTATTATATCCTAAATTTTTCGTTGTAAAAATATAATCTTTTACATTTATTCCCAATCCTCCTGTTTTCGACTTTGAGGTAAATTCTATATTATTAAGGCTAGCATTAAGCTCATTAAGTTTTAATTCCTGATTATTTTTCTCATAAGATATATTGGCATTCTTTAATGTAACCTTTCTTATCAAAACCGGGAACTGTACCCCTGTTAAATCCGTTTTTTTATCTTTTCTACCTCGCTTACTTTCTTTAATAGTTCCATTACTATTTTCTACTAAAAGGTCTTTAACATCAATATTCAGTTTTTGATTAATAAACTTTAATTTATTAAGATTAAAGGCTATATGATCAATACTTAAATTCGTCTTAGTTTCTTGTAAAGAAGAGTTATTTGATATGACTGAAATATTTCTTAATTCTCCACTTTTGGTATTTAAGGCAAGATCACCAATTTTATAATCCTCATGGTCGGAAAATAATATATCTTTCCCTGAAATCTGAAAATTTTTAAAGTCTAACGGAAAAGCTTCTTTTGTTTTTTTCTCATCCAGTTTTAGCTGATCCACTTTCATATTAATATTTTTAGCAAACACAGCGTTCGTTCCATCTGCCTTCACCACTTGAATTGCCCCATTATCCATATTCATTTCATTCAAGTTAATTTCAAAAGGAAAAAATTCATTGGACTTTTGAGGCAAAGCATTTGTTCTATACACTGAAAAATTAGGATTCTGAAAATAAGCATGGGTAATAGAAATTTTATTGTTATCTAATACAACATTCTTAAACCTCATTTTTCTAATTTCCCCCTTAACCATGTTGGCTTTTCTTGAATAAAATCTTTTAAATTGATCAACAGTCAACAATGGGATCAACCTCAGACCTTCAATTGAAACTTGCCCGTTAATCGTTTCTACAGTCTTAATTTTTAAAGCATATATATTATTCGGACGAAAAAAGAAATTTCCTCCTTGAATATTATATTGATCGAAAATGATAGGAAGCTTATTTTTTACAGATTCTTCTGTCAACTGTAAATTTTCAACATATAAATCAAGAGGATCAACTGACAAAAGTTTCTGCCTTGTAGATTTAAAAATAGAAATTTTCCCTTTCCTAATAGTAATATTTTCAAACAAAAACTCTTTTCTTTTTTTGCCTGTTTTATGATCGACGGGTTTAGCTAATGTAACATCAAGATTAGGTCTGGCAAGTAAAAGATCTGAAGAATTAATTTCATCATTAAAAATAGCCTTATACATCCCAAATCTACTCATTCTTAAAGTATCAATTGTTCCTTGTAAACCGAGTATATTATCATTTTGAGGGTTTTTATTACTAATAGAGATCCCTGTTGAGAAAACACTTCCATTCCCTAGATCTACTTCTATTGTTTTATAAGAAATCTTATAATCTGTATTATTTTTAATATAGTCAGGAAGCTGAGTTTTAAGCCAAAGATTCAATCCAAAGTTTGCTAATAAAAGAATTATAAACAAACCTCCGAAAAACAACAACAACTTTCTAACCCATTTTTTCTTACTTCCCATTTGACTAAATTACCAATAATCTATTGTTATTTATGGATACTCAAATCAATCACATATCCTTCATGTCCTCTTACATTTATAAAATCACCTCCTTCAAAACCAAGATACTGGCCTTTAATTCCGGTTAGCCTTCCTCTAAATTCCGGTTTCTTATCTAGTGTAAAAGAACTTACTTTTTTGGGCCTCTCAAAAGGATAATCAAATCTCCACATGTTTTCTCCTTCACTATAAAACTTTTGAAAATCTTCAGGAAAATACTCCTTTATCTTTCGTTGAAAATCTGCTAGATCCACGTCATCTTCTAAATCATCTTGAAGCATTTTTTTCCAGCTGGTTTTATCCGGAATATGCTGCTTTAATGCAACCTCTATCATTCCCGCCTCATATCGGTTTTCTGTTCTTGCAATTGGCAATGCAAATGTTGCTCCTTGATCAATCCATCTAGTAGGCACTTGGGTATTTCTTGTTACCCCCACTTTCACATCTCCTGTATAAGCTAAATAAACAGTATGGGGTTGCAATTGGATTTCTTTTTCAACTTCTAAATCTCGTTCAGCAATTCCTAAATGTGCCGTAGATAGCTCCGGTCGAATAATAGTATCACTAGCATAAGGACTTTCAAAAAAACAGTTTTTACAAAACCCCATTCTATATATTACCTTATTTTCCCCGCAGTTTACACATTGGAAACCACTATGTTTTATCGTTAATTCTTTCCCAATCAATTCATTCATATGAATAAGATCTCCCGAAAGATTAAGATAATACTGGATCGGTTTACCATCAAAACTTGTCATTTTTAAAATTTGCCCTTGAAACTGCATACTATATCACTTTTTTAAGTAAATTTAATGATTATATTTTTACACAAAGTAAATTTATATTTTTGTTGTTACAGAAAAAATCACAAATGAATTATCTTGTTACTGGAGGAAGTGGATTTATTGGTTCCCATCTTATTGAACAATTATTACAAAATGGACATTCTGTCATAAACATTGACAATTTCGATGATTTTTATAGCTATCATATAAAAATTAAGAATACTTTAGAGTCTATTCAAAATTTTTCAGAATTTGATTTCACAAATAAGAAAGATGATGATATCAAAAAATTAATTTCCCTATCTCAATCAGATCATTACAAGCTTTATTATCAAGATATAAGAGATAAAAAAGGGCTCGAAAACATTTTTAAAAACCATACAATTGACTTAGTTATACATTTAGCCGCACTTGCCGGTGTTCGGCCTTCCATTGAAAGCCCCTTAGAATATGAAGAAGTTAACATTCGGGGAACGATGAATCTTTGGGAGATTTGTAAAGATTTGGGTATAAAAAAATTTATATGTGCATCTTCATCAAGCGTGTACGGAAATAACAAAAAGATACCCTTTACCGAGACCGATAATGTAGACACTCCCATCTCACCATATGCAGCTACCAAAAAATGTGGAGAGGTGCTAGGACACGTGTATCACGACCTATATCGCATTGATATGATTCAATTACGGTTTTTCACTGTGTATGGTCCTCGACAAAGGCCTGATCTTGCTATTCATAAGTTCACGAAACTTATTTCAGAAGATAAAGAAATCCCTTTTTACGGCGATGGAACAACGGCTAGAGACTACACCTATATAGATGATATCATTGATGGGATTACTAAATCTATTCATTACATAGAGAACAATCACAATGTATATGAAATTATTAATTTAGGAGAGAACCAAGTCATTAATCTGAATGAGATGCTCTCTACTATTGAGCATAATCTTGGGAAAATTGCCCTTAAAAAAAATCTTCCAATGCAACCTGGAGATGTTCAAAAGACGAATGCCGATATTACAAAAGCAAAGGCTTTAATCGGCTATAAACCTGCCATAAACTTCCAAAATGGCATAAAAAAATTTGTGGAATGGTTTTTGAGAAAATGACTTCTTAGTAGGTTCTTACACACAGCTATAAAAATGGCTCAAGGAGAGCCATGAGAAAAAATTAAATAAAAAGAATTGAAAATCAGGTATAAAAAAGCATATAATATGAGCTATTTTTATACTTTTGCAAAAAATTAGAAAATTATGTACTGGACATTAGAATTAGCTTCATATTTAAGTGACGCACCTTGGCCAATGACTAAAGCAGAACTTATTGATTATGCAATCAGAACTGGTGCACCTATGGAAGTAGTGGAAAACCTTCAGGCCATTGAGGATGAAGGAGAAATTTATGAGTCTATTGAAGAAGTTTGGAGTGATTATCCTACGGATGAAGACTTCCTATGGAACGAAGACGAATATTAATATAGCAATGAGCTTTAGGCCTCGCTTAGAGCTTTTTTGCCTTCTTTATATACTAATTTTGCACGATAAGCGTGTTATTAAAAACGCTTAAAGCATATCGCTTTAGGCATAAAGCAAAAAATTTATGAGTTTTTTAAACAAAGTTCTTAAAGGGTTTTTGGGAGACAAAAAAGCGCAGGACCTAAAAGAAGTAAAAAAAGTTGTCACAAAAATCAAAGCTGTTGAACCTAATATTCAGCAATTGTCTGATGACGGTTTAAGAGAAAAAACAGCTGAGTTTAAAGAGAATATTAAATCTTCAACCAGTAAAATAACTGCCCAAATAGAGCAAATACAGGAGCAAATAAAAACATCACCCAATGTTGATGAAAAAGAAGCTCTTTTCTCCAAGATAGAAGCTCTCAAGAAAGAATCTTACGAAATAGAAGAAAAAGTTTTGAGCCAAATTCTTCCGGAGGCTTTTGCATTAGTAAAAGAAACAGCAAGAAGATGGGCACAAAATGGAGAAATTCGTGTGACAGCAAATGATTGGGACAGAGAATTGGCTGCCGCAGGAAAAGACTTTATTGAAATCCAAGGGAATACAGCTATTTGGAAAAACTCATGGGATGCTGCGGGAACAGCAGTCATATGGGATATGGTTCATTATGATGTTCAATTTATTGGAGGAGTTATTCTTCACAGTGGTAAAATTGCTGAGATGGCTACTGGTGAAGGTAAAACGCTAGTAGGTACATTACCAATTTTCTTAAATGCTCTCCCTGAAAGAGGGGTGCATGTAGTAACTGTAAATGATTACCTTGCCAAAAGAGACTCTGCTTGGATGGGACCTCTTTATCAGTTCCATGGCATGTCTATCGATTGTATTGATAATCATCAGCCTAATTCAGATGGAAGAAGAAAAGCATACCAATCAGATATTACTTACGGAACAAATAATGAGTTTGGATTCGACTACCTAAGGGATAACATGGTAACTTCTCCTTCTGAATTAGTACAAGGAGAGCTAAACTTTGCTATCGTTGATGAAGTTGACTCTGTATTGGTAGATGACGCCAGGACACCATTAATTATTTCCGGGCCTGTTCCACAAGGCGACAGACAGGAATTTGATGTATTAAAACCATCTATTGATAGAATCGTTGAGGTTCAAAAGAAAACGGTTTCCGCTATTTTTAATGAAGCAAAAAAATTAATTGCAGCAGGAAATACAAAAGAAGGTGGATTTAAATTACTACAAGCTTATAGAGGTCTTCCTAAAAACAGACAACTCATTAAGTTCTTATCAGAAAGCGGAAATAGAGCTTTGCTCCAAAAAGTAGAAGCTCAATATATGCAGGACAATAACCGTGAGATGCCCACCGTAGATAAAGATCTTTATTTTGTAATTGAAGAAAAGAACAATCAGGTTGATCTTACGGACAAAGGTGTTGAGTATATGTCACAAGGAAATTCCGATCCTAATTTCTTTGTTCTTCCGGATATAGGAACTGAAATCGCAGAAGTAGAAGCTAAAAACTTATCTAAAGAAGAAGAGTTTGAAGCTAAAGAAAAACTTTTCTCTGATTTTGCTGAAAAATCAGAAAGAGTTCATACTATGAGCCAATTATTAAAGGCCTATACATTATTTGAAAAAGATGACGAATATGTAGTAATTGATGGAGAGGTAAAAATTGTTGATGAACAAACTGGCCGTATCATGGAAGGGCGTCGCTACTCAGATGGTCTTCACCAAGCCATTGAAGCGAAGGAAAATGTAAAAATTGAGGCAGCAACTCAAACTTTTGCCACGATTACTCTTCAGAATTATTTCCGTATGTATAATAAACTTGCGGGAATGACAGGAACCGCAGAAACGGAAGCTGGTGAATTATGGGAAATCTACAAATTAGATGTCGTAGTAATTCCCACCAATCGTGCTATTTTAAGACATGACAGACAAGATTTAGTATATAAAACTAATAGAGAAAAATATAACGCTGTTATTGAAGAAGTTGAAAAGCTAACCGCAGAAGGAAGACCCGTACTTGTTGGTACTACTTCCGTTGAAATTTCTCAATTACTATCAAAAGCTTTACAACTAAGAAAGGTTCAGCATCAGGTATTGAATGCAAAACTTCACAAAAAGGAAGCAGAAATTGTAGCTGAGGCCGGAAGACCAGGAGTTGTAACCATTGCAACAAACATGGCAGGTCGTGGTACCGATATTAAGTTGACAAAAGAAGTAAAAGATGCCGGAGGTTTAGCCATCATAGGTACTGAAAGACATGACTCAAGACGTGTTGACAGACAGCTTAGAGGTAGAGCCGGACGTCAAGGAGATCCTGGAAGTTCTCAATTCTATGTATCTCTTGAAGATAATCTAATGCGTTTATTTGGTTCTGAAAGAATTGCTAAAATGATGGATAGAATGGGTCATAAAGACGGTGAAGTAATTCAACATTCTATGATTACCAAATCTATTGAAAGAGCTCAGAAAAAAGTAGAGGAAAATAACTTTGGAATAAGAAAGAGACTTCTTGAGTATGATGATGTCATGAATAAACAGCGTGATGTCATTTATAAAAGAAGAAAGAATGCTCTATTTGGAGATCATTTGAAGTATGACATTGCCAATATGATCTTTGATGTGGCTAACTCTCTTGTGGTTAAAGGAAGGGCTAATGGAAACTATAAAGATTTCGAATATGAAATCATTAAAACGTTTACCATGGAATCTCCTATTTCTGAAAATGATTTTAAGAGCAAAAGTATACAAGATCTTACCAATGCTTTATTCAACGCAGCTCAGGAAGATTATCAAATGAAGCTTAATTTATTAAAGGATAAGTCATTCCCAATCATTGAAAATGTATATCAAAACCAAGGAGCCATGTTCAAAATGATCCAAGTTCCATTTAGTGATGGACATAAGACCATGACTATTGTTACTGATCTAAAAGAAGCATTCGAAACTAAATGTGATAGCTTAATCAATGATTTTGAAAAGAATATTACTTTAGCTATTATTGATGAAAATTGGAAACTACACCTTAGAGAAATGGACGATCTAAGAAGATCTTCACAAGGTGCTGTTTATGAGCAGAAAGACCCACTCGTAATTTACAAACAAGAGTCTTTCCACTTATTCAGTGAAATGATTGATAAACTCAATAAAGAGATTATTTCGTTCTTATACAAGGGTGAAATTCCTTCTTAAAAAAATCAAAATACACATATAAAAAACGCATCATTTTTCAATGATGCGTTTTTTATTTTATGAAATCAATATTACAATTCATATTAATTACATGATAAATATCAACTTTGTTTTTAATTTAGAATAATTAAAAACAATATATTTGCAAAAATATTTAGTTATTGATATCAGAAATATTCGCCCCAGAATTATTATTTCTAGACAGAATATCATAGAGGTTCAATTTATAGTAATAAAAAAATTCAATCTCTAATATTGAAAAGTAAGTATTACATCAATTAAAAAGAAAATAATATACTAAGGATTTACTACATCAAAATGAGAAAACTTACAGTAGCAGCAACATTTTTTGCAACAACCATGGCATTTGCCCAACAACAAGATTCTATAAAATCTAATGATATTGAAGAAGTAATCGTAAATGGAAAGTATTACAAAAAATATGTTGAAAAAGAAGGTTCTTCATCTATGAGATTAGATGAAGCTTTAATAAAAATTCCTCAAAATATTTCCATCATTACCAATAGAGCCTTAGAAGACCAACAAGTTACCACACTTAGCGATGGGGTACTTAGGAATGTATCTGGTGCACAAAGATTAGAACATTGGGGAGATATGTATACAAGAGTAAATATGAGAGGTTCGAGAGCGGCAGCCTTCATGAACGGGGTGAATGTAACTTCAAACTGGGGTCCTCTAAGTGAAGATATGTCATTCGTCGATCATATTGAATTTATTAAAGGGCCTTCAGGTTTTTTAATGTCAAATGGCGAGCCTAGTGGGATCTACAATATTGTTACTAAAAAGCCTACCGGACAATCATTAAATGGATCAGCAAGAGTAACATTAGGTAGCTTTAATATGTATAGAGGAGAAACAGATGTGGATACAAAAATTACTGACAAAGTTTCATTCAGATTAAATTTAATGGCTCAGAATAAAAACAGTTTCAGAAAATATGAATTTAATGATAGATATATTATCAACCCATCCTTAAAAGTAAACCTTACAGATAAAACAACTTTGACCGCAGAATATATATACCAAAAGGCAAAAATGTCCGAGGTAGGTTCTGCTTATGTATTTAGCTATGAGGGGTACGCCACTAAACCGGTAGACTATACAATGACAGATCCTGGTATAGACCCAACCAATGTTGACAACAATACCGTAAATATTAATTTACAACATACTTTTAACGAAAATTGGAAATTAACTTCTCAACTAACTTATATTAATGAATACACTTTAGGGAGTGATATATGGCCTTCTAAATTTTCACCCAATGGCGAAATGATCAGAACGCTCTATTTTTGGGAAGCAAGTAATGTCATGAAATTCGGTCAGGTGTTCTTAAATGGGTATGTTAAAACAGGTAATATTTCCCATAAAATATTAACCGGGCTAGACTTAGGCTCAAAAAAATATCTGGCAGACTGGAATCAATGGCATGATTTGGATACAAATTCGGAGCCTTTTAATATAAATTCAACAACCTACGCTCCTCCATCTAACGGATATGCCGAGTTTAATACCAGCACATCATTAGAAAGTAGAGCTACACCATTGGGAACTATTGAACAAAATTATACAGGTATATATGTACAAGATGAATTAGGTTTCTTGGATGATGCTTTGAGAGTAACATTGGCCGCACGTTACACCAATGTAAAAGAAAACTCTTATGGTACCCAAGCCGAGGCAGATAAAATCTCCCCTCGTATAGGTGTTAGCTATTCCATTGATAGTAATACTTCCGTGTATGGATTATATGATCAATCTTTTACCCCACAAGCAGGTTTGTTCAGATCAGGGGGAATCCCTAAACCCATTACAGGAAACAACATGGAAATTGGAGTAAAAAGGGATTGGTTTAATGGAAAATGGAACACAACATTATCATTATATAACATTATAAAGAGAAATGAAACAGTAAATGATCCTTTGAACAAAATAAATGCAGAAAACTTTGTCATTGATTTAGGCAAAACAAGAGTACAAGGTATTGAATTTGATCTTAAAGGTGAAATTACTAAAGGGTTCAATGCTATCTTCAATTATGCTTTCACAGAAAATAAAATTACAGAATCGAATGATCCAGCAGAAAACCCGGTAGGAAAAAGAATTCCTGGCTATGCTAAACACACTGCAAATGGATGGTTGAATTATACCTTTACTAACGGTACATTAGAAGGGTTTGGATTAAGCTTTGGAGGAACATATATGGCCGATAGAAGTACTTGGGCTTGGGCAAATACCGCTGCACAAAAAGATCTTGATGATTATGTAAAATTTGATGCAGGTCTTTCTTGGGAAAATACAAAATTCAGGGTAGGATTAAATGTATTTAATGTATTCAATAGATATCTATATTCAGGATCTCCTTATGGAAATTATTACTACTATCAGGCAGAAGCTCCAAGGAATTTCAGAGTATCAATAGGATATAAATTTTAAATCATTAAAAATTAATCGTTAGATAGGCTAATTTTTTACAATGAATAAAAAGTATTATCATAAAATAAATTTTTATTAACAAAAATGATAAGCCAAACCACCTATGTAGTTTGGCTTATCCATTTATCATCCCAATTATGGAAACCAACATTTTTTTACTAAAAAGCTTCGTGGGCAAGCATCTGTTTTAACTGATTCTAAATAAAAATTAAAGTTTATCTTTGTCGAACTGAAGAAAAAATGAAAAAGAAACATCATCATAAAAAAAAGCCTAATATTTTTAAGAAATGGATTGGAAAAATTCATTTATGGTTGGGCTTATCTGTCGGGGTTTTAATATTTATTATCTCAATTACTGGGGCTTTATATGTATTTAAAGACGAGATAGAAAATATGACAAGAAAAGATGTCATTTATCATCATGAACAAAATATTGATAAAAAACAGATTCTTCCTATCCGAGTTTTGGAAAAGGCAGTAGCTGAACAAGTAAAAGAAAAATACCCTATCCATTGGGTAAATATTCCGATGGACAAAAAAATGTCATACTTATTTTACTGGTATGAACATAACGTAGACTCCTGGAACTATTTTGACGAATATCCAATCTATAAAGTTGCTTATGTAAATCCTTATAATGGAAAAGTTTTAAGAACTTATGATGAAAAAAATGGATTTTTCAATATCGTCAAAATGATTCATTGGAGCTATCTATTAAAACAAGATTGGGGTAAATATCTTACGGGGATCCCTGTAATTATTTTTATTATTATGCTCATCTCCGGGATCATTCTATGGTGGCCTAAAAATAAAGCAGCAAGAAAACAACGTTTTTCATTTAGCTGGAAAAATATAAAAAGCTGGAAAAGAAAAAACTATGATCTTCACAATATTTTAGGTTTTTATGCTTCAATCTTTGCCCTAATTTTCTCTATAACGGGCCTTTTTTATGCATTTCTAATCGTACAATCTATGATTTATGTGGTCTTCTCGGGCGGAGAAACTCAATATCCGGATTTTTCTCATATAAAAACAAAAGCCCCAATAGAAGTAAGAACAGATATTACTTTAGATAAAATAATCTATACCATACAAGAAAAATACCCAAATTCTTATGGCTTTTCTTTAGATCTTGGACATGAACATATGGACGATCACACCCATCCTAATTTTGAGGTCTTCGTAAAGCATTTATCTTATTCTTATCATAAAAATAGCAGCTTAATCTTTGATGAAAATTCAGGGGAATTACTTCATTCCCATGATCCTAAAGACAAAAACATGGGTGAAAAAGTGGTAGCTGCCAATTATGATATTCACGTGGGAGCTATTTTAGGTTTACCTACAAAAATCATTGCCTTCGTCGTAAGCATCATATGTGCATCATTACCCGTAACCGGTTTTTTGATTTGGTGGGGAAGAAGAAAAAAGAAAGTAGCAAAGGGATTATAAAACTTTTTCAAATAAATGTCTAGTTATTAATCATTAATACAATCTTTTTTATAATTTTAACGTTTTAGAATTTTAAGAATAGAAATGTCATTAATAGATTTATCAAAACACGTTGCCCTAGGAATTGACATAGGCGGTACGAATACTAAGTTCGGAGTGGTTAACCATCGTGGGGAAGTTCTTGAAAAAGGAAACCTAAGAACAGACGCTTACGAAAAAGTAGAAGATTTTATAGATGCTTTATACCAAAAAATCCATCCTCTTATAGAACGTCATGGAAAAGAAAAAAATTTTGATGGTATAGGTGTAGGAGCACCCAATGGAAATTATTATAAGGGAACAATAGAACAAGCTCCCAATCTTCCCTGGAAAGGAGTAATTCCCTTTGGAGAAATGATGACCGCCAAGTTCAATATGCCTTGTACAATTACCAATGATGCCAATGCTGCCGCTTTCGGAGAAATGTTATTTGGAGCAGCAAGAGGAATGAAAGATTTCATTATGATTACACTCGGAACAGGTGTGGGAAGTGGAATTGTTGCCAGCGGTAAACTTATATATGGCCATGATGGCTTTGCCGGTGAACTCGGACATACTATTGTAAAACCAGGAGGCAGAAAACATTGGAGTACAGGATCTGAAGGCAGTCTTGAAGCATACGCATCAGCAACTGGTATTGCCATCACTGCAAAAAAAATGAGAGCAGAATTTCCCGAATCTATGCTAAACCAATATCCGGAAGAATCCATTAATTCGAAAACTGTACATGAATGTGCATTAAAAGGAGATCCGATTGCAATTGAAGTTTTTAGATATACAGGGCAAAAATTGGGAGAAGCATTGGCAAACTTTGTCATGTTTTCATCCCCAGAGGCCATCCTTTTGTTTGGAGGGGTTATTAAGGCAGGGGATTTTATAATAAAACCGGCTAAACTTTATATGGAAAGAAATCTTCTCCCTATATTTAGAAACAAAGTAAAGTTAGTTTTCAGTGAACTTGATGAAGCTGATGCTGCTATTCTTGGAGCAAGCGCATTAGTTTGGGAAAAATAATCTTTCATCATTATAACATTAATTATAAGCTAAACAATCTGTTTTTAGCTTTAGAGCTTTCTTTCAATCAATAGGAAAGAACTTTTATTAATTTGGACTTATATTACTAAAGTAATAAATAAAAATAACCAGACTATATATGGATAAGAATAACTTGGAAGAAATCATTTTTGGCGGTGGCTGTTTTTGGTGCGTAGAAAGCTGTTTTAATATATTAAAAGGGGTTGAATCTGCCATTTCAGGATACGCTGGTGGGCACCAAAGCCATCCAACTTACCAGGAAGTGTGTACGGGAGAAACTGGGCACGCAGAAGTTGTAAAAATCACTTATGATCCATCCATAATTTCTTATGAACAATTGATGGAAGTATTTTTCTTTCTTCACGACCCAACGCAACTTAATCGACAGGGTAATGATATAGGAACTCAATATCGCTCTATTATTTTTTATAAAGATGATATCGAGAAACAAAAAGCCGAGCAAGCCATTAAACGATCCGAAGCATCCGGAAAATGGAATGGCACCTACGTTACAGAACTAGCACCTTTTGAGAAATTTTGGCCGGCGGAACAATATCATCAAGGATATTACAATGCCAATCCCACCCAACCCTATTGCAGTAGTGTAGTAGGTCCCAAAATCCAAAAATTTAAAATCCATTTTGGAGAATTAGAAATGTTAGAAACAAGTTTATAATAAAAAAATGGCTGCCTTTTTAGACAGCCATTTCTATTTTTTTACCATCTCGGTATGCGGAATATCATCTTCTAAATATTTCTTTCCTGTATCTTCAAAACCAAATCCACCATAAAAGTTCAAGAGATAATCCTGTGCAGAAATTCTAATTTCAGAGGTATTAAACCTATTCTCAATAACGTCAATTGCAAATCTGATCAATTGTTTCCCTAAATTTTCCCCCCTGCCCTGCTCGGTAGTTAAAACCCTTCCTAAAGAAGCTTCATTATATTTAACACCTTTATTAAAGACTCTACAATAAGCTAAAATAGTCTCTTTTTCTTCAGCCCAAATATGGATTGCTTTTTGATCAAAACTATCCAAATCAGGATAAGGGCAATTCTGTTCAACAACAAAAACATCTACTCTCGCTTTTAAGACAGCATATAATTCTTCTACAGAAAACTCATGAAAGCTTTTAATTTTCCAAACCATATTATTCATCAAAACTCACATTATTGGATACTAGAAAATCATTTGTTTTTCCTATAAAATTCAAAATTTCGTCACATCCTTCTTTTTTTTCAGCAGAAGTAATGTATAATTCCGGTAGATCTTCCCATGTTCTATGTAGTTCAGCTTTATATGCATCCACATTTTTCACAACAGCATTACCTTTCAGTTTATCTGCTTTTGTAAATATAATCGAAAAAGGAATCCCGCTTTCTCCACACCATTGAATAAATTCTAAATCAATTTTTTGGGGATTATGCCTTACATCAATCAACACAAAAAGATTAACCAAATTCCTTCTATTTAAAATATAATTCGTGATTAATTTTTCAAAATCCTTTCTCTGAACTTTAGATACTTTTGCATACCCATACCCCGGCAAATCCGTTAAATACCAGCCATCATTTACTAAAAAATGATTGATTAATTGGGTTTTTCCTGGAGTTTGGGATGTCTTAGCTAAATCTTTTTTATTCATCATTGCATTAATCAATGAGGATTTTCCCACATTAGATCTCCCAATAAAAGCATATTCGGGTATATTCGGTTCTGGACACTCTTGCCATTTTCCACTACTTTTTACAAAATCCGCTGTTTTAATAACCATTTTCGAATATTTTTAGAAAAATAAACCACCAAGCGTCTTCTTGATGGTTTTATATATTTTACATTTTATCTTTTAACCAGCCATACAGAATTTCATTAAATTCATTTGGCTTTTCCATCATTGCTGCATGACCACATTTATCTATCCAAAATAAATCTGAATTGGGAATAAACTTATGCATATCTTGAGCAACTTCAGGGGGGGTTACATTATCTTGCTTTCCCCATATCAAGCAGGTCGGGGTCAAAATTTTAGGAAGATCATTTAGCATATTATGTTTAATAGCACTTCTTGCCAACATTACCGTTTTTATTCCTTTCATTCTATCATTTACCACTGAAAACACTTCGTCAACCAAGTCTTCTGTTGCTACCTCTGGATCATAAAAAACTTCTTCTGTCTTTTTTCTTATATATGATCTATCATTTTTTCTGGGGAAACTATCTCCAAAAGTTCTTTCGTATAAGCCTGAACTCCCTGTTAGAACCAGATTTTTCACCAAATCAGGTCTTGCTAATGTCAGAATAAGTCCAATATGTCCTCCCATTGAATTACCTACAATAGTTATAGGTTCAGAAATATGACTTTCTATAAACTTAATAATATATTTTGCAAGAGTTGTAAGATTCGTATTGAGAACTGGCAAATCATAGATAGGCAACTGAGGTACGTATACTTTAAAGCCTCTATCTGAAAAAAAATCCACCATTTTATCAAAATTACTCAACCCACCCATTAATCCGTGTAACAACACTAATGGACGTCCTTCCCCTGCTTCTACAAAGGTATATTTCTTTTCTTTTTTTGTACTAAATATCATAAAATGCCTAATAAAGCCCTGCAAAAATACAAATTAAACCTCAAAAAAATTTTGATATCTCTAATTTAAAGTAAAAATAATATAATAAAGCTGTTTTCAATAATTTTTTCAAACTCTCTTTGTTATGGCACAAATAACAGATTAAACAAGGTATTACATGCCAATAAGTTACACATTAAAAGCATGAATCAAAACAAAACTTATTAACATTAAGGGAAAAAGTGGGAAAAAGTGGGAATTATTGGAAATTATTGTATACATTTGTCCCAAATGGAAAATTTCATTGGAACATATGAGTGCAAAATTGACGACAAAGGCCGCTTAAAAGTTCCTTCATCTCTTATTAAACAGATGGAAAACTTCGACAATAAGGTTTTTGTAGTCAAAAGATCTGTGTTCCAAAATTGCTTAGAGGTTTATCCTATGAATGCATGGGAAAAGGTAATGAGCAAAATTAATAAACTAAACAGATTCATTAAAAAGAATGCTGATTTCATAAGAATGTTTACGGCAGGAGTAAAAACAGTAGAATTGGATAACGCAGGAAGATTACAGATATCGAAGGACTTAGCAAATTTTGCATCCCTTCATAAAGATATTGTAATTACAAGCGCAGGAGAACTTTTTGAAATTTGGAATAAGGAAACTTATGAAAAAGTTATTTCTACCAACGAAATTGATTTCGCGAGCCTTGCCGAAGATGTGATGGGCTCTTTCAATGAAGATAACCACGCTATATAAAAAGCGAAAAAACACAACTCAAACATGTATCATAACCCCGTTTTGTTGAAGCAAAGTGTTGATGATTTGGTAACAAATCCAGACGGAATCTATGTAGACTGTACTTTTGGTGGTGGTGGCCACTCAAAAGAAATATTGAGTAGACTCTCCCATGAAGGAAGATTATTTAGTTTTGATCAAGATTTAGACGCTCTTAAAAATAAAATTGATGATCCTAGATTTACACTGATCAATCAGAATTTCCGATTTCTAGAAAACTCATTATTAATGTATGGAATACATCAAGTTGATGGAATTTTAGCTGATCTTGGGGTCTCTTCTCATCAATTTGATGAAGCAGAAAGAGGATTCTCTACAAGAAGTAATGCTCCTTTAGATATGAGAATGAATGTGATGCAAAATCTAGATGCTAAAAGAGTAATTAATGAATACGAAGAAGAAGAGCTTGCTGACATTTTTTACCATTATGGCGAATTAAGAGAGGCAAGAAAATTGGCAAGAGATATTGTTCACCATAGAAAAGTAAAAAGCATACAAACTACCGAGGACTTAAAAAAACTTTTTAGTTATATCCCTCCTCACAAGGTTAATAAATTTTATGCTCAACTTTTTCAGGCTATAAGAATTGAAGTAAATCAGGAACTCGAAGTTTTAAAGGAAATGCTCGTACAATCATATAGCATACTAAAGCCTAATGGAAGACTGGTCGTAATTTCCTACCATTCATTGGAAGACCGTCTTGTTAAAAGGTTTTTAAAAAATGGAATGTTTGAAGGCGAACCTCAAAGAGATATATACGGAAATTATAAAAAGGCATTCGAATTATTAAAAAGTAAAGCAATAATTCCTGACGAAAAAGAAGTTGAAGAAAACTCGAGAGCAAGAAGTGCAAAAATGAGAATAGGAATTAAAGTTTAAATATTAGAAATTATAGTGTTATAAAAAACTGAACTTCAGTTGAGAAATTATTAAAATAGTTGTGGCAAAAAGACCAACATATCGTCCCCAAAAGAAATTGACTTTTATAGATATTATAAAAGGAAACTTCTTGAATCGTGATGAGATCAAGACACACTATAAATATTTTTCACTTCTTTTTGTTTTGATGATGGTGATGATTTATAGTAATCATTTAGTGAATAAAAAAATTGAAATTGTCAACGCTCTAAAAGAAGAAACAGAAGAATATAAATCAAGAAACGCATACGCACAAAGTAAACTTATAAAAGTAAAAATGGAATCTGAACTGGGAAAAGAAGTTGCTAAAGATTCTTTGATGACATTAGAAAATCATCCTCACAAATTGCTAATAAAACTGGACAAGACAGATGCAAAAGCAAAATGAATACGATAACAAACGTAAAAAAACGTTAAGATGGGGCTACCTCTTTGCAGTAGTAGCTTTAGGCGTGTTTATATTGTTTTTAACCAGAATTGTCATTCTTCAAAATACGAATGTCCAAGAAATAAAAGATGATTATATTAATAAAAATTATCGCGAGGCAACTTTAAAAGCGGCTAGGGGAAATTTATTTGCCTCCGATGGATCGATTTTAGCTACAACAGTAATGCGCTATGATATTTATCTCGACTTTAAAACAATAAAAGACACAATTTACAGTAATAATATCAGCGCTTTATGTGATTCTTTAGGGAAAATGTTTGGCAAGTCAAGAGGTGAGTTTAGGCAGAAATTTGACGAACAGCGGAAAAAGAAAAACCAATATTATACGTTGGTGAAAGGCTTAGATTATGATCAATACGACAGAATAAGAAAATTCCCAATCTTTAAAAGAGGTAAAAATAAAGGAGGATTCATCGTTGATAGAAATTATAAAAGAGAATTAGCTACAACAGAAATTGGAGCAGGCACGATAGGGATAGATAATGGCGAATATAGCTCTGGTCTTGAAGGCGCTTTCTCAAAGTATTTGAAAGGAACTGACGGAAAAAGGTTGGAGCAAAGAATCAATTCATCCCAATGGAAACCTATCGATTTTTGGAAAGTTCAGGAACCTATTGATGGGGAAGATGTATACACTACATTAGATCTTAGAATTCAAGATATTGCCCATTCCGCTCTTGAAAAACAACTGGTTAATTTTGAAGCAAAACATGGTACTGTAATTGTCATGGAAGTTTCTACCGGAAAGGTTCGTGCATTAGTTAACTTAAGAAGAACCGAATCCGGAGATTACGTAGACTCATATAATTATGCCTTAAAAGATAATATTGAACCAGGATCTACATTCAAAACCATTTCTCTCCTCGCTGCAATGGATGATGGATTCATTGATGAAAACACTACGGTCAATGTTGGAAATGGTGTCTGGACCTATGCAAAGCAAAGAATTTCAGATGGTCACGGGGGTGGAATTTACGACATTAGCGATGTTTTAGCAAAATCTAGTAACGTAGGAACTGCAAAGCTCATCACTAAATACTATGCAGATAAACCACAAATATTTCTTGATCATCTCAAACGATGGAAATTGTTTGATAAAATGGACATCGAACTTCCCGGAATTACAAAACCAAAAATTGTAACTCCAAAAAATAAAAGATGGAATGCCGCCACACTAGCTTCCATTGCATATGGATACTCATCTAACATCAACTTATTACAATTAGCAACTTTCTATAACGGGGTTGCTAATGGTGGTAAAATGCTGAAACCATTATTTATAGATAAGATTATGAAAGATGGTAGAGTTATGTATCAAGCTCAACCAGAAGTAATGGTAAATAAAATGGCTTCTGAAAAAGCTATCCAAATGATGACCAATGCTTTAACAAAAGCGGTAGAAAAAGGAACCGGACGTAGTATTTTTACTCCTAATTTAAAAATGGCAGGAAAAACAGGAACAGCAAGGTTCGAATATTGGCTTCCTGGTCCCATGAAATATCGAGCTTCATTTGCAGGCTTCTACCCCGCTGATAGCCCTAAATATACTTGCTATGTAATGATTAGTGAGCCCAATACAGCAAAAGGTTTTTATGGAGGAACTGTTTCAGCACCTGTATTTAAGGAAATTGCGGGAAAAACATTCCTAAAAACTCCACAAAATATTGAAAAAGAAATGCTGGTGGACAAAAAAGTTGATCTCAACAAAATGGTGGAACCCAATCTGAAAATATCAGTCAATAACAAGCAGATGCCCAATGTAGTAGGTCTAGTAGGCAAGAATATCATTCCACAATTAGAAAATCTGGGATACCGGGTTGACTATAAAGGAGTAGGAAGAATTAAAGAGCAATTTCCTTTGGAGGGAACCACTATAAGTAAAAACCAAAGGATTTATTTATCTCTACAAAATTAAAATATTAAGCATTAAAAAAGAAATGCAATTAATTGAATTATTAAATAGAATCCCCGTTTTAGAAACTCATGGTAATAATAATCGTGAGGTTTCGGGATTGGTGTTCGACAGTAGAAAAGTTACCAACAACTCTCTATATATTGCTATGAGAGGAACAACTGTAGATGGACATTCATATATTGCATCATCTGTAGAAAAAGGTGCTAAAACTATTGTCTGTGAAGAGTTTCCTACCCATATTGATGAGAATATCACTTACATTAAAGTAAAGGATACATCTAAGGTTTTAGGTCACTTAGCATCAAATTTCTATGGAAATCCATCAGAAAAATTAAAATTAATTGGGATTACGGGGACTAATGGGAAAACATCTGTTACGACGTTACTTTTTGATGTTTTCAAAAATTTAGGATATACCTCCGCTTTACTTTCTACTGTTGAAATTAGAATAGGAAATACAATAATTCCAGCTACCCACACTACGCCTGATGTCATTAGCATTAACCAAATTTTAGCTCAGGCTGTGAAAGAAGGCTGTGAATTTGCCTTTATGGAAGTAAGCTCTCATGGAATTTCTCAAAACAGAATAGAAGGATTACATTTTAAAATAGCAGGTTTTACAAACCTTACCCATGATCATTTAGATTATCACAAAACTTTTGATGAATATCTAAAAACAAAGAAAAGATTTTTTGACGAACTTGATAATACTGCTATCGCTGTTACCAATATTGATGACAGAAATGGAAATATCATGCTTCAAAATACCAAGGCAAAAAAGAAATCTTACGCCTTGAAGACAATGGCTGACTATCATGGAAAACTTTTAGAAGTTGACTTCAATGGAATGTTATTAAATTTTAATGGAAAAGAATTCTGGACAACATTAACAGGAAAATTCAATGTTTACAATTTGCTGCTTGTTTTTGGAATTGCTACAGAACTGGGTTATGAGCAAAATGAAGTTCTTCAGGCAATTAGTCAATTAAAAAGAGTTTCTGGAAGATTTGAAACCTTCAAATCAGATGGGGGTATTTTCTTTATTGTTGATTATGCACATACTCCCGATGCCTTAGAAAATATTTTGGATAGCATTAACGATATTCGAACTAAAAATGAGAGATTAATCACCGTTTTTGGTTGTGGAGGAGATAGAGATCATTCAAAAAGACCTGAAATGGGAAATATTGCGACAAAAAAGTCAACATTGGCAATTATTACCTCTGACAATCCAAGAACAGAAGATGCTAATCAAATTATAAAAGAGATTGAAGCAGGCGTTGAACCTCAAAATTTCAGCAAATACACTTCAATTCCCGATAGAAAAGAAGCCATAAAAATGGCCATAAAATTTGCAGAACCCAAAGACATTATATTGGTTGCTGGCAAAGGCCATGAAACATATCAAGAAATTAATGGTGTGAAGCATCATTTTGATGATAAGGAAATAATCAATGAACTTTGGAAATTAATGAGTAAGTAAGCTTAATTGAAAATTAAAAAGGAATCATGTTATACTATCTATATGAATATCTAACCAGTCAAGGAATCCATATACCGGGATTGGGAATGCTAAAATACATATCGTTTCGTGCAGGTATGTCCGTTTTATTTTCTTTGATTATTGCACTTGTTTACGGAAAAAGAGTCATCAATTATCTGAGAACAAAACAAATGGGTGAATTGGTCAGAGATCTGGGCTTAGATGGTCAGAAACAAAAAGAAGGAACCCCAACTATGGGGGGGCTGATTATTATTTTAGCCACTCTTATCCCTGTTTTACTATTTACTAGAATTACCAATATCTATATTGTACTTCTTCTTGTTTCCATGCTGTGGATGGGGGCTATTGGTTTTTTAGATGATTATCTAAAAAAAGTGAAAAAAAACAAAGACGGATTAAGCGGCAAATTCAAAATTGTAGGACAAGTTGGTTTAGGATTAATTGTAGGAATTACGATGTATTTTCACCCTGATATTACTGTTAAAAGAAAATATGCGGATGCAAAAGTAGTTAATCGGAATAACGTAGAACAGAATTTCATGCCTACAGAAAAAATAACCGTTTCTACCGTACCTTTTGCTAAAAATAATGAGTTTGATTATAGTGGAATTTTATTTTGGATGAATGATAAAGATGCCCATGAATGGGCATGGATTGTCTTTATCCCTATCGTAATTTTTATTGTAACAGCCGTGTCTAACGGAGCCAATATTACGGATGGAATTGATGGTCTCGCAGCAGGAACAAGCGTTGTCATCTTACTAACCTTAGCCTTGTTTGCTTATCTTTCCGGAAATATAATTTTTGCCGATTACCTCAATATTATGTTTCTTCCCAACATGGGAGAAACAACCATTTTTGCGGTAGCAATGGTGGGTGCTGTCATTGGTTTTTTCTGGTATAACACCTATCCTGCACAAGTTTTTATGGGAGATACGGGAAGTTTGATGCTAGGAGGAGTTATTGCAGTTCTCGCTATTATCCTAAGAAAAGAATTATTGATTCCTGTGTTATGCGGAATATTTTTAATAGAGAATGTATCTGTCATGCTTCAAGTAATTGTATTCAAATACAGAAAGAAAAAATATGGATTGGAGTATGCTCAGAACAATAGACTATTTAGAATGTCTCCCTTACATCATCATTATCAAAAAGGAGGATTCCATGAAAGTAAAATTGTGAATAGAATGATCATTATAGGCGTGATGTTGGCTATCGTATGCTTAATCACATTAAAAATGAGATAAACCTTGTAAAGTATATTAGTGTAAAAAAGATTAATATGAAAATAGTTGTTTTAGGAGGGGGAGAAAGTGGTTGCGGAGCAGCTTACTTAGCTAAAAAAAGAGGCTTGGAAGTATTTCTTTCAGACAAATCTGCTATTAAGGATAACTATAAACAGTTTCTCCTAGAAAATGAAATTGAATTTGAAGAAGGATATCACACTGAAGAAAAGATTTTAAGTGCAGATTGGATTGTGAAAAGTCCAGGAATTCCTAAAAAAGCAGAAATAATCTATAAAATTCAAGAAAAGGGAATTAGAATTTCATCCGAAATTGAATTTGCATCAGAGTTCACCGATGCAAAAATAATTGCCATTACAGGAAGCAATGGAAAAACAACTACAACGTCGTTAGTTTATTATATTTTAAAAAAGGATGAATTAAATGTAGGCTTAGGAGGAAATATTGGCTACAGCTTTGCGAAACAAGTTGCTGATGAAAATTATGAATATTATGTTTTAGAGGTAAGTTCTTTCCAACTAGATGATATCCAAAACTTCAGACCTTATATTTCTTTATTGTTGAATTTATCACAAGATCATTTAGATCAATACAATTATAACTATGAGGAATATGCACTTGCAAAATTTAGAATAACTGAAAATCAAGAGAATGATAATTTTTTCATCTATAATAAAGATGATGAAATGAGTAAGAGTATTCTTGAAAAGTTAGAAATAAAAGCAAAAATGATCCCTTTTTCTACAAAGGAGCAACTATCGGAAGGAGGATTTATTGAAGAGGATCAAATTGTAGTACAATTAAAAGACAAATTTTCAATGAAAATTGAGGAGTTATCTTTGCTTGGGACTCATAATATTGCAAATAGTTTAGCGGCATCAATCGCGGGTAAAATATTAGATGTTAATAATGAAAGTATAAGAAATTCATTAATGACTTTCCAAGCAGTTGAACATCGATTAGAGTTGGTAACAGAGATTAATGAGGTAAAATACATTAATGATAGCAAGGCAACTAACGTAAATGCCACCTACTATGCGTTAGAAAGCATGAAAACTCCCACTATTTGGATTGTAGGAGGATTGGATAAAGGAAATGATTATACCGAAATTGAAGACTTAGTCAAAAGGAAAGTAAAAGCAATTGTTTGTTTAGGAATTGATAATCATAAAATTATAAATTTTTTCAAAGAGAAAAAGGAATTCATTTATGATACATCAAGTATGAAAGAAGCTGTAAAAATATCAAAATCTTTAGCAACAAAAGGAGATACTGTTTTATTATCACCTTGTTGTGCAAGCTTTGATTTATTTAAAAGTTATGAAGACAGAGGTGGTCAATTTAAAGAACAGGTTTTAAAAGATTAAAAATAAAATATTGTCTGAAAGGTAAATATCATATTATTTAGTACAATGTACATGAATTCAATATTATGAACGAACAAGAAACAGAAAATAGATTTGAATTTCTAAAGGGAGATAAAGTTCTTTGGATGGTCATTCTTGTGATCTCTATTTTCTCTATTTTCCCTGTATACTCTGCAAGTTCGAATCTAGAATATATTGTAAATAACGGGACCACAACAGGTCACGTTATCAAGCATATGTTTTTTGTGATTTTAGGTTTGGGTATTATGAGAATTGTAGGAATGATAAAATATGAATACATCGGAAAGCTAAGCAGTATATTACTTGGTCTAATGATTATTTTATTGATTTTCACTATGTTTACTGGACAAACTATTGATGGAGCAAGTGCTTCCAGATGGCTAAAAATTCCAGGAACTCCTATTTCATTTCAACCTTCTTCGTTCGCATTCTTAATGCTTATTATTTATCTATGCAGATACTTAACAAAAAAAATTACGAGAGAGAGACTTCCAATCGAAAACATTACATACATTTTTGGACCCATTCTATTGGTATTTGTATTAGTTGCAAAAGATAATGGCTCTACGGCACTAATGATTTTGATGGTTTCCATAATTGTTTTGGTGATCGGTCAGCTTCATTGGAAATATATTACAGGGTTTATTTCGGCTTCATTTGTTGCGATTGTCTTGTTCTTACTCATTGCTCTAAATACGAGCCTGATTGGTGGAAATCGTGTTCATACATGGATGAGTCGTATAGAAACTTTTACCTCTAGCAAAACAAAACACGCGGATGTTGATGACGAAAGTGTAAAAGCAAAAAATTATCAGGTAATGCAAGCCAAAGCAGCGATTGTCCATGGGGGAATTACAGGAATTGGACCTGGAAAAAGTGCCTTAAAGCAAATGCTTCCACAATCTGCTTCTGATTTTATTTTTGCTGTAATTGTTGAAGAATATGGATTAATTGGGGCCGCTTTTCTCATCAGTTTATATTTGATCATGATGATTAGGATTATAATGATCGCAAGTAAAATGCCTGCCTTTTTTGGGTCATTACTTGTTCTCAGTCTTGGAGTTATGATTTTTATACAACTCTCTGTAAACATTGCTGTAGCAATCAATTTAATTCCGGTAACAGGACAGCCTCTTCCCTTAATAAGTTATGGGGGAACTTCCATGCTAGTCACCTACTTACAATTAGGAATTATATTAAATATAAGCTCACGAATACAAATATATGATGAAGAAGGTATGGGTAAAAAACAAAATATAGCGGAAATTAACGATATCGCTTAAGTACAAATAAGGGGAATGAACAAAAAGTTAAAAATATTATTATCTGGTGGAGGAACAGGAGGGCATATCTTTCCTGCTATAGCCATTGCGGACGAAATCAAGAAAAGATTTCCAGATTCAGAGTTTTTGTTCATTGGAGCCAATGGAAAAATGGAAATGGAAAAGATTCCACAAGCAGGATACAGCATAGAAGGAATTAACATTGCCGGAATAGATAGGGGAAATATACTATCCAATTTGAGTCTCCCTTTTAAAATTTTAAAAAGTTTATCCAAGTCCAAAAAAATTATTAAAAGCTTTTCTCCCGATTTTGCCATTGGTACAGGAGGTTTTGCTAGTGGACCGGCACTATATGAAGCCAGCAAATTAGGTATTCCCATTTTCATTCAAGAGCAAAATGCCTATGCTGGGATTACAAATAAAATTCTAAGTAAAAAAGCAAAGGCTGTATTTACAGCTTATCCACAAGTTGAGGGCTTTCCATCTGAAAAAATAAAATTTTTAGGAAATCCCATCCGTGAAAATATCATTTTTGGGATGCAAGAAACATCTCATGCAAAAGAAAAAATGGGATTAGACAAAGACAAACTTACCATTCTTTCCGTAGGAGGATCTTTAGGATCAAGAACTTTAAATAATGCATGGACAGCCCATTTAAATGATCTAAAAAATAAGGACTATCAGCTTATCTGGCAAACAGGAAAACTTGATTATAAAGATATCATTGAGAAAAACAAAAATAGTAATAACACTAATATCAAGATTGTCGAGTTTATTAAAGATATGGAAACGGCCTATTCTGCAGCGGATATAATTGTGTCGAGAGCAGGTGCAATTGCTATTTCAGAACTGGCTGTTGCACAAAGGCCCGTATTGTTGGTTCCTTTTCCTTTTGCAGCGGAAGATCATCAAACTAAAAATGCGATGAATTTGGTAGAAAGAAATGCAGCCAAAATGGTAAAGGATTCGGAGATACAAGAAAAATTCTGGGAGACATTATCAGAAATTACGGAGCACGAAAATGTAAGAAAAGAAATGGCTGAAAATATCACCTATTTTTCTAAGCCCAATGCAACAAAAGAAATTGTTGACGAGATATTTAAAATTATAAAAAATAGATTATAAATATATTCAAGTATATCAAATATGTTGAATACATTTCATAAAATAGAGTAATATATTAAAAATGAACATTTTAGAAACATATCAAAATTTTTATTTCGTTGGAATTGGAGGAATAGGAATGAGTGCTTTGGCACGCTATTTTAATGCTTCAGGGAAGCATGTATTGGGCTATGATAAAACCAACACTAAACTTACTCAACAGCTGATGAAGGAGGGAATTGATATTACTTTCGAGGATGACATTGACCAAAAAATCACATCTCTTTCAAAAGAGAATACATTGGTTATCTATACCCCCGCTATTAAGAAACTAGATATTCTAGATTACTTCAATGAAAATCAATTTGAAGTTTTAAAACGTTCCAAAGTATTGGGATTAATAACAGCTAATACCGAATGTATTGCTGTAGCCGGAACTCATGGAAAAACAACAACATCCACTCTTATATCACATTTATGTAAAGAAGCCGATTTACCTTTTTCATGTTTTCTAGGAGGAATTTCAGAGAATTTCAAATCGAACTTTTTATATAATGGATCAAAATATTCTGTAGTTGAAGCAGATGAATATGACAGAAGTTTTCTAAACCTTTCTCCAGATTGGGCTGTCGTTACCTCAACAGATGCTGATCATTTAGATATTTATGGTGATAAAACTCATATTGAAGAAGGATTCAAGCAATTTGCCCAACTGGTTCCCAGTGATAAAAAACTTTTTGTAAGAAAGGGGATTGAAATAGGTAGAGATCATTATACTTACGCTGTAAATGAAAATGCTGATTATTATTCGGATAACCTTAGAATGGATTATGATAAAATCTATTTTGATTTTCACACTCCAACCGAAACAGTAAAAGATTTTGTTTGGGAAATTCCAGGAATTCATAATGTAGAAAATGCAACGGTAGCCTTGGCTATTCTTTATAATTTAGGGGTAGATTTTGAGTCCCTAAAAAAAGCAATTGCAAATTTTAAAGGAATTAAAAGAAGATATACTAAACATATTTATCAGAACGGTAAAATTTATATTGATGATTATGCTCATCATCCGACAGAAATCAATGCAGTTGTGAGCTCAGTTAAAACATTTTACCCTGAAAAAAATATATTAATAGTCTTTCAACCCCATTTATTCAGTAGAACAAGAGATTTTGCAGATGGTTTTGCAGAAAGTCTCAGTAATACTGATGAATTAATTTTATTAGATATTTATCCTGCAAGAGAACTTCAGGAGAATTTTGAAGGAATCACGTCAGATTGGCTATTAGAAAAAGTGACATTAAATAAAAAAGAAGTATCGACATTAGCTGATGCTTTCAATAAAATAAAAGAAAAAGATTTTGATATTCTTCTCACAGTAGGTGCAGGAAATATAGACACTCTATATGACCCAATTTGTGAATGGATGAAAAATAATATAAATAAGAATTAATATTGAAATTTTACAGTTTCTGATATCTTATGTCCGAAATCTGTCATTATAAAGACAATGAAAAATAAATACAGAATATTAAAAATTGTTATCACAGTGATCATTCTTGGATTCCTGCTGAGTTTCTCATTGAAGAAATTCAGTAGTCAGACCATCACTGATAATAAAATTTCTGTAAAAATGAACGACAAAACAGCTGTTTATTTTATTGATGAAAAGGATATTAGAGAAATTATAAAAAAAGAAAACCCATCGCGAAAAGTGGGAGATTTAAATATTCCCTCTTTAGAAAAGACAATCAATGCCCTCCCTGCCGTAGATAGTGCGAATGTCTATTTAAATTTAAACGGAAAGCTAAATTTAATTATTGAACAGAGGGTTCCCATTTTTAGATTAAACAAAGACGGAAAAGACTTTTATGTAGATGAAAAAGGAATTGAATTTCCTATTTCGAAAGCCTATTCTCATCCATGTATGTTAGTTACTGGAAAAGTGGAGTCTGATGAATATGAAAAGCTAGCCGAATTAGTAAAAAAAATTGATGGAGATGATTTCAGTAGAAAGTATTTTATTGGGATTTCAAAAGATAATAATGACTATAACCTTCTAACTAGTGAAGGTAATTATAAAGTAGAAATTGGTGATTTGGATAATATTGACTTTAAAGTAAAAGGTTTTAAAACATTTGTGGAAAAGTATCTTGTCTATCAGGATCCGCAAAAGTATAATATGATTTCTGTAAAGTATCAAAATCAAATTGTAACTACATTAAACCCGCATTTTAAAGAAAATGATAGCATCTTAAAAGCAGCACATAAAGAACTTGCAAAAGCTCCTGCTTTAGTGATAGCTAAGAAGCATGAAACAAAACCAAAGCATGAGGTAAAAAAAGCAAGCTCAGGTTTATTAAAAAAGGAAACACTAAAACCAAAAACAGTAGTCGTCTCCTCGAAAGAAAATAAAAAAATCGAGAAGAAACCAACGACTGTAAAGTCGAAAACAAAAGATAAAGTCAAATAAAGAAAATCAAATCGATATAAAATGGAAAATCAAGAGTATTCAGTAGGTCTGGACATTGGGACAACAAAGATTGTCGCCATTGTCGGAAGGAGGAATGCGCACGGGAAAATAGAAGTTCTCGGAGTAGGAAAAGCGAAAAGTCTTGGGGTTCATAAAGGAATTGTGAACAATATTTCACAAACCATTAATTCCATAAAAGCAGCTGTATCCGAAGCACAATCCAGTGCCGGGGTACCCATTCGTAAAGTAACAGTTGGCATCGCAGGAAAACATATCCGTTCTTTGCAACACTCTGATTATATTATGCGTGAGCATCCTGACAAATTCATTACCGATGATGATATTGAGGCACTAAAAGAGCAAGTAAAGAAACTAGTCATGCTCCCCGGAGAAGAAATTATTCATGTTCTTCCACAGGAGTATAAAGTAGATTCGGAAGGTGAAATCCAAGAACCTATAGGTATGCATGGAAAGCGTTTAGAAGCCAATTTTCATGTCGTTGTAGGACAAATGGGTAGTATCCGAAACATTGCAAGATGCGTAAGAGAAGCCGGCTTAGAAATGGAAGCACTCACTTTAGAGCCTTTAGCTTCTTCTGAAGCTGTATTAACCAAAGAAGAAAAAGAAGCAGGTGTAGCCATCGTAGATATTGGTGGTGGTACTACAGATATTGCTATTTTTAAAGATAATATTATTCGTCATACTTGTGTAATACCCTATGGTGGTGGAATTATTACAGAAGATATAAAAGAGGGTTGTTCAATCATAGAGAAGCACGCAGAGCAATTAAAAGTAAAATTTGGTTCTGCAGTTCCTGAACTAGAAAAAGACAGCACTTATGTTACTATTCCCGGTCTTCATGGAAGACCTGATAAAGAAATTTCTTTAAAAACATTAGCCCAAATTATTAATGCTAGAGTAGAAGAAATTCTAGAAATGGTCAATACAGAATTGAAAGCATATGGAGCATTTGAACAAAAGAAAAAGCTAATTGCGGGAATTGTGTTGACTGGTGGTGGCTCAAACTTGAAACATCTTCGTCAGCTTGCTAACTATACAACAGGCTTTGACAGTAGAATTGGTTTTGCAAATGAGTATATTGCTAATGATAAAAATCAATATCTTAAAGGCCCTGAATTTGCAACTTCTATTGGATTACTGATGGAGAGTTTAAAAATTAGAGATAAAAAGCATAACGCCGTGATAGAAGAACTTCCAGTTAAAGAACAACCTAAGCAAAGTATCACTACCATGGTTGAAGAAACATTGCAAAATATAGAAGAGGAAGTTACCAATCAGGAGCCAAATACTCTAAATAAACAGCAGGAAAACAGAAAGGCTAAATTAACTTTTGGTCAGTCTCTCATGGAAAAAGTTAAAAAATTCTTTGAAGAAGTAGAATAAATTATAAATGATGTATGATAAGCGATAAACGATTTTTCTCTTATCAATTATCATTAATCAGTTATCATAAAAAGTATAGTTATGGAAAATATAGGTGCTCAAGGATTTTCATTTGATTTACCAAAAGGAAATTCATCAATTATAAAAGTAATCGGTGTTGGAGGTGGTGGCAACAATGCCCTTAAACACATGTACGAAAAAGGAATTCACGGGGTAGATTTCGTGATTTGTAATACTGATGCTCAAACTTTAGATAATAACCCTGTTGCTAATAAAGTCCAATTAGGAACAACTATTACGGAAGGACTAGGTGCTGGTGCCGATCCTGAAGTAGGAGAAAAATCAGCTATTGAAAGTATTGAAGAAATTAAAGCTGCCATGGGACAAAATACCAAAATGGTATTTATCACTGCCGGAATGGGAGGTGGAACAGGAACAGGAGCTGCTCCTGTGATTGCTAAGGTAGCAAAAGACATGGGAATTTTAACAGTAGGTATTGTTACAGTTCCATTTAGCTTTGAAGGGAAAAGAAGACTTGAACAGGCGGAGAACGGTCTAGATAAATTAAGAAATAATGTCGATTCATTAATTGTAATTAATAATGATAAACTAAGACAACAATTTGGAAATCTTGGATTTAAGCAAGGATTCTCAAAAGCAGATGAAGTTTTAACTAATGCTGCTAAAGGTATGGCAGAGGTTATAACAGGTTACTTTGATGTAAATATTGACTTTAGAGATGCTAAATCTGTTCTTCAAAACTCAGGTACGGCTCTTATGTCAACGGGTATTGCTTCTGGTGAAAATAAAGCTGAAGAAGCTGTTAAAAAAGCATTAGACTCCCCATTATTAAACGATAATAAAATTACGGGTGCTAAAAACGTATTATTATTGATTCGAAGTGGTGCTGAAGAAGTAACGATGGACGAAATTGGTGTTATCATGGATCACATCCAAAAAGAGGCAGGGAATACTGCGGATATCATTTTCGGGGTGGGAGCTGATGAGGAATTGGGAGATTCAGTAAGTGTACTTGTTATTGCGACAGGATTTTCAAATGACAATAAAAAATTTGCTGGGCCTACAGAAAAAATCAAAATTCGTTTAAATGACTCTTTTGATGCTCCTAAAGAATCTCCATTTAAAACAAGGGAAGAAAGAGAAGCAAATCCTGAAACAGTGCGTGATTTTGGAGGAAAGCATCTATTCAAATTAGAAGACGAAGATAATAACATTTCTCCTTTTAATAATTTATCTTCTGAAAAAAAAATGATCGCTGATCACGAAAGTGTAAAAACGGAAATTAAATTCTTTGATAGAGAAGATGGTATAACTACACCTCATGAAGGATGGACAGATGAGGAAGAACAAGAATCCTTTAATTTATTTTCTTATGATGAAGAGGAAGAGGATCCAAATGATTTAGAAATTCAATCTTTCAGCTTTGATTTTGAAGAGAAAAAAACAGATCAGAAAACAGATTCTTTTCACAATTCTCATTCACAAGAAAAACCCATCGAATTTAGCTTTTTTGTAAATGAACCTAAAAATGATTTTGGTCAGCCAAAAGCAGAATTTAAAACGCCAGAGAATACTCTGGTTGTAATCGATCAAGATTCTCTACAAAAAACGGAAAATTTCATCCAATCAAAAGAAGAATCTAAGGAAATTATTGAAGCTGAAACCGAGATGGAGAAACTATCAGAATCAGACTTCACATTCGTGAATAAAACAGTAGATCAAGAGAGAATAGTAGAAAGAAGGAATAAATTAAAAGAGTTTAATTCTCGTTATCAAAACTTTGATAGCTCTAGTGAATTTGAGTCTATACCTGCTTTCAAAAGAAAAAATATTTCTATTGAAGGTTCAAATGCATCAGATCAAAATATCAACAGTTTTTTATCTGACAATAATGGAATCATGCAAGTAAAGGAAAATAAATTTTTAAATAAAGATGTTGATTAAATCCTCTCTTGTTTTTTCCAGTAATAAATTATAATTATGAGTTTAGAAACTACGATAAATGAATCTATAAAAACAGCCATGAAAGAAAAAAACAAGGTTGCTTTAGATTCTCTCCGAGCTGTAAAAGCTCAAATATTATTATTAAAAACCGAAGCCAAGGGAGCAGATATTTCCTCAGAGCAAGAAATTGCTATTCTCCAAAGAATGGTTAAACAACGTAAAGATTCATATGAACAATTTACGGCTCAAGGAAGAAATGATTTGGCAGAAGTAGAAGACGCTCAGATGAAAGTAATTGAACAATTCTTACCCAAACAACTATCAATAGAAGAGCTAGAAGCTGAAATCAAAAAGATTATGAGTGAAGCTAATGCAGAATCTATTAAAGATTTGGGGAAAGTAATGGGAATCGCCTCAAAAGTGCTGGCTGGAAAGTCAGACGGAAAAAGTATTTCCGAAATGGCAAAAAAACTACTTTCATAATAATTGAGAACCTGTATACAGAAGTATACCATTCCAATTACCTTTAAAAAGGATATTCAACCTTTGCATATCGATTTGATTAAAGAAGCCCAAAATAAATTATTTTGGGCTTCATCTATTCTAAAAAAATGTTAGTTTTAAGCAGACTCATATATCGTGTTTGCTTGAGGGATGATTGTTAATCTTTTTTTCATGGTCGTTTGTTTTTAGAATCATTTCAAATTTAATAATTATTTTTAAATTTTCATAATTTATTTTTAAAATATTAATTAAATTATTAATCAATTAATATTTATTTAATTTTTATATACAAATAGACTAATAGTTTTTATATATCGTACTAACGTAAAGATTTTTTTAACTTTGCAATAGATTAAAAAATAAAAATATGTATCCAACAGATTTAGTAATGCCAATGAAGGCTGAACTTACAGATAAAGGTTTTGATGACTTGACTACTCCTAACCAAGTGGAACAAGCTTTAAAACAATCAGGGACAACACTACTTGTCATCAATTCTGTTTGTGGATGTGCGGCAGGAGCAGCAAGACCAGGAGTTGTATATTCTTTAACTGGAGATAAAAAGCCTGATCATTTAACTACCGTTTTTGCCGGATTTGATACAGAGGCCGTAGTAGAAGCAAGGAAACATTTAGCTCCCTTCCCTCCAAGCTCACCATGTGTAGCTCTTTTTAAAGATGGAGAACTAGTTCATATGCTAGAAAGACATCATATTGAGGGAAACCCAGCTGGTGCTATTGCAGCAAACCTTCAAGCTGCTTATGATGAATATTGCTAAAATATGCTAATAAAAAAGTCGTTACAAATAGTAACGGCTTTTTTATTTACAACACAATAAAAATATTACCTGGAAAACCAAATATCATTATATTTGTTGAAATGGCAACTAAAGCACTTTTCAATACTGTAGTCAACTGGTTTATTCGTCAAAGAATAGATCAGATTCAGAATTTCATGAAACATCCTATTGAGACACAAAAAGGGATACTCTTCTCTCAATTATTTCATGCAGAAGATACTGAATATGGCAGAAAATATGGTTTTAATTCAATTTCTAGTTATCAGGACTTTAAAAATAAAGTTCCCATTGTTACTTATGAAGATTTTGAACCTTATATTGAAAAAGCAAGACAAGGTTATAAGGACGTGAGCTGGCCAGGCTATATTAAGCATTTCGCAAAATCTTCCGGAACAACGAACGCCAAGAGCAAATTCATTCCTATTTCGTCAGAAAGCCTAGAATATTGCCATATGAAAGCTGGGAAGGATATGGTATCTATTTATGCCAATAACCATCCCGAGAATCAACTTTTCACTAATAAGAATTTAAGGTTAGGAGGAAGCTCAGAGCTCTATGCTGACTTTGATACAAAATTTGGAGATTTATCTGCAATTCTTATTGATAATCTTCCTTTTTGGGTAGAAATAACCACTACTCCCAGCAAAAAAGTTTCCCTTATGTCTGAATGGGAAAGCAAATTGAAAGCTATTGTTACTGAAGTAAAAAATGAAGATGTAGGAAGTATTTTAGGAGTTCCAAGCTGGATGATGGTCCTTTTACAGAAAATTTTACAAGAAACAACTATTGAAAATATCTCAGAGCTGTGGCCTAATCTGGAAGTTTTCTTTCATGGAGGAATAAGCTTTAAACCTTACCGGGAACAATATCAAAAAATCATTGGAAAAAATATTAATTACTATGAAATCTATAATGCCTCTGAAGGATTCTTTGGAATTCAAGATAGATCGAATAGTGATGAAATGCTTCTCATGTTAGACTACGGGATTTTTTATGAATTTATTCCCATGGAGCAATTTCATTTTTCAAATCCTAAAACAGTAAATCTTGAAGATGTAGAAGTGGGAAAAAATTATGCTATGGTTATTACCACCAATGGGGGGCTGTGGAGATATCTCATTGGTGATACAGTACTGTTTACCTCTACCAATCCTTTCCGAATAAAAATTACAGGTAGGACCAAACATTATATTAATGCTTTCGGAGAAGAACTCATGATTACAAACGTAGAGTCTGCCCTATCAAAAGCATGCAAACTTACAGGAGCTTGTATAAAAGACTTCACAGGAGCGCCCGTTTTTATGAAAAAAAATGAAAGTGGTGCCCATGAATGGATTTTTGAATTCAGTCAAAAACCAAGCGATTTAGATCGGTTCATTGATGTGTTTGATCAACATCTTAAAACCATCAATTCTGATTATGAAGCCAAGAGATATAATAATATGACTCTAAAAAGACCTATTGTACATATTGCTAAACCCAACTTATTTTATCAATGGCTAGAGTCTAAGGGAAAACTCGGTGGTCAAAACAAAGTTCCCAGATTAAGCAATGATCGAGAATATATAGAACCTCTTCTACAGCTAAATAAATAAAAAACCGCAGATAGATAAGACACTATCTCGTAAAGTGTGTAAGTTAAAAAGTTAGGCTTGGATTTTATAATCTGAGCCTTTTTTCAAAAATAAGCATAAATTGGTTGAGAACAATACCCCAATTTCGAATAGACATGGTCCATTTTTTAGTAGCTTCTTTTAAAGCGAGATACACTGATTTCATTACTGCATCATCTGTAGGGAAAGACATCTTGTTTTTGGTGTATTTTCTTATTTTTCCGTTGAGATTTTCAATTAAA
>NZ_CACVBR010000025.1 GCF_902728265.1 Chryseobacterium potabilaquae
TCCACTTCTTGTACTACAGAGAGTTTAAAGGATAGGCTATAGTCTTTTTGACTACGTTTTACATACTGATTATTAAGATCTTTCATAACATTACTGTTTTTGTGTAACGCTATGTTAGGATCAGACAGATTAATATAAAAAAGAGGCTGTTTTTATTTTTGAAACAGCCTCTTTTGTTTTTTAAAAATTTCTTTGTTTTTCCATAAGGTTTCCTTGGATAGCTAAAGCTCCCAAGCCTAATACTATTTCTGCGATGCCTAAAACTTTTATAAGGTTTGACCCGCAAACAAGACATTCTGGTTCTGGGAAAGGTTTATTCCCTACAACAATGATTAAAACTCCACCAATTATAATAATAACTACTATAAAGGCTCTTAATAATGCTTTCATGATAATATTTGTTAGTTTTTTACGCCTACTATTAAGGTTTTCGGCTTTACCTTTCAAAATTTATATTTTACAGAAGGATACAAAATCATAATAAGAATCAAGATTACTGTCTCCTGTAGTGAGTAATGCAGTTGCAGAAATAGAAATAGTATAAGCACAAGGTAATAAATCTGCGACTGTGTCAGTAGGAGGGGTAAATACCAGTTGAGTAGACCCATAAGTTTCAGGGGAGGACATAAGAACAATAGGATTAAATCCAAAGCTTTGTCCCGGTTTATGAGGTCCGGTAATACTAAGGCTTACACTTCCAAGGTTTTCATTCCTGGCTCCATATTTTACATGCAAATCAGTTGTTATTTTGCTACATCCACCACTACCTGAAATAATTTCTTCAAGATCTACAGATAAGGCAAGATATTGATTATTCACAGTGGTATGAGCCCAACTGCCGTGTTTATTTACATTTTGATATAATACATTATAGATAGCAATGGGTTTAGATGTTCCAGCAACAACTTCTGTAGCGGAATTGCCTACTTCTCTTTGTTTCATTCGAATGGCAAAATATCTATTGGAAATATGGGGCCTTGCAGGAGATACGGAAGAGTTTCCTATCTCTGAAGTGGGCATACTCATATCTATGGAAGTAACACCTGTCAATTTTTCTGTGCTGAGTTTTAGAATTTCGGCATCTACATGGGCAGCAAAATTAGAATCTTGAGGTACTTGTATCCAATTTCCGTTAAAATTAATCGTATTTTCTGTTCCTGTTCCGTTAATATAATAAGGATCATAATTAACCGGATTTGAAACATCTCCTGTTAATGTCCATAAATATCCAATAAGGGTCTTGTCAATCATATTAGGGACTACTGCGTTCCATCCGGCTGGATTTAGCGGATCTGTAGGGTTTGTGACTTCTTGATATTCAAAAAGGTATTCCATTGGTTGTGCATTTATTTTCTTACTTATAGTTCCCACTAAATTCACCGAAGAGAAAAATGCATATCCACCTAATGTTTTTCCTGTTGCTAAATTAATTCCTGTTTGAATGGGAATATGCTGCGTTAAACCAAAATGAGTAAAAGAAGGAGGGATAGATGGTTCTACAGGGATAAGCTCTTTAGAACATAGTTTTACACATAAGCAATATCCTACATTATCTCGACGATTGGACTTTGTTTCTAAGGCAAACCGTTGTCCACTATATTCTAACTGAAAATAAACATCGGGACCACTTGCAAATGGAGGTAGGACATCCGTTTCTATATTAATAATAGGAGATAGGAATGTCTTTTTAAAATCTGCAGAAGTATAGTAAATCTTAAAATGGCCGTTACTATCGGTTGTATTTCTTCCTAGTTCATCATCTGTAATGAAGTCGGCATCCATTGCAATTACTGTAATACCTGCAAGTGGTTTACCGGTTTGGCAATCTGTTAATCTTCCGCAAATAGTCCATATATCAAAATATCTACCTTTAATGATACACCACCACTTTTCTGGAATGATATAGGAGAAGTTGGCTACTAAAATTTGTTCTTCTTTGGTTATTTTCCATTGAGGAACGAATGTAGTTATATGGAATTGTCTTTCTTTTCCTTTTTTGGGGGTAAGAGGAGGACGAGATATTGTTCCACAAGAAAAATCAATTTCTAACGAGGACCGGGAATATTTTTCATCTATAATTAGGGAAAAATTTCCGTTCATATCTGTTTCTGCCTCAGCAATAAGTCTATTTTCTTTAGATTTAATCTCTTCCTCTTTTACTTCTTTGAAAGTATCTTTAATTTCAGCCGCTGAGACAGCTGCTAGATTAATATCAGATTGAGGAAGGTATACACGTACTTTTACCTGACTAAGGTACTCTGAACAATCTCGGCATAGATATGCAGCAAGATTTCCTTTAATAATATGTCTCATGGCTTTGGTAAATTAGATGTATGCCTACTTTTTAAGGTTTTCGGCTTTACCTTTTATTATATCAAATCTCAATCTTTTTAAGAGAAAAAAAAGGAGGGAATTCACGAAATTTAACGGTGGTTTTTACTGAATTTAAAAAATTAAATTAATAAGGATTCAGCTTTCTATTGATTGGAATAGTAGTTTTCTTTTGAACCCTTATTTGCTCTCTTTCGAAATAGAAGTTGGTCATATTCCAAATAATCATAATAGCTGAAAAATAATATAGATTAAGGACTATAGCAATTCCTAAATGCATCGAAATAGTTAGCAGAAGCCATATTCTCTGCGTTTTTATATTCCAAATAAAGAAAGGATATAGCATTTCTATGATAATGGTTGACCAACCAATAATAATAAGAATATATGAATGATCGGCCAGTAGAGAAAAGTCTATATTTAGATCTCTATTTGAGTAGGGGAGATGAATGGCTTTCCATATGGACTCTCCATTCCACCAATTAAACCCTAACACTTTATCTAATCCTGAAAAAAAATAGGCAATACTAATATGTAGTTGAAATAATCTTTTTACAGGTGTTATATTTATATTTTCATTGTTTCTTTTGAATAGAAAATTCCTTATCGAAAAATGAGTGTCACTTGGGAAGAGGATAAGATAGAATAAAGACATGCTCGTAAAAAAATCGGCACCATATACAAAAAAGGAGCTTCCCTTAAGCAGTATAATTTGTATTAAAAGAAGAAAAAATGAGGAAATTCTTGAATAGAATCCGGTTATAATAAATATACAGAGACTAATAAATGCTATTTTGGTGAAGAGAATTACATGATATTCTGAAATTCCCAAAGCCTGAAAATAGCCAACCACTTTGGGAAATGTAATCATCCAGTCTGGGGTAAAAACATTCATAATATCTTGAGGAACGATACTTTGGCTGGAAAAGAATTTTTCAAAATCTGCCAATATGGAAAGGAAATGGAGTAAAATAGTTAAGCCTACAGCGATTCTGAAAAAACTCAAAAACTCTGAATCTGTACTTTTTCTGAAAAAAAAGACTTCTATTTTCTTATAAAGAATATTTAAATTTTTCATGACGATCAGTATTTAAATTCATCAATAAGAATGAAATCTTCATTCTTTTTTCCTTTTTTAAAATTGACAAGACTTGGAAAATCATACAAATACAATCTTGCTGTTATACCTTTTGCATTGGGATTTTCTTTCATTACGTGCAAGGCTACTTCTTTAATTATCAGATCCAAATACTGATAATATTTGCTGTCAAATTTTTTTTTATCCCCTGAAACTTTATCGAGAAAGAGATTAAAAATAGTAGTATATCTTACTACACTTTCCTTTTTCTGGAATGAAGGCATTGCCTTTTCTTCAATAATATTTCCGTTTTTATCTTTTAATTCAAAAGTTAAAACAAAATCACTGGCTACATTGGGAGCATAAAAACCATACCCCGTATCAAAGCCTGTATAAGAAGCAAAAATACTTACCGCTTCAGACTGTACTATACTTTCTGTTGCTTGGTAGAGAATCGGTTTTTCGTAAGATTTATTTTCATAATAAAAACCATAATATCCATCAAAAGTTCCTTTTAGTCCTATTATAAAAACGAGCAATAGCAAAGAAAATATACCGAATAATTGAATTTTCTTTTTCATGGTGATTGATTTTAAGATTACAAATGGCTGTTTTTATATTTCAAAAACAGCCATTTATTTTATCTGTAGTTAACAAGAACCTGGTCAAGTTTTACATTCACCTTGGGATCTATAACTCTTATATTTCTCGTTAGTCTCAATAATCTTGATATTCTTTGTGCTTTCATATATTCTCCACAAATAGTTACTTCATTGGCTCCAATTATAGTAAGCTTATTTAATGAAGTGATATCTTTCTCGTTTAGCATTACGGCATCTGTTACCACTTGATTATTTTGTATAGAATAATAATTAGGAACTAATTCTTTAGCAGAATATTTACTTAAAATTTCTTTAACTTTTACATTTAAATCACCATATTTTTTCCAATCAATATTTGCTTTTAGTAAGCACCCTTTTATAATGTTTTGTTTGTTGATGACATTGATAATGTAATTTTTATTTAATGCTCCACCATAAGTTCTTTGTAGTTTTAATAAACTATTGACATCATTGGGAGATAATTTTTTAACATCTTTAATTAGATGATTGTTATCCACAACATAATTTTTATTTTCCTTATAGAATGGATAATCCTGAGGTTTGAGCTGTGAAAAGATAAGTATGACACTTACCATCAAACCAATTAGAAATAATGATTTTGTTTTCATTGGATTAAAATTTAAAATTATATTCCTACTCTATTTAGGCTTTTCGGATTGTGCCTTTTATATAACAAAGCTCTATCATATTGAGGAAAATTGTATTAGTAAATTCACTAGGTTTTGATGGGGATTTCACTGAATTTTACTTTATTTAAAAACAAAAAACTCGGACCGTAAGTCCGAGTGTGTATATTATTAATTATAAATATTTTACTTCTTTCTCATGAATTTAATTTCCATTGTTTTGTATTCCTTCCCAGTCTTGGAATCCGGGCCATACATTTCGAGAATCTGATTATTATCATCCACAAATGTATAGACCTCTCTCATTTCACAGTCTTTCCCTGGCCTTGTAGGGTCTGTCATTTTCCCTTTAAATTCAATGGATTTTTTAGACGGGTTCCAATCTCCTTCCATGTACATAATACCCGTTCCCATATTGTCTATCCAATTGGATACAAATTTTTTCTTTGAGTTGTCGTATCCTGTAATACCCATTCCTTCGAATGACATTCCCATAAAGTTTCCTTTATGATTAGTCACTTGGTAGCGACCGTCAAAAATCATTTTATTAGTACATTCTGATGCGCTGACTATAGGTTTTCCTCCTTCTTCCATCCACATTGTGGTTTCTCCTGTCCAAGTCCCATCAGACTTTGCTAGCATTTTATGAACCTCTCCAGGTGCTGCGTAATCCATCCATGCCTTGGTCGCTGTGGCGGAGTCGACGGGTTTCCATTCTTCTTTTGCAGTAGATTCTGTTTTTTCTGAAGTTTTTACATCCATTTTTACTTTATCGCAGGCAACTAATAAAAATGTTGTGCAAGCTGCAAAAAATAAGTTTTTCATAATTGTTTAGTTTTAAGTTGTTTATAAATTTAATGAAATTTTTTGAGCAGATCCTTATTATTTTGACATTGGTAGTATTTATTCAAAGTTGTATTTTTGTGTATTCATAACGCAAATAGTATATATGGATTCTCAAAAAAAATTACAAGACATAAAAGTAGCAGTAGATGCTGTTATTTTTGGATATTTTGATAAAAAAGATCTTCAAATTCTTTTAATTAAAAGAAGTATTGATCCATTTAAAGGAGGATGGGCGATTCCGGGGGGGCTTGTTTTAGACAATGAAAATTTGGAAGATGCAGTAAGGAGAGAATTACAAGAAGAATCTGGAATAAAACCTGATTTTTTAGAGCAATTATATACTTTTGGTAATGTAGATCGTGACCCTAGAAATAGAGTGATTTCTGTTGCTTATTTAGGTCTTGTGAACCCTTCTTATCATGAATTATTTGCTGATTCTGATGCAGAAGATGCTCAATGGTTCAGTATACATAAACTTCCAAAATTAGCTTTTGATCATCAAAATATTATTGATATTGCATTAAAAAGGCTTCGCACCAAAATTCAATATCAGCCGATTGGTTTCAATCTTCTTAATGAAGAGTTTCCCTTTTCAGATCTTGAAAATCTTTATAGAACGATTATTGGTCAGGAAATCGATCGACGAAACTTTCGTAAAAAAATAATGAGCTATGGACTTCTTAATGAAACAAAGAATGTTAAAAAAGAGGGAAGTGGAAGACCCGGAAAGCTTTTTACTTTTAACCAGGAGAAATATAAAGAATGGGAAGAACAAGGATTTTATTTTGAAATTAAATAATTGATTATAAGTAGTTTAATTTAATTAGTGTAAAAATAACACAAATAAATTTGGTTAATAAAAATATATTTTTTTAAATTTGTGTATAATCAACACAAATATGAAATATACATTAGAAACTACCATAGAAAGATTTCTGGAAAAAGAAAATATACAATTTCTTTACTTTTGGGGGCATACAGTGAAAAATGAGATTACAAAATCATGTTTTAGCCAATGGTTTCCATGCCCATTTATAAAAGAGGGCATTACCTACAAAACGGCTGAACATTATATGATGGCTAAGAAAGCAAAACTGTTCGAAGATAATCAAACATTACAGGATATTTTGAAATCAGATTCTCCAAATCAGGCTAAAAATTTGGGAAGAAAAGTTGAAAATTTTGATTTTTCAATTTGGGATGAGCATAAATATGAAATCGTAAAAGAGGGAAACTTGTTGAAATTTTCTCAAAACGAGGAACTAAAAGAATTTCTTTTATCAACAAACGATACAATTTTAGTTGAAGCCAGTCCATATGATACGATATGGGGAGTTGGAATGTTGGAATCTGATAAAAGGATACTGAATCCCATCCTTTGGAATGGAGTAAATCTTTTGGGATTTGCTTTGATGGAGGTAAGAGATTTATTAAAAGAATATAAATAATTCGTTAATGAATTAAAGAAAAACTGTGGATTTTTCAATTAGCGTAAATATAACACAAATTTTAATTTAAAACTTATAAAACTATGTTTGGTTTCCGACACATCAAATTTGATTCAATGACATACGTACTTCATTTTAAAAATGGAAAAACCGTAAAAGAAGGGAGAGGCTTATCATTCTTTTATTTTGCTCCCAAAAGTTCAATTGTTGCCATTCCGATGGGAAGTAATGATTTACCCTTTATTTTTAATGAAAATACTTTTGATTATCAAACGGTAACAATTCAAGGGCAGATAAGTTATAAAATTACTGATCCGAAAGCACTATCCAACACATTAGATTTCACAGTAAATGAAGCTGGTGTGTACAAGAAAAATGATATTGAAAAGCTTAATCAGAGGATTATCAATCTTGCCCAGACTGCAACTTCATCTTTTATTCATGAACTAGGTCTAAAAGACGCCATCCGTTCCGCAAAGCAAATAGAAGCAAATATTTTAGAGGGATTGATGAGCTCAGAAACAATAAAAACGATGGGAATTGAAGTTTTAGGAGCTAATATTCTGGCCGTTCAGACAACTCCTGAAATGGCAAGAGCACTAGAAACAGAAACCAGAGAAAAGTTGCAACAACAGGCTGATGAAGCGATTTATGAAAGAAGAAATTTTGCAGTAGAACAAGAACGAAAAATTAAGGAATCTGAACTGAATACAGAAATTGCTATTGAAGAGAAGCAAAAACAGATAGAGGAAAAAAGAATGGAAACTGAAGTTCAGCAGGAAGAAAATAACAGAATTTTGAGGGAAATGAAGATTGCAGCAGATATCTCTGTTGAAAATCAGAGAAGGCTATTAATTGAACAAAAAACTGAAAATGATAGAAAAGAAGCCGAAACTCAAGGATATATTTTGGAAACATCTTTAAAACCTTACAAAGAAATTGATTGGAAAGTGCTGAGTGCTTTAAGCGGGAAACAGGATGCAAAAAACAATATAGCATTGGCCTTCAGAGAATTGTCGGAAAATGCAGGAAAAATAGGAAATTTAAATATCAGTTCCGATTTACTGGAGAAGCTATTGAAAAATTAATGTGAAAAAGTTTAAATCTGAATCTAGTTTCTTCAAAATGAAAATCGAATATGCCATTATCATCAAAAATAAAACCAGGCTTGAATCTCTGATTGAAAGATTCAACACTAAAGCTCAGGCCCAATTTTATATCGAAAGTTTAGGAGGAAATTTTCAGGAATATGTAGATGAGCATGATACATTTTATCACTCCTTTCTTGAAGTTCAGACTCAACTTTCCAAGATTATTAAAAATAAAGTAGTTGAAAAGGAATTTATTCCTTCGTATATTTTTTCGAAAAAGAACCTGATTGTGGTAGTGGGACAAGATGGATTGGTTGCCAATGTCGCTAAATATTCTAAAAATGTTCCTATTATAGCAATAAACCCGGATGAAGAAAGATATGACGGAGTATTACTTCCTTTTAATACTAAAAACTTTTTAAATGGAATAAACTCTGTAATAAACGAAAGTTTTAGTTCAAAAGAAATGAGATTCGCAGAAGTTGTTCTAAACGACGGACAAAGATTATTAGCCGTGAATGATTTATTTATCGGGATTTCTTCCCATTCTTCTGCAAGATACAAGGTTACATTGAACGGAAAAGAAGAGATTCATTCTTCCAGTGGAATAATTGTTTCTACAAAAACAGGAAGTACAGGGTGGCTAAGTTCTATTTTTAATATGGCTTTCGGGCTTTTAGGTGATGTAGGTTTAGAATATCCGAAATTGAATGAAGATGATTTGTATTTTATAGTAAGAGAACCTTTTAAAAGTAAAAGAACGCAAACGAGTATGTGTGGAGGGAAGTTGAAGAAGGGAACCCAATTAATCATAGAATCATTAATGCCAAATAATGGTTTTATATTTAGTGATGGAATTGAAAAAGATTTTCTACAATTTAATAGTGGGGCTATAGCAGAAATTAAGCTATCGGATGAGAGTGCAGTTTTAGTAATTAATTAAAATATGTGATGAAAACGGAAACAAAAAATACAATAAACTCTAACATAATGCAAATTGAAATTATAAAAGGTGATATTACGAAAATAGAAGTAGACGCTATTGTAAATGCAGCTAATTCTTCGTTACTTGGAGGAGGTGGAGTTGATGGAGCTATTCATCGTGCAGGTGGAAAACAGGTTTTGGAAGCATGTATTGAAATAAGAAATCGACAAGGAAAATGTAAAACGGGAGAAGCTATTGCAACTACTGCTGGAAATCTTCCTGCCAAATTTGTTATTCATACGGTTGGACCCATTTGGAATAATAATGAAGAAAAATGTTCTAAGCTTTTGGCAGATTGTTATAAAAACTCTTTAAAATTGGCAGAAAGTTTAGAGGTAAAAACCATTTCTTTTCCTAATATTAGTACAGGAGTGTATCGTTTTCCAAAGGAATTAGCAGGTAAGATTGCTATGGATGAGGTGAAAAAATTTCATTCAGAAAGGCTGAAAAAAGTAATTTTCGTCTGTTTTGATGATGAAAATGAAGAGATTTATACAAGATTATTAGAATAAACAAAATGAAAAAATTAACCATATTAAGTGGCGCCGGAATAAGTGCAGAAAGTGGAATACAAACATTCAGAGATGGCGATGGTCTCTGGGAAAATCATAATGTAACAGATGTTGCAAGTCCGGAAGGTTGGAGAAAAGATAGAGCTTTGGTATTGGAGTTTTATAATCAAAGGCGCCGACAGCTTCATGAAGTTAAGCCTAATGATGCGCATCAATTAATAGCGGATTTAGAGAAATATTTTGATGTTGAAATCATTACTCAAAATATTGATGATTTACATGAAAGAGCAGGGTCTTCAAAGATTCTTCATATCCATGGAGAATTGTTTAAGTCATGTTCTTGTAATAATAAAGACCTGATTTATGAACAGAAGAATGATATCAATATAGGAGACAAAGCTGAAGACGGAGCCCAATTGAGACCTTTTATTGTTTGGTTTGGAGAAGATGTTCCATTATATCAAACAGCCAGAGAAATCGTAAAAGAGGCTGATATTTTATTGGTTATTGGCACTTCTTTACAGGTATATCCGGCGGCAGGATTGATCCATGAAATTAAAGATGATTGTCTTTTAATTGTAATCAATCCTAACGAAACAGGGTTTGGATATGGACAAAGAGCTATTGTGATGAAAGAAACAGCTACTAAAGGAGTGAAATTATTATATGATAAATTATTAGATTTAGTGTAAAAAGAAAAATCATGAATGAACAAGAAAAGAAAAAACTCAGCAAATTTCTAAGTCTTATCCTTCGGCACCAACCAGAACTTATTAATTTAACATTAGATGAAAATGGATGGGCATATGTTGAGGATTTAAAGTTAAAATCTTCCCATAATAAAATGTACTTTACCTTAGAAGAACTTGATGAAGTAGTAGAAACTAATAATAAAAAGCGCTTTATTTTCAATGAAGATAAAACTAAAATTAGAGCAAACCAAGGGCATTCTATCGATATAGATTTGGGGTTAAAACCACAAAAACCTCCAGAATTTCTTTATCATGGAACGGCTTTACATAATATAGATTCTATTTTAGAAAAAGGAATTGAAAGAAGAAATCGGCAACATGTACATTTAAGCCCCGATAAAGAAACGGCTACTAAAATGGGGATGCGTCATGGAAAACCGATTATTTTAACCATAAGAACTGGCAAAATGTTTGAAGATGGAGTTTTATTTTACCTTTCAGAGAATGGGGTTTGGTTGACAGATTATGTGAATGTACAATATATTTCGAAATAAAGGAAATGAAAAGAATACTCGTAATAGGTGATATTCATGGTGGGTTGAGAGCACTAGAGCAGGTATTTGTGCGTGCGAATGTTACGAATGATGACAGACTTATTTTTTTGGGAGATTATGTTGATGGTTGGAGTGAATCGTCGAAAATTATTCAATTTTTAAAAGTACTCTTTTTTGCTAAAAACTTTAAGTAAATTTAGGGTTGAATAATATTATTTTCCAATGAAACTCATCTGTCTTTTACTTTCTCTTGCTGTATCTTTTTGCTTTGCTCAAAATAATTTTCAAACACCTTTCGAAAAAGGAAATGGTAATCAAACGGTTACTTATGAAGAAATGAATGCATACTATCAAAACTTAGCAAAAAAATTTCCAACAATTCAATATATAAAAAAGGGAGAGGATGACAATGGAAAACCGATATATGTTGTCATTTACAATCCTTTTCCAGGAAAAGATATAGATCAATTAAGAAAAGAAAAGGCTATTCTATTCATCAATAATGGAATTCATCCTGGTGAACCTGATGGCATTGATGCAACAATGCTTCTCATGAGAGATTTGGCAATAAAAAAGGTAAAAACTCCTCAGAATTTTATTGTAGCTGCAATTTCTGCTTATAATGTTAGTGGAATGCTCAATAGAGGCTCACTTTCAAGAGCAAATCAGAATGGTCCGGAAGCATATGGATTCAGAGGGAACGCAAGAAACTATGATTTAAATAGAGATTTTATTAAAGCAGATTCGAAAAATGCGAGAAGTTTTCAGGAAATTTATCATTGGCTGAAACCCGATGTTTTTATTGATAATCATGTGAGTAATGGAGCAGATTATCAATATACCTTTACCTATATTTCTACTTTTAAAGAAAGATTGGGGGCTATTTTGGGAGCATACTTTTATAATCAGTATCAGCTTAAAAACCTTGAGGATTTAAAAAAAATAGGATACGAAAGTACGCCCTATGTTAACATTCATGGGGATGTTCCAGAGGTGGGTTTTGCTGCTTTTGAAGATTCTCCGAGATATTCTACAGGTTATACTACATTGTTCAATTCTTTGGGTACTGTTCCTGAAACTCATATGTTAAAACCTTATGATAAAAGAGTAGATGCAACTTACAAGTATATGTTGGTAAATCTTCAGAACTTAGATCAAGATTATAAAATTATAAAAAAATTAAGGGTTGAAAACTTAAAACAGTATCAAGCCGGTAAACATTACGGAATTCGCTGGAAAATTGATTCTACAAAATATTCTACTATGGATTTTAAAGGTTTTGAAGGAAAGTACAAAGCAAGTGAGGTATCCGGAAAGCCAAGGCTATATTATGATAGAAATAAACCATTTACAAAGAAAATAAAATTATTTACAACTGCTGTTCCAACAGGGTATATCACAATTCCGAAATATTATATTATTCCACAGTCACAATATCTTGTTATTGAGGAATTTAAAAGGAATAGAATTCAAATGATATCTATAAAAAAAGATAGTATAATTGCGGTAGAGTCATATAAAATTAATGATTTTAAAACGGTGAAAAATCCTTATGAAGGTCATTATCTTCATTATGAAACAACTGTAGAAAAATCCGACAAAAAACTTACATTTTTTGCAGGAGATTATATCATTCCAACTAATCAGGAAGGAGTAAAATATATTATTGAGACCCTTGAACCTGAAGCATTGGATTCTTTTTTCAATTGGAACTTCTTTGATGGGATCTTGGCTCAAAAAGAATACTATTCAGCATATATTTTTGAAGATACAGCAGCGGAATTATTAAAAAAAGATAAAAATTTAAAAAACAAATGGGAAGCAAAAAAAGACTCCGATAAAAAATTTGCTGAGGATGGAGAGGCTCAACTTGATTGGATCTACAAGAACTCCTCTTATTTTGAAGAAAAAACGTTCAGACAATACCCAATTTATAGAGTTTTGTGATGATGGGTATAATTGGATTGTAGAGAATGATAATGAAATAGCTAGTTTTAGCTTACATCAAATAAAAAAGAGTTCAAATTTGAACTCTTTTTTATTTTGGTAAGCCTCTTTTGAATGCAATTTCAGCTCTTTTTATGGCGACTTTTTCCTTCCAATCCATGTATCTCTTTTTGAAATTCTTTTTCATAATATCATCAAACTTTCTTTGTACGGTTAGATTCCATAAAGAATGAGCTTTTACTCCCCAAGACTTATCCCAAGCTCTTAAGGAAATGGAGAAACTTCCATCAAGATATTTCATCCAATGCCACCACCCTGTAGGCATAAATAGGGTATCTCCATGCTCAAGAAAACATTCAATTCCTTCTACGCCATCTAAGGCAGGAAATTTAGTAAGATCTGGATTTTCAATATCATAATCTTCCAATGCATAGGTTGCATAGGGCAGTTGATATAATCTTTCCTTCCATTTATAATCAAAAAGGAGGATATGCTTTCTTCCGTTGAAATGAGTGTGGAAAATATGTGCCATATCGATGTCGAAATGAAGGAATGTTACAGATCCCTTTCCTCCAAAAAACATATTAGGGTATTTATCAAGAAATCCACCCATTAGCTCTTTGGGGGAAATATAGTCTTCTAATAATTTGGGAGCAAATTTTATAGGATCGAAAAGAAAAATTCTAAGATCGGTAGGCTCTCTCTCAATAAGGTCAATATAATCTGCAAATTTCATTTTGGCAGCAGATGCATTGATGGGAGCTGCCGGGTCTGCTTTTGAGCTATCATATAAAGGAATTTCGATATCTCCAACAATCTCCTTCATGTATTCCATAGTCCATTTTTGATAGGCGGGCCATTTTTTTGCCATATTTTTTATGACTAAAGGCTTTCTTGGTTTTAGGTATTTTTCTAGAAATTCTTCCTTTGAAATATCATCTACAATATCTATAGGCTTTAAAATAATTCCCATTATATAAAATTTATGTTACAAAATTATTAAATAAAAAAATATCTTAAAATACTTAAGTTTATTTTAATGTGTAATTCTAATTAAAAATGGCATTCAAGAGACTTTATAATATGAAACAAAATACCCTGCAAAAATATTACAGGGCAAAAACAAATTAGTTGAATATGTATTTATTCAATGCTAATATAGTTTATTTAATTTTTGATTTATATGAAAATTCATTAATAATAATACTTTTATGTCTTTTTTATCGGTGTTTTTTATCTAATAAGTTTTATTTTATTGAAATTTATATGTTGTTTTTATAATTTTTGTTAATAAAATATATTAATGAAAAAAATATAACTGCTTTTGTAGTGATAGGTCTGATGCTTTAACTTTTATTCTTTAAATACATCTTTATAAATAACTTGTAACAAAAAATAATAATATTAACTAATTATTAAAATAATAATCTATGAAAAAGAATGTGTTTATATTTCTGATGTTTTTGTCATCTGTACTTGTCATAGCACAGAAGACTGTTTCAGGAAAAATTACAGATGAAGATGGGATTGCAATTCCGAGCGCAAGTGTAACTGTTGAAGAACCTGGTAAAGATGCAATACTTGCTTATGGAATTACAAACTCCAAAGGAGAATATAAAGTCAGCTTTACTTCCGCAGAATCTAATGTTGATCTTAAAGTAAAAGCATTTAACCAAAAACCTCTAACCAAACAAATCAGCAATAGTGATCAAACTCTTAGTTTTAAAATGGAGTCTGAGGCTACAGAAATTAAAGAGGTTCAGTTAAAAACGAGAATGATCACTTCAAGAGGCGATACGATTTCCTATGATCTTAAAGCATTTGATAGCAAGAATGACAGGACCTTGGCAGATGTAATGAAAAAAATACCTGGAATTGAAGTGAATACAGACGGGACAATTCTTTATCAAGGAAATGCAATTAATAAATTCTACGTCAATGGGAAAGATCTCATGGAAGGGGCATATGGAACTATTAATAGCTCTCTTCCGAAAGATGCAGTTCAAAAAGTTGAGGTCCTAGAAAATCATCAGCCGATAAATATCCTAAGGGATAAAGTTCCTTCAGACCAAGCGGCAATTAATATAAAGCTAAAAAATTCTGTAACAATGACAGGGAGAGGAGAAGTAGGAGTGGGAATGGATCCTTTTTTATGGAATGTTAAATTAACTCCCATGTTTTTTGGACAAAAAAGTCAATGGGTTGTTAACTATAAAACAAATAATGTAGGAGAGCAGGTAGAAAATGAAGGGAATTTTTTAGGCGGCTTTAGTCCATGGGAGGGTAGAAAGTCCAATACTTCTCAAAATGATTGGCTAAACGTAGAAACAGCCAGTGTACCCAACTTGCCTATAAAAAGATATTTGATGAACAGTGTGCATTATTTATCAGCCAATTATCTTACCAATATGGATAAAAAGAAAGAATGGGAATTGAAAGCCAACGCAAGTTATACCAATAATACGGTTGAAAGAGAAGATAATATTGAAACCATTTATCAAGCAGGAGATTTTGCAGGGTCTAAGATTGTAACCAGTACAAGAAATCGATTTTTTACTGATAAATTAAAAGGAGAGCTCATTTTTACTAAAAATGCAAAAAAAGGTTTTTTTAAAAATACCACGAGTTTCAGTCAATTCTGGAATGCAGACAGAGCTCTAGCTACAAGGCAGGGAAGAATAGGAGATGAATCCGTAGAATCACCTACTTCTTCATTCCAAAATTCATTGAGTACTATTATCCCTTGGAAAGAAAAAATGATTAATTTTAGATCATATATCAATTATCAAGATGATAGGCAAACCTTGCAGGTTTCACCAGCCAATTATTTACAAATACCATATAAACTTCCAAAAACAAATGAAAACGATCCAGATCAATTCGGAACGATAAACTTTCTTCCTGGAACAAATGCGATTCAAAGCTTTAGATTGAAAACATTAGATACGTCACATACTGCTAATATTAGTTTTTCAACAAAAGGCTGGACATTTACCCCACAGGTGGGATTGGATTTTTCTAGCGATAAGCTCGATACTAATTTTGAAGGAGTAACAGTATCCGGAACTCCCAATTTTAATGGATCAGAATATGAAAATAATTTAAGGTTTACTGAGGTTAATCCAAATGTTTCATTGGGGATAAATTATAAATCTGACACATGGAGTTTATTTGCTAATCTTCCAGTGAACTTTAATAATATCAAAGCAGAAGATGATCTTAGACGGGTATCTAAATCATTAAATAAAACTACATTTACACCTAATTTCTTTGCTCAATATTCATTTGCTTCTTTTTGGAAGGCTAGTTTAAATGGAAGTATTAGCAATAATTTTGGAGATATTAAATCCGCATATGCAGGATATATGTTGCTAAGCCCTGCAGGATTTAATGTGATGGATCCCGATAATCCTATACCACAAATAAATACTAAAAGTGTAGGATCAAGAATTGAGTATAGAAACCCATTGAATAATTTATTTTTTAATGTTAATTATTCATTAAGTGATAGTAAGAGAAATTTACTTTCAGCTCCTATCCTTGACCCTACGACCGGATTTACATTGATTCAATATCGAGAGCAGGATAATCACTCAACAAGTAATAGATTTGCGGCTGAGGTAGGAAAATATTTTCCAAAATTTAAAACAAATGCATCTATTACCTACAATAATACGACCACAAAAGCGGATGCATTTTTGAATAATGATCAATTCGAAAATAAGAACAATGCCCAATCTTATGGTTTTAAAATAAATAATACCTATTTCGAATGGATGAGTTTTGATTATAATATGAGTATTTCAAGAACAAAACAAGATAGTAGAGGTGGAACATTGGGAATTAATAATGGATATAATCATAATCTTGCAGTTTTCTTTTATCCAATAGAAAATCATACCGTAGGTTTTAATTGGGATCAACTTAACACTAAAAATGGAAACAATAAATATAATAATGCTTTTTATGATGTTTCTTATCAGTTTTCTTGGGCAAAAAAGAAAATCGATTTTGAGTTGAAATGGATGAATATTGCCAATCGAAGAGTTTTTGAAACTTTCAATTTAAATGGACAATTGAATGCATTGGAATATACAAGAATTCAGCTTCGTCCTAGCCAGGTCATGTTTACTGTAAAATTCAATTTTAAATAAAAATAAAAAACCAATCTCACAACGATTGGTTTTTTGTTTGATTTTGAAGGGATATCAATTCCTTATTAAAGCGGGTGTAATTCTTTATCCATAGAATAAAAAAATAATTAATAAAATTTGTAACAAAAGTTAGGAGAGACTAACTAATTAGTAAATATCCATAAAAAAATGAAAAAACTATTTTCGACATTCTTTATTGCACTATTTGTTTTTATAAGTGCGCAGGATAATGAATCCAAGGAAACTGCAAATCGTTTCTTTTATGAATTAACTTTTAAACCCAAAAAAGATTCTGCAAAACTTGAGAAGGTAATGACAGTTCTTGATATTGTGAAAGATAGATCTATATATAGAGATTATACGGTCATAGGTCAAGATTCTATTATTAAAGTTCAAGTTGAAGCCATGCAAAAATCCGGGGTTTTTAAAGATTTGTCAAAATCTATTAAAATGCCGAAATTCTCCGAGAAGATTATCAAATCCTATCCTGAAATGAAAGTGGAATATATAGAAAGAATAGCGAGTGGTTTCACTCCTTTAGGGATTGCTTACTATGAAACAATCAAATTTGATTGGAAAATATCTACTGATAAAGAAAAAATAGGATCTTATAATGCTCAAAAAGCGACGACAGAATTTGGAGGTAGAAAATGGACGGCTTGGTTCAGTACAGATGTACCTTTTCAGGATGGGCCATATAAATTCTCTGGTCTGCCAGGCCTTATCGTAAAAATTGAAGATGCAGATAAAAATTATTCGTGGGTGCTGCAAGGAAATAAAAAAGTTCAAGATTGGCAAGAATTATCTTATACAGAAAAGATTTCGGGAATGAATTTGAAAGTAAATGAGTTGTCGAGAGAAAAATTTGAAAAAACATTCAATGACTTTAAGAAAGATCCATTTGCAACAGTAAGGCCTATGATGACACAAGATGTAATGTCTAAATCAATACCGGGAATGGATGGAACAGTAGGAGATATGATGAAGAAGCAAGAAAAAATGTATAAAGATTTTTTCAATGCCAATGATAATCCGATTGAATTAGTAAAAGCAATTAAAAAATAGAAAAAAATAGGCCTAAAAGAGTAAGAAGACATTCATATCAACTAAATTATATATTGTCATCAACCCAAATACGATCTGGTATTTGGGTTGATTTCTTTAACAATATGCCCTATTTAGATTAAATTTAAATAGCGTATATTTGTGACCACAAAAAATTGGCTTTGAAACAGACGGATTTGCATAAAATGAGTAGATTCCCTAAGAATAAAAAAGGGAAGATTTTGGGGTATGACAATGATCATCTAAAGATGCCTAATAAAATTATAGAAATGGGGCTTCTTCCGGATACCATATTTAGAATATTATACCAGGCACCTTTTAATGGACCGATGTATGTAGAGTTCGGAGAAGAGAAGAGTCGAATTGCTCTTCGTGAAGAAGAAGGAAATTATATTATTGTAGAAGAACTGAACTAATGGGGGAGAATAATAAGAAAAAGGTACTTTTAGTTGGAAACCCGAATGTAGGAAAATCAACAGTCTTCAATTCTTTATGTAACAAAAAGCAGAAGACCGGGAATTATGCCGGGGTTACTGTTGCAAGTCATTCGGGAAATTATATATATAAAGACCAAGAAGTTGAAGTAATAGATTTGCCGGGTTCGTATAGCATCTACCCAAGTTCTGAAGATGAAGCGATTTTTTCGAAATTTCTTATTGATGAGCAAAAAAACTATGAGGGAGTAATTTATATTCTGGAAGCACTGAGCTTAAAGAGGGGGCTTCTTTTATTTCAACAAATACAAGATCTTGGGATTCCAATGATTCTAGTGGTTAACCAGATTGATCAGGCAGAAAGAAGAGGCATTACTATTGATATGGAAAAACTTTCTGAAGCTCTAGGAATAAAGATTATCCAGACCAATGCCAAGGAAAAGATAGGGATAGATGAGATTAGGGAAGCTGTTGATAAAAATGATTTTATGAAAGCTCATACCATATCTTTTGATACTCCTAATGAGCATAAAGATTTTATTAATAAATTGGTTCATAAGGGTTTTGAAAATGAATATAAAGCCTGGGTGAACATATCTTTAGGTAAAGATCTTAAAAAAATAGAATCTATCGCTGAACTGCTCAATGAACCTGAATTTAAAAGTTTAGTACCTAAAAGATTACAAGTTCAGGAAACGGTAAGAAGATATCAAATTGTTGATAAGGTATTGACCGATGTTATTTCTAAGAAGCAACAATTTAAAGAACTATTGACCGAAAAGCTAGATAGAGTTTTGGTACATAAATTCTGGGGATATATATTTTTCTTTGTGATTTTATTGATTATTTTCCAAAGTGTTTTCTTTTTAGCAGAATATCCCATGAATTGGATTGAGAATTTTTTTACCTGGTTATCTGCTTTTACCGGAGATCATTTACCAGAAGGACCACTTAATTCATTGATATCTAACGGAATTGTTCCAGGAATTGGAGGTATTGTTGTATTTGCTCCCCAAATTGGAATTTTGTTGTATTTCTTGTATTTATTGGAAGACTCAGGATATATGGCGCGAGTTGTTTTCTTAATGGACCGTCTTTTGCGACCATTCGGACTCAATGGGAAAAGTATTGTTCCGTTGGTTTCAGGAACTGCTTGTGCAATTCCGGCCGTCATCTCAACTAGGAATATTGAAAATGTTAAGGAACGATTATTAACGATTCTCGTGACTCCTTTTATGACATGCTCAGCAAGATTGCCGGTTTATAGTATTATTATCGGATTGATTATATCAGACGGAGCTTTTTTAGGAATAAAATATAAAGCTTTGGTTCTAATGGGAATGTACTTTTTGGGTTTTGCTGTTGCTTTGCTTTCGGCTGCGGTTCTTAATAAAGCTATTAAAAATAAAGGAAAAACATATTTGGTAATGGATCTTCCAACGTATAAAAAACCGCTTTTTGGTTATGATTTTAAAATGGTGTTGGGCAAAGTTTGGGATTTTATTACAGGTGCGGGTAAAATTATTTTTATTGTTAGTATTATCATTTGGTTTTTAAGCTATTTTGGACCAAAACAAAAAAATACTGAATGGGTGGCTTCGAATGTAGAATTAGATCATTCTTATTTGGCAAAAATGGGAAAAGGAATAGAACCTCTTATTGAGCCATTAGGATATGATTGGAAAATGGGAGTTGGGATCCTGACGAGTTTTGTGGCGCGTGAGGTATTTGTAGGAACAATGTCCACTTTATACAGTTTGGAAGATGATGCTCCTGAAGTTAAAGTAATTGATAAAATGCGACGAGATGTGAAGCCCAATGGTGAGAAAGTATTTAGCTTTGCAACAGGGATTTCAGTACTTTTATTTTATGCATTTGCAATGCAGTGTATCTCGACCCTTGCAGTAGTCTACAGAGAAACTAAAAGTTGGAAATGGACTGGATTACAAGTAGCCATGATGACAGGTTTGGCATACTTTGTGTCGATGATAATATATCAGATTTTAAAATAATGGAATCTTCATTAATTTTACAGTATATCATTGTATTACTTATTGTTGCATTTGCTTGTTATTCTTTATTTAAAGTAATACAGAAGAATTTTGCTCCTAAAAAGTTCAATTCAAAAAGAACAAATTGTGATAAAGATTGCGGGTGTTCTTGATAGATTTGATTATGGTTTAAAAAAAATGTAGTAATTTCATTCTTGAAATTAAAACACATTAAGATTGAAAATCAAAGAATTATTCGTTTGCTTATTGTTCTTTTTTGCTTTTTGGGCAAAAGGACAGGAGGATACTACTCATATTAAGTCCTATGCAGATCAGGTGATGATCCGTTTCAACTTGGATACCAATATTGAAAAATATATTCTATCTGATCATTCATTTAAAGAAAAAGTAATCCTTTCAATAAACAATAGAGTCAATACATCTTTATCTCTCGATTACAAAATTATAAGTGCATCTTTATCTTTTGCACCTCATTTTATTCCGGGAAATAATGAAAATGATCTAAAAGGGCATAGTTCTTATACAGACTTTAGATTTAGACTTTTTTTAAACAACTTCATTCAGACCGTATATTATAGAAAAGCCAAAGGATTTTATGTTGAAAATGCAAAAGAAATTGATCCTTCCTTTGAAGTAGGAAAAGAGCCTTATCCTCAGCTACCGGATTTTAAGGTGCGAAATTTTGGAGGAATTACGGCGTATGTTCTCAATAAAAACGCTTCATTGAAAAGTGTATATACTCAAGGAGAGTGGCAAAAGAAAAGTGGTGGGAGCTTCATGCCATTTTTAGATTATGAATACACTATTTTTAATAATATTGTTGATGGGGAAAAAACTAGAGATACGGATTTTGATATAGGGGCTAATATGGGATATTTTTATAATTGGATAATTGCTAAAAAGATCAACATATCTCCTTATTTGGCTCTAGGATTTGGAGGAAAATTTGCCAATTATGAAGATATTGGAGATAATGGAGAAGTAACCAAAGAAAAGGGACAATATTTTACTTCACGATTTGCAGGAGGACTTCATATAGGATATAATACAGACCGGTTTTTGTTTGGAGGCAAAATTAATTTTAATTCCCATTTCTATAATGAAGCAAAACATGCTACCGTTGAAAATAACAATATCTATGGGCTTATTTATGTAGGATATCGTTTTGCCCCACCCAAAGTGGTTAGAAACAGCTATGAAAAAATTAGTAAAAAAATACCAATCTTATAAGATAAAAGTCTTTTTAATTATCTTTGCACAGAAAATTAAAAGTTAAAAATAAATAAAAACATAATGTCATTAATTAAAAGTATTTCAGGAATTCGAGGGACTATCGGAGGAAAAGTGAACGACAACTTAACTCCTCTTGATGTTGTGAAATTTGCCTCGGCATTTGGAACCTGGCTTCAAAATAATAAAAATAAAAAAGATTTAACACTTGTTATTGGAAGAGATGCCAGAATTTCTGGTCAAATGGTCTCCTCTTTGGTAACGGCCACATTACAAGGGTTAGGGATTCATGTTGTTGATTTGGGGCTTTCTACAACGCCTACTGTTGAAATAATGGTTCCTGAGCTTAATGCAGATGGAGGTATAATCCTTACGGCATCTCATAATCCGAAACAATGGAATGCGCTTAAATTGTTGAATGAAAAAGGAGAATTTATTAGTGGGGAAAATGGAGCAGAAGTTTTAGCTTTGGCAGAAAATGAAGACTTTAACTATGCTGAAGTGGACGAGCTGGGTCAATATGAAACGAGAGAGGATGCCTTTGATATTCATATTCAACAGATCCTTGATTTACCCATGGTAGATGCCGAAGCGATTAAAGCTAAGAAATTCAAAGTAGTCCTAGATGCGGTAAATTCCACAGGGGGTATTGCTATTCCTATGTTATTGGATAAGCTTGGCTGTGAAACCATAAAATTGTATTGTGATCCCACCGGACATTTCCCCCATAATCCGGAGCCATTGAAAGAACATTTGGGAGATATTTGTGAATTAGTTAAAAAGGAAAATGCAGACTTTGGTATTGTAGTAGACCCTGATGTGGATAGATTGGCTTTGATTGATGAAAAAGGAGAGATGTTTGGAGAAGAATATACATTAGTTGCCGTTGCAGATTATTTGTTGAAAAATAAAAATGGAGTTGCTATTTCGAATCTATCTTCAAGTCGGGCATTAAGAGATGTTGCACGCACACATGACTCAGAATATTTTGCCAGTGCCGTTGGAGAAGTAAATGTAGTGACCTTAATGAAAGAGAAAAAAGCCGTAATTGGGGGTGAGGGAAATGGTGGAATTATTTATCCGGATTTACATTATGGAAGAGATTCTTTAGTAGGAGTGGCATTATTTTTAACCCATTTAGCAAAAGAAAACACAACGGTTTCTGAACTTAGAGCAGGCTATCCAAGTTACTTTATGGGTAAAAAGAAAATTGAATTGACTCCAGAAATTAATGTAGATGAGATTTTAACTAAAATGGAAAAAGAGTATCAAAATGAAGAAGTATCAACTGTTGATGGAGTAAAAATAGATTTTGAAAATAATTGGGTCCACCTTCGTAAGTCGAATACAGAACCTATTATCAGAATTTATACAGAGGCTAAATCTCAGGAAGAAGCAGATGAATTAGCCGATACGATGATAGCTAAAATTAATAGCTTGATTTAAAAAAATTAATACTGATTCAACAGTTTAAACAATAATAATTATTAACTTTATAGTATTAAGATTTTCAGAACCGAGTATTTGTATATCTCATATCTCAAGTCTTAAATCTTAAAACGATTTTATATTGGAAGAGTATTTTGGAAATGAACTTGTGAAAAAGTTCGAGGAAATGATGGAAAACAATGATGAATTCTACTTTGATACAGAGGAGTTAGAAGATATTATTGTTTACTATCTAGAACTAGGTGATTTTAATTATGCAGATACAGCCGTCAATTATGGCTTAAGGCTTCATCCTAATTCTTTAGGTATCAAGATTAAAAAACTGGAGGTACTTCTGGAATGGGAGGAATATAATATGGCAAAGGAGCTTATTGATGAATTGAAAGGCTCATCAATGGAAAATACAGACTTTTTAGTTTGTTATGCTAAATATTATTCCAATTTAGGAAACCCTAGAAAGTCAATTGAGATTTGTAAAAAGGCATTAGAGCTTAGAGAAGAAGAAAATTTTCTTCACAACTTTATTGCTGATGAATACGTGAACTTGGGTGATCCATTTAATGCTCTTAAGCACTATAAAAAGGCTTTGCAGGAAGATCCTACGGATGACTATGCATTAGAAAATTGTATGGTATGCTTTAATGATTTAAATAGAAGTGAAGAAGCCATCGCTTTTCTTAATGAATATTTGGATGAGTTTGCTTACTCTGAAACTGCTTGGCTAGAGTATGGACAATTCTATTTTAATAAAAAGAATTATGAAGAGGCAATAAAAGGATATGATTATTTATTGGCAATTAATTCAAATTCTGTTGGTGTCTATGCCAATAAAGCCGCTTGCTATGAGGCGTTAGGAAAATATCAGAATGCGATTGATGTGTATAAGGAAATGCTTGAACTGGAATATACCCAAGCCTTCACTTATTATAAGATAGGATTATGCCATAAAGCTCTTAAGCAACCTATTCTTGCATTAAACGCATTTCAAAAATCATTAAGAGAAGACCCACAGTTTTATCTTGCCATGATGGAACAGTCTTACCTATATGAAGAGATGGGGGGAATGTCTGAAGCTTTGCACTTTGCAAAAGAAGCTACTCAGTTAAATGAAACGAACCTTGATTATCAGAAAAGGCTTGCATTTTTATTTATAGATTCCGGTAAATTTGAAGAAAGTCTTTCCTGCTTGGATAAGCTAGTAGAAGCTGAACCATCAAGATTTTATAATTGGTATGCTTATTCGGAAGTGTTGATGCTTTTAGGAGAGTATGGAGAAGCTGTAGAAGTATTAATTAAAGCTCTTAAAAGACATGATAGGGCAGAGTTATACTATCAGTTAAGTAATTGCTATTTTAACCTAAAAAAACAAGAAAAAGGAGTTGAGTCCCTTCAAAAAGCATTGTCTTTAGATCCTTCTTTAGCTCCGGATATGCAGAAAAAATATCCTTTTATTAAAGATGAGGTGAAGAAAGCCAAGGCAAAAGTCAAGAAAAAGAATTGATTTTTGGCAAAAAGAATAAAAGTGTAATTATCTTAATATAAAAATCCTGCATTTTTGCAGGATTTATTTTTTTGATGAGTTGTTTGATCTTAAAAATAAGAGTCCTCCTATAATAACTCCAGCTCCGGAATATTGTAAAAGAGATAATTTTTCACCATCTAAAATTCCCCAAATAATTGCCACAATAGGCATAAGTAAAGTTACTGTGGATGCAAAGAGAGGGGTTGAAACTTTTAGTAGTCTATAATTCATCATCATGGCTAATCCTGTTCCGAAAATAGATAATAAACTGACAAACATCAGCCCAAGCATATTCTCTTTTGAAAAGGTAAACTCCGAAAAGAATCCAGTGAATGCTAGCGAAATAAGTGATGGAAGGAATATGACAAACGAAAATACAAAAGCAGATAGGATTGTTGAGGACACTTCCATGAGCTTAGATTTGACAGTAGTAGTACTTATTGCATAGCATAAAGTAGCTAATAACAAGAGTAAAATAGGAATTAATTTGAATTTCCCGCCTTCTCCATCTCCTCCAAAAGCAAGTAAGCAAACCCCCGTAAAGCTAACTAAAGTTCCTATAATTTGCTTTTTTGTGGTTTCAAACTTCCAGATAAGCGCACCTACGATGATAACAAAAATAGGCATCATGGAATTAACGATTCCTGCAATGCTGCTGCTTACTTCCGTTTCAGCTAATGGAAATAAGAACATCGGTATGAAATTCCCTGTAAATGCAGCTAAAATAAGCCATTTCAAATGTTTCTTAGGAAATGATTTATATTTTGTAATCGCAAGGGGAAGTAGAATTATTCCGGCAATAAGACATCTTAAAGCTCCCACTTGGAAAGGATTAAAGTGCTCTAAAGATTTTTTAATTAATATAAAGGAAGAACCCCAAATAATACTTAATACAATTAATAGGATCCATTTTTCTTTATCTGCATTCATTATTTTGTATGTAAAATTTTTAAAAATTCTTTTTTAGGGATCATTTTTGCACCTAAGCTTTCTAAATGTTCTGTATAGGATTGGCAATCAATGAGATTTATGTTTTTTTTATTGTTTTCAACAAAATATATAAATCCAGCTTTGGAAGCATTGCTTATTTTGGCAAACATACTTTCTCCGCAAAAGACTTTTCCGATTTGTATTCCGTAAAGCCCGCCTACTAGCTCATCATCTTTCCATACTTCAATGCTTTTTGCCAGACCATATTCATGAAGTTTTATAAATACATCCATCAATTCATTGGAGAGCCACGTACTATCTTGTCCTTTTCTTTTTGTTTGTTGGCAATTTTTAATAACTTCCCTAAAATTCTGATTTTCTGTAAAAGTGAAAAAATTTTTATTCAATAGTTTTCTCATAGACTTGGAAACCTTCAATTCATGAGGGAATAGCACAAATCTAGGATCTGGGCACCACCATAAAATTTCTTCGCCGGGATTATACCAAGGGAATATTCCCAACTGATATCCTAGCCAAACTCTCTCTAAGGAGATATCTCCTCCAAAAGCAATGATGCCTTTATGGCCATCATAAAGCTCAGGATCGGGAAATGAAATTTCGTTTTCGTCTAGTCGAACCATTTTGGAAAAAAAATCCTACTTGAGTAAAGCAGGATTCTATTATTTATTCTAATATTAGTTATATTAAAAAGGCAAATCATCATCATCGTCCCCAGCGAATGGATTTTCATTGGAAACAGAAGATGTAGTTTGAGATGGCATAGCTTGAGTAGGCTCAGCATTGTTTTCAAATACTTTTTCTACTCTCCATCCTGTAATTGAATTGAAATATTTTGTTTCCCCTTGAGGAGAAGTCCATTCTCTTCCTCTGATATTAATTCCTACTTTCACATTCTCTCCTTCTGTTATATTATCCAATAAACTGATCTTATCAGACAAAAATTCTATATTGATTGGTTGTGGATATTGTTCTTGGGTCAAAATGACCATCTCTCTCTTTTGAAAACCACTTGCAAATGTCTGAGCATCAAAAAGTTTCTTTACAGTTCCTTGTAATTCCATATCATAAATATTAACAGTGTAAAAGTAATAAAATGAAATGTAATAAATGGGCTCGGAGAAAAAAAAAGCAAAAAAAATATTTTTTTTTGAGAAAATGCTTGCAATTAAAGAAAATTGCCCTATATTTGCACTCACAAAAACGAAACAAGCTCTTTAAAATAAACTTAAAAACAACGCGGATGTGGTGTAATTGGTAGCCACGCCAGACTTAGGATCTGGTGCCGAGAGGCGTGGGGGTTCGAGTCCCTTCATCCGCACAGTATGCGAAAATAGCTCAGCTGGTAGAGCACAACCTTGCCAAGGTTGGGGTCGCGGGTTCGAATCCCGTTTTTCGCTCCACTCCATGCCCTGGTGGTGGAACTGGTAGACACGCAGGACTTAAAATCCTGTGTTCGTAAGAACGTGCGGGTTCAAGTCCCGCCTGGGGTACATAGACCGAAAATCATATTAAATGGTTTTCGGTTTTTTTTTGTCCATTTTTTTTACAAAACCTTTAATACTTGCTTTACTTGCATTGAATAATTTAAATGGATTAGGATTCGGAATAAATATTTTAGTTTTCCTATCTTTGAGTTTCTATTTAGTTATCTTAACATCTACATAGAGGTAAAGTTAAGGACTTTTTAAAATATGATGAATAGAATTACTTGACCAACTTATTTTAGTGGCAACCTCTTTATTTAATAAGCCCTAGGGATGAAATAAAGGTAATTTTCCTTTCACAAGTAGCTTCCTACTAATCTTTAAAAGATATTCTCTCTTCTTTTTCTGTAAGCATAATATAGTATTTTCCATAGATCAATACACCTTATTAACATTAGTTAATAAGTTAAAATGAGAGTTTCTGAAAAATTATTTTGTATTAGAAGGGTTTTGAAATTTTGTTTCTATTTTTGTCCCGAGCTTAGTTTATTATTCTTTGATATTGAGTATAATAACTTCTTTACTTCAATTCCTTTTTTGAATAATTGAAAATTTGTTTAGAATCTAGATAATTAATAGAGGGTAATCTTTATATCAAATTATTTTTGATGTAAAGATTACCCTAACTTTTGTATCAGATCCGCTCGAATCAGTAGGTTTTTTATAAATAGATATTTATTTTTTTTGTTTACCGGAATATATTTCTTCAAAATAATTTCCGAGAGCCATTATTCCTTCATGATTTACGGGATTTATATAATTAAGAAAAATTTTTTCACTGCTATGTCCGGTGGCTTGCATTAATAAAGGAGTCGGAATTTTACCATAAAAATTCGATGCAAAGCTACGCCGGCCAATATGACTACTTATATTTCGAAATTTTTCTATTTGCATTTCCCTACTCCTAAATCCTATTCTTTTGCGGGTTTTCACAAATTCTTTAATTCCTGATAAATCTGCAATTTCTTTGATATGTTTATTATATAAACTTCTATCCATGGCTTTTGGAAAATTATTATTATTCTTTGTGAGAATATCCAATACAGTGGGATGAAGTGGTAAAATGATTTCTTTTCCTGTTTTTTGCTGAATAAAAGAAATGCATATTTTTCCATTTATATTGATCAGTTGGTTACTATTAAATCTCATAAAATCTGAAATCCTTTGACCGGTATAACAACTTATGAGAAGCCAGTCTTTAGCGATTTGGAGATCTGCAGGAACCTCTGTTTGTTTTATTTTTTTTAATTCTTTTTCATTAAGCGTAATGATTCTTTTAGGATTTTTATTTTTTGGAATCTCCAAATTTCTTACATGCGTGGCAAAGCCCATTCTTTCCGCATAATTTAAAATAGTTTTTACAAATTCGACTGTTCTTTTAATTGTACTCTCCGAATATTGTTCTGATTTTCCAAAAAAATAAAAAGATTGGATGAACTCAGAATTGACGTCTTGTAATAATATATGTTTGGTTATAAAGCTTTCAAATTTTTCAATGAGTCTGAAAAATACCAAGTATCTTCTATAGGTGGAAAGGCAAAGTGTTTCTTTTTTGGCATCGAGATATTGAGATATCATGTGAAGGAGACTTTCTTCAGAATAATTTTTTTGTTGTTCATCAATACTTATTTTTTTAATTATTTCTGAAATGACTTTTGAAGAAGGGGCTTTGTTTTTTAATTTTTTAGTTTGAATAAGTTTTGCCAGTTCTATTTTAATGCTATTAAGCTTCACATTAAGTTGCTTAAATTTTTTACAGTAAATGTTTTTAGGTCTTTTTTTTACATGATCCCAGTCTTCAATATTGATATAAAAAGGAGTATTAAAATGATAGGAATAATCTGATTCGGCCTCTGGAGAAAAAGAAAGAAAAATTTGATTTTTACGATTTTTAATATTAGGCGATAAATAATAAGAAAAGGTCATTCTGAAAAATTTGATGTAATTTATATTTTTCACAAAAATAATATAAATTATTGGTCTATTTCAGACTAATAACACAAAGATAATAATTATTTTATAAAAAACAATAATTTTATTTAAATTATTAAAAAATAGTTACTTGGGGCAAATATTTTTCCTTATCTCCTATTCAAATATAAGAAAAAAAAATAAAAAAATATTTCCACAAACCCCTTTCATTGCTTTATTTTTTGGTAAAATGGTTAGTCTCAGATAAATATTTATCATTATTAGTCTGAAATAGACTAATAAAAAGAATACACAAATACAATGCGAAAAAATCAGGCTTTACATAGGAGCTTTAGGTTTTATTGCGCATATGAGTATAATGTTTTGAACATGAAATATTTATTAAATAAAATGAAAAAAAATGACACCCTACTATTTTCACACGGCTAATTTTTAATAGGATTTATTTCTTTGTCAAATCTGATATCAGATGCTGGTTAGTAAGCTGAATATGGGATTTAATTTGGAGGTTTATCAAAATTACATTTCATCGTAATTAATATTCCGGAGGTTATGAAGGTGACCTCTGGATATTGTCCCGATTAACAACAGATGGGGCTTGCTAAAAAAATTCAGATTTAATTTCATTTTCGACCAGGTGGGAATAAAAACAGTTGATAATACTAATTTCAAGGGAAATCAATACATAGATTATGTTTTTATTTAATAGGCTAGGTAAAAATAATTTCTATAGGTAAATAGACTTAAATGATGTATTGGCTTATGTTGAAACAAGTGAGTCTGGATATTAATAAACAAGAAAAGGTAAAGATTGAGATTTTCGTATAGTTAGACGGCATGCACTGATTTTTATGAATTATTACATGCCGCTCTTTTGATAAAACAAATTTTTTTTAATATAAAACACTCAACAAATGAAAAAAACATTTATTACACTTACAATTGCTGTAGGTACATTTGCATTCGGGCAGGTAGGAGTTAATACAACCGAACCTAAGTCCACTTTAGATGTTATGGGAGTTTCTTCTCCTACGGTTCCTGATGGTGTTCTCGTTCCTCGCTATTCAGTGACTGAACTTGCAGCAAAAGATGCTGCATATGCTTCTGATCAAAATGGAACACTGGTTTTTGTAACCTCCTCAATAACGGGGACGACCGTAAAAACATCAGATATATCGGCAGCAGGATTCTATTACTATGACAATTCTACTTCAAAATGGAAGGCAGTAGGAGGAGGAAGTAGCTCTGATTCTACATTTAATATAAGTCCTGCTGAGATCACGGCAACTTATAATGTATTAGTAACAGATGATTTTCTTAAGTTAAATCCTTCGGGTTCGGGTCAAACTTTGAATTTACCTAATGAAACAACTGACCCTACACTTAAGAGAGGAAAAAAGATTTATGTTTCTAATATTTCATTAGAATTCATGGAAATTGTGCCCCATCCTAGAAGTCCTTTTACTACCGGTGTACTCGCTCAACGAGGGGGAATATTGATTTACATTGGGGGCACTGGTCCAGGATCTTGGGAATGGATAACGGGTTCATAATACAATAAATAAAAGTTCAAAAATGAGACATATATTTATTTCTGTCAAAAAGACGGGCCCTTTGATGTTTTTAATCTTTGGAAGTTTTTTTAATGGACAAGTAAGAATAGGTAATAGTGCGGCAAATACTTCGGCACCAAACAGCTCTGCCTTTATCGATGCATCTTCAAATCCCACTTTTAATAACGAAAGTAAACCTAATATAGGAAAAGGATTACTGTTTCCCCGAACAGATTTAACAAAGTTTACTGCTTTTTCGCCTACAGCACCTGAAGTTTTGGGGACGGTGGAAAATTATTATAACTATTATGATGGTTTTATTGTTTTTAATACGGCTTCTTCAGGAGTCGCTGCGATTGGAGGGACAGAGGGAACACTATGCCGTGGATTTTGGTATTATGACAATGATGTAGCTAATGATACTGAAAGTACAGCGCCTGCCAATCAAAATAAATTGAATTTGGGGACATGGAGGCCAATGCGTCCAGATCAGTGTTCCACTACACCTCCAATAGTAACAACGCTTGATTGTGCTAGTGGCACATTTAATCCTTCTATACTAGCTCAAGGTACTTCTGTAACGGGCGGTACCTTAACGATTCCTTATACAGGAGGAAATGGAGCGGGCTATCCTGCTGAGACAGTTACAGTGAATGGATTAACTTTTAGTCGTACATCAGGAACTCTTAATGTGAGCAATGGAACTCTTACATATAGTATTAATGGAACACCTTCTGCTTCTGGACCAATGAATGTTCATGTAACTTTAGGTGACAAATCGTGTGATGCGACTATTACGGTGACAGGAACAACACCTCCAATAGTTACCACTCTTGATTGTGGAAATGCGACATTTAATCCATCTACTTTGACTCAGGGTAGTTCTGTTACAGGGGGGACGTTAACGATTCCTTATACAGGAGGAAATGGAGCTGGTTATCCTGTTGAAACAGTTACAGTGAATGGATTAACCTTCAGTCGTGCAGCAGGAACTCTTAATACGGGCAATGGAACTCTTACATATAGTATTAATGGAACACCTTCGACTTCTGGATCAATGAATGTTCATGTAACTTTAGGTGACAAATCGTGTGATGCTAATATTATAGTTATAAATGGGCAGCAGATTACAATGTGTGATGGCAGAACTTGGAAAACGCATAATTTGGGAGCAAATGAATCACTGGATCCTAATGTTCCTGTTGCTGGAATTCATGGGGATAAATATCAGTGGGGGAGAATCAACCCGATATTAACACAGAGCCAAGATCAAGCAAATGCAGGTCCAGTTACTTGGAATTTTAATGATGCATCAGATGGCTCTTGGGGACCTTCCAGGACATCAAATGACCCATGTCCTCCAGGATTTAGAGTTCCTACCCAAGCTGAATGGCAGGCATTAAATAGTTGTAGCTCGGTTGGTCGTATAGGTCCTTTTGGCGATGATGCTTCACTCTTTAGTTCGGCATTGACATATACAAGTGGATCAAATAAATTAACTTTCCCTGCAGCAGGCTTTCGCTCTCATTTAAGTATTCCCAATAATCCAACATTAGGAGGGGTGCTACAAATGCGTAATGAAGTTGGGATGTATTGGAGTAGTACTTCTTATTATACTACCCAAAATAATCCTGCCGCATATAGTTTTGGGTTTAATAGCAGTTCTGTAAATCCATCCTCTAGTGCCGGTTATCGAATAGAAGGTCATTCTGTACGCTGTATTGCAGAATAGCTATTACTACTATTTTTTAATTCATAAACGACATAGTGATGATTTATATTGGTGAATAAGGAAGATGCATTGTAATTATAAGTTTTAGGTATTGTTTACAAATGAAGCTTATAAAATATTCAGCGCTTTCCCTCTGGGGGATATCTAAAAATATTCCCCGGATTTTCATCATCTTCATTAGTGTGAAGAAATTAAAGATAATGAATGAGATTGTAATAGAGTTTAGATATAGACTTTGACACAGATGTTTTTATTCAAAAGATCATCAAATATTGGAAAATATAAAAATTAATGGCTTAAAACATTGTAATAACTTGAAAAACATAAAAAATGAGATATACATTTATTAGTAAAAAAAAGATAGCCCCTTTGGCTTGTTTAACCTTTGGGTGTCTTTTTTATGGGCAAGTAAGAATAGGGAATAGTGCGGCAAATACTTCGGCACCAAACAGCTCTGCCTTTATCGATGCATCTTCAAATCCCACTTTTAATAATGAAAGTAAACCTAATATAGGAAAAGGATTACTGTTTCCCCGAACAGATTTAACAAAGTTTACTGCTTTTTCGCCTACGGCACCTGACATTTTGGGAACGGTTACTAATTACTATAATTATTATGATGGCTTTATTGTTTTTAATACGGCAACATCAGGGGTAGCGGCAATTGGAAATACGGACGGAACATTATGTCGTGGATTTTGGTATTATGACAATGATGTAACTAATGATACTGAAAGTACAGCGCCTGCCAATCAAAATAAAGTAAATATGGGTACATGGAAACCTTTGGATAAGGATCAATGTTCCACCACACCTCCAATAGTAACAACGCTTGATTGTGCTAGTGGCACATTTAACCCTTCTACACTAGCCCAAGGTACTTCTGTAACGGGCGGTACCTTAACGATTCCTTATACAGGAGGAAATGGAGCGGGCTATCCTGCTGAGACAGTTACAGTGAATGGATTAACTTTTAGTCGTACATCAGGAACTCTTAATGTGGGCAATGGAACTCTTACATATAGTATTAATGGAACACCTTCTGCTTCTGGACCAATGAATGTTCATGTAACTTTAGGTGACAAATCGTGTGATGCGACTATTACGGTGACAGGAACAACACCTCCAATAGTTACCACTCTTGATTGTGGAAATGCGACATTTAATCCATCTACTTTGACTCAGGGTAGTTCTGTTACAGGGGGGACGTTAACGATTCCTTATACAGGAGGAAATGGAGCTGGTTATCCTGTTGAAACAGTTACAGTGAATGGATTAACCTTCAGTCGTGCAGCAGGAACTCTTAATACGGGCAATGGAACTCTTACATATAGTATTAATGGAACACCTTCGAGTTCTGGATCAATGAATGTTCATGTAATATTGGGTGACAAAGCGTGCGATGCTACGATCACAGTGGCGGAGAGCGGTCCACCTTCTGTAATGTGTGGATCTCAAAAATGGTTGAGACATAATTTGGGAGCTGATACAACATTAGATCCCGATCATCCAACTTCTGCTACAGATCTGGCACTTAGAGGAGGGTATTATTTATGGGGAAATAAATATGATGCAGGTAGTTCAACTGTTGTGTCTGGATCGTGGGGTCCAACTAAAACATCTTTCGATCCTTGTCCTCCTGGATATAGAGTGCCTACTAAACAAGACTGGGTAACTTTAACAGTGACTGCAAATACTCCCCCAGCTTATTTAGGGATGGATGGTAATCCTACGAGTACGATCAATCCTGGTGTAGCGGTTCAATTTACTTGTCCTAATAATACTAAACTTACATTACCACTTGCTGGAAATGGAACATCTGCTACTGCTTATCCTGTTGCTTATGTAAATTCTCATGCACTACTTTGGGCTTCAACTACAGATCCTGGTCTTGCAAATTATTTTGTTGCTCCGGGCGGAGGAGCTACTGCTACTAGTCCTTTCTGGACTATGCCAGTCAGATGTATTGGAGAGTAATGAAAAATAATACTTTTTAATTTTTATATAAAATTTTCTTCCGAGGGGTATGAAAAAATGATCCCTCGGGTTTTTCTCTCCTTTGTTGTATTGAGTTTTTTATTCAATTATCCTTTTTAAGGAGTTAAAAAAAATCGAACAAGATAACATTATAATCTTGAAAAAAATCGAATCATTTAATGTAAATCTAATGGGAAAAAATAAATTCAATTTCAAAACTTTTCATTTAGGGAACTTAGTTCAACAAGGTGTATTGGAGAAGGGGCTTGAAATGTCTCACGTGTGCAGCTTTTTTAGTTCTACTCAAGATGAAATCATAAGTATGTACGAAGCAGAAACATTGGATTCCGAAGTTTTACTCAAGTGGAGTCTACTTTTACAGTATGACTTTTTCAGGATATATTCTGAACATCTTATTCTCTATGCTCCCAAAGCCTCTGCGGATAAAAATAAGGGAGGGAATTTAAAAAGTGTACAAGCCAGTCAGTTTCGGAAGAATATCTATACTAAAGGAATTATAGATTTTGTGCTGGAAATAATGGAAACAGGAGAAAAAGAGGCAGTTGAAATAATAAAAGAGTATGGAATTCCTAAAAGCACCTTAAATAAATGGAAGGATAAATATAAAGTATCAACATAAGATATATTGCTTACAATAATAAAAAGAATAGATGAAAAAATCAAAGGTTGATTATCAACGGATTTTTATGGATATTTTGAATAGAAAATTTCCTCATAAAATAGAGGAATGTTCACGTCTACTCAATAAAAAAAGTTTATCTGTACTCGATGTTATAGAGCTTAATAAAAAGATATTTGGGCTAGAGGACGAAGCTACGGAAGCTTTTAATCAAAGCCATCGATCTTATTCCAGATCCAGTATTTTGCAGATCTTGGATTTTCAAAAAAAGAATAAACTAAATAATAGTCAGACAGCTAATCATTTCAGGACGAGTAGGCATACCATAGCCAAATGGAAAAAAAGATATTTAAGTTAGTTTTTGTATTGCTATGTGTTTAAAAAAAATAAATGGAGCTATCCTCACGATTCAACAAATATTTATATTAACAATATCCTCTTCTAAAATTGCAGGTTCGTATAATGTTGGAATGTTCAGTTCGGAGACTATAAGAGCTAAAGTAATCTCAATGAGGCGGAGGATCTTATCTGCTTGGAGAATGGCTTCGCAAGAAGCTGTGTATAAAGTGAGAAATAATAGCCTCTATTTACTACAATATCATATAGATTTTTTTTAATAAAGTGTTTTTTTGTGTCCGGGAGCGACTTCCCTTGTTCTCGGACTTTTTTATTAAGAGATACATAAGATTTGATTCACCAATCATAATTATAATTTGAAAATCCTATCAAGTTAATGAGAAAAAAAATTCTTTTTCGTATTCGTTCAATGGAAATGGGAGAAGCTCAGAAAACTCTTTTGAATCTTTTGGATTTTTTAGATAGAGCTCGATACGAGCCTATGGTGTTACTGGATTTTAATGAAGGAGAATTGCTCAACGATATTCCCAGTGATATTCGGGTGTTTTTCATTGCCAAAGGAAAACCTCAACTGTCTTCCCATAGTATATTGAGGCTTTTTCAACGTATGGAAAGACATAGACTACTTGCTGCATATATATGTTTTCCCGAATTATTATGGTCTAAAATAGAAGATGTTCCTGATATTGAGATTGCGATGGTGCATTCTTCACTAAAAGGGCTTATGAAAAGTCCTTTTAAAAACTCTACAAAAATCAATTGGTTTGATTCTGATATTAACTTTTTCTCCAAGTACTATAGAAAAAAAATGGGGAGAATGATGAATCTTTGTAATACAAGTGTTTTTGCAGCTCAAAGCACTCAATACAATTTTGAAAATTATTTAGGAATATCGGTTTCCAATAGTGTATGTATTTATAATACTTTTAATGTGAAAGAGATTAGAAAAAAATCTCTTATTACTCTTCATTTTGAAGATAGATGGTTGTTTAAGGATGAAAAGATATTTGTTTCTGTAGGACGATTGGTTTTTCAGAAAGGATATGATTTATTAATTGAGATTCATGCAGAATTAATAAAGGAAGGAATTAATCACAAAATTATGATAATTGGGGACGGACCTGTCTATGAAGCTCTCATGAAAAAGATTAAGTTATTGAAGGTAGAGGATACTTTTTTACTTCTTGGAAATCGGAAAAACCCGTATCCATATATAGCTAAGGCAGATTACTATATTCAGTCATCCCGGTATGAAGGCTATCATTTGTCGATAAGAGAAGCCATGATTTTAGGTAAGCCATTGATCAGTACAAATGTGGGAGGCGTAAAAGAGATTGTATCTCATAATAAAACAGGATTACTTACTCATTTTTCAAGTTATGATCTAAAAAAGGGGATTAAAAGATTTCTAACGGATGAAGATTTTGTGTCCCATATAAGTGAAAACCAAAAGGTGATAGATTTTGATCATTACAATCAAAGAGTTTTGGAGCAGCTAGAAGATATTTTACATTAGTTTATACTATTTATTTAATATTCGATATCTATAATGAATTTTATTTTTACAATTCTAGAAACACAAGTGATGGATTATTTTCCATGGGCGCTAAGATCTCTTCTTTAATATAGAGGAGAGACTTAGCTTCCTTTAATATTCTTTAATCATTAATTATTTACCATATGAAATTACTTTTTATAGTATGGATGAGTATGATACCATTATCTATCTTAGGACAAAACAATAAGACTTTTACAGTTACTGGAACGATAAAAAATCATAAGGATAAGATTATTTACTTGAAGGAAAATAGTCTTGAGAAAAATATAAACCGCTTTGCAGATAGTTGTACAATCAAGTCGGACGGAAGCTTTACCTTAAAAACCTTATATACAGACGAGCATCTTTTTTCATTGACATTATCAAAAAATTCGAAAGCAGGAAGAGTGTGTATGTTAGTTAACGATACAGAAAATATCAATGTTCAATTGAATATGTCAAATCCGGCAGAGAATGAGATTAGAGGATCTGTGGCCAGCAAAGATCTGCAAGATTATATAGTAAAAAGAGAGGGATATTATACGCAATTAGAGAAACTAGAAGCTCAAAAGAATGACCCAGATAAATTAAAAACCAAAAGAGAACAATTATTTTCAAATCTAAATATTCAATACACCAATGCTATTGCTGATGTTTCCAATGCAACGGTGGCGATTTATATTCTTTCTTCAAACCCTGAGCTACAATGGGAAGATGCTCTTGCTACGGCCACAGGGCTGCTTAAAAAATTTCCAGATTCAAAGGAGCTAGCTTCCTATATAGGTTCGCTTGAAAAGGGGGTTGAAAAAGAGAAAGAGTTGATAAAGTTTAATAAAGATTTAATGGGTAAAAAAGCTCCAGACTTTATTCTACCCGATATGGAGGGGAAAAAAGTATCCACTGGCTCTTTTAAAGGAAAATATACTTTAGTTGATTTTTGGGCGAGTTGGTGTGGTCCCTGTAGAATGGAAAATAAGAATGTTCGGGTATTGTATGAACAGTATAAAAACAAAGGGTTTACCGTTGTGGGAGTTTCTTTAGATGAGAATAAGAAAGCATGGCTGAAGGCGGTACGACAAGATAAACTACCATGGATACAACTTTGTGATTTTAAACATTTTTCCTCAGAGATAGCGACTTTTTATAAAATTAACTTTTTACCCTCCAATCTTTTGCTAGCGCCTGATGGGACTATAGTTGCCGTGAATATTTTCGGTGATGTACTTAAGAATAAACTGAACGAGGTTATGAGATAACTATACAATTGGGTATCCTAAAAATAGTATCAAAAAAATGATGTTTGAGGTTGAGATAGGATTTGGATTGATTGCAAAACTTGATAAGTATATTTTTAAAGATGACCATGTTTAGCTTAGAAACTAATAATATATAATGTTAACTTAAAAATAAAATTATGAGAAATTTAAATATGAGCATTATTGCTCTCTTGATGGGTAGTTTTTCTTTTGCTCAAGTGGGAGTAAACACCACCAATCCTCAAGGGGTTCTACATATAGATGGTGCTAAAGATAATCCAGCTACAGGAACTCCTTCGGTGGCTCAACAAGCGAATGATTTTGTTGTTACTTCTGCTGGAAATGTGGGAGTAGGTACAACAACACCCTCTACAAAATTAGAGATAAATTCTACAACGCAAGGTGCTATCAGAATAGTAGATGGATCCCAATCGGCAGGAAGGGTACTGACAACAGATGCTAACGGGGTTGGTAGCTGGCAAGATGTAGGAGTAGCCGCAGGAATTACAACTATCACAGGAGTGACTCCTCAAATTTTGACTCCCTATGCTAAACACAATGATGCGTCTTCTAATAAGTATATGAATGCTTACATTGACCTTACCCCCGGTAAATGGTTTGTATACTTAGGGTTTCTTGTAAATGGCGCCACTTCAGCTAATACAGCGTACTGTTCGAGATTTGGATTTTCAGATTCTTCTACCGTTTTTCAGGACGGTCCCGAATATACTTATATTAATAGCAACAAGTTTGTACTTACACAAACTTCTAATGGCCCCGCAGTACCTAATTTTGGGTTATTTAGTGCAGGAATCATAAAAGTAAATGTAATTACTCCTGTAAGGTTATATCTGTGGGATGCAAGTTCAAGAAATTATGCCAGTGACAATGCTACAGATTCCATGTACCTTACTTTGAATGGAGAAAACTATTTGTTCGGAATAAAAGCAAACTAATCCCAATATAATATCTTGAAACAGATAGCATAAGCTTTCTTAATGTATCATTAAAATCAAATAGCTATGAAAAAAACAAAGTCTCAAATATTTTTGATCTTGGTGTTATTATCAGCTCGTTTATTGGGGCAGGTTGGAATTAATACTTCTAATCCACAGGACGCTTTACATATAGACGGAGCCAAAGATAATCCAATTACAGGAATGCCATCGATCGGGCAACAAGCCAATGATGTTATTGCTACTTCTACTGGAAATGTGGGGGTAGGTACAGCGACTCCTTCTACTAGATTAGATATAAACTCTACAACGGCAGGTGCTATAAGAATACTTGATGGATCCCAGTCAGGAGGAAGGGTACTTACGACAGATTCTAATGGGGTTGGGACATGGCAAGATCCGGTAGTTGGTGGGGGAATTACAACGATAACAGGGGTTACACCTCAGACTATTACCCCCTATGCTAAGACAACAGATGCATCTGATACGAAATATATGAACTCTTATATTGACCTTACAACCGGAAAATGGTTTATATATATGGGGTTTCTTGTAAATGGAGCGACAGCAGCTAATACCGTTTATTGCTCCAGATTAGCCTTATCAAGTTCTGATACTGCTTTTCAGGATGGATCTGGATATTCTTATATTGATAATAACAAATTTTTATTCAACCAAACTTCTAATGGAGATGCCACAAATGAAAGTTTACATCCTGGAATGGCAGCGAGATATACTTTCGGGATGTTTACTAGAGGGGTATTAAAAGTGAATGTGACCTCCAATAATCCTGTTAGATTATATATTTGGGATGCAGGGTCACGACAGTATGCTACTAACAATGGAACCAATACTATGTTCCTTAATCTGAATGGGGAAGATTACCTATTCGCAATAAAGGCAAATTAAACTATAAATTATTAAAAATGGGAAAATATTTGATTATCTTACTATTAACAAGTAATGTGACTTTTTGCCAGGTGGGAATTAATTCCGAAAATCCCAGTGCTACGTTGGATATTGTTTCTAAAGGGAATACAAATTCTACCAAAGCATTAGAGATCAATAATTCTTCTAATTCAGAAATAGTGACAATTCTAGATAACGGAAATATGGGAATTGGAATCAATGCACCTACTACTAAGGTACATATTGTAGGAGACGGTATAAATTCACCACTTCAGGTTGAAAATACTCTTCCTGTAATAGGACCATATTCTGCATTAGCTATCAACGACAATACAGGTCAGGTAGGTAAATTTACTCCCGGTTCTACACCTGTTTTTTATTTTAGAAGTACTTATAACGGTTATGTCGATTCTGATTACTGCTATTTTGAACTCACTAATTTAGGAACAACTATTCTTAATACATTAGGTGCTTCCATAGTGGATGGAGGGACAGATGGAAGCGCTAATACAGACTATATTGTATTACCGCAAGCCGGAATTTATAGAATAGATGCTAACTTTTCTTATGCTGTAAGTACTGCCTTAGATGCTGTATTGATGATTGTTTCAGGTACATCAGATGCTAGTCCAGGTAGTTACAATACGCTTTTTTCAACATTTTTTGATACACCATTTAGTACTAATACCCAAGGAGCTAATGCATTTGCAATTGTTGAAGTAACAGAGCCTGCTAGAATTAGAATAGCATTACATCACACTTTTGCAGGAGCAGATTTGCGAATTAGGAGACCGCTTATTTCTAATCCGCCAACCACTACTCTTAATTTTGTTATTACTAAACTATAATAGAGTTAAGTATAAAACCCAGATTCTGATATTAAATAGGGGGCTAATATTTATCAATTCGATAGTATGAGTGGTGTGGAAGCAGGTAGTAATTTGTATGATAATGGAGGGCTTTCCTTCTTGTTGCCCAATCTAATTATAAGGTTACCAATAGATCCTTTTCGATAACTTATTTAAGAGGGTCATAAACATAATTATGATGTAAGCCGAAAGAGTATGTTAAAAGTCCTTTTAAAAGAGTGTAGTATATAATTTTAAGCTCCTAATTAAATTGACAATTATTTTAAGTGAAAACTTCTGGATTCCATTCAACCTATTGGAAAGAGAAAATTATGAATAATAACATTATAAAAAAGAAATGGTTAAGCTGTCTTTATGAACGTTAGTATTTTTATTGGAATTCACCCTGATCTTATCTAAGGATGAACGTTCTTTATTTTATGATAAGTATTTTTAGTTCGCCGGGAAGTTTTTAATCATTCCTTCCCGGTTTTTAATACTGAATTCTGATAAAAGCCTTTCTCTTGATATAGGATATATTATTTCCTATTCATTATAGAATTGAGATATCCTGTTTACCACCCATATCGACAAAATATAAGCATATGAAAAAAAAGGTCCTTTTTCGCATCCCTTCCATGGAGATGGGCGGAGCCCAAAAGGCTATGTTAAATATTATCAATTTTTTAGATAGCTCCAAGTATGAACCTATACTTTTACTTAATAGTTTTAAAGGTGAATTATTATTAGAAATTCCCAGAAATACAAAAATATTCTTCTTAGTAGAAGGAATAGAAAAACCAAATTGTAATGGAATACAGAGGCTCTTACATCGTACTAAAAACTATATAATCCTTGGAAAATATTGTTTGTTTCCAACTTTATTAAAAAAGAAATTGAATATAGTTCCTGACATAGAAATTGCTATGGTGGACTCCTCTTTAAAGGATCTTGTAAACAGTCCATTTAAACATTCAAGAAAACTCAACTGGTTTCATGCAGATCTTCATTTTTATTCTCAGGTCTATGGAAAAGAAATTGTATCGATGATGCACAAATGCCACCTCACTGTATTTGTTTCCCATAAGACAAAAGGGGATTTTGAAACCTATTTGAAACAATACGTTTACAATAGTTTGTGTATTTATAACGCGTTTAATATAGAAGATATTAGGTCAAAATCATTAGAAAGTTTTGATTTAAAAGAATGGATGTTGTTTAAGCGTCCTGTAAAAACCTTTGTTTCTGTAGGAAGGCTAGTGGATCAGAAAGGGTATGATATTCTTATAGAAGCTCATAGTGAGTTAATTAAAGAAGGATTCAATCATCAAATTATAGTCATTGGAGATGGTCCTGAATATAGATCGTTGAAAAAAGAAATCATATTGCAAAATGTTGAAAATTCTTTTCTACTGTTGGGACTCAAAGAAAATCCCTACCCTTATATTGCTAAAGCGGACTATTATATCCAGCCTTCCCGTTATGAAGGTTATCCTCTTGCCGTAGCGGAAGCATTGATTCTCCATATTCCATTAATTAGTACTTGCGTAGGCGGAGTAATGGAAATAATTGATCATAATAAAACAGGCTATCTCACAGGATTTTCAAAATATGAGTTGAAAAATGCAATGATGAAGTTTCTATTGGAACCGGATTTTGTTATGGAAATAGTCCGGAATCAAAAAAGAAAAGACTTTACACTACATAATGAATATATCCACGAACAACTAGAATACATATTTAAATAAAACTAAAAAATACAATTAAAATCTAAATTATGGAAAAAACAGTTCTTATTGCGGATAGATATAATGTTGCTATCAAAGGAACTTCTTTTATTTTGAAAAAAATAAGTAAAAATATTCTTATTGACTTTGCTTTAGATAAAAATTCTCTTATAGATAAAGTGAGCAAGTGTGACTATGATATTCTTATCTTGGATATTGAAATGTTGGATACCTTTTTTGAATCGACAATCAAAAACCTAAAGGACCTCAATCCAAATCTTAAGATTATGATTTTTACTGGTGGTAAAAAAGAAATATCTCTTCAATATGTTTGTGAGGGAGTTGATGCTGTGATCAGTAAAGGATATGATGAATCTATACTTCGTGAGGGCTTTGAATCTTTCTTTAACAAAGGGTACTATTATCATCCAGAATTATTATATGACTTTATAAATACAACCAAAGTTATAAGCTCTTTTTCTCGTTCAGGGTTAGAAATTTTATCAGATAGAGAAAGAACCGTTTATTTTTATTTAGTCAAGGGGAAGGGGCTTTTAGAAATAGCTAATGAATTAGGACTTCATCAATCTACAGTAAGTATATATAAAAGGAGACTTTTTAAAAAACTTAATGTGACTTCTCTTGCTCAGCTTATCAATTTATATAATAAGTATGGGTTATCAACTCCTGATGGTACAGTTTCTTTATAAAGACTGACTAATAGAAAACCTATTCATCCGTATTGTATAAAGAAAACATTAATTGATCCCAATGATAATTTCCAACTTTAAATTTTATGATAAGGAAAAAAAATTAATATTTTCCTTATCATGTTTGCTTCATTTTTTTATTGCCTATTATTTATGGGGAGTTCGATTCAGTATTCTCCTATTATGCTTAATTCCACCATGTCCACTATATTTTATTGTGTTTCATTGAATTGAATTATATTTTAAAAAGCAATGGTAAATATAATTTATTGTATAGTCTGATATTTTTCTTTTTTTTCTTTGCTTTCATATGAAATATTTATCCCTTTAATGATGATAAATATATTTTTATAAAATATAACCTAATTAAATGTAAATGTTTTTTTAACAAGTATTTTTCTCATCCTATTTTACAGAAGGTGTATAGAGTCTTTTCTTTTTGTAAATTATTATAAGAGAGGTATTATCGGCAATGTTTTTGATATTGAGAGATTAAAAAGAATTTTTATTTTGGTGTTTAAATTATTTAACAAGAGCATTATAGCGACTATTTACCGGAGTGTTATCGCTATTAAATTTTATAGTTTATTAGATTATCTATATTTCATTTTTTCTTCTCTTCTTACCTTTTTATTGGTATATAAGGCTAAGTTAGAATATAAAGAAAAGAAATTTTTAATAATTGGAGGTCTCGTAAGTATGTTTAGCTTAGTTATTTTTGTTTTTTCCTCCTATGAACCTAATATGTTTGGACTTGAAAATAGAAATCTGGGAGCGTTAATGTTATTTTTTTCAATTTTATTAATAGGATTGATTATGTTTTGTACAGCCCGGCTATCTTATAAGTTTCAAAAACCCATATTATTATTCAACATATCCTCTATCAGTATTAAATAAAGAGGCCAGATTATAAATCTTTCAAAATAATTTTTAATTAAATAAAAGTGTATGCTTTTTAATTCCATTGCCTTTTTAATTTTTCTTCCTATCGTTTTTATAATATACTGGTTTGTATGTAATAACAATTATAAGTATCAAAATATAGCTCTATTGGTAGCCAGTTTCTATTTTTATGGATGTTGGGATTGGCGTTTTCTACTCCTTCTTATATTTTCTATTGGATTGGATTATTTTTCAGGAATTCAAATCGAAAATAGTAAGACTAAAAAAATGGCAACTTTTTGGTTAATCTTAAGTATTTCTATTAATCTTGGCTTCTTAGGTTTCTTTAAATATTATAATTTCTTTATAGAAAATTTTGTTATACTATTACATTCGGTAGGGCTTGAAGTAAATATCTTTGTTTTAAAAGTTATTTTACCTGTAGGGATTTCTTTTTATACCTTCCATGGCCTATCTTATGTTATAGACATTTATAAAAAAAGAATTCCAGCAGAAAGGAACTATGTAGATTATGCAGTATTTGTAAGTTATTTTCCTTTGTTAGTGGCAGGACCTATTGAACGAGCGACCCATCTTCTTCCACAAATTCAACGGAAAAGATATTTTGATTATGAAAAAGCAAAAGATGGGATAGTACAAATCATTTGGGGGTTCTTTAAGAAAATGGTCATTGCAGATAATTGTTCGCCGATTGTTAACGAAATATTTACCAATTACCATACTGAAAGTGCTAGTAATCTAGTTTTAGGAGCTGTACTTTTTGCTTTTCAGATTTATGGAGATTTTTCCGGATATTCAGATATTGCTTTAGGTACATCCCGATTATTTGGGATAGAGCTACTTAAAAACTTTTCATTTCCTTATTTTTCACGAGATATTGCCGAATTCTGGAGAAGATGGCATATTTCACTTTCCTCATGGTTTAGAGATTATTTGTATATTCCTTTAGGGGGAAGTAAGGGAGGCTTATTGATGAAAATCAGAAATACATTTATTATTTTTCTGGTGAGTGGTTTCTGGCATGGGGCAAAATGGACATTCATTATTTGGGGAGGATTGAATGCTTTATTTTTTCTTCCTTTATTAATTGCAGAAAAAAACAGACATAATCTAGACGTCGTTGCCATAGGGAAAATTTTTCCTTCATTCAGAGAAGCACTCAAAATTTTGATAACATTTACCCTTACTTGCTTTGCTTGGATCTTTTTCCGCTCAGAAAGTGTTTCTAGTGCTATTGTATATATTAAAGGAATCTTTAATGAAAGCTTGTTTTCATTCCCTACGACGTTTAAAGGGGATGTATTGGTTCTCATTGTTTTTATGCTTATGATGGAATGGTGGAATAGAACGGAGGATTATGGATTAAAAATACAAGATAAAGCACAGCCTTGGTTACAAAATATTATTTACATCCTAATATCTTTTTTGATATTAAATTTTGCCAATTTCGGCAGTAATGAATTTATTTATTTTCAATTTTAAATGAAAAAGTTTTTCTCAACATTGGCCATATTTCTTACCATACTATTTATTATTGGTTTGGTAAAGCTTGCTATGAGCCCAAATACGAATTATTCTTATCCTTCTTTAAATGCAAAGCTGGAGTTTATAGAAAAACATCCAGAATATAATATGTATTTTATGGGAAGTTCCAAAATAAATAATCAGATTAATTGTGAAATTATTGATAAAAATATGGAAGGTATAAAATCTTATAATTTAGGAGCTAGTGCAGGGTTTGATTTGGAAAGTTTTCAAACGTTAGATTATATACTCAATAATCCCAATTTCAAACCTAAATATATCATTGTTGAATTACAAGATAAAATAAAGGTTACTAAAATCAATATTAAGACAGAAAGAAGTTTTGGAGCATTTAATTTTTCAAATACAGCTTTTGCTCTAAAGTATCATAAGGAGAATAAAAATTACAAACAAATAGGATTATCGTTGGTCTCTTTTGTTTTAAATATCTTTCACTATAATAAATATTCTGATGAAAAATCTATTCAAAATGTAAATAATAATTGGGTGAATAAAAACAATGGCTTTTCTCCCTTAGAAGAAGCTAGTTCGGGTCCACGAACAGCAGAAAACACACTTAAAAGTGTTATTAATAATAGACTGGAGCGTTATCATGCAGATCAAAATACCTATACTCCTAATAAGGCTTTGGTTGATAAAATCAATGATTTTGCAAAAAAGTGTAAGAATAGAAATATTCAATTAATACTCTATATTCCGGGACCTGCAGAACCAGATGCTAAAAAACTAGAGAGGTATAATACCGCATTTAATGTACCTGTGGTGAGCCTTGTAAATCCTGATCTTTATCCAGAATTCTATCAATATGAAAATAGATGGGACTATGGGCATCTTAATGAGAAAGGAGCAAAGATTCTCTCCTTAAAAACAGCTCCTCTTTTAAAAAAGGTGCTGAGTGCTCATTAGATATATAATATAAAGATGCCTAAAATTGGAAACATGAAGCTTTATGCCTTGTTTAAAAATGGTTTTGAAATAAAAATCTTAATGTAGGAAAAAAATCTATTATTCAAGATTCGACAGGAAAACAATATACTGAGTCCTTCAAGATGTAATTATTTATGGTAAAATAACAAATTTTCAAGTATGGAGAACATATCCTATTATCATCAAAGAAGAAAAGAGAATTTTAGAAAAACACACATTACTCATCTGAAGTCTGAGGGCAATATAATTACTTTTGAAAGGGGAATTAAGATAATTTAATTATAAGATAAGAGTGTATTTCAAGGCGAAATACACTCTTATAGTAGTATATACTATTTTTATTGAATAATGATACTATTTTTTCTTATAGTATGAGCTGAGAAGTATCCTAATGCTCCATTATTGATATTACTTGGAGGATTGGCTGGTGTAATACCCCCATCGGCACCTCCTTCAGAAAGTTCAATAAGAGCCGAGTAAAATGTGTATATCTTCTCATCTATGCATTGCATTTCCACATGAATAATATCGCCGACTTTAACTTCATCGTCGTCGTCATCCGGAAGAAATAATGGTCTTTGGTTGGGCATTCCATTATTAATATTATCAGAAAATACTTGAAACGTTTTTTTAGTTTTGTCATTAATCGAAATACTAAAAAGATAACGGTTGCCTAAAGCAGGGGGATCTGTAAATATGGGTAAAAGTTCATATTCAGTTTTTCCTCCTATTATGAAAGAGTCTTGTTCAAGTCCTTCAAAAGGAACGGCTTCAGGCATATTACTTTGGGCAGTATATTCCTTTCCTTCAGCTTGAATTTTCAATGTGTATGTTCTTCCGGGGACCCCTTCAAAATCTATAGTCTGATATATTCCATTCCCCATATATTGTAAAGTTTCTGATTGTCCTGTATTATCACTTACTTCTACAACTGCATTGGCAATTACTGGGTATTGATTAGGTTGCGTAAAAGCCACCGATTTTGTAATTTTCACAAAATAGGGGCCTGGCTGATCGGTTATATTGCCCTCGATGACTATATTTCTACTCTGATCTTCCAGATCTAAATCTATCTCTTTTTGACAAGATGTCAATAGTAGCAATGATATGAGTATAAAAATTATATTTTTCATGATCTAAAATTTGAAATTATAAGTGATATTGGGTACCCAACGGAATAACGAAGTCTGTACCGCACGAGTAGTTCCTGGATTATTGGGGTTGTCTTCAAAAGTAATAGTATAGGCATTCTCGCGGCCATAAATATTGTATATACCAAAAGACCAAGATCCTCGGAATCGCTTTGTCGAATTAGGAACATAGGTGGCATTTAGATCCATTCTATGATATGCTGGCATTCTGTCTGCGTTTCTGCTGCTATATTGAAATACGGTTTGTCCATTGAGTTCGTATTTACCGGTTGGGAAGGTTACAGCATTTCCTGTACTATATAAAAATAATCCTGAAAAACTCCATTTTTCATTAAGATCATAGGTGGCTACTATAGATAGATCATGGGTTTTATCTACTCGGGCATTATACCATTCATTATTATTAATACCATCTATCTTTCTTTCAGTTTTGGAAAGGGTATAGGAAATCCAACCGGTTAGTTTTCCACTTTTTTTCTTAGCGATAAGTTCTAGGCCATAAGCCCTTCCTTTACCAAATAGTAATTCACTTTCCACATCTGCTGCTGTATCAAAGGTAATTTGGGCTCCATTTTTGAAATCAATTTGGTTTTTCATTGATTTATAATATATTTCCGCATTGAATTCATAATTATTGTTTCGGAAATTTCTGCTGTACCCAAAACTGATCTGATCTGCTATTTCTGGTTTTACGGTGTAGCTGCTTCCAATCCACTGGTCCGTGGGATTACCACTTCCGCTATTACTTAATAAATGGAGGTTTTGGGTATTTCGGGAATATCCTCCTTTAATACTGCTTACTTCATTTAAACGATAGTTGGCGGTAATTCTAGGCTCAAGGTTGACATACGTTTTCCCAAAGTCTCCCTTCTTTAGAACTTTGCTTTCCGTGAGAATGCCATTCTTGTAAATGTTGTAAGTATCTCCACCTAAAATACTGAAGGAGGATAATCGTAGGCCATAGTTAATAGTGAGTTTATTAGTAGCTTTAAAGTCATCATTGAGATACAGGGCATTTTCCCAAGAGTATCTTGAGTTTCTAGAAAAACTACTTACACTAGTACCTGAAGCCTTGCTAGGAGTAATGGTATGATGAATAGACTGTAACCCGAAACGTACAGAATGTCTATTTCCTGCAAACCAGCTAAAATCTTGTTTTAGATTCCAATCTTCGATTTTTGAATCAAGTCCTAGAGTATTATTGTTACTATTAAGACTTATTTTATAGTTATAGTTGCTATAAATTAAAGAAGTATTGGAAAATAATTTACTATTAATGATACTATTCCATCGAAGAGTTGTGGTTGTATTTCCCCAGTCGGATGAAAATGTATTTCCCAGTCCTAAAACATCTCTACCAAAATATCCTGATAAATAAAGGCGGTTATTTTCATTAATCTGATAATTAGCTTTTAAATTAAGATCATAAAAATAAAGCGTATTATCCTTATAATCTTTTGTCCCTTTAAGAAATAAATCCGCATATGTCCTTCTTCCTGACACAATAAACGATGATTTTTCTTTTTGAAGGGGACCTTCAACGCTAAGTCTACTACTGATTAAGCCTATACCTCCATTCAAATTATAATCTTTATTGTTTCCATCTTTCATTTTTACATCCATTACAGAGGAGAGCCGTCCCCCGTATTGTGTAGGGCTATTCCCTTTAATAATACTTGCATCTTTTAATGCATCACTATTAAAAGTACTGAAAAAGCCCAGTAGGTGCGAAGCATTATAAACTGGAGCTTCATCCAGTAAGATAAGATTCTGATCTGCGGCTCCACCTCTTACGCTAAATCCGCTTTTTCCTTCGCCATTATTTTTTATTCCTGGTAATAATTGCATTGTTTTCATTATATCTTTCTCACCAAATAAGACAGGAAGTTTTTCTATGCTCTTAATACTTAACGTTTCGGTACCCATCTGAGCTGATGTTAGATTCTTATCTTTTTTAATTTTAGAAATGACAATTTCTTCAATTTTTGCTGTTCTTTCATTTTCTTGAGCGAGGGGAATATCGACTTTTACATTATCTTCCACTTTTATATAGTGCTGAAAATCTGCATAACCAGGATTGGATACAATAAGTGTATAATTTCCTTGAAGAAGGGATAAGGAATAGAAGCCATATTCATTGGCAATTACTGATATTAAAGGGTCTTCAGCTACTTTCACGGTAACTCCAATCAGTAACTCACCATTTTTTTTATCTTTTACAGTTCCACTTACTGAATATTTTTGTTGGGCGAAAACTAACGTACTAAAACAAACTGCTGCTGCCGAAGTCGCAATTTTAAAAAGTGTTTGCATCTAAGTTGTTGTTGATTATTTAAGCGTGCGAAACTATGGAATAAAAACTAATGGATTAAATATTATTTTTATAATAATAACTTTGATATACTTAAATGTAGGTAATTTTTAAACACTTAAAAATGATATATATTTTACTATTATTAAAGGTATTTTGATGCTTTTTAATACTTTTAAAAATTATAACTCATAATTGGGTATTTTTATATTTATTTAAAATTGATGTTATTTTTGTAATATTTTTATTACAATTGTCGTTTTTGTTATTTTTTTTGTAAAAAAACTTTGATATTTTAGAATTTAATCTGTATGTTTGTGCCACACTAATGATAAAACAATAATAAGATGAATGTATTTAATCTTTTAAACCCTAAGAATTTCGCTAAATTACCGAGCGTTTATTCTCCCTTTGAAAGAATTATGATTCTAATTCCTATTTCTAGTAGTTTTTATTCACACAATTAAAATTATATTGTGATAATAAGCTGGTTTAAGAAAATGAACCTAATCAAATCGTCTGTTTTTACTAGACAAATTGTATTGTAAACTATTTATTTCTCTCCCTCTAGTATTTAAATAAAAATTCAGAATATAACTCCATTCGTTGTCCTTTGATTTGTTGGGCGTTAACTTCATATCTTTAGCCAATTTCAAACTTTCTTAACCTATATATTACGAACGTTTAAACACACTTTTCCTTATTAAAATCGGATATAAATTTTGCTAACTAATCAACTAGTTTAGCTAATAAATAAGCGTGTCAAATATTAATATTAATCAAAAAAAATACAATGAAAAAATTATTTTTAGGACTGGCGGTAATAGCTTGTTCATATATGTCAGCACAAAAGTCTGAATATGGAGTTAAATTTGGCGCAAAAGCCGGATTTAATTTTTCCTCTATACTTGTAGATGGTGAAAAAATTGGAAATTCCAAAACGGGTGTTCATTTTGGAGGGTTTGTAAATGTTCCATTAGGACGTGTTGTAAGTATTCAGCCAGAAGTGTTTTATAGCCAGACAGGATTCAAAAACGAGATTAATAGTTTTTCAGAATTAGTATCTCTCTCGGATGGACGAACTTCTAAGGTATCACTGGAAGGAAATAGAAAAGCTAATCTGGATTATATTTCCGTACCTGTTATGTTTCAGTTTAACATTGTTGATGGGTTCTATCTTGAGGCTGGTCCTCAACTTAATTTTCTTATAAATAATAAGCAATCGGTTGATCTTAGTTATTCAGTAGATGGTTTGTCTAAAGAGGAGTGGAAGAGTATAGATTCTAAAATCCAAAATTTGGCAAATTCCAATAAGAAATTTAATACCAGCGGATTTGAATTTGGGTTAGCCGTTGGTACAGGATATTATTTTACTCCTAATATTGGAGTGAACGTAAGATATTCTTTCAGCGCTTCTCCCATTGTTGATCAAAATGGGACAGGAGGAATCTATAATGAAGGGGATCATAAAAGTACATCTTTATTACAGTTAGGTTTGGTTTACAAATTCTAATACTAATTCTCAAAAAAGGATTTTTTGGCGGATTAAAATTGGCAAAAACTATACATTTGATAGTAATTGTGTAATTCAGCAACATGTCGAAATAGGAGATAATTGTATTTTGGGTGCTTCACACAATCCGAAGGAATATTTCCTTCGGATTTTTTAGTAATAGGCTTTTGTGTTGGGATATTTTGATTTTCTTTTAAGGAAATTGTTATAGTGGATTATAAGAAGAAGATAATTGATTTGTTATTAGTTATTTACTACTATTAGATGACAATTTGAAATTATTGATTCAAGCATTTCATCTATTAATAATATATTTTTCTGTCTAAGGCAAAAGAATTTTTTTGAAAAATATCTCTTTTGTGTGATATAATTATTACTTTTGTGTACTTTAAAATATTACTATTACATAAAAAAAGCCTGTTAGAAGAGAAAAGGATAATATAATTTGTTTTGTTTTGTCAATTAGTTGGGTATATTTTGTATTTTATATTTTTTTGGAAAATTTGAAATCAGTCTTAATTATGTTTATAAAATTTTGTGACTGGAAGTAGGAAGATAGATATAAATAGAATTTAATTCTATAAATACACATAATTAATTATAAAAAGGGTAGCTACCATATAGCTAGGTTATTATGAAGAGTCTATTAAAAAAAAATTCAAAGTCTGTTGTTGCGATAGTAATTGCTTTTAGTGTAACAGCTTCTATGAGCTTTAAAGCTCCAGAAAAAATAGAAGCTAGTGTACAAGAAGCATCTTCTATTAAAGCAAGTCCGATGACAGAAGCAAAACAAAAAAAGGCTCCGGTTGTAGCAGCAGTGGCGGCGGGCGCTGCGGTTGTGGCAGCAGCAGCAGCAGTTGTTAATGCCGGTGTAAATGTATATAATGCCGTGGGTGGTAAAAATAATGCTGTGGAGAAAATTAAAAATGAAAATGATTTAATTAATCACGAGTTCTTGAAGGTAAGCCAATTTGATTAGTTTATTTAAGTTTTAAATATCAATATATTTTGGAAAAAGTCTCGGATGATTATCCGAGATTTTTTTATGATGTATAATTTTAGCTATATCTTTTATTTTAAACGGAGTCGGACTCCGAAATAATTTTTATTTTTGTGAGATTCCTTATCATATGAAAAAAATAATTCTCATTGAAGATGAAACCAGTGTTGTATCATTCATAAAGAAAGGGCTTCAGGAAAGTGGATATGAAATTTCAGTAGCTTTTGATGGGCGGACAGGAGTACAGCTAGTACAGGCCAATGATTTTGATCTGGTAATTTTGGATATTATGCTTCCCGAAATGAATGGTCTAGATGTTTGTAAAGAAATTAGGAAAACAAATAAACATGTTCCCATTTTATTTTTAACAGCTTTAGGAACATCTGAAAATATAGTTCTAGGCTTGGAAAACGGAGGAGATGACTATCTTGTAAAACCCTTCAAATTTATTGAATTAGTTGCCCGTATAAAATCTTTATTGAGGAGAAGTAATGCAGGGAATGTTATTGCGGAAGTTACAGAATCTTATTCTGATAATGAACATGTCTTCCAGTTTTCGGATTTAGTAGTCAATGATTATACTAAAAAAGTGACACGTGCTGGGGAAGAGATTTCTTTAACATCCACAGAGTATAAACTACTTTTGTACTTCCTTAATAATCCTGAAAAAGTTATTTCCAGAGCGGAAATTCTTGATGCTGTATGGGGGGTGAACTATGAATTAGGAACTAATGTTGTGGATGTGTATGTTAATTATCTGAGAAAGAAACTGGATAATTTAGAGGATAATAAGTTGATTCATACAGTTATTGGAATGGGTTATGTATTGAAAAAAACGTAATGAATGGTTAATAAAGTGATCACAAATCAGATCAAAACGATGGTGCTGTTGATGATGGTATTTACCGCCATCATATTGCTATTTAGTGGATTGGTCTATTTTTCCATTGTTAATTTTTCACATCAAAGATTTTATGAACTTCTTAAAATTCGTACAGCCACCATTATTCAGATTGAAAAAAGCAAAGATGATCTTGATCTTCCTGAAAATTATATTTTAAATAGTTTCAATGATGAAGAGCTCCCTATGGAGAAAGATTACGTGGTTGCAATTCCAAAAGACTCAAATTTCAAGAGAATTTCACAAGAAGTTCATATTCCGGATTATTTTTTCAAAAGTATTGCAAAGAATGGAGAAGCCAATTATAACGACGAAGAGTTTTATTATATAGGGCAGACTTTTAAACATGATGACAAAGACTATATCGCCATAGCGTCTGCAAAAAATCATTATGTGGTATATTATTTAGGATTTTTAAAGAGAACTTTGATTACCTGTATTGTACTTTCTTTATTTTTTAGTATGATTTTCTCTTTTTATCTCTCCAAAACATTATTTAAGCCTATTTTAAAAATTACAGGGAAGGTAAAGGAAATCAGTTCTGAAAATCTTCATTTAAGACTTGAGTCTCAACCGGATAATAAAGAATTAAACGAGTTGGTAGATACATTTAATGATATGCTGAATCGTATAGAGACCTCATTTGAGACTCAAAATCATTTAATTGGAAATGTTTCTCATGAGTTGCGAACTCCTTTAACTTCTATTATGGGAGAAGCAGATGTTGCTCTTTCCATTAATCGGACAACGGGTGAATATAAGGAAACTCTTGAAATTATTTTGGATGAAGCCGAGAAGTTGGACAAGAAAATTAACGCTTTACTGATGATTGCTCAAACCGGGTTTGATGGGAAAATCCAAAAAATGGATAAAGTTAGGATGGATCAGTTACTTTGGGATGTAATAGAAACATTAAGGAGAATTGATTCTCGGAATAATATTTATTTGGATATAAGCATGCTACCGGATAACCCTAAAAAGCTGAAAGTTTTTGGAAATGAACAGTTGTTACATCTTGCGGTGGCAAATATTATCAATAATGGATGTAAATATTCCAATTTTCAACAGGTTAAAGTCTCTTTAGGGGCAACGGATGCAGACGTCTATATTATAGTAAAAGATAATGGAATTGGAATTCCTGAAGAAGAAATGAATAAAATCTATGATCCCTTTTTTAGAGCTTCCAATACAAAAAACTATGAAGGATATGGAATTGGGCTTCCATTAGCCAGAAATATTGTGAAGATGCATAACGGAGAACTAATCGTAAGTTCTCATGAAAACCAAGGGACAACAGTGCAGTTACGCTTTCCCAATTTCTATAGTACTCAAAATGAGGAAAAATTAATCTGATAATAATATTAATTGATTGAAAATAAGAGTTTTGCTTCTTTTTAAGAATATATTATTTCTTTAATATTAATAACACTTAACAATTTTCTAATCTCATTTTAATCTCTTTAATGACATTTTAATTGTATTCCAAAAGACTTCTAATTTGGTCACTTTAGTTTTGTAGTATCAAAAAAGATAATGAAACTAAATGCTTAAAGATATGACCAAAACAATTTTAATTGCTACAGATTATTCTCTTGAGTCTTTGAATATATTGAAAAAAATTCTTAAAGAGAAAGAGGTCTCGGAAGACCAATATCAGTATGATATTCTTTTGGTTTCGGGATATGATATGGGAGATTCTATCAGAGATCTTTTGTTTAATACAAAAAGTACGGTATTTAATAAGATCAAACCCAAGGAATTTAATGATGCTTATGGGATAATTAAGAATAAATATCCTCATCTAGTAAACAAAGTAATTTGTGATATTTTCACCGGAAGTTTTCAGAGAGCGTTCAATAATTATGTGAAGATAGAAAATATAGAAGAAGCCTATTACTCTCATTCTATCAAAAGTAAAGGAAAAGGGAAATTTGATCTTATTCCTTATATCAAAAAATGTAAAAACCTAAAATCTTTTGAAATCGCAATTGAAACATCTGAAAGACTTCCTGAAAGAGGGAGGCTTGCAGAAATTTTTGTGGAGGTTTAATAACTTAAAAACTTAAAAAAATGTTAAGAAATTATAGTAACAGCAGGACGTTGGGAGACAACATTAGACTGGGGACGCTGACTGCATTTACAGCAGGTACTATAAATATAGCTTCTCTATTAATATTTCTTTCATTCACGTCAAATGTAACAGGACATTACGCCATATTAGCAGCAGAAATAAGTAAAGGAAATTGGAGACAGGTAGCTGTAGTAGGAGGCTGGATATTGTTGTTCTTCTTTGGAAGTTTTTTATCCAATTTTATTGTGATAAACTTTAATAAAAGGAGTAAATATTTTGCTCATGCGATGCCTATTATTCTGGAGATTCTATGCTTGTTGTTTGTAGGAGTCTATGGCCAATTTTATTATCAAAAAACCTTAGAAGAAACAGAGGCCTTAGTAGCGTTAATGTTGTTTGCTACGGGTTTGCAGAATGGATTAACCGCAAGTATTTCTAATTTTTCCGTAAAAACCACTCACCTTACCGGTACTACAACTGACCTTGGGATTTTATTTTCAATGTTTACTCAGAAAAAATTTAGAAAAAATGGAGAGTTAATAGGCAGGGCAAAATTACTGTCAAGTATTATGGTTGCCTACGTATTAGGAGCAATATTTTCAGGGCTGACATACTACTATTTAGAATTCAAAGTCTTCTATATAATTAGTTTGTGCTTATTGATTGTTATTGGATATGATGCCTATAAAATTCATGTCAGACATTTCAATACCAAATATAGATATATTCGTATTTATAAAAAGTTTAATCTCTTAGCCTATCTATATGACAAGGTGCATGGTATTCCTGAAATAAAAGATAAAAGAGAGAAGAAACGAACACTTGTATTTGACGAATAAATGATTCATGTTAAATAAATATAATTATATCAGTATTAATTTTGTGTAAACTAGCTGTGAATCAATCCTCTATTTGTTAAAAACAATGGAGGGTTGTTTTTTTTTAATCCCTCTCTAGAAGCAGTTTACATGTAGGGTCTAAGGAAATCCTATTATTTAAAATTTTATAATTATATCTTAAATCGAAGGATTTATATTTTAATTCCCGTTTTCATTGACTACTTTTGTAAGTTGATTTATATTTTTATGTCAGATATTATCCAGCTTTTACCAGATCATGTGGCCAACCAAATTGCGGCGGGAGAGGTAGTACAGAGACCTGCTTCTGTCGTGAAGGAACTTTTGGAAAACGCAATAGATGCAGATGCAACTAAAATTGAATTGATTGTAAGGGATGCAGGTAAAAACCTTATACAAGTTGTTGATGATGGGAAAGGAATGTCCGATACCGATGCCAGAATGGCATTTGAAAGACATGCTACTTCAAAGATTAAAGGAACGGAAGATATCTTTAAAATTGCAACAAAAGGTTTTAGAGGAGAAGCTCTCGCTTCTATAGCTGCAGTTTCCCAAGTTGAATTAAGAACAAAGCAGAAGGACTCAACCATTGGGACAAATATTTATATTGAAGGGGGAATATTTCAATTTCAGGATCCGATACAAACTTCAGAAGGGTGTAACTTTCTGATTAAAAATCTTTTTTATAATGTTCCGGCGAGAAGAAAGTTTCTTAAGAATAACAATATCGAATTCCGACATGTAATTGATGAATTTCAACGTGTAGCCTTAGCTCATGAAAACTTAGAGTTCTCATTATTTCACGATGATGAACCTATTTTCAAACTGAGAAAAGGAACCCAAATGCAAAGGATTATAGATGTATTTGGAAGAAAGCTACAACCTCAATTGATTCCAATTAAAGAAGATATTATTTGGTGTAAGCTTCATGGATTTGTGGCAAAACCTGAGGGAGCGAAAAAAACAAGAGGAGAGCAATTCCTTTTTGTGAATGGAAGATATTTTAAAAGTCCATATTTTAATAAGGCTGTTCAGGAAGCATTTGAAGGACTTCTTTTGCCAGGCTACATTCCTACTTTTTTTCTTTACCTTGAGCTGGATCCTGAAAAAATAGATATTAATATTCACCCTCAAAAAACCGAAGTTAAGTTTGAAGATGAACATTTAATCTTTGCCCTACTGCGATCCACAATAAAACGATCTTTAGGAATTTACAATGTGGCCCCAAGTCTTGATTTCGAAAGAGATCCGAAATTAGATGATATTATGCAAAAGACTTTTCCAAGTAAAGGGAACAGTGGAGGAGGAACGATTAAAATGCCGGAGATCATCGTAGATAGAGATTATAATCCCTTTTTAGAAGAAAGAGAAGTAAAGCAAGTGGAAATTCAAAACCTTGCTGAAATGTACCATCAAAATATCGCGGCAGAGCCATCAAAGATCAACTTATTTGAAGATGAAGATTTTGATGAAGATCTGATGAGGCTTCCCAATGGATATTGGCTTTTCAATAAAGGAGATAGAACCTTGATGTTGGATTTGGGGAGGATGCACAGGCTTTGGGTTTCAGAAAATACAAAACCCGTAAAAAAAGGAGCTACAAACGGTCAGGCTTTGCTTTTTTCTTTGGAGTATCATATGAACGAAATAGAAAAAAATAAATATAAATCCATTAAAAAATATCTTCCGGAGCTTGGATTCGACATGAAAATTGCTCATGAAAGTGTATTGAGAATTGATGCTGTTCCTGAAGGCCTCAAAGAAACTCAGGTAATGAAGTTTTTAGAAGATCTATTTGAGATTCTAGAATATAAAACAGAAGAGGAGTTTATGCAGTTTTATCAAAATCAATGGAATAAGATGCAATCAAAATCAAGATTTGATTTTATATATAAAAAAGATGCAGAACAACTTATTAGAGATTTTACAGCACTAGGCTTCCCTGAATTTTTACCTAATGGGAAAAGATGTTTTTATGAAGTTCCGTTTAATGATTTTAAAAATAAATTTTAAGAAATGTTCAATAATATACCACCCGTTACACGGAATATTATCATTATAAATGTGATTGTCTTCTTGATAGCTAATTTTTTATTTAGAGAGCAGTTAACTGAATACCTAGCAGCTTTTTATCCTTTTTCTCCCTATTTCAAATCTTGGCAGATAATTACACATATGTTTATGCATGGAAGTGTTATGCATATTTTATTTAATATGTTGACATTATGGAGCTTTGGTCCTATTTTAGAACAGAGTGTGGGTGAAAAAAGATATTTAATTCTTTATTTTTTAAGTGGATTGGGAGCGTTTTTTTTATTTAATTTTTGGAACTTTATTGAGGTTCAGCAGATCTCAACTCATTTAGAGCAGCTTGGATTTAATGTGAATGCCTATCTTTCGGGTGCAAATGTAGCATATTCAGGAAACGATGTATCGATTCTTGAACAAAAAGAACTGTTAAATAGTCTAAATAATATTATAAGTGTTCCAATGGTTGGAGCTTCTGGTGCAATTTTTGGAGTTGTATCTGCGTTTGCTACACTCTATCCAAATGCAAAAATAATGATGATGTTCATTCCTATACCAATGAAAGTAAAATATTTGATGCCTATTATCATTATTGTTTCTATAGGCTTAGGCGTTTCAGGAAATGGGGGCGGAATTGCTCATCTTGCTCATGTTGGGGGTGCTTTAGTGGGATGGTTGTTAGCAAGAACTTGGAAAAAACATTTATATAGATTTCATTAAGATTGCCTGTGAAAATTTTTCGTTTAATTTTACTCATCCTGCATGTAGGGATATCGATTCTTTTGATAGGCATATTTATGAATGCCTATGTGCCTCCTAAAATGTTTCCTTGGTTTAATCTAATTCCCTTAGGTTTTCCGATATTAATCATTACGTATACTCTCATCACTATTTTTTGGATTTTTAGCCTTAAAAAGAGAGTAATAGTTTTTATTTTATATGGGTTATTGTTTATTAATCCTATTAGGCGTTGGATTAATTTCTCCTCTGTGGAAAATAAAGAAAGGGGAGATCTTAAAATATTATCTTTTAATGTTAAAGGAGGTGAATTTGGAAAGGAAGCCATTGAAAACTATATTAATAATGCCGGAGCAGATATTGTTTTGTTGCAAGAAAGAGGAAGAAAGGGATTTGCTTTTAAAGATTTAAAAGCAAACGAAGAAATTCCGGTTGTATCATTATATTCAAAATATAAAATAATCAATCATAAAGGTCTTATTATTGGAGATTTTGAAGATTTCAATGCCTATGCAGATCAGACAGATATTGAGATAAAAGGACATATTTACCGTTTTGTGAATGTCTATTTACAGCCTTTTAAATTTGAAAAAAGTATGGTAAAACTGCATGGAAATGAAGAAGATGAACAGAAGTTAAAAGATATCGTTAAACGCCTTATTCCCACATTTAAAAGACATCAAGAACAAATTGAAATAATCCGCAAAGCAATTGATAATTCTCCATATCCTGTAATATTGGCTGGAGATTTTAATTCTGTACCTAATTCCTATGAATATTATCATTTGCCATATGGTTTGAAAGATGTCTTTTTTGAGGCTGGGAGAGGAAGTGCTACCAGTTTTCACGATTATACATTTCCATTAAGAATCGATTATGTCTTTTCTTCTCCTTCTATAGTACCCACGAGCTATAAAGTAGATAGGTCTGTTAAAATCTCGGATCACTATCCTGTATTGACAACTTTTAAAATAAGCAACTAATTGTCTTAAAATTAGTTAAATGTTGATGGTTGGTAGGATTTTTGCTCAAAAATTATCGTATCAAGTATGTTGCCTATGAAGAAGAACCCTATATTATTATTTTTTCACCTCGGAGTTATTGTTTTATTACTATGCACATTAGGAAATGCATGGATTCCACCGAACTTTTTTGGTAATTTAAACCTTCTTTCATTGGGGTTTCCTTATTTGATCATCCTCCATATTGTATTAACCATAGTTTGGACATTTAAAAAACAAAAAATAGCCATTGCATTCGCTTTGGTCACTCTCATATTTTATAATCCTATCCGACGATGGATTAATTTTTCTCCCGAGACCGAAAATATTAAGTCGATAAGGGATATAAAAGTATTGACTTTTAATGTGAGATATGGGGATTTTGGGTGGGATAAAATTACTAAATATATTAATGATCAAAATCCCGATATCATTTTGGTGCAGGAAAAAGATACTAATAGGGCTTTAAAATATGATATGGTAAAGTATCCTACTGTTATTTTGAAAACCAAGCATAGAATTGTAAGGCAAGAAGAATTGATTGATGATAAATCTCGAGGAAATTCTTTTTATGCGGATATAGATATTAACGGGAAGATAATAAGAGTGGTTAATGTATATTTAGAACCCTTTAGACTTCATAAATCAATGCTTAAGTTTGATGGTTTTGGGCTGCCCACTAAGAAAATTAGTATGTTACTTGCCCATATGATTCCTACATTTAAAGCTCATGAAGACCAGATCAAAAAAATCCGCAAAGCTGTGGATTTATCTCCCTATCCGGTAATATTGGCAGGAGATTTTAATTCTGTACCCAACTCCTATGAATATTATAGCTTGGGTAAAGACTTACAAGATGCATTTTTAACAGCCGGAAATGGAAGTTCTACCAGTTTTGACGATTATAAACTGCCATTGAGAATTGATTATATTTTTTCTTCAAAATCAATTATCCCTATAAGCTATAAAGTAGATCATTCTGTAAAATTATCGGATCATTATCCTGTAATTGCAGAATTTCTATTAAATTAGTTTCATGAAAAGTGGGTTATCTATAGGATTTATTTTTTTACTTTTTTTTATTATTAATTGTACAAAAAAAGAAATGACAACAGTGGATGTCGGGGAAGACACAAAAGCTCATTATGATACTACTGCGATTGATTCTTTTTCAGTTGGTGCTACATCTGTGGATATAGTTCGGAAGATAAAAATGTCTTCCAAGAAGTATCAAGACTCTATAAAAGAAGCAGCTGCACGTCAAATAGAAGAAAAAAGAATTAAAGATGAGCTTGAAAAAGAGAACAAAAAGAAATTAGAAGAAGAAAAGAAGAAAAATGAGGAGAATAGTGCGAAAAAAATCACAGGTTCTACTCAAACAATAACAACAGAATAAATAGTTTTAAAAAAAAATGATCATGAAAAAATACATTTTAGCCAGTGGTATTATATCGATCTTAACTGTATCTTGTACAAAATCTACAACAAAGACAGAGAAAGTTGAAAATCCGGATGGAAGTGTTACAACAACCACTACCACGGTTACTCAAGATGGAGTAAATATAATGGATACTTCAAAAGTAGCAAAAGTAAAACAAGATGTTGATGCTAAAGTTGATAAAGCGGGAGATAAAATTGATGAAGCCGCTCAGAAAACAAAAAAAAACCTTGACCAAGCAGGTAAAGATATAAAGAAAGGAGCTCAAGAGATTGGTAAAGATGTAAAAGATGCCGCAGAAAAAGGGGCTGCAAAAGTTGAAGAGGGTGCAAAAAAGCTTAAAGAAGATTTGAAAAAATAAAGAAAAACCGCAGATTATCTATGGTAGTGTCTCACTAACTGTGTAAGTTAAAAAGTTATTCTGGAAAATTTAGAGCTCTTACAGCTCAAGAAATTTTTCGGAAATAACTTTTTATTATTTTTAACCATTACATAGTTATGATTGACAAAGAAGATTTACTAAACAACAAGGACTTCTACAAGTCCTTCAAAAATGGAGAAGATT
>NZ_CACVBR010000026.1 GCF_902728265.1 Chryseobacterium potabilaquae
CTTTTAGTATATCAAAGTGTTCTACCAAAAATTCTGGAAGTAATAATTTAAGAAGTTCCTGATCATTTATCATAAAGCAAAGATAATAGTATTAAAAGTTCCCCCCAACTTTTGCGCCTGAGCCTATCTTTTACTCCTCTAAGGTGCGTTCTAAAGTTTTTGATTTTCGCATTAAAACATTCTGTTGAAGCATTGGCACTTCTAGTTTAGTCATTATCACAAATTTTGTAATAATTTGATTGTAGATTTTCCGAAACCTATCTATGAAGGTTTCTTTGCTCTTTATCCTAGAGTTTTATCTTAATTACTGTAAAATTCCTCTCTAAATAATTTTCACCCAATAAAGCAATTGATAAATCACATATAAATACATCTAAAAACCAATACCTTTATAAAAACTAAAACATGAAAAGCAATAAAACATTACTTTTAGAAAAATCTAACACCTATTATCTGGAAAACAAGGATGGCATTTTACCTTTAGAATACCTCCCCTTTATTAATAAAATAAATATTTTTATAGGCGCAAATAATAGTGGCAAAAGTAAATTCATGAGAAGTTTAATGACCAATAAAAATTTTTGGATATTAGACGAGGATGAATTTAGAACAATTAATTCATCAATCAAGGAACACAATAGAATAAGAAGAAGCACTCAATCTCCTTCTAAACCATTAGTAAAAAACTTAGAAATAGGGAAGCACTTTGATATATTAAAAAACAATCTTTGGTTTGAGAAATTCAACACCAACAATTTTGAGCTAGTCACACAAATTCAAAATCCTAAGTTTTATTATATACCCGTTTTAAGAACAGCACATTCATTATATCTTCAAAAAAATGATTTAAATAAAGTTCGTTATGAAAAAATGGAAGACGATATTTTCTTACATACTTTAAAAAAAAATTATTCTCCCGATAAAAATATTGATATTTTTACTGGAGTACATTTATATAAGGAAATTTTAAATACTAGAAACTCAAAGAGAGAAACCAGGAAAAGGTTTGAAAGCTTTGAAAAATTTATTAGTCGTAATTTTTTTGACGATAAAAATATCGATATTATTGCAGAATTTGATAAAGATGAAAGCAGAAAAGGAAACAATACAAAAGAAGTTATAAGTATTCATATTGAAGGAGAGAAACACACTAGAGATTTATACGACTCAGGAGATGGAATTCAAGCATTAATAATTCTTATGTATAAAATCTTTATGGCAGAAAACGATTCTTATATTTTCATTGACGAACCTGAAATAAATCTTCATCCAGGAATGCAAAGATTATTCTTAGAACAAATAATAACTAATCCCGATTTAAGTGAAAAAAACTTAACCTATTTCCTTTCTACTCACTCCAATCATTTTCTTGATTTAACTCTTGAAAAAGATAATATTTCAATTTATTCTTTTTATTCTAAAACAGAAAAAGAAGATAAAAAGCTGATAATTAAGAATACCAATGCTGGAGATAATGATCTTCTAAAAAATATTGGAGTTCAAAATTCATCTGTTTTCATGGCTAATTGTAGTATTTGGGTAGAAGGCATTTCGGATAGAATATACATTAGAGCATTTCTAAAATCGTATTGCACGTTTACAGAAAAAAAATATCCTAAGGAAGATATTGACTTTGCATTTTTTGAATATGCAGGAACTAATTTAGACCATTATTTATTTGACGATATGAAGGAAGATGAACAAGAAAAAATAATAAGTGACATTAAAGCACTTTCTCTCTCCAATAGAATTTTTTTATTGGCTGATAGTGATAATGCCAAAGCGAATTCAAAAAAAGGCACAAGACTCGCAAAACTTGAAGCTGAAAAAGCCTCTAATTTCATTCCTAAAATAATTAAAACCCACCGAGAAATAGAAAATTTACTTCCCAATGAAGTATGGGAAGAGGTTCTCATTGATCTATGTAATAAAAGTTTGACATCAGTACCTGAACAATGTAAAAATATTAAAGATAAGATTAAAGAAACTCTAAAAACAACCAATAGCAATGATTATTCTAAAAAATATATTGGAGAATTTTTGAATCAAATTCGAAATAAAGTCGGGAAATTTGATGGAAAATTTGCAATTAATGAATCTGAATATGAAAGCAAGACTAAAAGTACTTTTGGAACCCTCAAGAACAAGAGAAGATTAAGCGAAACAATTGCTAATAAAGAATTTTCATGGGAGACATTAAAAAAAAGTAAAACCATTGACAAATTAATTACCGAGATTTACGATTTTATAACAAATCAATAATTGACAAATTGGTACACCTTATCCAAAATAAAATTTTACAGCAGTAAATTACATTATTTCATAAAAAAACATTTAAAATTCAAAATTAATGAGTCAATATAAAAATGACAACAATAAAAACACTTTAAGGGATATCTTTTTCCTACATCACCTATTTTTAAAACAATTCGCAATACAATCTTATCATTTTTTTTAGATTTTAAATACAAAATATAAAACATATATAGATAAAAACATCACGTAAGTCATCATTTAAAGATATTTTATATTTTATTTTTAAAAAAAACTATTGAAATTGAACAGGTTGAGATTATTTTATTACTTTAGATAAAAAAATTATGATGAGAAAATTTTTAAAAGCGTTCGCATTTATGGCAGTACTTGCCATTGTAATTATCAGCTGTAAAGATGGAGATAGTCCTAGGCTCGTAAGTGAATTTGATGTTCCCCTCAACACTGCTAATTCCATTCCTGCAGTAACGGGACGTAGCGAAACCGGAACGGCATCTTTCCAATTGTATGACAATAATTTATTGGCATTTCAAATAAAGATCAACAACCTTCTTTCTTCAGATAAGTTGACCATAGCACATATCCATACAGGAGATGTAGCTTCCACAGGAGATGTTTTGGTAGACTTAGTAGATAACAGTAAGATTACTTTTTCAGGAGGCATGGCCTCAGGTCAAATACAACTTACTGATGCACAAATGTCCAGATTAACGCAAGGACAAAACTTATATGTAAATGTTCATTCCACTACGTATCCACAAGGACTTGTAAGAGGACAAATTAATCAAATGGTTAGTGATGCCTACAATATCGCACTATCTCCAAGTAATGAAATCCCTCCTGTTACTGGAAGAAGCGAAACTGGGATGGCATTTATCAGAATTGTAGATGGTGTTATGTATTATAGATTGGTTGTAAATAATTTATCTTCAACAGATGCAATTACTATGGGACACATTCATGAAGGAAGCTCTACACAGAATGGTCCTGTTTATATCAATTTCGATATAACAAATTTAGGAACTACAAAAACTCTATCTTTAACTCAGGCACAACTTACAAAAGTAAGAACAGCAGCAGTATATGTTAATCTTCACTCTACTCAAATACCAAGTGGTTTAATGAGAGGACAAATCCGATAGAGAATAAAGTAAATAAAAGTATTTTATCAATCTTTTGATAAAATAAAATAGTGGAGGTTTTTAGCCTCCACTATTTTTATGTATATAAAAATTGAATCCCTACCAAACCTAACAAAAAAAGAGTAAAGCAGGTATTAAAATATATTATTCTCTGGTCTATTTTGTGAATTAGCAATTGTTATTACCATACCTTTTCTCACCTCTTTATACGAAGAATAAGAAGAATGACAAACATTTGCTGTTAAATTATAAGAATCTTTATTCACCACTATAAAGTTTTCTCCATGCGTAGGAACAGCCATACTATAATTTTCTTTTCCATGAATTCTTAATATAAGATTACAATCCGACTGATTTTTAAATAAGAGAATTGCCTCATTACTATCAATATCCTCATTAAACATTGTATTGAGTAGCTTAACCGTTTTTCCACTATGTTCCTGAGGAGTCAACATTATCAACCGATTAAACTCTTGGCTTTCATCAATTACAGGTTTCTGAGTAATAACAATATTGTTCATCGTTGATTCCTTTGGTTTTGGAATATTCTTTCCTTCCGTCCAAGCTTTATTTTTCAAAGCAACCAGTCTAGGTTTCAAAACCATTCTTTTAGGATCATCTGGATGGGCGATTTTCAAATAATTTTCAATTTCTTGAATATTGTTACTTTTCAGAATATTATTTGAGTTTCCTTGGGCACATATCATCTTAGGAAGAGCCAAGATTAGCAACAATAGCGACATCAAAAGTTTGTTTCTCATGGTATTCGTTTAAATCATAATAAGCAATAAATATTAAAAAACATATAATAAAAAATAAAATAGTTTAAATAATTTTTATAATTATAGATATTTTCAATATTTTATTCAGCGAGCCTACCTCATTCAAAAGACATGCCAAAAAATAAAATCACATTATATTTTAAACAAATAAAGAATATATTAACAATTAAAATACTTATTAAATTAAAAATTAATGAAAATTATACTCAACTATCCACACTACATACTATATCATAATTTGTTAATATATTATTAAAATACTGCTATTATATATAAAAATAACTATCTTCGTGAAACAGAATACAATGCAAATGAAAAAACTCATCTCGGGACTGTTTATTTTTTTTACGATTATTACATTTTCACAAGAAGCCATCCAATTTCAGGAGACTTCATTTAAAGATTTAATTGCTAAAGCAAAAAAAGAAAATAAAATTGTTTTTATAGATGCCTATGCCTCTTGGTGTGGTCCATGTAAGTTAATGGAAAAAAACATATTTACCCAAAAATCTGTCGGGGATTATTATAATGCAAACTTTGTAAATGCCAGGTTTGATATGGAAAAAGGAGAAGGAAGAGAGATTGCCGCAAAATATGGCGTTCGCTCCTACCCTAGCTATCTTTTTTTAAATGGAGATGGAGAACTTATTTCTCAAAACTTCGGATATATGGAAGAAGAGATGTTTTTATCTATGGCTAAAGAAGTCAATTCTCCCAACAATAAAAAAGGTTCTTTAAAAGAGCGCTTTGCACAAGGAGAAGCTTCTCCCGATTTTCTGATCAACATTATGAAATTAAACTCAAATTCTGATTTTGACTTTGCCAAAAAAGCATCTGAAAGGTATTTTGCAAATAAGAAAAAAACCGATGAATTATCAAAAGATGATATTGGATTTTTATTATTTTTCTTAAAATCACCTGAAGATCAAAACTATAAAGTTTTTCTGGATAGAAAAAATGAGATCATCAAATATCTTCCGGCAGAAACATATACAGAGTTTGATAATCAAATGAAATTGACAAAAGTTATTGAACAATCCATTGATGATAAAAATAATAAAATCAACGATGAATATTTCATTAAAACAGCTGAGCCTTTGATTGGAAAAGAAAATGCTATTACAAGGCTAAATCAAATAAAATTGGACTACTATGAACAACATTCCAATTTTGACGAATATGAAAAAACAGCATTAGAATATTATAAAAACACCGAATCAACAGATCCTACGGAATTACTAAAAGCAGCTTGGATATTTTCAGATCATGTAAAAAATCAACCCTCTTTGAAAAAAGCTATTGAATGGGCTGAAAAATCAGTCATGAGAGGAGAAACTCCTGAAAATACATATATCTTAGCTAATCTTTTCTTTTTAACCGGAAATAAAGAAATGGCAAAAACGTATGCTGAAATGGCAAAAGATTTAGCAATACGCAGTAATAAAGATGCCAGCCTTTCTGAAAAACTATTAACCCAAATAAAATAATTTTGAAATCTAAATTTAGATCAGTTTTTTTTATTTTAATAAGCCTTTCCACTAACTTACAAGCACAACAAGAGGAAAAACAAAGTGAAAAGCTATACGTAAAAGCTAATGCCCTATTTTTACCCATTGGAGTAATAAATACCGGAATAGAATATAAAATTGCTCCCAAATACACGCTTCAAGCAGATGCTCTCATATCTCCCTGGAAATCTTTTGCAGGACACGAAGCCCAAATATATATGGGAACCCTAGAAGGTAGATATTATTTCAAAGAAGCATTCAAAGGTTGGTATGTAGGAGGAAACTTATCCTTTGGACTATACACGATACAAAAACCAAACTATTGGAATGATAATACATATGTAGATGTCCAAATAGGAACTCCAAGCCAATACATTAACTCTCAATTATATCAAAAAGGGTATTCCTTTCTATTCGGTGTTACTGGAGGATATCAATTCCGCCTAGCAGAACGTTGGAATATGGACGTCTTTCTCGGTATAGGAAACTCTCAAGATTTTTATAAAGGATATGTAAGGGGCACAGGCGTAAGGTACGATAGTGCAGAGGGATATAATCGTAGTTCAGAATGGCTACCCTATAGAGGTGGTATTATGATAGCATATAAACTAAAATAGCATGAAATTATTTGGGCAAAGACATATTATTATTAGTAGTATTACTTTTGTGATTCTGTTTTTAATGAACTATGTTGGTAATAATCTTCCGGATAAACTAGAAAGAGCATTAATGACAGCTTTTGCTGGGGTAATAGGTTTATCCATTGGTATTTTCATTTTAAATAAGGGTAAAAATGATAATACGCCACCGCAAAATTTTGATTAAAGCCGTTAAATCAATCTTTATACATCACATATTTTGTTCTGATTTTTTCAAACTTTTGTAGATCAGGCTTCCATGATGACTTAATTTCCTCCATTGATTTTCCTGAGATTATTTGCTTTCTTAATTCATCTGTTCCGGCTAAAGTATCAAACCATAGATTCTTTAGAAAAAAATCAAGGTTTGGGTTTTTATAGGCTTTATAAGCTTTTATCACCCATTCTAAATTCAAGCCTTTCAAATTAGTAGGATATTGGGAAAGATCTTCTCCATAGCATATTTTACCATTTAAAAATGGATCTTTTGCACCAAAAGTTGGCTTTGGAGTAAATTGATACGGTAAACTTTTTGTCCATGGTGACCCATATATCTGAAACGGTAAAGAAGTTCCCCTACCCACAGAAACCTGTGTACCTTCAAAAAAGCATAAACTTGGATATAAATTAATTGCTTTATCATTCGGTAGATTAGGAGAAGGCTTATCTAGAATTGCATACCGTTGCTTTTTATGATAATTTTTCATAGGAATCAGGGTATATTTAACCTGAATATTATTTTTCAGCCACCTTTCACCATTCACCATTTTTCCATACTCTCCGATGGTAAGTCCATAAATGACAGGAACTTCATGAAGCCCAACAAAACTAGACCATTTTTTCTTTAATACAGGTCCATCTGTATAGCCGTCATGAGGATTAGATCTATCTAAAACCATTATTTCCACATGGTTTTCCGCTCCGGCCTCCATTACATAACTTAATGTTGAAATATAGGTATAAAATCGCGTTCCTACATCCTGAATATCAAACACTATTATATCAATACCTTTTAACTGTGCAGCCGTAGGTTTTTTATTATTTCCATACAGAGAAACAATAGGAATTCCGGTTTTTACATCTATCCCATTTTTCACTTTCTCACCCGCATCAGCGTCCCCTCTAAAACCGTGCTCAGGAGCAAAAATGGTTTGTATTTTTATATTATTTTTAACCAAAAAATCTACTAAATAGGTTCTATCATTCATTAATCCCGTCTGATTGGTTACAACTCCGATAACTTTATCTTTCAATAAAGGCAAATAGAGCTCCGGTTGGTCTGCCCCCGTTTTAAACTCACCTTTATCTTGACTCTGAGAATAATAATGATTGAATACTCCTAAAAAAATTAGGCAAATAAAAAGTAAATTTTTAATTTTGAAGTCTAAATTCATAAGCTTGAAATTTCCTTTATATTTTTCTAGAAAAATAGCATTTTCCAAAGATAACAAAAATAACCTTTCAAGGGTTATCATCTTCATCGGTAGGCTTTCTGTCGCATTAGGAATTATTGTGTCATTAATTACCGTTTCTACCGGATTTGGATCCAAAAAAGCGATAAAAGAAAGATTAGCAGATTTTAGCGGTCATATTACTATAAAATCCACTCGATCAAATTCTTCATACAATACGTCAGTTCTTGACAATCAGGGGTTGAATATTCAAAAAATAAAACAAATTCCTGACGTAGAAAGCGTCCAGAAATACGCTACCGTTACAGGGATCATGAGAAATGAAAATAGTTTTGCAGGTATCATTTTTAAAGGAATTGGAAAAGATTTCGACAGTCTTAGATTTAAAAAATTTCTTATTGAGGGAACAACTCCTAAAGTAACTGAAGTAGGTTTTAATAATAGCGTGGCTATATCTCAAAAGATTGCGAATGATCTTCATCTAAAATTAAAAGACAGCATTGTTACCGTCTTTTCAAAAGCTGATCAGAAACCCATTTATAGAAAGTTTGAGGTAGTAGGAATTTATAAGACAGACATCAAAATGATTGATGACCAATTTGTATTAGGAGGGATTAATCATGTGAGAAAAATTCAGGATATGAAAGCAAACGAAATGGGAGGCCTTGATATTTTCCTAAAAAACATTAATAATATTGATAAAGATTTTCCAGAAATTGAGAAATTTATTGGCTACAAAAACTATGCAGAAAAAGCTACTGAAAAATACCCTCAAATTAATGATTGGATCAGTATTTTTGATACTAACATTGCTTTAATTATTATTATAATGTTAATTGTTGTTGTTATCAATATTATTATGGTTCTTTTAATTCTTATCATTGAAAGAACAAATTCTATTGGTTTACTTAAAACATTAGGAGCAAGCAATTCTCAAATAAGGAAAACGTTTATCAATTATACTTTAATTATTATGATTCCGGGACTTCTTTATGGTAATGCAATTGGTATTGGGTTGTTATTGATTCAAAAGTTTTTTGGGATTATTAAATTAAATCCTGAAAACTACTATGTAAGTACAGTTCCTGTAGATCTTAATCCCCTCGCTATTACTTCTATTTCTGTAGGAATTTTGATCATTTCAGGCTTGGCTCTTATTATTCCTAGCTATTTGATTAGTAAAATTTCTCCGGTAAAAGCTATTAAGTATAATTAATTATCAAGAACTTTAAATTATAGTTTATCAATCATTGCATAATTCTTTCATAGATCTTTAACCTCTCTCCGACTCTCTTCAAATTTAAAGCCGTATCTTTGTCCAGCTTTAAAAAACGTTTATGAAATACGCAAACAACATCCTTGAAACCATTGGAAATACCCCATTGGTAAAACTTAATAAGGTTTTGGGAGATGATTTTCCAGCATTGGTTTTAGCAAAAGTGGAGACTTTTAATCCTGGAAATTCTGTAAAAGACAGAATGGCTCTGAAAATGATAGAAGATGCTGAAAAAGATGGTCGACTTCAACCTGGTGGAACCATCATTGAAGGAACTTCTGGAAATACAGGAATGGGACTCGCTCTTGCGGCAATTATTAAAGGCTACAAATGTATTTTTGTAACCAACTCTAAGCAATCAAAAGAAAAATGTGATATACTTCGTGCTGTAGGTGCAGAAGTAATTGTTTGCCCTACAGATGTAAAACCTACAGATCCACGTTCTTATTATTCAGTATCTAAAAGATTAGCCACTGAAACAGAAAATGGATGGTATGTAAATCAATATGATAATTTATCGAATAGAGCCGCCCACTACGAGTCTACAGCCCCTGAAATCTGGGAACAAACGGAAGGAAAGTTAACCCACTTTGTAGTAGGAGCAGGCACAGGAGGAACAATCACAGGATGTGGAATGTTTTTCAAAGAGAAAAATCCTACTATTAAAGTAATCGGTATTGATACCTATGGATCCATTCTAAAAGAGTTTCATGAAACAGGAGAGCTTCACTACGATCATGCATACACGTATATTACTGAAGGTATTGGAGAAGATATCATCCCGGAAAATTATGATATGTCTATCATTGATCATTTTGAAAAAGTTACGGATAAGGATGGTGCAATTTATGCAAGAAAATTAGCAAAGGAAGAAGGTATTTTTTGTGGTTACTCTGCTGGAAGTGCAATTGCCTCACTAGTTCAGATGAAAGATCAATTTACTAAAGATGATGTTATTGTAGTTCTTCTTCACGATCATGGCTCAAGATATGTTGGGAAGATCTATAATGATGACTGGATGAAAGAAATGGGTTGGCTAGACTAATCCAATCTCAATATAAAAAAACAAAACCAAATTGGTTTTGTTTTTTTTATATCTTTATATTATCTTTTATTGTTTTTTCAAGTAGTACAAATGCTTTTTCATTCATTGCCTTCTTTGGAAACATATAGCTGTACTTTCCTTCCAATGAAATAAATTTTTCATTAATATCAAAAGTTTCAAAATCTGTCCATTCACTGGTTTCTTTTTCATTATCAATATTGACTGTGAAAAAATGATGATCAAAACGAATTTCATATACATTACAATCTTCAAGCGAACTTAAATAATTATTAACCTGCTTTTTCCATCGTGAAACTCTATTAACACTTACCGACAAAAAAATAGCGCATAGCAGAAAAATGAAACTTAGAAAGTACAAAATTCCCACATTCTCTTCGCTTAAATTTTCTTTTAAAAGAAAAGTAGTAAATAAAGTAATAGCTGTAATGATAGTCATGATAGTCTTCCCTTTTGTCATCGGAGAGAATAACAAACTTCCTTGATTTTCGTTAAAATATATTTCTTCAAAATCAGTTCTTGCAGCCTGTAAGATAATTGTCTTTTCTTCGTTCATTCTTATATTTAATTTAAAAGTTCACAAAGCTAAACTAAATATTTTCATATTTATCACTAATAGAAGAATTTTTTTTCACAAGCTCACGGTTTTTATTTTTTAAATTCTCTATTCTTTTTAACATACCATGAATTACTTCTAGTCCCGGAAGATTAATCTCCAAATCATAATGTAAGTTGGCTAACCTTTCAAACACGGCAAGATCATCATACATTAAATAATTTACATTATTTTCTATGACGATTTCTAAAAGACCACACGCTACAAGTTCATCAAAAAAAGTAATTTCAACATTGTATATTTTTACAAGTTCTTCTCTGGATATTCTTTCACTCATTCGTTTAGGAATTTTTCAGTTGTTCAAAAATTTCTTTTTGCTTTTCGGTAAGATGGGTTGGTAATTTGACCTCATAGGTAACAAATAAATCACCAAATTGATTTTCTTTTTTATACACCGGAAAACCTTTTCCTCTTAGCCTTACAGTCATTCCATTTTGTGTTTCCGGTTTTACTTTAAGAGTAACACTTCCTTCTAAAGTGTTTACAGTTACTTCTCCACCTAATACGGCCGTGTATAAATCAATCACTACTTTCGTTTTTAAATCATCTCCCAGCCTCTCAAAATTTTCATCAGCAGAAATGTTAAACGTAATATATAAATCACCTGAAGGTCCTCCATTAAAGCCTGGATTTCCATGTGCTTTTAATTTAATCTGTTGGCCATCGTAAATTCCTGCAGGAATAGTAATTCTAACTTTTTTATTATTTATTTCAAAAGTCTGTGGATGAGTTCTTGCTGCATCTCTTAAGCTTATATTCAATTCTGCATGAATATCCTGACCTTTAAACTTTCCTGAGGCACTTCCTCTAGAACTTGTACCAAAATTCCCTCGTGTATTGCCAAACATACTCTGAAAAAAATCTGAAAAGTCACCTCCATCTCCAAAGTCCGCATCAGAAAATCCTCCTCCAAAGCCTTTATCGTGATACTCCTTTTTTTGTTGTTTGGTTTTTTGATACTCTCCACCCTGTTTCCAATGCTCTCCGTATCTATCATATTTGATACGATTTTCAGAATTACTAAGCACTTCATTAGCCTCATTAAGCTCTTTAAACTTTCTCTCCGCTTCTTTATCTTCTGGATTTAAGTCAGGATGCCATTTTCTTGCCAGCTTTCGATATGCTTTTTTGATATCATCTTGGGTCGCATTTTTATCTACTCCTAAAATTTTATAGTAATCTATATAAGCCATAAAAATAGGTATTTACTCAAATTTATGAAATTTCAAAATGAAATGAATAGAGTGAAATGTTAAAATAAACCTATCTTTGGTAAAAACGCCATATGAACGAAGTATTAAAAAACTATTTTGGAATACTGTCTTTGCTGCTGGGAATTACTATCGGAAGCATTATAGGCATTTACCTTCCACAAACTGTTGACTATATAAAACCATTAGGAGATATTTTTCTAAATTTACTTTTTGTAAGTGTTGTTCCTTTAGTCTTTTTTGCAGTCTCAAATTCTATTGCCTCTTTAGAACAACAATCCAAGTTTGGAAAGATTATTCTAACCATGTCTTTCACATTTCTATTTTTTATTTTAACCGCAGCTATTTTCACTATCCTTATGGTTTATCTTTTCCCTGTTTCTGGCATAACGGGCAGCTCCGAAGCTATTTCAGAAACCGTAAATAATGATTCCTGGAGTAATAGAGTGGTTAGCTTTTTCACTGTGGCAGAATTTACTGACGTTTTTTCTCGAAAAAATATGTTAGCACTTTTGATTTTTGCTTTTTTAACAGGTTTTGCTGCGAGAAAAGCAGGAGAAATAGGCCAACCATTCAGAGTTTTTATAGCTTCTGGTTACGAAGTTATGAAAGAATTACTTCTGCTTATTATGAAATTTGCTCCCATTGGATTAGGTGCTTACTTTGCTTTTCAAGTATCCACATTGGGATCCCAACTTTTTGGATTTTATGCTAAACCTTTAGGTTTATATTATGTGGCTGGGGTCATTTATTTTATTGTTTTCTTTTCATTATATGCTTTTATGGCCAATCCCAAAACTGGTATCAAAAGCTTCTGGGCTTATTCAATTTTCCCTACTCTTACCGCTTTAAGTACATGTAGTAGCTTAGCCACCATGCCCGCTAACTTACAAGCAGCGTCTAAAATCGGAATTCCTAATCAAATCGCTAATATTGTAATTCCTATTGGGACAACCTTACATAAAAACGGTTCTTCTATGTCTTCCATCATTAAAATTTATGTCGCTTTTTTAATTATTGGAAGAGATTTCTTTGAACCTACAAATCTTTTACTCGCTCTAGGAATTACTGTTTTTGTAAGTATCGTTGCAGGAGGAATTCCTAACGGAGGATATATTGGAGAAATGTTGATGATTTCTGTATATAAACTACCTCAAGAAGCTATTCCAGCTGTTATGATTATCGGAACTTTAGTGGATCCTTTAGCAACAGTACTAAATGCAGTGGGACAAATTGTTGCGGCAATGTTTGTCAATAGGTTTGTAAAAGTATAGTTATTCACTGCGTTTTACAGGCTCCAAATTTTTATATTCTTCCGGAGTGAAAAGCCTATACTGAACTTTAAACGTTTTTCCCAATGGAGTTTCTAAAGAAAAACCTCCCGGCCCGAAACCGTCTGCAACATCCAATGTAAAATGAGAATACTTCCAATATTCAAATAAATCGCGATCGATCCAAAATTCATGGCTATTAATTGTTCCAATCATAGCATCATTCATCCTAGGAAAAAAACCACCCTTTTCAAAACATTGGGGTTGAGTTCCTTCACAACATCCTCCTGCTTGATAGAACATCAAGTCACCATATTTTTCTTCTAACGTCCAAATAACTTCCATTGCTTTCTCTGTAGCAGAGAGTCTGGATATTTTTGTTTCCATTTTTTATTTTTAAAAGTTCATTGAAAGAATCTTTAGATTTTACTTTAATAAAGTTAAAAAAGCCTACTAGAATTGCTTGCAAAAAACTCGATAAGTTTACCCATTCTAATCTAAAAAAGATCTATAATATTATAAAAATGGCTGTAAGAAACTTTGAAATAATCCAAGCATTCTGCCATACTAATAATATGGCAGAAGTGGACATTCCCCTATATGATTTGCGATTAAAAAAATCCTAATTTATTTTTGTTATAAGAGATCAACATATTTTTTGTTTGGCGATAATGGTCTAACATCATTTTATGATTTTCTCTACCAATTCCAGACTGTTTATATCCTCCAAAAGGAGCCCCTGCAGGATAAGAATGATATTGATTTACCCATACCCTCCCTGCTTGAATCTGACGAGGAATATTATACAATTGATGCGCATCCCTTGTCCAAACTCCTGCTCCAAGTCCATAAATAGTATCATTGGCAATTTTAATAGCTTCTTCTTCATCTTTAAATGTTGTAAATGCGAGAACAGGGCCAAAAATCTCTTCTTGAAAAATCCTCATTCTATTATTTCCTTTGAAAATTGTTGGTTGTATATAATACCCATTTTCAAGACCTTTTCCTACATTATTTACCTCTCCACCTGCAAGAACTTCAGCTCCTTCTTCCTTCCCTAGTTTAATGTAGGATAGAATTTTATCTTTTTGAATTTGCGAAGCCTGCGCTCCCATCATTACTGTTTTATCCAAAGGATTTCCCACTTTAATTGCTTTTACCCTTTCAATAACTTTTTCGATAAATTGATCTGCAATATCTTCCTGTACCAATAATCTTGAGGGGCAAGTACAGATCTCACCTTGATTCAAGGCAAAAAGAACAGCACCCTCAATTGCTTTATCTAAAAACTCATCATCATGGGCCATTACAGAATTAAAAAATATATTTGGAGATTTTCCTCCTAATTCCAATGTTACCGGAATAATATTTTCTGTGGCATACTGCATTACCAAACGCCCAGTAGCTGTAGATCCTGTGAAGGCAGCTTTTGATACCTTAGGATTTGTAACTAATGCTCTTCCCAATTCAGCTCCAAAACCATTTACAATATTTACCACTCCCGCCGGTAATAAGTCTCCTATAATTTCCATTAATATCATAATAGAAATGGGTGTACTTTCTGCCGGCTTCAATACTACGCAATTTCCTGCTGCTAATGCGGGGGCCAATTTCCATACAGCCATTAGTAGTGGAAAATTCCATGGAATAATTTGGGCAATCACTCCCAGCGGTTCATGAACAATTAATGAAACGGTATCTTTATCCAGCTCATTATGAGAGCCTTCTTCTGAACGGATAACAGAAGCAAAATATCTAAAATGATCAATCGCTAATGGCAAATCCGCTGCTAAAGTTTCTCTCACGGCTTTTCCGTTATCAATAGTCTCAACTGTTGCTAAATATTCGAGGTTTTGTTCAATTCTATCCGCAATTTTATTCAGAATAATGCTTCTATCAGTGGAAGACGTATTTTTCCAAGTTTGAAAAGCCTTTTCAGCCGCATTTACAGCCAATTCTAAATCTTCTTTAGAAGAATGGGCAGCTTGGGTAAAATTTTTACCATCTACCGGAGAAGTTACATCAAAATATTTCCCATTGATAGGTGCTGTAAACTTACCATCAATATAATTATCATATCGGCTTTTGAAATCTGGCCATTGTAAAAGTGTCTCCGATTTCTGTTCTGTTAATGTGCTCATATTAGTGTAATTTTAATTTTAGATTTCCCTAAATTACACTTACCCATGAAAAACATATAGCACAATCGTATAAAAAAACTTCAAAATCGTACAAGATTATAATTTTATAATTTCGTTAACAATCATATAGACTTATATTTTTTTATATTTGAGTAAACAGGCAATAAAAAATATTTAGAAATGAATAATAATAGGATTTTATTAAATACCCCTGCATTGAAGAAGGAAAATCAACTCGCAAGCTTAATTGAAAATCAAACAAAGTTCAATCTAAATAACTGTGAATTTAGCATATACGAAACGCATAAAGCTGCTTTTAATATAAAATTACATTTTGAAAATATTGCATTTACGGCCATGCTCCGTGGAAAAAAACATATGAAGCTAGAAAATAAAACAGGGTATTTTGATTATCTTCCTGGAGAAAGTGTTATTGTTGGACCTGGAGAGACCATGGTTATTGACTTTCCTGAAGCTGATGAAACACCTACTCAATGTGTTTCTTTGAATCTGAATCCTGAATTTATAGAAGATTCTTTACATTATCTAAATTACCATTTTCCAAAAATAGACGAGACTTCCCTATGGGATATTAAGCTTGATGAATATTTTCTTTTTAATAATACATCTTTAGCTTCAGCAACGCAAAATATTATGAGAATTGCAATGGATGATAATACCCAAAAGGATATTATGGCTGACTTTGCCTTAAAAGAACTTTTAATAAGGTTGATGCAAACTCAAGCGAGAAACATAGTGGAAAAAAGCATGGCTAAAAACAAATCAAGAATAGGTTTTGCAATAGATTATATCAAAAAAAATCTCCATCAAAAATTGTCAATTGAACACATTGCCAAATTAACTTACGTAAGTAAATCAAATTTCTTTAAAATGTTTAAGGACGAATTAGGTACTTCTCCCAATGAATTTATTTTGCAAGAAAGGATAAATAGAGCAAAAGAACTTTTAGCTCACCACAATAGTATTAAAGAGACCGCCTACCAAACTGGATTTTCAGATAGTAATTACTTTACGCGGGTGTTTAAACAGTTTGAGGGGATTACTCCTAAGAGCTATCAGAATAATCTGATACTGGAATAATAAAAAAGCCCTGCAATAGCAGAGCTTTTAAACTTTATGTATATTTTATCAGTTAATCTATTCTAAAAACCCAACTAATTAATAATTCGGGTTTTGAACTATATTTGGATTCAAATTAATAGCATCTTGAGGAATAGGTAGAACAAATCTAAAGTTATTAGCAGGAAGTGTTTTCAAAGCACCTTCAGGTTGGTCTCCACCAGTTCCATCTACGGCTGATCCAAAATTAGATCTTACAACTGCCTGTCCTAATCTTTTGATTGTCCAGAATCTGTCATTTTCAAATGCTAATTCTAATCTTCTTTCCTCATAGATAGCATTCAATAATGCTGCTCCCGTTTCTGTTCCAGGAGTAGGATACGAAATATATCTTTGAGACCTCAATGCATTTAGTAACTCAAGTGCTCTTGTTGGGTTAGTTCCTGATTTCATATAAGCTTCTGCAACATTTAAATACACTTCTGAACCTCTCAAAAATTTAACATCAACCACTTGACGCACATTCGTACCTAGCCTAGATCTGTATTTTATCACATGATTATAAGGTATATCACCTGTATTAGCAGTTAATACATAAGCTTCCTTTCTTACATCATTACCTGTATATTTGGTAAATAAATCAAAATTAACACTATACTCTGAACGGATTCCCCTAACATCTTGATTATATGCAACCCCTACTGTTACATTATCACTAGCTAAATTTGAATTAAGAATTGTAAATAATTCCCCATCATCAGATCCATCTCTCCATACATTTACAAAATTTTCTTTGCCTCCTACCATTGAAGAACTACTAGATGATATACATTGCTCGCCATATTCTACTGCTTTTGTATAATCTCCTTTATATAAATATACTCTAGATAAGAAACCCAAAACGGAAGTTTTATTTAATCTTCCAACAGTTCCATTCGTTGTATTGATATTCACTAATGCATCTTCAAGATCCTTAATTATTTTATTGTATGTTTCTGTTACCGTAGCATCTCTTGACGGTTTAGCCTCTGGATCAAAGTGAGTAACATAAGCAATACCTAATGATGTTGGAGCATCACCACTCTGTGTTGGTATTTTTGCATAAGCCCTTGCAATATCAAAATGAGCAATAGCCCTAACTGCTTTTGCCTCAGCTTCAATATTTTTCATCACATCTGTATATGGAACTCTAGAAATATTATCTAAGATACTATTAGCTCTAGAAATAACCGTATATGCACCTCCATACAATGCGGTTACATCGGAACTTTGGGGGCTATATGACCATTGATAAGCAACCGTATTGGTTTGTCTTCCTTTTGGATTCAAAATAAGATTATCCGCCAAGACGTCACCTAATATAATTGAACTTCCTGTATCTCCACTGTAATACCCAGAACCTTTAAAAGCATCGTAAGCTCCATCCATCATTACTCTGAAGTTCGCTTCCGAGGAATAAATATTTTCTGGAGAATCTTGATCATTAGGAAGAATATCAAATCTTTCATCACTACAATGTATAGAACTAAAAGCTATAAATGATAGTACGGCAATATTAAATATTTTTTTCATAATTAATTTTTCTTAAAATTCTACTTCAATTCCGAATAAATATGTTTTAACAGCAGGATAGCTATATTGAGTATACGCTCCATTAATGAAAGTTTGTCCTTCTCCAGTTTGGCTTTCACCAGACCCAATAGAAACTTCCGGATCTCCTTGGAACTTCGTCCATGTTGCTAAATTCTGTCCAGATAGAGAAACTCTAATTTTGTTAACTGGGAATGATTCTCCAAAAACTCTTTTATCAAAAGTATACCCTATGCTTACATTCCTTAGCCTAATATAAGACGCATCTTGTAAAAATCGATCCGTAATTTGTGGCCCCACAATACCTCCAGGTGCATTGGTAGTGTTATTAGGTCTTGGTAAAACACCAGTTTGTCCAGGTGCAGTCCAATAATTGAATGCATCGGCTCTCATATTACTTATATTATCAGTATAATTCAACATATCATAAGCCATATAATTATAAGTATAATTACCAGATTTATAGGTGAAATCTGCCTGCAAATCAAGTCCTTTATAGGAAAAACTTGTACCGAATCCTCCAAAGTGTTTAGGCAATGGGGATTTCCCGTCTAGCAGTACGGCATCATTAGAATTGTAAACATCTGTTACACCTCCATTTTTGGTATAGTACATCTCATTTCCAGTGTCTGGATTAACACCAGCACTTTTAACTAGATAGAACGAAAAGGGCTCATATCCTTCTCTAAGAATATTTATACCATAAATTCTTTCACTCTCTCCATTTCTTAATTTATTAAGTTTATAGCTCATGAGACTGGTATTTGCTCTAATTGACCAATTAAAATCACGAGACTTAATAATATCCGCAGAAATACTTAACTCAAGGCCTTTATTTTTTAAATCTCCAGCATTGATGTATTTTGTATATCCACCTGCTTCAGTACTAAGATTAGGGATAGCTAAAATGAAATCTTTCTTCTGATCAATAAAATAATCAACAGTTCCTTTTATTCTGTTTTTTAATAACCCGTATTCTACGCCATAATTCTGAGATTTGGTTATCTCCCATTTAAGGTCTGGATTTCCATACACAGTATTTAATGATCCTGAAGGAAAGTTTCCATATCCTCCTCCACTTACAAGCACATTATTTAAATTAAGATCGATATTATTATATCCTCTCGTACCCACTGACGCTCTAAGCTTTAATAATGAAACAATATTATTATTTGCCAAGAACTCTTCATTGGTAAGGTTCCACGCTCCACTTAGAGACCAAAAAGGCTCAGAAGTCACATTATTTTTACCAAATCTTGAGTCTTTATCTTGTCTTACAGAAGCCGTTAAAATATATTTTTTTGCAAAATCATACGTTAAAAATGCTCCATAAGAGAAAGTTATATATCTTTGATTATATCCCGTAATAGAAAAAGGAGTTGACGTATTACTAGGTGCACTCACTGTTGGAAGAGCAAAACTCCTTCCCTCTCCTCCAATAAAATCATTTCTAAATTCAGTATATTCTACTAACCCTAATAAATCAAGATTATGATTTCCGAATTTCTTTACATAATTAAGAGTATTAGAGTTGGTATATCTAAAACGGTTCTCATTTCGTTCATTAACCCTTCCTCCAATACCTAATATACGATCCAAAAATGAGCCTCTCAGTGTTTTAGAAGTTCTCCTCATATTACTAAAATATCCTCCAAGTTGAGACTTAAAGTTTAATCCCTCAGTAATTTTATATTGAGCGAAAATATTACCATCAAATATCAAAGTATTAATGTTTTCAGGATTATTTTTCAACGCTTCTAAGATAGGAAATCCCTGCTGTGTAGGATTATAACTCCCGTCCGCATCATATACTGGCTCATAAGGATTATAAGCATACATAGCCTTGAATGGATTTTGACTATTATTCCTATCCCTAACTTCCTGTGATCTACTATAATTTACTCCCATTGATGCGCCTAAGCTAAGTCGATCCGTAGGAGTTGCCTCATACTTCATTCTTCCTGTGTACCTCCTATATGCATGGATATTTTGTACAATACCATTATCAGAGTCATATCCTAATGAAAAGGTATATTTTGATTTTTCATTACCTCCTCTCACTCCAATTTGATATGATTCAATTGCAGAAGTTCTTAATATATCTTTTTGCCAGTTATGATCTTGGGCAAGAGCAGCAGCTCTTTCCTGATCTGTCCATTTCGTATATCCTGTTACTCCTAATTCTGCCATTTGATTTTCAAAATCAATTTTTTCAGCAGAATTCATCATTCTGAAATTAATATCTTTAATTTTCTCAGAAAATCCTACTCTTGAACTAAAAGTAATCACTGGTTTACCTGATTTACCACTTTTTGTAGTTAAAACAATCACCCCGTTTGCTCCTTGAGAACCATAGATAGCCGCTGCCGCTGCATCTTTTAGCACAGAAATATTTTCGTAATCGTTAGGATTAATTGAGTTGAATACATCTTGGGCTCTTTGATCATTTCCTACAATAAATCCATCAATTACAAATAATGGATTCGAAGCTCCTACTGAAGCCGTTATATTTCCGAGTCCTCTAATATTAATGGCAGAACCAGATCCTGGTTTTCCATTTAATGATGAAATATTTACACCCGCAGCTTTTCCTTGAAGAGCATTAGTTCCTAAAGTTGAAGATGAAAAATTGGATAAAGATTTTCCTGAAACTACTGTAATAGCAGAAGTAACCTCATCTTTACTTTTTTTCTGATAACCTGTAACTACAACTTCCTCAATTTTCTTCTCTTTCGTAATGGTATCTTTTGTACTTGTTTGCGCAATAGCATACTGCCCAGTAAAAAACAAAACACCAGTTGTTATAATGCGTAACTTTATATTCATAAACGTTAGTATTTCTAGAACGCAAATATGTTAATAAGTATTAACATTAACAAAACATAAATACCTGATAAACAACAAATTAAACTGCAATAATTTCGCTATTTTAAAGAATAACTCAAAAATAACATTGATATTTTAGCCTAAATATTAATTTTTTTTATCAATCATCACGTTTAGAATAATTTTTTTAACAAAATAAAAAAAAGCAAGTATTTTGTTTTTTTTTAACAACATTAAATAAAATACGTTAAAAAACTATTTAATAAGAATTTTTTAAACAATCGTAATTGTAATTTATTAATATATCCTTACTAAATGAGAAATAACATCCACCTTTTCTAAATAATTTATATATTAATTTTACAGCCTTTCTCTTTTTGAAAACAATGAAAATAGGCCCTTTAAGGCCCATTTCTATAATTTATTATTGATTATATTGCATTATTTTTGATAATTGTAATATCTAGCTCCAATTAGTAATGGATTTTCAAATTCTACAGAACTTAAACCAAATCCTTTATAATTTACATTAACAGATTGGTCCAATTGTTTTCTATGAAGTTTTTCATAGGTTTCAAAATTAATAGGCTTTCGCTTTTTTAAATTTTCAAACACATTCCATTTTGCCACCACATTCTTCCAATCTTTAGATACTTTCCCTGTAAAGACTTTTGATTTAGAACCACTTCCATAACCTAGAAAGCCTATTTCCTGTCCATTTAATTCGTCATTTTCATCAAATGAAGTTTGTAAAGCAGAAAGGAAAGCCATAAAAATAGAAGCTGTATACATATTTCCAATTTCTGAGGATGCTCGCTGAGATTTTTCAATCTTATCATTAATGAATTGAAGATATTCTTCGGACTTAGCCACTGCTTTTTGCTCTTCAAGAGTTTCATATGAAAGACCGTTTTCCATACTATAAATTTCTGTAAAAACCCTTTTGCCATGGAAAGCATAGGGAAGATGAAAGATTAAATATTTCCAATTTTCATAAGGCTTCATCTTTCCCGTAATAATTTTGTAATGTTCATATGCTTCTCTTATTCTATCCTGATAGCACTGATTCGAATATTGACCATCAAAAACAGGTTCGTCCGTAAAAACTTCAATTGTATCTGGAAAAGATTCGGGTGCTTTGTTTAAATCTGATTTTTTATAGTGGCGCCTTGGCTTAAAAAAATCAAAAACACTTTCCGTAGCTATTCCCCATTCATTCTTAATTTCCAAAAGATCAGGTTTCGATGAAATGAGTAAAGCAACCGCTCCTCCACCTTGTGTATATTCTCCAGAAGACTCTAATTCATATTTTGCATAATCACTTGCAATCACAATAGCCTTTTTATCAGGATTTGCCCTCACAAAATCAAGAGAGTTATGAAGGGCATCAACCGCTCCAATACACGCAAATGTCATATCCACTACATCACAATTTTTAAAACATCGCATTCCAAATTCCTCTTCTATATGCTTTTCTACCATTTGCATTGCATAAGAAATAGTAGGCTTAGCTGCATCCAAAGCACTTTCTGTCCCTAAATAAATCCTTGCAATATCTTTAGGATGGATTGAATAATCTTTAATTAATTTTAATAATGCTTCTGCTGCATATGTAGCTGCGTCTTCATGCACATCCGGAAACCCCATTTTATGTAACCCCAATCCTTTTTCCAACTTTGCCGGCTCTATACCTCTTTTCTCTGCTAAATCTTTGATTTCTAAATATAAAGAGGGCACATAATAACTTGCTGCTTCTATTCCAAAACTCATATTCTAAAAAATTAAATTACGAATTTAAAAATTATTAATCACAACAACGAATATTTCGTTTACTATTGTTAAATTGCAATACTCATGTATTCTATTGCCAAAAACATTATTAGAAAAATTCTTCCTCAAAAGTTTCTTTTTGAAAATGAAATGCTTTTCAGAAAATTGCTTTATCCTCTTTATAAAGGAAGTCATTACGAATGTAATATTTGCCATTCAAAGCTTAAGAGTTTTATTATATTAAAAAATGGAAATCTTCTTTGTCCTATCTGTGGAAGTTTACCTAGATCTCGGAGATTATATAAAATTTTACATGATGAGTATCTAAAAGATAATGTAAAATTTCTAGACTTTTCTCCATCAAGATCAATCTTTCGAAAGCTTAAAAAAAGAAAAAACATCCAATATTTTTCTACCGATTATGAAGATGAATTTTTAGCTGATTATCATTTTGATATCACTCAAATAGATACCGAGTCTGAAACTTTTGATTTAATTGTATGTTATCATATTTTGGAACATATAGAAGAGGATCATCGTGCCATGAGTGAACTATACCGTGTTTTGAAGGTCGATGGTTCTTTATTGATTCAAACTCCTTTTAAAGATGGACATACATACGAAGATTCGACGATAAGAACACCTGAAGAACGTCTTAAACATTTTGGTCAAGAAGATCATGTAAGAGTTTATTCAGTCGAAAACTTAGTTGAAAGGCTAGAAAAAACAGGCTTTGTAACTCAGGTTAAAACTTTCACAAAAGATTCCTATCATGGATTTGCTGAAAATGAAAGAGTAATTATATGCAAAAAAGAGGCTTTTTAAAAAAGCCTCTTTTCATTTATTTAAAATTTTCAATTGATTTATTCAACGCATCAATTTGTCTATTAATACTTTCTGCATTTTGTGGGTTTTGCTTAAGAAGTCCCATTTTTTTATTCAGTCCATCTTTCAACATTTGAGAAATCATCATATTAACTTGTGGATTATTTCCCATTTGACCTTTTGCTTGACTTAACACTTTGGTTATATTTTCTGTAGCGTTCAGATTGTCTGAAGTCATAATCAAGTTATATCCCTCTTCAGCAGCTTTTCCTAATTCAGGATTCTGAAACTTTAGAAATGGATAAAAAGCAACAAGCTTAGCAATATTTGCCATTTGTGAATTCACTTTATTTCGAACTACAATAGGTAGCATTTTTTCGATTATACTGTCAGACGCTCCATCAAGGTCTATTTTATCGCTTAGCATTTTTTCTTTGGAAGGATCCATATCTATGATTGCCGCTATGGAATTTATCTTTACTGCATTCGAAATAGAGCCCATACCTTTTTCAAAAATTGAACTATATTTTTTATCTTTTGTTTTTGCCAAAGCCGAAATTGCCGCTGCCTGGACAAGTGTTTTAGGATCATTTCCAGCTAGTTTTTCAACCTCAGCACCTAACATTTTCATTTGATCAGGGTTGGAAAGATCCATCAATTGTAACGCTTCTATCCTTAGTCTAAAAAATGGATCTTTTAAAGCTACAGCCAGTAGTTTGATAGCCGTCGGATTTTTCCCCAATTGATCTTTCACATCAGATAAAGCATTATATCTGCTTTTAAATTCTTTGGATCCTATATATTGCATCAAATTCTGCTCAGGAGTCTTCGATCCAGTAATATCTGCTAACAAAACACCATCTGCATTAATATTAATGAGATCAGGATTTTTAGATGTCTCAAAATTAAATGTATTTTTTGACTCAGCATTCACCCAAACCGTATATCGTTTCGGCTTTCCATTGTCGTAAACATCAATAGCCAAAGGAAATTCGAATGGAAGTTCTTGTGTTTGATTAATCGTAACCATCACTTGCTTTTTAACAGGTTCAAAAGTGTAAGAGTAATCAATTTTTGGATTTCCACTTCCAAAATACCATTGATTAAAAAACCAATTCAAATCTTTACCTGAAACCTTTTCAAATGATAATCTCAATTGATGAGCTTCTGCATTTTGATATTCATTCGTTTTTAAATAATCTGTCATTCCTGCAAAAAATGCTTCGTCTCCTAAGTAGTTTCTTAACATATGAAGAATTCCTCCACCTTTCTGATAAGTAACAAGATCAAAAACATCTTCCCGAGAGTCATAAGTGAACCTTACAAGGTTCTTCTTGAAATCATTAGGGTCGTGAATATACATATCAACATCAGTCATCTGATGATAATCTGCTTGATCTTTTCCATATTTATATTCATTCCAAAGATATTCAGAATAATTGGCAAAAGATTCGTTTACCGTCAAATTACTCCAACTCTCTGCTGTTACCAAATCACCAAACCAATGATGGAATAATTCATGAGCGATCGTATCTTCCCATTTATTTTCATCGACTAACTGTCCTGGTTTTTGCAAGATATCACTTCCATGAAGAGTTGCTGTCGTATTTTCCATGGCACCACTTACATAATCTCTTCCCGAAATTTGTGCATATTTTGCCCAAGGAAAATCATAGTTCAACTTCTTAGAAAAAAAGTCAATCATTTCAGGAGTATTCCCATAGATTTGTTTAACATAGGGCTCATACTCTTTTTCAATGTAATATTCTACAGGAACATTTTTCCATTTATCTTTAACAATAGCATATTCTCCTACTCCCATAAAGAAAAGATAAGGAGAATGTCTTTTATCCATTACCCAATGATCAGTTCTTAAACCATCCGTTTCCTTACTAGAATCTTTCAACACACCATTAGAAAGGGTTACATATTTATCAGGAACTGTCATATAAATTTCCTGAGTAGTTTTTTGGTTGGGTTTATCAATGGTAGGGAACCATGCAGAAGAAGATTCTGTCTCCCCTTGTGTCCATATTTGAGTAGGAATATCAGGTAATTTCCCTTGTGCATTGATAAAATACAATCCTTTAGCATCATTAATCGCTTCGCTTCCTTTTTGCTTTACTTCGTTGGGACGAGCAGTATATTTGATATATACAGTAAAATCTTGATTTTTTTGATATACTTTATCTAAAGTAATTTTTAAAACATCATCCTTATAATCATATTTTAAAGGACTCTTTTTTCCATTGTTATCTAATGCTACTTCATGAATCAGCATCGCTTTGGCGTCAAGAGTTAGCTCATTTGAGGGATAAAAGTAAGAAGAAGCTGTTAACCACTCTTCTCCATTCATCTGTTCCTTCTGATAATCAAAATTAACTTTTAGTTTTGTATGCTTTAATTCAGTTATTTTGGTATGAGTAGCCCTATATACTTTTTCTCTTCCGGAAGTTTCGGTTTGTGCTGATATAGGAGTAGAAAATAAAATTCCTAGTATAGCAATTGATAAAATAGCCTTTTTCATTAATCTCTAATTATTTTAAATTTTAAAGCAGAATAACAATCAATGGATTTATATGAAATATCCTTGACTTTCCATTATTTTTAGAATTATTTTTATTAATATTTCAATATCATGTGATTTAAATTAGCATGTCTATTTTCCTCCCTTATAAATCACCCTAAGTAAGTCGTAAGATTAGAAAAATCGTTACAAAATAATTTATCTGAACAACTATTAGATAAAAAAATATGTTATTATTTTACTTTTGTAATTAATCCATTTTTATAGAGAAATATCGTGGAACAATCTATATTCTTATCTCTATTATAAACATGAATTTTCCTTGAATCCAATCCATTCATTTCACACAACATAGGACCCTCCCAGTTATTATAAAAAATTGATTCTTTAAAGATTAGATTAGAATTTGTACTCAACTCATTAAATATATCATTATCTATACAAACCACTCCCTCTGTAATATGATCTTTTTTTAATGCAAGCTTCAATTTACCAAACAATTCATTGTTATAGTTATGTGCATAAATCCAAGAGTTTTTAATATTGATATTTGTAGTAACGAGAATAAAAGTAATGCTTGCCAACACTATACTAATCGTTTGATTTCGTAGTTTGATTTTTATAAATAGATAGATAAGACCTGTGCTCACAAATACCGTATAAAAAAGTCGGACAGCGCCTAGATTCCTATTGTCAAATCCAAAAACTGTGGGAATATATGACGAAACAGTAAACACACTTAAACCTACCAAGGTTGAAATAAATGAAATCATACAAATTTTTTCTAAAAACTGTAGTTTATGTCTAAAATTATAATGACGGAATGTTTGGTAAATAGTTAAAGATATAAGTAAAGCCAATATTAATTCTAAAAAGAATAATCTCTTAAAGTTTAAAAGACTTTTGTAAATTCCTACAAAAATATCTTTAAAAAATAACTTCACAGAACATATCCCAACAAATATTACTCTATTAAAATCAAGGATCTTACTTATATCATCTCTCTGATATGAATGTACAAAGACAATAGGCTGAATAACTTTTCGAAACACAATGATGGCACCTAATGTTACAACTAAAAACAAAATTCTTTTTCTATTATCTTTTAATAAAAAAACATGCAGCAAACACAATGGAAAAAAGATTTCATAACTTAATACTGAAGCAATAAAAAATAATGAGCTGATAAATATTTTTTCATGAAAATAGAGATAAAAAATACTCAACGAAAAGAAAATGGTTGCTAAATTTGAGTTTAACATGATGGGAGAAAACTGAATACTTGTCCCCAATAAAGAGCATATATATAGTAGCGTAACTAAGCTTGCAAGTTCCTTTGACAAGATTTTTTGTATGACCATATATATTGTCAGCAAGGATAGTAGAAAAAAAAACAATCCTAGAAAATAAATATTTTCATTATACTTTGAAAAAAACACTAAAGTCCCAGACACAAAACCTGATATAGGCCTGGAAGCCATAGTATAAGAATCTAGAAAAGTATGAATATATTTAAAATAAGACTCTGAAATATTTTTTGATTCATAAACCTGACTTAGATCATCAGCTAATAACACCTTATTTTTAAAAATTGTAAAGCATATATAAAAACTATAAATAACTATGAGAATATTTAAAAATTTTAAATAAATATTGCTTGATTTTTCTTTCATCTATGTTTTTATTTCCAATTTTAAGATTCTATTTTCCTATGAATATGTATAGTTATTTTTGCATTCTAAATAACTTACATTGATAAAAATAGACAAACAAAATATTTTTGAATAATAGATTACTATTTTATTAAACAAGTAAAATGACAACCAGAGAACTTATATACAATAAGCCCAACATATAAAAAACTATATTGCTACAGGAGCCTTGATCCCTGGATAAGGATCATAATTTTCAAGAACAAAATCTTCAAAATTAAAATCAAAAATATCTTTGATTTCAGAATTTAATTGTATTGAGGGTAATGGCCTAGGAGTCCTTGAAAGCTGAGTTCTTACTTGTTCAACATGATTATTATAGATATGAACATCTCCAAAACTATGAATATAGTCACCTACTTGTAAATCACAAACCTGAGCCACCATCATTAATAAAAGAGCATAGCTTGCAATATTAAATGGTACTCCTAGAAAAACATCAGCACTTCTCTGATATAGCTGGAGAGATAACTTTCCATCGGCTACATAAAATTGAAATAATGCATGACAAGGTGCCAATGCCATATTAGGAATTTCAGCTACATTCCATGCGGATACAATCAATCTTCTGGAATCCGGATTTTTCCGGATTTGATCAATAACTTCTGTAATCTGATCAACCACTTTCCCATCTGCTCCATTCCAACTTCTCCACTGAGCTCCATAGACCGGCCCAAGATCTCCCTTTTCATCTGCCCATTCATCCCAAATTGAGACTCCATTATCTTTTAAATATTGAATATTAGTATCTCCTTTCAAGAACCATAACAACTCATAAATAATAGACTTCAAATGCACTTTTTTGGTTGTCACTAAAGGAAAACCTTTTGATAAATCATATCTTAGCTGATATCCAAAAACACTTCTTGTTCCTGTCCCCGTTCTATCTGTTTTGTCAGTCCCATTATCAATAATGTGCTGTAAAAGATCTAAATAATTTTGCATTTGAAGAGTAATTTTAAAGTCCAAAGTTAAGGAATCAAATTATTTTATACATCAAATAATATAATTATAATTTTACCAAATATTTTCGATACTTTGATTTGTACTATTAATCATAAACTGCTGATCAACCTTCAGCCCCATCATTACTTTCGCCAAGGGAGAATCTGCAGAAATCGTCATAATTTTTTGATTATCAAATATAATTTCCCCCATAGAAACAGAAATATAAAAGATTCCTTTATTGGTTTTCACCAACGCTCCATTGGATACTTTTAAAGAATGAGTAGGGTTCATCTTTTTTATTAAATTCTGCTGCTGTAAAGCTTCATTTAATTGTCTTTGCAAATTATTAATCTCTTGTTGGAGCATTTCACGTCCTGTTTCATACTTATCTCCCATAGAACTTTTAGTATCATTATTCGAATCTCTAGTTTCTTCTATAAGCTTTTCAAAATTTTGAATTTTATCAGCAATTTTCATGCTTACCATCTGCAATATTTCTTGTTTATTCATGTCTCTATAATTTTCAAGCAAAAATCATATTCATCACCACTATTGAAAACAGATAATAGTATATCCTTATTTTTGCTACCCATAAAAATATAAATTTTATTTCTCGAATACTACAAAGTCTGATATGTTGAAATGAAATTCTTTTCCGGTATCAAAATTTCTGTTTGTATGACTAAAAGCCTCTCTAAATGTACCCGAAAGATTTTCATCTTGAATCGTAAAATTCACAGGGTCTTTTGACATATTCAAGACAACCAGCACTTCATTCTTCCCGTTTTTTCTTATGTATGCAAGAATTTTATCATTCGCCGTAGTATTCAGAAAATAAGTTTTGGCCTTTGTATCACCTCCCCTTAAGGCCGGATTTGATTCTTTTAAATTCAGTAATGTCTTATAGAAATCTGCAACTTGGTAAGCATTTCCCCATTCTATAGGATCTTTTTCAAAAAATTCCAACCTTTTCAAATTTGGAAGTTCTTGCCCTGAATATAATAATGGAACTCCATTCCAGGTAATCGAAAATACAGCCATTGGTTTAGTTATTACTCCATACTTTTCATATTCTGTTCCATTCCAAGAATTTTCGTCATGATTTGTTGTAAACCAAGCCCTCATTGATGTATCCCCAATATTGGAATAGTCCATCAATAAATCTTTCAACCCCTGAAGTGATTCATTATTTTTGTAATAATCAGCAGATTTATGCATCCATCTCCATGAATAGCTTGCATCAAATACTTTTCCATATTCAGGATTTTCTAATTCATCATATTCTCCTAGCCAAAAAAGCGGTTTTAATATTTCAACTTGAGGTCTTGCTTGCTCCCAAAAATCAACCTCCACCCAAGCAGCGAGGTCACATCTAAACCCATCAATATCTGCTTCTCTGACCCAAAATTTCATTGCTTCAATCATCTTCATTCTCATCTCTTGATTTTTGTAATCCAATTCAATAATATCATCCATACCAGAAGCTTTATGAAATTGGCCATCCGGATCTTTAAGATAAAATTCAGGATGTTGCTTTGTCCAAACATGGTCCCATCCTGTATGATTTGCCACCCAATCAATAATTACTTTAAACCCTGATTTATGAGCTTCTTTGACTAGGTGTTTAAAGTCGTCTAATGTACCCAATTCAGGATTAACAGATGTATAATCCGCAGCAGCATATGGACTTCCTAAACTCCCTTTTTTGTTTTCCTGAGCAATCGGAGTTATGGGCATAAACCAAAGAGTTTTAATACCCATTGATTTTAATCGAGGCATTTCTTTTTCAAAAGCTTTAAAAGTTCCCTCTTGTGTATATTGCCGTACGTTTACTTCGTAAATATTGGTTGTATGTTTCCATTCGTTGGGTAATTCCATAGTACTTTTTATATTTGATTTGCTGCAAGAAATAATTCCCAGAACAAGTATAGCTAATAAAATTAATTTTTTCATTAATCTGCTTTTAACAAAAATAAAAATTTAACGATTAAAATAGAATAAAATACACAACATTTACTATAAAATATTAAAAAAATATACGACTTAATCTTCTAAATAATAAAGGAGCCCGTTTTATTATAAACGGGCTCCTTTATTGTATATATCATTCTCTATCTTTCTTCATTATCATCTTCATCATCGAAAACATCATCATTATAATCTTCTTCCTCCTCATCATCAAAATTATCATCTTCGTCTGAGAAGTTAGCATTACCTCCGAAATCATCATCGAAACTAAAGTCATCATCCATTAAAGGCATTGCCGATTTTTTCTTTGAACCTCCTGTACTTCCATTTTTACTAGGAGCCTTTAAAGGAACATTTCCAAATCTATAGACCGTAATTGGATAGTTTACCCCCTTAGTTTCTTCGATAACTTCAACCAATTCACAGAAAAATTCCCAAAGGTCGAGTAATCCATATTGAAATTGGGCTTTATCGCCCTTGCTCTGGAAAGCTTCATCAATATATACATCCGACATAATTTCTCCATCTCCGTCATCGCTCATATCTTCAAGGGGAACACTTTTTACTATCGTCCCATCTTCTTCCAATAAATTAAAAGTTGAAAGCTCATCACCTTGTAGGCTAAAAGCACTTTTAATTCCTAAATGTAGGTTCCATAGTGTTTGCTTTCCTTTTACTTCAATGTCACGGAAAATATTCTCTTTCGCATCTAATATTACGCGGACCTTATAAACCATATCAGTTCTTCAATTACTTTTTTTGCGTTTATGTTTATGATAATCTCTGTTGCAAATATATAATAAATGAGATGTGACAAAAAAATATTTCATTATTTTTTAAAATATTTTTTTTCCTTACATTTTGCCAAAAATTATCTGCTTTTCTCCAACATGAAACTAAATTTAGTCCCCTCCAGATAAACACTTTCTACCGTAATATTTTCATTATGAGCTTCTAAAATATGTTTTACGATGGCCAAACCTAGTCCCGAACCACCTTCTCTTCTACTTCTACTGGTTTCCACACGATAAAATCTTTCAAAAATCCTAGGTAAAATTTCAGATTTTATCCCCATTCCATTGTCTATTACTTCTACCAATACTTTATTTTTCAGAATACTTGTTTTTACTATCACTTTTGCTTCTTGCCTATTTGCATAATGAATAGCATTAGATAATAAATTGATAAATACTTGTGATATCTTCTGTTTATCTGCTTCTACAAATATTTGGGGATGTAAAGTATGAAGTTGTAATACCGTATTGTGCTTTACAGCTTCAAGATCAAGAAGGTCAAATATTTCTTTAATCAATAGGTTTACGTCAAACTTGGAAATAGTAAGATTAATTTCTCCCGCCTCAAGTCGATTGATCATATCAAGATCTGTAACAATAGCAATAAGTCTCTCAAGAGATTTATCCACTCTCTCCAAATATTTATCGCGGATAGCCAGATTTTCGACTCCTCCATCTCTCAATGTTTCTACATATCCTTGAATTGAAAATAATGGAGTTTTAAGCTCATGCGAAATATTTCCAATATATTCTTTACGATACCCTTCCATTTGTTTCATCATATCAATCTCAGTCATTTGTTGCTGATTAAGATCCGAGAAACGTTCTCCCAATTCCCTAATGGTAATATTTTCATCTTGGCTATGAACTATTTTCTGCGGTAAAATCTGAGAAATTCCGCGTACTTGCTTTTTTCCATAATAATTAAAAAGCAATTCCAACACCACACAATTAATGATAAAAATAAAAATGAGACAAACCAAAAAGCCAACTTTAAAGAAAGGGGTTTGATAATAAATCTCCTTTAGTGAATCAAAAATGATCACCAAAAGAAGCATTAGCATTGTCAAGAGACAAGAGGCAACGAGAGTAAGTCTGTAAAATTTCAATTTTACAAAGATTTAATAGGTTAATAGTGAGGAACTTTAGTGCTAAACAATAAGTTTATACCCGATTCCTTTTAGTGTCTGGATTGTATTGATTCCCAATTTTTCTCTTAGTCTTCTAATATGAACATCGATTGTTCTCTCTCCTACTATCACGTCATTACCCCAAACTTTCTCAAGAATTTCTTCTCTTTTGAACACTTTTTCTGTATTTGAGGCTAAAAGATAAAGCAAATCAAATTCTTTTTTAGGAAGTAAAAATTGTTGGTCATTTTTTGAAACTCTAAAATTATCTTTATCAATCACTAAATCTCCTATTTCTATTAATTTACTATTATCAGAAACCTGAGAAGTTAATTGCAATAAAGCGTTCACTTTAGATATCAAAATTTTAGGTTTGATCAACTTCACAATATAGTCGTTTGCTCCAGCTTGAAACCCCGCCAACTGTGAAAACTCTTCACTCCTTGCCGAAAGAAAAACAATAAGGGTCTTTTGAAGTTCTTTTACTTTACGTAATTCTTGGCAAGTTTCAATGCCATCTTTTTCTGGCATCATGACATCTAATAATATAAGATCAGGGATAATTTCTTTAGCTTTATCTATACCTTCATTGCCATTGGTAGCAGTATAAATATCATAGCCTTCTTTTTCTAAATTATAAGACAGTATCTCTAAAATATCCAGCTCATCATCTATTAAGAGTATTTTCTTTTGATTCATGTTCGTTTTTTGCTGATTCAAAGTTAATCATTTTTAAATCACAGATTAACAAAACGTTCATCGTTTACATAAAGTTAACAATAATCCTTATTTCTTAATATTTTATTAAAAATTAATTAAATTTTAATAAACCATTTACCTTAATAATCTTTTCTTCCTTTGCAGCGAAAGAATATAGTAAAAAGAAATGAATTTTAGAAAACTGAATATCGCAGTTTTGTTTTTAACAACATCAGGAACTGTAATTTACGCCCAGGAGATCAAAAAAGATTCCATCAAGAATGAGAAAAAAATTGAAGGAGTCATTATTAAAGGATCTACGAAAAAAGGAACTGAAGCAAATCTTATAAACCTGCAAAAAAAATCGGTTGAAGTTATTGAAAGAGTAGGATCCGTACAGCTTTCTAAGCAAGGTGTAAGTGATGCTGCAACAGCCGTAACAAAAGCATCCGGGACTCAAAAACAGGAAGGGAGTGGACAAATTTTTGTGAGAGGTCTAGGAGATCGCTATAATGGAACTACTTTGAATGGTTTACCTATTCCATCTGACGATCCTGAACTGAAAAATATAAACCTGGAGATATTTAAAACTTCTATGGTTGAATATATTTCTTTGGATAAAGTATACAACCCAAAACTTCTTGGTGATTTTGGAGGAGCCAGTATCAACATTGTTTCTAAAGAGCACTCAGGAAAGCCTTATTTTAAAATTGGCATTGGAAGTAGTATCAACATGCAAACTTATAATAAAAAAGATTTCAAACTACAAGATGGAGGCCCTGGCTTTTTTGGATTTAAAGAAGCGAGTTTTATTAAAGGAAATCCTTATCAAACATACCCTTTTACTACAAAATGGAATTTCAAAAATGCCGAAAATCCTTTTAGCTCAGATATGAATATAGAAGGGGGGGCTACGTTCGGGAAGCTTTCAATTTTTGGATATGCAGGATTTGATAATGCGTACGAATATAGTGAAGGAAGAGAAGGCTTTTTTACGGCTAGTGAAGGAAGACCTATTAAAGATTTTGCTGTTCAACGTTACAATTATAAAACCAATACAACAGCTTTAATTAATTTAGGATATAAAATCAATAATCATAATAAGATTAATTTTACATCTAATTATATTCACTCTTCAGATCAGACGATCAGAAAATTTAATGGATACACTTATGATGTGGATAGAAATGTTATTATCAATAGAGGGGATAACAAGATTACCAGTACTTGGATCAATCAATTATTTGGTACTCATAAATTGGGGGAAACTTGGAATGCGGACTGGGCTTTAGGGTATAACATGCTTAATAGCAAGAGACCGGATCGTCTTCAAAATACGATTGATGCTGAAAACTTTAATTTACTTGCAGGAAGCGCGATTAATAATCACAGATACTTTGACGAGCTTAAAGACAATACATTGCTAGGACATGCTTACCTTACCAAGAATTTTGACAAGTTCAAAGTAGTAGTAGGTTATGACGGACAATATAAAGATCGTAAATTCGATAATACAACTATTGGAATGAATTTTAATTTCATTAATCCGGTAGATCCTGATAATATTGACGGCTTCATCAATGCCAATAACAATAGTTTATTTAGCTATCAAACATTCCAGACTGGAGACAAACTATTTATTCCTTTTTACTATACTGTGAAACAAAATATCCAGTCTGGTTTTGCTAATATTGATCTTAATCTTTCGGAAAGGTTCATCGTTCAAGTAGGCGCTCGTTTTGATTATATTGATATAAAATCTCGTTGGAAAGACCCTTTAGGTGGGGGAACTGAAGGAAAGAAAAACAAACAGTACAATAAATTTCTTCCTGCATTGAATGCCAAATATAGCATCAATGATAAACAAAATCTTAGGCTATCATTCTCAAAAACGTATACCTTACCACAGCCAAAAGAAATTATCCCTATCGCTTATTATGATGTAACAAGTAATGTATATGGTAATAAAAATCTTTATCCATCAGACAATTATAACCTTGATTTAAAATGGGAGTTGTTTCCAAAATCAGGTGAAATATTATCGGTTACTGCATTTGGAAAATATATTCAAAATCCAATCGCAAGAACCACCTACTCTACTTCTGCACCAAGTGACATGACGTATTTTAACTTAGCAAACTGGGGGTATATATTTGGAGCTGAGCTAGAATATAGAAAAGATTTGTACAAATGGAATGATTCTAAAATCTACACGTTCCTTAATGCCACCTATATGCATTCTCAACAAGAATTAAAAGATGAGGCTACATTAGCAAAGGAAAACGACGGCATGGTAGCACAATTTAGTGGACAAACTAAAGACGATATACAAGGAGTTGCCGATCTTTTAGCCAATATAAATCTAGGATATAATTATAAATGGAGTACGGATAATAGTGTAGATTTTGTAGTCTCTTATTCTCATATCGGAAAAAGTCTATTCGCATTGGGTACTAACAACACAGGGAATTTTTATGACAAAGCCCGTGAAATACTTGATGCTAATGTAAATGTTACTTTAAAAAACATAAGTATTGGTATTAATGCCAAAAATTTAATCAATCCTCATTACAAAATAGAACAGATCAATCAATCGGGTACCTTTATTCATAGAGATTATACGAAAGGTCGTCAAATTGGATTCAACGTATCATATAAATTTTAAAAAAATAAATAATAATAAAACCGTTATTAGTCATGAAAAAAACAATTTTAAGAGCATTTCTTTGTTTTTCATTAGTCGCAGCATTCTCATCAACTGCCATTTCTTGTAGTAGTTCTGATGACACAGAAGAGAGCGTATCAACATTAGATCCAACTAATTTTCAAGGAAAAATCGCAGCTGGAACTACCCTAACTTTAGATCCAACTAAAGAATATCGTCTTACGGGAAAACTTTCCGTGGAAAATGGAGCAACCCTTGTTATTCCCGCAGGAACTAAAGTAGTAGCGAGTGAAGGTGCTATTTATTTAATTGTTGAAAGAGGGGGTAAAATTTTCATTAATGGTACAGCTACTAATCCGGTGGTATTTGAAGGTACTCAAAATAAACAAGGTCACTGGGGAGGTTTAGTTGTATTAGGTAATGCTCCATCGAACAGAAGTGCTTCCGGAACTTCAACTTCAGAACTGGGGGAATTAATTTATGGAGGAACAAACACAGCAGATAATTCAGGTTCTATCAAATATGTTGTCATTAAAAATAGTGGATTTAAATATAATCCTGAAAAAGAATTCAATGGATTATCCTTATTTGGAGTAGGAAGTGGTACTACAGTTTCTTATGTGTATGTAACTGATGGTGCTGATGATGGTGTAGAATGTTTCGGAGGAAATGTAAATTTAGATCACATTGTGGTAACAGGTGTTGGTGATGATTCTTTTGACTGGACAGAAGGCTATAATGGAACCGTCAACTATTTGTATGCTGCTAGAAAAAAGGAATATCAAAATGCTGCTGAACCAGGAAACAGAGGTATCGAAGCAGATACTCAAGATTTAGAACCCAATACAACCAATGGAAACGGAGCTTCTAACCCTACAATCAATAACGCTACTTTCTTAGGAAATACTGCCGGTTCAGAATCACAAGCTTTAAAAATCAGAGCAGGTTCCCAAGGGAAATTTGATAATCTGGTTCTGGCTAATTTCTCAACTGGTTTAGATTTCGAAACAGATAGAACTTACACTTGGTTTACGAGTGGTTCATATATCAAAAATGTAAGATTCGTAAATATTACAACTCCTTGGAAGTCTAAAGCTCCAGCTCCAGATATGTCCGGAGTATTCACCACAAATGCTTCTGCAACAGGTGCCGGAAATGGTACAGCTTTGCCAGATTGGGCTAAAGGATGGACAGGACTTACTAGTTTTGACGTAACTAATGCCATGAACTAATAAAAGGAATTAATTCCTAAATTTCAATCTTGAAAAAATGCCTTCGAAACTTCTTTTCGAGGGTGTTTTGTTTTTGTTGTAGACCTTATAATTAAAAAAAAATTAAATTGGATTAATCAAAAGTTTTTAATTAGTATTATGAAAATAAACATAAAAATGGTAATTTGAACCTTGAAAAATGGGTCTACATTTTAAATATTTATACATATCACCTGAGGTATTAATCACACTTCTTTATGGCATAATATTTTAATGTTGAGACTTAATAAAATGTAAATAATACTATGAAAAAGAACTATGTAAAATATATAGCCATTGCTTTATCTATTGTAAGTTCCTTCAGTATTCAATCTTGTACTAAAGATGATGATTCTGTCGAAACCATAATTCCAGTAGGTATAGCAGTTGATCCGAGTAATCTTAAAGGTAATGTAACAAATGGAGAAACAGTCACTCTAGACCCTACTAAAGTATACAATCTCACGGGCACTATTGCCATCAAAGACGGAGGCAAACTAGTTATTCCCGCAGGAACAAGAATAGTCGCTACAGGAGGAGCGTCGTCTTATATTATTGTAGAACAAGGTGGACAAATATTTGCCAACGGAACTGCAGGGTCTCCTGTATTATTTACCTCTTCTAATAGCAATTCGGGAAGCTGGGGAGGATTAATTCTTTGCGGTAAAGCACCTATTAATACTGGAACATCTTCTACATCTTCTATTGGAAATGTTCCTTACGGAGGAACCTCTGAAACGGATAATTCGGGAGCTTTAACCTATGTAAGAATCGAGTATTCGGGAATAAATTATAATAGCAATAATAAATTTAATGGACTTTCTTTATTTGGAGTGGGAAATCAAACCAATGTATCCAATATTGCTCTAATTAATGGATCTGATGATGGTATTGAAATCTTTGGAGGAACAGTAAATGTTTCCAATATTGTGTCAGTCGGTAACGAAAATAATGCTTTTTCATGGACGGAAGGCTGGGATGGAAGTGCAACAAATATCTATACTAAGAGAAGAACCAATGGAGCTGGAAATAGAGGCATTATAGGCAATAACAATACGAGCAATAATGATGCATCACCAAGATCTAATCCTACCATTAAAAATGTAACTTTTATTGGTGATACTTCAGGAGACTCTGATGCTATAAAACTTCAAACAGGTACTTATGCTACCATTAGTAATATTGTACTTTCCAACTGGACTACAGGTTTCAATATTGAAAGTGATGCTTCTGTGAGCTTTTTCAATGGAGAAGAAAAACTTCAAGATGTCATGTTTGATACTATTACCACACAAGCTATTGCAACATCAACTTCCGGTACCAATGTTCCGATATTAAATGATACATATACGGAAAAAGTAGATGCTAAAGGAGCTGGAAATGGGATTTTGACTCCAACATGGGCCATAGGATGGTCTGGTTTATAAAAATGAAGATACACTATATAAAAAATATACCCTTAGAATACCATTTTCTGAGGGTATATTTTTAGTTCTTGTTATATCTATTTAAGAATATTCAAATTTTCTTACAGCTTCTAATGTCATATCAAGCTCGCTATCTTTAATTGCATCACTTACAAAATAGGTTTCATACCCACTTGGCGGGAGGTATACTCCATTTGTCAACATCTGATGGAAAAAATTATTGAACAAAGCATGATTTGCGTTTTGGGCTTCATCAAAGTTGGAAACGCTATGGATATGGAAAAAGACCGACATCATAGATCCTTTTCTATTGATTTTATGGGCAATTCCTTTTTCATTTAAAATTTTTCCTATTTCAAAATCCAATATTTCAGTTGCTTTATTGATTCTGGTATAAAAATCCGGATCATTCTTAATGATTTGGAGAGTTTTTAAACCTGCTCTCATGGCCAAAGGATTTCCACTCAATGTTCCTGCTTGATATACTCCTCCTTTAGGTGCCAGATGATCCATAATCTCATTTCTTCCTGCAAAAGCACCTACAGGAAGACCTCCTCCAATTACTTTACCATACGTAACTAAATCCGCTTTCACATTGTAAAGTTCCTGAGCACCCCCGAAAGCCAATCTAAAGCCAGTCATTACTTCATCAAAAATCAATAAAGATCCATTTTCATCACAGATTTTTCTTAGGTTTTGTAAAAAGTCATTTTCAGGAAGAACGCACCCCATATTTCCGGCAACAGGTTCAATAATCACCGCAGCTATTTCTCCTTGATTATGGCGGAATAGATCTTGAATCTGTTCAAAATCATTATATTTAGCCAATAAGGTATCTTTAGCAGTTCCTTGTGTTACACCTGGTGAATTTGGGTTTCCAAAAGTAGCTGCTCCACTACCCGCTTTAATTAAAAAAGAATCCGAATGGCCATGATAGCACCCTTCAAATTTGATAATTTTATCTCTTTTTGTATACCCTCTTGCCAACCTGATAGCACTCATGCAGGCTTCCGTGCCAGAAGAAACCATTCTAATTTGTTCAATATTAGGAACGTTTTCTATAATAAACTTGGCTATTTCGGTTTCCAATTCCGTTGGAGCCCCAAAAGAAAAGCCTTTTTCTGCTTGTAATTTTAATTCTTCTAAAACTTCCGGATGGGTATGTCCCAATATAGCCGGCCCCCAAGAATTTATATAATCTATATATGTATTATTATCTTCATCCGTGAGATAAGCCCCTTTTGCTGACTTCATAAAAATGGGAACTCCTCCTACGGATTTGAATGCACGAACCGGAGAATTCACCCCTCCCGGAATGTACTTATAAGCTTCATCAAATAAAGCTGAACTTCTTTGGTACTTCATATTTTTTTGTTGATAATTGACCGTTGAAATTTTCTAACTAAAACAGGCAACTTTATGAGTATTAAGCCTTAAGCTTTTAGCTAGATATTGACAACTCAATTTAGTTTCGAGGTTTTTTATCTATTAAATAAATCAACTGTCCTGTGGATGGTTTCTGTCCATCATCCATCCTATTTTTAACGTATAGTTTATGCAATTTAATCCCAAATTTTTGTGCTATATCATGCATATTTTCACCATATTCACTTCTATAAGTTGGGGTATTTCCTGTGGAATTTTTGGATTCAAGGAAAATAATATCATTTTTTCTTAATACATCACTTTCAAGCTCATTCCATCTCATCAATCTACTTTCACTTATTTTAAATTTATTTGAAATGAACTTCAGATTAGTATCTTCCGGAATAATGATATATTTCAAGCCTTCATTGGGATGAGTCTTAATGATAATAGAATTGAGAACTTCTGCTCTCGTTTTGATTTTTTCAACTTTTTTTTGTTGTTGAGTATAAGAAGTTTGGTTATAAGGCACGGTAAGAGTAACCGGCTCTTTCGTTTTAGGGTATTTATCCGAATCCAGCTGCGCCATGAAAGCCCTATCATTTTTCAGATCGGGATACATTTTCAATACCGCATATAAAACTTCTTTTGAGTTTGTATTATCAAATTCATAAAGTTTATATCTTTCAATTTTACCAATCAATATAGAAGCATATCGAGGGTTTGTTGCATAGCCGGCTTTCTTTAAACCATGGGCCCAAGCCCTATAATCTTTCATATCTAGTCTGAAAAGATTCGTATAATACTTTCGAGTAGATAAAAATATAGAATGATCTTCATATGATTGTCTTGGGTCATCATATACTCGAAAACATTCATTGGGAGCATCATCGGTATGCCTCATCGTTTTCCCGGTCCAATCCTCTTTACATTTTATTCCAAAATGGTTTTTACCTTCCAGCGCCAGTCTACTCTGTCCTCCACCTGTTTCTAAAAGTCCTTGGGCAAGTGTAATTGATGCGGGTATTTTATACTTCTCCATTTCTTCTACCGCATATTTAGCGAATTTTTGAATGTACTGATCTTCAGTAGCCCACGTCTGAGCCGAGAATTTTGATAAAACTAAAAGGCTTACCAACAAGAAAAGTCTTTTCATGTTTTTCAATTTTATTTACTTATATAATTAAATTTCTATTTTGTTTTTCTAAAAGCAAATTAGCTCCCTCAATTCCTTGTAATCCCCCTGTATGAAAGCATAAAATTTTACTATTCTCAGGAAAATATTTTGCATCAATCAATTCAAAGATTTTTTGCATCATTTTGCCTGTATAAATGGGTTCTAAAGGAATTTTAAATTCTTCTTTAAAATCATTGATAAAAGCAACATTATCATCCTTTATTTTCCCATAGCCTCCAAAGCTTGAGTCTATTAGATTAAAATTCCTTTTAGAAGTTAATTCAAGAATTTTATTTTCTAATGATGCATCGTCCACCACTTTAAACCCTATAACTTTCTGATTTCCTTCACAAAACATCGAAAGTCCAGCAATTGTACCTCCTGTTCCAACTGCAGTACAAAGATAATCAAAATCTTTTGTTTCATGATTTAACATCATTTTTACACCTGCGACAGCTTCCTTATTCGTCCCTCCTTCCGGAATGATCAATGCATCAGGAAATTCATATTGCAAAAACTCGGTCAACTTATCCTTATAGCGGTATTCTTCACGGGTAACAAATCTTAAATTCATTCCATTTCTTCGGGAAAAAAGAAGCGTAGGGTTATCTCTCCAACTATTCTTAAGCTCTTCCCCTCTTATAATTCCTAATGTTGAAATTCCTGCTACTCTACCCACTGCAGAAACAGCAGAAATATGATTTGAAAATGCTCCGCCAAAACTAATAATGTACGGTTTTTTAGGGTTACTCTCTAAATAATCATTAATATTATAAAACAGTTTCCAATATTTATTTCCTGAAATTTGAGGGTGAACCAAGTCTTCTCTTTTCATGAAAAGTCTCACTCTCTTATGTATTACTATTTCCTGGATAGGAATATTTGTTAGGGGTTTTTCTAATAGCATTTTATCTAAATGATATTTTAACATATCCATCTTTAAAGTCTTACTCTACAAACTTATTTATATTGATTATAAAAAGTTATAAATACTTACTAAAACTCCAAAATTTTCTTTTTTTAAGGTAATTTAAATCTCGTTCTTTTGCATAAGCTTCTTTTTCAAATGAGATGCCTTTATACGCTAAATATCTGTTTTTTAGTGTAAAGAGTCGATAATAATACTCCACAACATAAAAAATATAAAAAAATATAACCAACATCTCGACTTGCTGTCTTAGATGTATTTTTTCGTGATTTATAAGTACTTTATTTTCCTTATCTTCGGGTTGTCTAATAAAAATAAAAGGAAAAAGAGCAATACCATTAATTTTCAATTTTTCTAATGGTTTTTGGCATACAATTATCATGATAACAAATATAAAGTTTTTTGGATTAGAGATTTAACTTATGGGCCATTTTGACATCAAAGAGAATGAAGACTTCTATTATAATGAACAAGGCTACAAGGTTTTTACAGAAAAATTTCATTTAAAAAGAGGTTATTGCTGTAAAAGTGGTTGTAAACATTGTCCTTATGGATATGATAAAAAGACCGACACATTCATTAAAAACGATAAAAAAATAAATAAATGAAAAAATATATTTTTATTTTGTTAGCTGCTACTTTAGGCTTAACATCATGTAGTCCCTTTCAAGTGCGTTCTGATTATGCTGATACAGCAAATTTTAATACTTATAAAACCTATAAGCTTAGGATTGATGATCTAAAGCTTAATGATATAGATAAAGATAGAGTTTTAAATGAGCTATCCAAACAATTGCAAATGAAAGGTTTGCAGTCTGGTGAGAATCCAGACCTCATCGTTAATGTAAAAGCAAACCACAAAAAAGTAACGGATATCAACAGCGTATCTCCTTATGGAATGTGGGGATGGGGAGGACCTTTTGGATGGGGAATTGGAGTAAATAGAACGTGGACGAGTAATTATAATGAAGGAGCATTAGTTGTTGATTTAGTAGATGCTCGTACCAATAAATTGGTTTGGCAAGGTATTGGCAGTGGTATATCTGTTGATTCTCCACGAGCTAAGCAGAAACAAATTCCTGAAATAATAGCGGAGATGATGAAAAATTATCCTCCACAAAAAAAGTAAATTAATCATCGTATACGAAGAGGCTGTCCCAAATTGGGACAGCCTCTTTATTTATATCTCTATGGAAAACTTCTATCTTTTCTGATTTTTAAAATTAGTGACTATACCCTTAAAATCAATATTCACTTATATTTTCCACGTAAAGTCGTCCATTTAATATTTCATACACAAGGAATAGATTATTTTTATCAATATAATCAAATTATTTATCTCGTAAATTTTTCTCTGAAAACCCACATCAATTAAAAAAATAAATAAAAAAAATAATATTTCTAATCTTTCTAAATAAAAATAACCTCCATAGAAAAATACCTCTTCTTTTTAATATATTTTAAATTTTTCTTAGTATTAAAAAAATAAAACTCCCATATATTAGAAATAATTTCAACGAAAAGAAATAGAGTATAGTAAAAAACATTTATAAAAAAGATTCATTTTGACAAAAACAAGAATAATTATGAATCAAATACAATATCACTTTACTTAGTATTATTCATTAATTTCTAGTTAAAATACAATATCAAAATAATCCGCTATAATGCTGGAATTTTTTTATCAATAAAATGTAGTATTCTTGCTCAATATTATGTTAATATGAGAAAAACGTTATTATTTATCACATTAGTAAATCTTGCTTATGCTCAAAGCCCAGCGGGATATTATGATTCAGCCAATGGTTTAAGTGGAGCAGAACTGAAAACAGCATTAAGCAATATTATAACCCATGGTCATCAAGATAAAGGCTACGGCGGGCTTTGGACTGCTTATAAAACAACAGATCTAGATACCACCTATGAAAATGATGGTTCGATTTTAGATATTTACTCTGAAAAGCCTACTGGAGCTGATTCTTATCAATATACTCCGGGAAACAATCAATGCGGAACCTATGTAGGCGAAGGTCAATGCTATAATCGTGAACATATTGTACCACAAAGCTTGTTTTATAAAGATTCTCCCATGAGAAATGATATTCACTTCATTCGGGCTACAGATGGAAAAGTGAATGGTATGAGAAGTAATTATCCTTTTGGAATAGTAGGATCAACTACTTTCGTATCTCAAAACGGATCTAAATTAGGCAACTCTGCATCTTCAGGATATGCAGGAACCGTTTTTGAACCTATCGATGAATTTAAGGGAGATGTTGCCAGAATGATTTTCTATTTTGTAACTCGTTATCAATCTCAACTTTCCTCTTTTTCTTCGGGAAATATGCTGGGAAATTCTACATTTCCGGGATTACAAAATTGGGAATTGAATGTATTATTAGCATGGCATAATCAAGATCCTGTATCTCCAGCAGAAATTAATAGGAATAATGCTTCTTACTCATATCAGGGTAATAGAAATCCTTTTATTGATAACCCAGGCTATGTAAACCTCATTTGGGGATCTGGCTCAGCAAGTACAAGCACTACAATCAACTCCACAAACCCTAATTCAGGAACAGGCTGTATTAACGAAGATTTTGAGACTATTCCTACCAACAATGCTTCATCCTACTCTCAAAGAACATGGATGAATAATGGTATCAATTGGACCGCAACTGATGCAAGAACTGATACCACAATTTTCAATAAAGCTATTATAGTAAGAAACGGTTCGCTAACCTCAAGTGTTTCTAATAAAGGAATTGGTTCCTTAACTTTAACCACACAATTGAAATTTTCCGGAAATAATGGAGCTTTGATCATAAAAGTAAATGATACTGTAGTGGGTACAGTTCCTTACAGTGACAAATCAACGACCACAACCATTGATAACATTAATGTTTCAGGAAATGTAGTAATCACTTTGATTAATAATTCAACAGGTAACAGAGTGGCTATCGATAATTTGAGTTGGACTTGCTATTCTGGAGCATCAAAACAAGACCAGCAAACTTTTATTGAAAAGAATACGAGTTCGGACCTTTTACAAATCTATCCTAACCCGGTATCTAACCAAGAAATTTTTGTAAAGGGACTCACACAAAACATCAAAGTAGCAGAAATCTATAATCCGCAAGGAAAGGTAATGGAAACAATTCATCATCCTTTCTCAAAAAAATCGAACTCATTTAAAATTAAAAACTTAGAGCAAGGTATTTATTTTCTTAAGCTGGATAATACATTATTAAAATTTATCATTAGATAAGACGTCCTACATACCTTATATCGAAACAGGTGTTATGTTATTTTGGCATAACACCTGTTTTTTAATAATTTTATGAGTTAAGAAATATTACTTTTTCCCTTTGATAGACTGGAAAAGTATCTTACTCTTTTTTAAGAGAAAATCCGGCATCAAATCCATTGGGAGATGTAAGATACCTTCTCCTTTATTCTGTAATTCTTCTTTAATTCCTGGATTCCATGAAAGAAGCTGCTCCATACCCACCTTCAATTCATCTGCAATTATATTTAAATTAAACCCTGCATTAATGGACGTCTCCGCTAAAGAAGTCTGTTCTACTTTACGCTTTCCATCGGTAAAGAAAACAGAATTTATTCTGGAAGAATTATAATTACTTATTACATCCTCAAGTTCTCTAGTCGCATAACAAGCATTCAAATATTTCTTAACATGGTTAATAGTTTCCGCAGGTAAATATTTATAAAATTCATGATATTGAGAGGAACTCGCTTCTTGCATAGCTTTAGCAATATTTCCTTCACCACAATTATAAGCAGCCACTACAGTAACCCAATTATTGTATTTTTTATAAAGACTTGCTAAAGATATCACTGCGGTTTTTGTGCTTTTATAAAGATCTGCCCGATTTTGTTCTGTCAGTCCATATTGATTGGCATGAGCACCCATCAACTGCCAAACACCTACAGCTCCGGCTTTAGAAATTGTATTTCGATTAAAATGGGATTCAATGAGAGCTAAGTTCCTCAAATGCCTAGGCAGACCCTTCTGAGAAAGCGAGTACTCTATAAAATTAACAATTTCTTTATTATTATTAATAATGGTCCTATATTTCTTAACACTGTTTTCCGAAGTATCTGTTGCCGCCAGAAACTGAGCATTGACAAAAGTCGAAGAGCTGATCAGTACCAATCTAAAAAAAACACTTTTAAAGCTACTACTTTTTACCAAAAGGGTATTTATAATTTTACTATCCATTATTCAACTCTCCAGCTTAATTTTTGTTCTTCCTTACCCCAATCTGCATATATTGTTTGTCCAGATTTTACTTCTTCACGGACTATCATTTTGGAAATCGGTCTCGCTAATTGTGATCTAATAACCCCTGAAATCTGCCTTGCTCCATATTTACTGTTAAAGCCATCTAACGTAAGGCTTTTAATTGCCCTATCACTGATATTCATTGTAATCCCTAATCTTGCTAATGAAGTATGGAGGGATTTTAATTGAATATTAAAAATTCTTTCTGCAATAGATTCTGTAATAGGTGCAAAAGGGATAATTTCTGTAATTCTTGCCAAAAACTCAGGTCTAAAACGGCCAGAATTAGTCATAATTTGCATGAGTGATGAAGATTCCGGAATATTTCCTTCTCCAAATTGTTTTATTATTTCTTCACTCCCGATATTGGATGTAAATAAAATGAGTGCATTGCTAAAATCTCCTTCTTTTCCTAGCTTATCATGAACCTTTCCCTCATCCATAATTTGTAAAAATATATCAAAGATCGAATGATGAGCTTTTTCTATTTCATCAAATAAAACAACGGTATAAGGTTGTTGTCTAATTTTATTAATCAACATTCCCCCTTCTTCATATCCTACATAGCCTGGAGGCGCTCCATAAAGAAGAGCAGCAGAATGCTCTTCTTTAAATTCGGACATGTCAAAACGAATCATAGCCTTTTCATCATTGAAGAGTAATTCTGCCATTGCTTTTGCCAATTCAGTTTTTCCTGTTCCAGTAGGCCCAAGAAGAAAGAAAGAACCAATCGGTTGACCGGGTTTATTCAATCCACTCCGATTTTCAACAATCGCATCAGAGAGTATTTTAAGCGCATGATCTTGTCCTACTACCCTCTTTAATAAAAGAGATTCCATATTGAGTAGCTTTTCTTTTTCTTGAGCTTGAATTTTTCCAATAGGAATATTGGTTTTAGCAGCCATTACAGCAGCTAGTTCAAGTCTGTCCACTTTATGTCTTTTTTTAGCAGCATGCAATAACAACTCAGCATATGTATCGTCAATTATTTTCTTAATATGCTCAACAGGCATCGAGTTATCAATTTGAGGCTGCTCAGCTAAGGATCCCCATAGTATTGGACTAATTTTATCTCTTAATAAATGATAGGCCCAGATCAGTTCGTTAGCATTATCTTTTTCATTAAAAAAATCTTCTTTCAGAATTTCATTATACGTTTCTTTCCAATCTTGAAGCTCTTTCATAGAAAGCTCATCAAGTATTTTGATCGCCGCCATTGTTCTGTCAAGTAAATCAATCGCCGCATCGGGTAATTTTTTACCTTTTGAATACCTCTTCGCTAAACGCACACATTCAGGAAGAGCTGTTTTTTCCACTTCAATGTTGTGATGTTTTTTATATCTATCAATAAGTACTTCAATCATTTTAATACAATTCCTTTCATCAGGCTCATGTACTGTTAGTACCTCGAAACGACGATTGAAAGCTTGTTCAGGTTCAATAATTTTCCTATACTCCTCCTGAGTGGTTGCTCCAATTACTGTAATTTCCCCTCTTGCTAATTCAGGTTTTAGAAGATTGGATACATTTCCGATACTCCCTTTCGGATCTAACAATGTGTGAATTTCATCAATGAATAAAATTCCCTTCTCCATCTTTTTACATTCATTAATAATCTTTTTTAGGCGATCTTCAATTTCACCTTTATAAGAAGTTCCTGCTAATAAAGCCCCTGTATCTAATTCCATCAGAGTGGCATTTTTTAACATTTCAGGCACATTTCCTTTTGTAATTTCAATGGCAAAACCATCCACTAAAGCTGTTTTACCCACTCCAGGCTCTCCGATAATAATTACATTGGGCTTACTTCTTCTACAAAGAATCTCAACCAACATTCTCAATTCTTTATCTCTGCCAATGATATTTTCCAAATCTCCTTTTCTTGCCTGCCTGGTTTTATCTATGCAATAATTTTTAAGAGAAGGAAAAGAGTGATCTGAAAACTCCGAACCATTTGAAAAAATAGAAGAAGTCTGCCCACTTTGAGAAACCTCACCTACGATATCCTTTCTGTATAGATTAAAAATCTCATGTTCACGAAGAGGTAAAGATTTCAACTGCTGTAACGTGAAAGCCACTTGAGGTTTTACGATTGCTGTAAGAATGCATAAAGGAGTTATTTCATCCAATCCAAGTTTCAATCGCATATCATCAGCTTCTTCTACAATATCATCGACATGATCATCTTTTATAATTTCATCCAAAAGATGTGTTGTTTTAGGATAATCTTCAATTCTTACTTCTGCCCACTCATAAAAATACCCTGGGTCTTTCTCAAGGCTTCTTAAAAAATCATTAAGGCCAATATCTTTATGCATTAAAGCCTGTAAAATATGAGGTCCACCATAAGTCGCATTATAGTTCTCTCTCGCAATCGATTGTGCAATATGCAAAAGCTGTTTTACTGTTTCATTGGTTACCAGTACTCCCATATATTGTTTATATTAATATTTTGTTCTTTAGTCCTTTGATATAATTTGTCAAGTCACAAATTACCATATTATATTAATCAGCAACTTGATTGATTTTTTTTTAATATGGATTTGTAATTAATTTCATTTTACTTTCTTTATCTTAATTACTAACAAATCATTTTTATCTGTATCAATTTTATCATCTAAACCTTTCCTTATCATCCAGAAAATTACTAACCAACTCATCATAATAGTAGGTACAAGACTTGAAATTACATTAGCAGCTACTTCTGACTCTAGATAAGTACTCCATGACGCTTCACGAGCATTAAAAATATCTCTATTTACAATTATTGAAAAAGTAGAAAATGATAATATATATAAAACTATTATAAAATATACTTTTTTTAGTCTCATAATCTTAAAAATGAAAGATACTATTACCATTAAAACTAATATTATCAGATTAGTATATAAAATCTCTTCCAAAAAAGAGCACTCCATACACATAGAGGACATCTTTTCTTTCAATGAAAACAAACCTATATATGATTGTAAGCATCCTAAAAGATAACATATCATACATACAATAAAAATTTTGTTATAATTCAATATGAAGACGTGTTTTATAAAATTTATAGTATAAATAAAAAGTCAAAACTCCTCCTGCAAGTATATACAAAAAGGATTGAAATGCTGTTGCTATCAAAGCATCTTCAAAACTATAAGAGCTCCAAGAAGCAACTCTGTCTTCAAATATGCTATAATTGTTCAAAAAGGTAAAAAGCATAAAAATAGTAGATACTATTAAGCAGAATATTTTTTTATTGTATATTGTTTTAGCTGATATATATATAGCTATCGGCATGATAATCAATAATAATAAGGAAAAGAAAAATACATCATTAATATAAGAACAGCTCATACATGCAGCAGAAGTCTCAGATGAGAAAGAATGCATTGAAATAAAAGTGGTTATAAAAGATAACAGGTAAGTTATTATACTAAAAATTATAATTTTATACATCATATTTATTGACACTATCTCGTAAAGTGTGTAAGTTAAAAAGTTAGGCTTGGATTTTATAATCTGAGCCTTTTTTCAAAAATAAGCATAAATTGGTTGAGAACAATACCCCAATTTCGAATAGGCATGGTCCATTT
>NZ_CACVBR010000027.1 GCF_902728265.1 Chryseobacterium potabilaquae
GAATTGCTACAGGGAAAAATCCTCCTTCTACATTTTTAACTTCTTGAGTGTTCAGTTCTTGTAATTTTAAATTTTCTACTTGCATATTTTTAATTTTTAATGAATTATTTAAATAGCTATCTTCCTTATATTATTTGGATAGCCTAGTTTTGTTCCATTAGTGGATTATCTCCAATAACGATTAAGAACTCTTGATACTCCCCAACCGGCAACTCCAGTCGCAACAGCTCCAGCAAATCCAATAGTAGCCTTAGCAGCCAATCCTCCTAACGCCATAGCAGGAATTGCTACAGGGAAAAATCCTCCTTCTACATTTTTAACTTCTTGAGTGTTCAGTTCTTGCACTTTTAAATTTTCTACTTGCATTTTTTAATAATTTTTAGTTAATAATTAATTTAAATCATCTAACAGTATTGCGCGCTATTGTTTTATGACATTGCAAAGTTAAACACAAATAACAGTGACTATTTTGCAATAATTAGCCATATTTTGCTCATATTTATCAAAAAACCAATTAATAGTAGTAATGTGAGTTTAAGGCAAGGTCATAAGTACACTTTATTGGGCTTTTTATTTCATATTTATATTACCCGTTGAAAATCAAATAATTTTATATATAAAAACAAAAAAAATAAATTGTAAACAATTTATTTTTTTAAACTCACTTCAAATTGAGGCTAATTACTCTCAATAACCCTAAGAGAAAATGTAATGGATAAATATAGTTCAATACATACCTTCTGAATACATTGTGAAAATCAAATACCAGATAGGATCAATTATTATTTATGGAGAAATCTATTTTTAAAATTTGTAGGAGATTCCCCAACAAGTTTTTTAAATAAGGTACAAAAATAGGATATACTTTCAAAGCCCACTTTATAACAAACATCTCCTACAGCAAAGTCTTGAAGCAAAAAAGCTTTGGCCATATTTATTCTGTACTTATTGATAAAATTAGTGAATGTTAAATTCGTCTGTTTCTTAAAATACCTACAGAATGCAGTAGTGCTTAGGTGTACCAGATGAGCAACCTCATCTATAGTAAGGCGTTTGTGGTAATTTTCATGTATATATTCATAAATAGTATCCATTCGGACTTTATTATAGGAAAATAATTTTGCTCTTGTATCCTCTGTATTCAGTTCTTCAACCTCTTTTGAATTGGCTAAAATTTGTAATATTTTTATTAAATCTAATAAAGATCCTAATTTTCTATCACTCTTTAATTCCTTTAGCATTCTACCTACTTCTTTCTTTGTTTCTCCTTTAAAAGAAAAACCTAAAAATGAACTTTCTAGCAATACTTTTATCCGATCAAACTCTGGGACATTCACTAAACCTTCATTTACAAAACTATCTTTAATTTGAACTACAATCTGATTATAATCAGTTTTAATTCCATAATCAAAGTTTAAATGGGGTACATTAGGTCCTATTAAAATGAGATCACTTTCTGTAAAATCTGATATATGCTTTCCAACATGTCTAATACCTCTACCCTTAGGCGTTTCTATGTATACCAATTCAATTTCGGGATGAGAATGCCAAAAAAAACATTCATTAAGTGAGGGTGTGAATGATTTAAAAGAATATCCTTCTTCAAAAATAATTTTTTCTTCTTGTATTTTCATTATTACATATTTATATTCCAAAATTGCTACAGCTATGTCACACAACAGGAAACTATTGTCCTATTGTTAGCTTATTAGCCCAACATAAGAGAAAATTAATATCATAATAAACTATTGGCAATTCTTAGGTAGAGCTCGGGAATCTCATCTTATAATCCATTCCTATATTCTCCAAAATGTCTCTTGAATATTCAATGTATTTCTAGATGCAAAAGGATTATTCATAGAATTTTTAACTTATCGAAAATCCTATATAGAAAAGATTAAAATATATCTATAATAAAATTACCATACCGATTCTAAAACTTGATAGTCTCGAATAACTTCGGATGTTAAATTAAAAATTTATTGAGGGGGTTTGAGGATGTTTTTTCAGGAGTTTCGGTTTCTTATATGCTCCTTTTGTGCAACCTTATAAGATAAACTACAGCTGTAGTTGTAAAAAATTGAGCTATAGTAAAACAAATAAAAGCTCAATGATAAGAGGCTTCATATTTCCCTCTTAATTTCTAAAATAGATTGGAACATCTCTACGCCCCGTACTATACTAAGTAAAAGCCTTTATTATAATAAATTGTTTTTTCATTTTTTTATCATTTAATACACTTTTCATACTCATCTTTTTTAAGAATTGAACTTTTTATAAATTAGGATTGATATCGGCATAATTTTAACACGAAATCATCCCACACAACTCTTAAAAAATAGATGGTATACGAAAAGTAAAATATCCATTTATGCTTTTACAAAAATAAAATATGTACTATATATATAAAGAACGTTTATAATTACAAATTTTGTAAAATAATGATTGCTTTCAATGCTATATCGACATGATATTATTATATTATAAGCTAGACTACTTAATTCAAATACGTCTCTTTTTATTTGGTTACGGTATGTAAGCATGCATCACTATTCAGATGGTAATCAAATTATTATTTATATTCCTTTATATCAAAACAATTTACTGGAAAATGAAATTAAAGTATTTTTCTTTTACTTAACAAATGTTATAATTCTTAGGATAGTCCATTAAAAATTCTTCATTGCAATTCCTATTCTAGTTACATAGTACTATCAGCAATAAAATATCGTTTTCATAATTTGATAGGTAAAAATTACTTACTAAAGCTAAATTGCTATACTAAAATACTCTTTTCTCCATTTGGAAATAGTATGTCGACTAATTTTAAAATGTATTGCTAATTCACTATTATTCAAGTGATGCTTTTTCTGAAAATTCAATATATGTATAACGGTCGATTCATTATATGCACGATGACTTTGATTAAAGGCTTTCGTACTACTATTTGGTGACCCAAATATTTTTTTGTTAAGTGTTATAACATCCAGAACTGATAAATATTCCTTATTTAGAAGACTTATGCATTCTTCCTTTTTATGAGGATATTTCTTCTCTAAAATATCCCTGAAAATTTGCTTGTAATTAATGTTTGCTTTGTTCATATTAATTTTCATAAATAGTTTCTACTTTGTACTATATTTATCCAACCATTTATACAATGTACTTTTAGGAATTCCATAATCCTTCATAACCTGTATCAAATCTTTTTCACCAGCATATAATATCTCCAAAATAAAATCAATCATTTCTTTGGTATATATATTTTTACGAAATTGAATTTGTTTAGAAACGGATACGGGTCTATTCTTAGTCCCATTTGGAGGGGCATACAGGATAAGATGCTCTGAGTATATTCTGAAAAAATCATATTTTAAAAGTCTACACCAGCTTAATAAAATCTCAGTATCTAGCGTTTCTAATTCATACATTTTTTTTATTTCACGCTCTTCACAACCAAAAAAATCACAGATAAAAGAAAATTCAATCTGATTTTCATCCACCTTCTTTTTTATTAAGTTACCTAAATGAATATTTTTAAAATCAAACGTATTTGGAACCATGTTATATTGTATTAAAAAGCCAATAAGAATTAATATAAAATATCTTCTACATTTAATGGATTCTCCATATATATTCCATTCAAAACTTCTACCTCTAAGTGACTTTCAAAATGAGTTTTTATACTATGGGATCCAAATACTGTTATATCACAATGATGCATCATAGAAATCATTTTTTCTCCTTTATATTTATTATAGGAATAGATATCTGAATGAACCCAATTAATTTTTTTTGTTTTGATGAATGGGCTTCTCAGAAGTGCTCCAAGAGTAGAGTACTCCATAGCAATCTCAACATCAGGAAGTAAGTTCATTTTATAGTACTCTAAGCAAGAAAAAAAACGATACATAATCAGGATCATCTTCATTTCTAAAAAATAAGCCTTGGTCCATTTTTTATTAGAATTAAGCACCTCATTATTGGTCATATAAAATACTTGGACATAGCTAGGAATTTCCTTAATCAATTCTCCTTTATATCTCTCAAGGAGTACAATAGGTTCAAATTTTGTTCTATCCAAATAATCAATGATATTCAATAAGGCTATCTGTGCAGCTCCATTCTCCATTGTGCATATACGAAAAAGAATTTTTTTCTTCATGGTTTTTAATTTATCATTAGATATATAGATTCTTTATTGGTAATTATAGAATATCAATATTTTTGGAACACCAAAGCATACACAAAAAAATTCTGAATCAATGAAGATGATTTTTATGGAAAAAATAAGTTCTTAAAATAATGCGCAGCAAAAATTGCTGCACATTACGGGATACAACATAACCTAATACAATCATCATTTGTATTTCTAGGAGCAATATATAAACCCTAGTCAAAATTGCTTCTGGTTAGTGTTATCTCATTATTAGACTTTTCCTAAAACAATATGAGATTTACTTTTTAATTACGGTACTTAGCTTTCTAGTAGAACCATCTTTCATTTCAAATCTTAAATAATATATCCCGGATTTTAAATCTCCCAAATAAATAGAAGATGATGGATTATTAATCGTTTTAACTGTTGCTCCAGAAGTATCTCTTACAAGAATTGATTTTACTTTTGAAACGTCCGGGATATTTAAGTCTGATACAAATGGATTTGGATATACCTTAATATCATTCTGTTCATCAAGTAGCTGAGATTCTGATAAAGATTGCTTAGTAAGACCTAATAAAGTAACCGCAGATCGATCGCTGGTAGTAAAACCTTCGGGTGGAGAACTGGTATTAATTTTCTCAGGGCTTGTATGGTCTAAAGAGGTTACTAGTGAATATTTATTAGATACCTCTGCGAATTTTGAAGGAGGATAAGTTGCAAAACTGTTTAATGACTTAAAATCATCACCTGGCTTGATTTCATCCACCGCAATCACAAGATTATTCGTATTAATGTATAAAAAAGGTTGAGAAAAATTTACGGTAACTTCTCCTGTAAAAGGAATAACCTCTACATCCCCCTCAAAAACCTGAGTTAATGATGTTAAAGGAATCCAATCGGAATTTGATGAGAATTGAGACTTGTCAGTATATCCCAGATACACTTTCCAAGTTTTCGAATTAGTAATAGGAGAACTCCCAGACAAATAAAATTTTAGTCCTGTAATACTCCCTGAATTAGCCTTAATTTCTGATGCCTGAAAAATTTGCTGTGAATAACTGTATTGTTGGCTAAGCAAAATAGGTACCATCCCTGTATTACCTGGAAAACCAAGATCGACTTGTGCGTGTGCTGATAACCCAGCCATCATCATACACGAAAATAACATTTTCTTCATAAAAAAATAATTTTTAATTAAAGTCCATTATTAGACATGTTTGTGCTTTTTTAATTCTATTATAGAATGTTTTATCGAATATCATTTTTCACTTGGAGAGTGAATCCTAAAAACGGCTTAATATAAACGGCCTTACTTATATAAACAGATTATTCTGAGATACAATGGATATATATAAGATACAGGATAAAACATTCTAATAAAATCATCATTTGTGTTTTCGGAAGAAAGTCTCTTATTGTCTTTTTACTTCGTAGTCATAAACCATTACTCCTTTAGAAATATCAGGATCAATATCAAGAAATTGTTCTGCAAAAGCTCTATAGGCATCATGCATTGGATCAAATGTCCCGGAAGCAGTCTGAAAAGGCTTTCCTTCATAATAATCACGATCAGCTTCCGATGCAAAGCTCACTCTAAATCCTACTTCATATCCTCTACCAGCACCTTCTTTACTATTTTGATAGCCAAATTCTATAAGCTTAATATAAGGTACTCCATTTTTTTTAGAATCCTTTAAAGCTAAAAAGCCGTCAATCACTGCTTGTTTTTGAGCTTCTGTTACATTGGGTTTAAATCTAAACAACGTCCAATGATCCAACCTATATCCAGTTTCTGGTATACTTCCACTTCCTTTTTCATTACTCGTAAAATCAAAAACTAATACGCCACCTGTACTTGGATCGTCAAGGTCAAGAAGTGGTCCTACAAAGTTTTTAAAATCGTCATACATTTGATCAAAAGCTGCCGGAGTAGGTTGTCCATCAATTTTCCCTACATAATAATCACGATCTTCCAAAGATTTAAAAGTCACTCTAAATCCTACATCATAGTTTCCCTTTGCGGCCACTTTACTGTTTTGGACACCATATTCAATTTTAACATAAGGTTTGCCGTCTTTTAAAGAATTACGAAGAGCCATAAATCGATCAACAACTTCCTGTCTTTGTTGTGCTGTTACACTTGACTTAAATTTAAACAATACCAAATGTTCTATCCTTTCTGTATCTTGGGTCTGTGAAGGATCTGGTTGGGTATCGCCATCATTACGACAAGATATTGCCGATACTAATGCAATCAAGCATAGTACAAGAGTAAATGATTTAATTACATTGTTAAAATTACTTTTTTTCATAATTTTTTTTAAAATTTTTCATTTGTTATTTTTAAGATTAATTATAAGAGACCACGCATTCGAATGAAAAAAATAGTTGGAAAAGATATTGTAACGAAATAATTACCGAGTCAACTTTTTAGACCTTTTAATATCATTCTGAAATACAGCGTACAGAAAATCCCCAATTGTCGCTGCTGAATGGTGCTTGTTGTACCGAACCACTCAAAACCCCATTTAACCCACCAGCCACATATATCATGTTCCTTGTACTAGACCAATAATTAGCCAGATAACCACGTTGTCTCAACGCTCCTGTACTAGCATTCCGAGTCCCTGCCGTAGGTAAAGTGAGTTTATTACTGTTACTTGAACAAGTCAATATAACTGCCGAAGTATAATTGGTCGCGAGCTCAAAAAAAGAACCTATCTGACTTATTGAATTAGAAGAATTTAAAGCACTCCATTCTGTCGCAGTAGGCACTCTAAACCCGGAAGGACATGGATCATTTCCGGTCTTTACAGCCCCCCAAGAACCATCTGGAGCTGGTGACGTATTCCATCCTGGAATATTATCATAACTTGCTTGGTCTTGAGCTTGAGTCAATGCTGGTGAAAGTCTCCCCCATTGATATTTGGCACCGTGAATTCCTGCAACTGGTGTATTAGGGTCTAAGCTTTCATCTGATCCCATATTATGTGTTTTCCAAGCTTTACTTGATCCGCACATAACCACTGAAGTAGGAAAACCACCTCCACTGCCTGCACCTACAAGTCTAGTAAAGACACAAGTTTGCCCTCCAATTGAAAATACAAAGGATGCTGTTCCCGAATTAATAGGCAGCCCTGTAAATGTAAAGATAAAAGTGCCACTACTCCCAAATGTCCCAGGCTGTAAAGTTGCAGTAAGACCATATACTCCTGTAGAATTAATTGTCTGAGTTGGGTAGCTAATTCCAATAGTACCTCCTGTATAAGGTATACTTGTAATATCACCTCCATTAGCAAATACATTTACTGTCAAAGTTCCAAAATGTTGAGCCGCAGAACAATTAAGAGCCAACGTAGAAGCTGCTACTACCGGAATATTGAAAGAACATGTTTGTCCCCTAAACGTAATCGAAAAACTGGCAGTTCCTGAAGAAGTTGGAGTTCCTGATATAGCAAAAGTCAATAATCCATTTCCATTGGCTAATGTTCCTGCTTGTAATGTAGCTGTAAGACCTGTCACTCCAGTAGATGCTATAGGAGTTCCTGCCGAATAGGCTGTCCCATCACCTCCTGTATATGGAACCTGTGCACTTACTCCTGAAACGGCAATGCCTTGTGTAAGAGTTTCAACGCTAGTTCCTGGACAATTAAGAACAAAAGTAGAAGGTGTTGCCGAACATAAATCCGGGCGTACAGCTTTCCAAGTTCCTCCATTGATCGAAGAAGAAGGATTATCATAATACCAAAAGCCACGGCATAATGTTCCATCTGTAGCTCCCACCCCCGCTACTCCTGAGACAGCCGTATTAAAAACAATAAAACCATCATAATAATAAGGGTAGTTATTTGCGATACCAAAATTTCCTTGTGAAAAAGAAGTAAAGGCTGCTAAGTCCGTTCTTGGAAATAATAATCCTTTTCCCACATTCGATGTATTATTATAAGCTGTGTTGGAAGAAGCATCAATAAATGCAGAACTGTTTGGAGCAGATGAAATCGCATTACTATTCGCTATTCTTACCTGGCTATCAAAATAGCTTCCCAATGCTAAAACCGCTAATAAGATAATTTTTTGTATATTAATAAATATATGTTTCATTTCTAAATATTTTTATTTTTAAATTGAATGGTTAAAATCCTGATATCCAATCCCATGACTCATTCCCTGAACCTCCTAAATACACCAATATTCCCGAACCTCCCGCCTGCACTTGGGTAAATACAGTATTCCTAGGAGCAGGTGAAATATCAATATTATTATTTCCTATATTGGATACATAAATTGTTTTCCCTACAGAAATTCCTGATGTAGGAAGTGTTAAGGTGTGTCCCGAGGTATCGATTTTTAATGTAATATAATCATCTGTAGGTAAGACTGTATAATCCGTTGTGATCTCCGTGGTAACATTAAAAGTTACCATAGAATTCCCTCCTAGAGATTTCCATTTCGAGGTAGGGTTATCATAATAGTAAAAGCCGGTTCCCGAAATATTGGAAGTTTTCCCTGAAGTTCCTGACCCAGAGATAACAAATACCAATACTCCATTTTGTGCAACGCCATAAGCTAAATCTTTAGCAGCCAGCTGAGCTACCGTGAAGCGAGGGATTAAAACTCCATCAGGAGAAGCAGTGGAAGAGGTTCCTACAACATCAAGAGTAGATTGGGGCGTATTCGTGTGTATTCCCACTTGTCCAAAAGCAAGAGTACTTGAGATTGCTGCCCATGCAACAATAATTTTTTTTTTCATTTTTTTTGTTTGTGTTATTATATTAGCTGTATAAAGACTTTCTATCTAAATAGAACCTTTATATATTTAAATCAAGCAACCTATCTTCAAAAATTAGTTGCAGAATGTGTATCATCATTATTTAGATATGCTTTAAAAATCCAAGGGTTATTTATCAGGTAACCCTTGGGAGTGAAAAAACACTTTACTATGATAAAATCTGATTTGGTTGTTAATTTCCAAAAAGGGGGTATACTAGATAGATTATAATACCTCCTATAGGTTAAATACTAAATGATATCCTCTAAAATACGATGATATATTTCTAATCATTAATTCTAAGGTTATAACTATTCTGATATACAACGCACAGAATTACCATCAGAACGCAAATCTGAATCAAAAAAGCTCACACCATACACTTGAGAAGCATCGAAAGTTATGACATAACTACGTCCATTTGGGTCCTCTGTACTAGACCAATATACCCCCTCATAACCACGATGATTCAATATCCCCGTGGAATAGTCACGATATCCCGCAGCAGGGAGCATTAACTGTTTAGCTCCACACTTATATACTAATGCCGATCCAAAATTTGAATCAATATCTATAAAACTTCCAAGTCTACTCAGAGTACTATTATTATGTAATGTTATCCACTCAGTTCTTGTAGGAACACGATATCCTGATGGACAAGGATCTTGTGGTGCTTTTATAGGTGTTAATTCGCTTCCACTAGCATTCCATGAAAGATTAGGTGCGAATGTGCTATCCCAACCTATGATATTACTAGGAGGAGTATCAACAGTAGCTACAGAAGCTTTTCTCCCCCATTGATAGTAATTCCCATGAATTTGCTTAATCGGGAAATTTGGGTCAAAACTTTCATCCGCTCCTTCATTATGAGTTTTCCAAGCTTTACTAGAACCACACATAACTAAAGATGTTTCCGTTGAAACTGTTGTACTCACATTACAAGATATACTACCAAAACTAATTGGAATTGTCATAGGTCCGGATGCTGTAGCTGATCCCGTTACATTATATACCAAACTACCATTACCCGTTGCCAGAGTTCCCGCCAGAAGCGTAAACGTTAAGCCATTTCGAGTAAATGATTGTTGAGGATAGGGTTCTCCATTTCCACCTGTATAAGGTATCATAAGTGTTCCTGTATAAACTTGACCTTGGTTAATAGTACCTGGTGAAAATATAGCACTACCACAGGTGAGAGAAGTTATACTTGCTGTAAAATCATCAACCTCTACTGTAAAAGTACACGATTTACCCGCAACTGTAATAGGAAAATTTGCTGTACCTGCGCCTGAAGGAATTCCTGTAATAGTAAATACAAAATTACTATTGCCTTCAAATAAAGTACCTCCAATTAAGTTAGCACTTAATCCTGTAACACCACCAGTCGAATTAAAACTTGCAGAAGGATAAGTACCTCCGTTTCCTCCTGTATAAGGAACTGTAGCATTGACTCCACTTGCCGATACACCAGAATGGACGGCTCCTGAAATAGTTGCAGTCGTACACTCAAGAGTTGTTATATGTCCTGTTGGAACATTTGATGAACACAACGATCCCCAATTGGGTACCACAGGGTCCTTTGAATCATTAACCATCAAGCAACCTAAATCATCAAAACAATCCGAACAAAAAATAACAAGACCATGGGCAGGATGTACAATATTATTCATCTCAGCCTCCAACATCCTTGGAGGAAGAAATCCATCATGGGTACTGGTAAGATCAAGAATCGCAGAAGGATCAGGAGCGCTTGTTCCCATACCAATTCTTCCACCCGTAAATCCTAAATTATTGCCATCCATAATCACATGACGTGTATTGGACAATGTGCCATCTGAATTATAAATATTACTACTACTTCCCAATTTTTTCCATTGATTCTGGGTAGCATCATAAAAATAGAATCCATAGGCATCTACTTTTATGGTCTGACCTATCTGATTGGCATCATCAGCAGGTTCGGTAACATACACAATTACTCCATTTTGAGCAGCTCCATACACTCCGAGGATAGAAGCATTATGGAGAGAATTACCCGTTAATCTTGGAGGTAAAATACCTTCCGCAGTACTTCCATTTGTATTTTTAGAAGTGATATCAAAAGTTGCCTTAGGATCAGGGGTATTAATACCGACCTGTCCATAAGCTAATACTTCAAAGAGTATTAAAGGTAATAAATACTTTTTTTTCATAGGTTATTGCTTATTTAAGTTTTTTTATATAGCTCAGGAAAAACATATACGTTGATAAATAGCATTTTCCTTACTATCCATAGCTGTTTAGTAAATTCTTTAAAACTCCGAGGGTTATGATTAATACCTTTGGAAATAAAAACATTTTATATGATAAAATCTTAATATCTTTTTTACTAGGAAAGACAGTCTATATTGTCAGAACATGTGTAGAATAGTTAAAAACCGGGGTTGTATGATATTCACCCCGGTAAATACTAAAATAATATACTAAAATACGATGTCATGCCAATAGAACATTTATAAAACAACGTCACACATTTTGTAGAATGAACTGTTTAAAAGAATATTAATTACCCCCTGGGCTAAAATATATTTTAAGAATAAAGTCATTGGTATTTATCGGAATGAGGTATAAAATAGGGAGGGTTTTAGTCTTTTCAGTACACTCATTAATCTCAAATATACTAGAGAAATAATATTGTCTTTTCATTAATGTTGTTTTTTATGGAGTTTAAATTTTCCTATCAATGTTATCAAACTATATATAGGTATTTATAATAGTCTCTAATTGAGAAGTATTTAACAAACTGTCATCAAAGAAGTATTCTAGAATTCTTATAGTTAGATGGAATTCTGAAACTAATTTTCAGAGCTTTTATTAATATGGAATTGAATATTTTTTTTTCATCATTGTAAGTGTCTGTTTAATTAGGTTTATATTATTAATTATATATGCAAATTTATAAGGACTTCCTCTTATCCTCACTATCAAACTCGTGGAACTATTACTGTGTTTTCGTGGAATTATTTCCACAAAATATAGTAATAATACTACAACCCATAGAGAGAGTATAATCAAAAACAAGAAACTAAACAACACATTATTAGCACATTATATTTTTCCAGATTATATGTTATACCACCAGTAGAATATTAATATCCCATAACACATTTGATGGACAAGATCTAGATGTATTTTTGAGACTATAGATTAGTCAAAACTATTTTTGTCAATACACCAAAGGATGGAATTTTTCAAAAAGAATGAAAGTGCTATGCTCATATTAGATGCCTCTGTAGCCCATCTATATAATAAAAACATCCTATTCAAGCTGATTTTAAATAAAAATGTAGATTTAATATTATATGTTGTGGAAAAAAATCCACATCAGAATAAGAATATATGTATACATTTGGCCATAAATAGATAGAAAAAGTCTTCTAATTTTGTCAATATAAATTAGAGTTATTTCAAAAAACAAAGTAAAAAAATAGAGCTTGAATTTTTGATATTGCTTTAAAGAGACTGACAAATAATTATGTATCATTTCGTAAACCTAATTATACTTCCGATGAAGATTTTTTAGAAATCAATATAATTTAAGAATAATAAATAGATTAACTTTAACAAAAGACTCTTAGATAATTTGAATTTCTAACCTCTGTTCATAGAAGAAACAAAAGAAGCTTTTATTTGTAATTTATACAGTACTTATTAGTAAGTATTGCATAATAACCAAGCACGGCAAGGCTGTCTTTATAATTATATTTGTATTATAAAACTATTAAGGATGAAGCTCTTATACTTTTTATTTATTATCTTTTTAATGAATTTGAAGGGACAGTCTTATACTTCTCAATGGTATAATACGGATAACGGACTGCCTCAAAATAGTGTAAAAGATATTATCAAGGACAAATATGGTTTTATTTGGCTGGCTACCGAAAATGGTCTCGTAAAATATGATGGAAAGCAATTTACTATATTTAATGATCCCAAGTCCAAAAACTACTATCCCTCCATCTTTTTAGGCAATCTACAAAGAGATTACATTCTCACTTATAATGATATTAATGAAAATATACAATTTATCACTCAAAGAAAAGTGGTTGTAAAAAACGGTCCTATCACTGAAAAAACTATTACGAGAAAAGGAAAGAATTATACTAATTTCTATATTGCTTTTAAAGGAAAAAGTGAAGATAAGACCCATAGCTATTTTATTCGTGTACAATCAGGAATATATTATTTTGAAAAAAATAGAATCATTTATGAAAACCATTCAAAGTATGAGATCATCATCCCTATACAATTAAGCGATGATATTCTTGAAAATACATTTGTCCACGGCGAAACTATTTTTATCCCTTATATAATCAATAAAAAAATGCTATTCATTATGGATGGAAAAACCAAGTATGAAGAAGCCCCATCTATTTATACTTCTCCTAAGAGCAAATTTTATAGAAATTTACTGCATAGACAAGTTTTTATTGTAAATAAAGATATTATATATCGTAGCAGTTTTCAGAACAATAAGTTAGTTGCAACTAAACTCATTACCTACAAAAATTTTGGATATAACTATTTTAACTCACTATATTATGATGAAGCATATAGCAATTTATATTTAGGTAGTTATAGCAAAGGATTAAATATTGTAAAGATATCCAACTTTTCCGTTTCCCTCAAAAACGGTCCTTATGAAAGTGATGTTTTTTATGCTGCAATGCCATTTGGAAAAGATAAAGTTATTACTGAAAAAGGAGGTGTTTACAATAAATTTTCAATAGTCTATGATTATAAATTCAAGGAAGAATATTCCAGAGCTAGTATGATTTATGATTCGGAAGGAAACATCATAAGCAAGAAGCAACATAAACTTTTTAAAAGATATAAAAAGGGGAATTTTCATGTGGAAGATACTCTTCATATCAATGCCCATCTGCATAAACAAGTAAATAACGTTTTTAAAAGCAAAGATCTTTATATAATTTCGTTGGAAGATTCTTTGGGATATTATCTTGCTCTATATAAAAATGATAAGTTTGATAAAACCAATCAGCTATTTAAATTTAAATGGGATATAACTTGCGTAACTCATTATGATAATAATCATCTTCTTGTAGGAAACAGAAAAGGGCTATTTATCATTTCACTCGTCACCCATACAATAAGTAGAATAAATGGGAGTCAAAATCTTTTTATAAAGTCCATCAAAAGAACATCAGATGGAAATTTCTGGCTTACTACTGTTGCCAATGGTTTTTATTTACTTAAAAATAATCATCTTATTAATATGCCGTTAGATCCCAATAAATATATTGTATCCGCCCACTGTATCCTTGAAGATAACCATGATGGTATGTGGATATCTACCAATAATGGATTATTTAAAGTCCTAAAAAGACAATTACTGAGTTATAGTAAGAATAGAAAAACAAAGGTTTACTATCATCGTTTTACCCGATATGACGGTTTTAAAACAAATGAATTCAATGGTCTTTGTACACCTTGTGCCAACATATTGCCCAATGGAAATTTTGTATTTCCTTCTTTAGAAGGTTTGGTTTTTTTCAATCCGGATAATATTCATGTGAACTATCCTCAATATATTTATGTAGAACGAGCTAAGATTCAAAAATCAGAAATTGATTTCACCCATACACTCACCCTGCCAAAAGATTATAAGATGGCCATTATATATATTGATGTTCCCTATTATGGAAATACTGAAAATTTATATGTAGAAGCAAGATTAGAAGGATCTGAATCGTCATCTTGGGAAAGAATTGAAGGAAATCGATATACAATCAGTAATGTATCACCTGGGCATTATCAATTGCATATAAGAGCACTAGTCTCAGAAAATGGACAATTTATAGATAAAACAATATCTGTAGAAATTAAGCCCTATTTTTATCAGACTATTTTATTTAAAACCCTTGTTCCTCTTTTAGGATTGATTATCCTATTTCTGATCATCCAACTCAGAACAAATTCATTAAATAAAGCATTAAAAACTTCCCATCATCAACTTAAAAACGCCTCCGAACATCAGAGAAATCTTATAGAAGCCATCAGTCATGATATTACAACTCCTGTAAAGTATATCACCCTAATTTCACAAAAACTTCATGAGGCAAAAGAAGACACAATACTTCAGAAAGAATGGTTTAAAAGTATATTTATTTCTTCCGAACAGCTATATAAATTTACTCTAGGACTTAAAGATTATGCACAGTTATTTAATGAGGAAGGTTTATTAAATCTTGAGATATGCCATATTTACGAAGAAGTAGAAGAAAAAAAATTATTATTTGAAGAAATTGGAAAAAAGAAAAATATCATTATTCATAATTTTTGTGATCCACAAATAGCAGTAAAAGCTAATAAAAAAATTCTCACTACCATTCTTCATAACATCATTGATAATGCCGTAAAATACACCTCAGATGGAGATATTTTTATCAGCACTTATTTACATAAAGAACAAACTGAAATTGTAATAGAAGATACCGGAAAAGGTATGTCTCAGGAACAAATAAAATATTATTCGGATATCTTCAAAAATCATGATACATCAGGCAAAAACTTTAAGAAATACGGACTAGGTCTACATATGGTTCTCCCCTTGGTAAAAAAACTTAATTGGCAAATAAGTTTTCATCCCAATACTCCAAAAGGAACAAAAGTTAAAATTATAATTAAAAAAATATAATCATGAATAAAAAAATATTGATTGTTGATGACCATTCTGTCGTAAGAGTAGGGACTTCTATTATTTTGGAAAATGAATTTAAAGATATTACTCTAGGTTTCGCTTCCGATTATGATGAAATTAAAGAAAAATTATCTGTTGAAAAATTTGACCTTATTTTACTTGATCTGGATATTCCGGGCAGTCTTTTTAAAGAAATGATTAAAGAATTAAAGGCTATTCAAAACGATATTTTAATTATGATATTTTCCTCTTATAAAGAAGATATTGCTATACAATACATTAAAGAAGGCGCAGACGGTTTTTTTAATAAACTCAATAGTGAAGCAGCTCTCATCAAAGCTGTTGAATCTATGTTTGAAAGTGGATATTACTATCCTGCTGAGCTGATCCATCAATTTGTAAAGGAACCCAAAAAAGCAGCCAACGAGATATTATCTGAAAGAGAGTTTCAGATCTTTAAATTATTAGCCATAGGAAATGGAAATCTTGAAATAGCAAATATTCTTAACATTCAAGTATCTACAGTAGGAACATATAAAAAAAGAATCTTTGATAAATTAAAGATCAAGAACATTATTGACTTAGCAAAAATCTACAGCAATTTGCATTAGTGAGTCCTATTGGCGATTAAATAACCAATATAAATTTATAATTGAGCTAACTTTCTAGCCTTATAAGTTTTTCAACTATTTTCTGATTTGGTATACAATATGTATTCAACTAAGTAAAGGATGCTGCTCCATAATCTATTCTGTTTACTATGTATTATTATCCAAAGAATAATATATGACTGGATATTAAAAAAACATTAAAATTTCCAGGAAATAAGGCTATGTAGTCTAATTTTAAACAAAAAATAATAGTTCAAAATCCTGATTAATATCATGAATATAATTCTTTTATTGATGATATATTTTTCGCTAATTTTGCAGCCTCTTAAAATAAATATGAAAAACAGTATCAGTAAAATAGGTCAGCAAACCATCGTTCAAATAAACGGGTGTATGGATAGTTTAAATGCTCAAGAATTTGCACAAAGCATTCAGCCTTTATTCAAAGAAGATAAACCTGATGTTCATATAGACTGTTCCGGATTACAGTATATAAATAGTAATGGATTACGTGTTTTCATGACATTACTCAAATATATAAGTAGTATGAATGGGCAACTTTTCCTTACTCAATTACGTCCCGAAGTTAAAGATATATTTGATATGACAGGATTTTCAGCTTTATTTGATTTATTAGATGATAATAGAAGCTATGCTTTATTTAGATGATTTAATCGAAAATTGGAGTAATTCTGAAATTGAACGCCATTTAAAGGGTGTATCGGTAGAAAGACAAGAAAAGATTCGTAGCTATATGATGCCCCTTGACCGGGAACTAAGTCTTAAAAGTTACCAATTATTACAAAAGGGACTAAAATGTCAATATGGCATTTCGGAGCCTCCCATTTTTAAATATAATCAATATAAAAAACCATCATTGGCCCAATATCCGAATATTCATTTTAATTTGAGCCATTGTAAAAATGCTGTTGCCTGCTATATTGCAGAACATCCGGTAGGTATAGACGTTGAAAAAATAGATTCTTTTGATTCAGACTTGGCCCAATATGTTCTTAATCCAAAAGAATATGAACAGGTAGAAATGAGTGAAAATCCAGCTGTAGAATTTACATTATTATGGACCATGAAAGAAAGCCTTGTCAAATTAATAGGAGAAGGAATTGATAATCAAAGCTTACCTAATATTCTACATAACCGTTCACTATATCACTTTGAATCAATTATCAATAAGGAAAAGGGATATGTAGTCACTTCTTGTATTGTAAAATAATCCAAAAACTAAGTATAGTTTCTGTAAAAATAAAAGGGTCTCATTTAATTTTTAAATGAGACCCTTCATTGATTTATCTTTTATATAAAAGATAAATGTCTGTTTTCTTTTCCTTTCATTAATTTATAATCATCAAAAAAGCCTAACCCATCTAACATTTCTATAAGCGTATATATATAGTTTGCATTGGGCTGGTTCCAATAAAATCCTAAACGATATAATACATTCGTAGTGTAGTTATTTACAGGCTCGACAATTGACAAGCCTTCATTCAATTTCCCAAAATGGATAAGACCTTGAAGATATACAGCCTCATCCGGATTGCTCATCATCTCTGAAATACGGGCGGAAAAGATAGTATTAGAGGTCACATCAATCTTATAACCATAATCATTAAATGATTTTACAATAACTGCCATATCTATCTGATAGTTATTATAAGGATGAAAAATGACCATATCCTGTGGCGTGCCTGCAAGTTTTATTACGGCTTCCGCAGTTTTATCAATAGGAGATATTTCAATGGAATTTGTCATTTCCTCTAAAGGAAATACCCCTAAAATTTTATAACTTTTAAGAGAACTTACAAAAGCATTACTGTTGAAGTTTATCTGAAACTCTCCATCACTTGCTCGTCCCATAAGATTTCCTACCCTCATTATTTTCGCTTTTAATCCTCTACTTGCAATAGCTTCCAAAATAATTCGTTCCGCTACAAATTTGGTTCGTACATATTCATTATCTGTGACCTGCCCAATGTAAAAATCTTGCTCTGAAAGAATTTTTTGTTCATCATTTCTCACCGTTCCTCCAATACTATAAGTAGATATATGGATAAGATAAGCATCTTTTTCTATAGAAAGAGAAATCAAAGCATCAACGCCATCAACATTGACCACTTCCATTGTATTTTCTGCTACATAATGTTTTACCATAGCAGCACAGTTGAAAATAGTATCAATATTCTCTCCTTTCAATTTTTCGATTAAATTATCATCTGTAATATCTCCCTCGATAACCTTCACTCGAGAATCAAAATGAGATTCCCACTCATCACTAAAATAATAAGTCATCAATGCCTTAATTCTATTTTCGGGAGTTACCTTAGACTTTGATCGTACTAAACAATAAATTTCGCTATGATCATTCATCAACAGATGATGTAATAAATGAATACCTAAATATCCTGTAGCACCCGTTAGCATGACTTTTCCCAAAGAACGTACACCGAAATTATTCCATAGATCATATTCACCTTTAGAAAGAATACTCTCTATTCCATTATAGTTATATGTAGAAAAATCAAATCGACCATCTTCATTATTATTTTCACAAGCTTTTATATCAGGATCTAAAAATTGCGCTATAGAACGAGGCGTTTTAAGCTTAAACAAATCACCGTAATTAAGCTGATAATTAAGGTTAGTAATTTGTATAATTGCTTTAATAGCCATTATAGAAGTACCTCCTATTTCGAAAAAGTTATCATTAATACCTACTTGATCCAATGTAAGAAGGTTTTCAAATATCGAACATACATCCTCTTCTATTTTATTAGTAGGAGCTTGGTATTTCACATTTCTTTCTAGTTCAGGTAACGGAAGTGCTTTTCGGTTTACTTTACCATTAGGGGTTAAAGGAAATGATTCTAGATATATAAATGCTGTAGGTATCATATAATCAGCAAGAGACTCTGAAAGATATTCCCGTAAGTGCTCTTTTTCAATGGTATCATGAGATGTATAATAGGCACACAAATGTTGTACTCCTCCTATTTCCTTTACTTCTACAATAGCATCCTGAATCCCCTCATGACACAACATCGCCGTTTCTATTTCACCAAGCTCAATTCGGAAACCTCGTAATTTAATTTGATTATCAATACGTCCTAAATACTCCAATTCCCCTTCTTCATTCCAACGAACGAGATCACCCGTTCTGTACATCTTTTCTCCATTTATAAAGGGACAAGAAACAAACTTTTCCATCGTAAGGGCAGACCTTTCCCAATATCCTCTAGAGATTTGACGACCTATAAGACACAACTCGCCAGCTATACCTCGAGGTACTAAATTACCCGATTTGTCTACTATCGCAGAAATACTGTTAGGTACTGGACGACCTATAGGAATATTTCCATAACTTCGTTGAGAATCCAGTATATGATAAGTAGCTGATACTGTAAATTCTGTCGGACCATACGTATTAATCACTTTCGTGGATGAGAGCTTAGTCAATTTCAACTTTTCTCCTCCTACTACTATAAAACGAAGAGGTAATTCATATTCATTCAACATCTCCATTCCCAACTGAGTACTCAAAGACGCCCCTGTTATTTGATGATCTATAAAGTAATTATACATACCTGCCATATCATGTCGAAGCACAGAGGATAAAATATGAATCTCGGCTCCCACCGATAATGGAGTCATCAAATCGTCCATGGAAGCATCAAAACTAAAACTTGCATGCTGAGCACAACGATCATCCGAAGTTAATTCTACACAACCCGAAAACCAAGATACAAAAGAGCGAAGACTTTGATGCTCTATCATCACTCCTTTAGGCTGACCTGTTGATCCTGAAGTATAAATCATATACGCTAATGAACTAGCTGTACTATAATTTACAGAACAGTCCCAATTATTAAAATCGAAGTCATCAACATACAATATATTTTCAACACTAAAATCACCACTATTTTGTTTCTCTGTAAATAAGGAATTCGTTGTCAGCAATACTTTTGCTTGAGAATCTTCAAGCATATAAAGCAGACGATCATTAGGATAATCATTATCCAGGGGAATATAAGCTCCTCCTGCCTTAAATACAGCTAAAAAACACACGATAAACTCTTTACAACGAGGAAGCATAAGAGCTACAAAATGATCTCTACCTACTCCTTTACTCACTAAGACAGAAGCAAGAGAATCAGACATACGATCTAGCTCTCCGTACGTAATAGAACCTTCTTCATCTACTACCGCTATTTTTTCCCCATTAAGCTGTACTTGCTTAGTAAACAGATCTACAAAAGTCTCAGTAAGGTTATAGGATATTTCACCTCCATTACCCAGACTTATCAGATCCTGACATTCAAATTCAGAAACTAAAGGTATCTTTGAAAGTTGGTCTTCAACAGAGCTTGTTACTAAAGAATCAATAAAGGATTGAAAACTTCTTCCCAAGAGAAGCATATCCTCTTCTCTATAAAGTCCACTATCATATTCCAACGTAATCTGATACATATCGGTATGAGGAACAATATCTATATCCAAAGGTACTTTTGCTTTTGTTAAATTAAGTCTTAGCATTTCTGCAGGACTGTCATTAAAGTATAACGGTTCATCGACCACTCCACCTTGATAAGCGATCATGATATTAGGTTTTACTTCATGACGCTCAGATAAATGTGAAAATGGATATTGATCATTATTGAGTGTTTCTAACAATTGATGCTGCATTATAAGCATTATTTCAGCAATAGTGAGATCTGTAAAATGACTTACAATAGGTAAAGTTTGTACAAACATCCCTATCGTATTCGAAACGTTTGTTGAAGAGCGGCCATTGGATAAGGTGGTGATCATAATATGATCCTCTGAAGTTAAGCGATGCAAAACCTGCATAAAAGCTGTTACAAAAAAACAATTTTCTGTTACTACTAATTGCTTACACATATTTTGTACTGGACGTCGAGGTACAGAAAATATCTGTTTCTTACTTGTCCCATCTGTTTCTGTAATTGTAGACAATGGATATAATATTGAATCTACTCCATCTAACAGTATATCGAAATAAGCTTCTGATCCTATATATGCTTCAGATTTTGTCCAAGCCTTATATTCTAATGCATGCTCATAAGCTGTAAAAATTTCCTTCTCTATTTCAACCCCTTGGCATGCTTTTACTAAATCATGCAATACAATATCCACAGATCCTCCATCATAAATAATATGATGAATATCCATAAATAAATAAGTATGATTATTCGTCTCATATATTTCAATACGAAATAATTGATTTTGAATTAAATCAAATGGACAGACAAGCTGTTGAAAAAAATCCCACTGCGGCTCAATATCCAATTTATTAATAGGAATAGTCACAGACCTTTCATCATAACGAACCTGACATATCTCTCCATCTCTCATTTCCAACTGAACCTTGAGATAAGAATGAGCCTTGAATATTTTTTCTAAAGCAGTATGTAATAATGCTGCATCAATATCAGTTAACTTTAATACCCAAGGAACATTATATTGTAAACTCTCTCTATTTTTTTCCCAATCCAAGTAAATTCCCAACTGATTGCCTGTTAACGGATAGGAATCAAGTTTATCATATACCTTAATCTGCTCTTCTTTTTGTATATAACTTGTCCACTTTCTAATCGTAGGATTGGATAATATATCTTTTGTTTTCAAGCTCAACCCTAATTCTTTTTGGATGAGTAAAGATAGTTTTATCGCTCCCATAGATGTTAAACCCATAGAGATCAAATTCGTGGTAACGCCAAATGTTGCAACTCCCAACATTCCTTTGGTAATAGTAAAAAGTGAGTCCTCCAGCGGAGTCTCTGCAGCTATAATTTCCTCATGCTTCATTTCAGGAACAGGAAGGAGTTTTCGGTTAACCTTACCATTGGAAGTCAGAGGAAAGGATTCCAATTTCATGAAAGTAGTAGGAACCATGTAATCAGCAAGGGATAGCAAAAGATAATCACGAAGATCAGCTTCTTCAATCAATTCTTCAGAAGTATAATATCCACATAAAGACTGTAAACCTCCAATTTCTTTTACATCTACAATAGCTTGTTGAATGCCATTATAACGAGACATTACACTTTCTATTTCTCCTAACTCAATACGTAATCCTCGTAATTTAACCTGATTATCTATACGCCCTAAATATTCAAGATCTCCATCTTCGTTCCAACGAACCAAGTCTCCGGTACGGTATATACGACTCCCATTTAATTCTATAAACTTCTCTGAGGTTAAATCTGCTCGGTTTAAATAACCACGGGATACACCGGCTCCACCTACACATAACTCGCCCGCAACACCTTTAGGGACCATATGCAAGAATTGATCCACCACATACAGTTGATAATTTGCCATGGGACGACCTATACGTTTATTATCAAAATCCCTTTTCACCTCATAAAAACTAGTCCCAATAGTACATTCCGTAGGACCATACATGTTAATAAAATCATAAGATGGTTTTTTTAAGGATGGGAGTTGCTCTCCTCCCACAGATAATAAACGTAGAGAATGATTCTCAAACATAGAAACAATCTGAGCCCCTATCTGAGTCGTCAAAAAGGCAATGCTAATATTATTTTCTTCAATATACTTGTTCAATAGGAACATATCCATACGAAGTGAATAAGAGATAATATGAATACACCCTCCACAAAATAACAAAGGATATAAATCCATCATATGAGCATCAAAACTAAAATTAGCATAGGCAATCCCTCGATCTGATGACGTAATATTATATTCGTTGATATACCAATGACTAAAGTTTAGCAGATTGCCCTGTTCAAGAATACAACCTTTTGGGCGACCTGTAGAACCGGAAGTGTATAAAATAACACTCATATCTGTCAAAGATGAGCTATATTCTAATAAATCATCTGTTTTAACTAAATTCAAAACATCTTTCGTTACAATAACATCGCCTTGGAAAGACGGAATTCTTGAAGTAACCAATCCCTCTTCTGATAATATTATAGACACTCCTGCTTCATCAACCATATACAATAGACGATCACTAGGAAGAGCCATATCCAAAGGCATATACGCTCCACCCGCTTTTAGAATAGATAAAGGATAAATAACCATCCACTCACTGCGATCAATCATCACTCCTACAACTTGATCTCTACCCACTCCATGATCACGAAGATATAAGCCCAAACGAGTAGAGAGTTCATCCACTTCACCATAGGTATATTCTCGACCCTCATATACGACAGCGACAGCTTCGGGATTTTTAAGAACCTGCTTGCTAAATAAACTTATTATAGTCTCTGAGGGGTCATAAGACATTTCTGGACCTTTACCTAATAACTCAAGAACTCCATAGTCTAGAGCCGATATGATGGATAAATCTTTGATAGGTACCTCAAGCAATTCAAGCATCTGATCGACACAAACAGCGATAGAATCCGAAAAACTCTGAATAGTAGCAGCGGAATACTGACAGTCAATATACTGAACTCTAACTTCATAGTCAGTTTCATTATCATATACCACAACAACAGGCTTTTGAGAACACGCACGCTCCACCATAGGAACCCTTACAACATCTTCATTCAGAAAATGGATATCATCTTTAATAAACCTTCCTTGAAATCCAAAAGTTACCTCGGGTACAATACCTAATTCACTACAAAAATGAGTAAAAGGATATATATCATGAGACCGGATAGAATCCAACTCCTGCTTATGAGATTGGATATAATCTATTACTTTGGTTTCTCCTTCAAGATGAGATAAAACAGGAGCCGTCTTTACAAACATTCCCAATGTATCTCGCAGAGAAGATAGATTTCGGCCATGAAGAGCCGTTGAATAAGAGACGCTATCTTCTCGGCTAAAGCGAGATAAAACGATTTCAAAGGCGGACATAAACAACCACGAAGGACGTATACCATTTAATTCACAAGCTTCATCTACCTTAGCCTTCGGTACAAATGAGGATTGCTGATGGAGAAGACCAGGTTTATTATTCAATTCTCCTGGCAGTTTGGTCATTCCTAAACCTCTAAACTTTTCTTTATAATAGTCCGATGATTCTTTATATGCTGATGTCTCAAAGCTTTTTATCTCATAATCCGTATACTCATAAAAAGACATCGCTTCACCTGGCAATTCTTCACCTTGATAGGCGAGTTCGATAAGATGATAAATAACATCTGTCGTCTTTCCATCCATAATAATGTGATGGATATCATGGGCAAGATAAATACTCTCAGAAGTTTCTAATAACAAAAACCTTGTTAATACGTCTTTACTCAAATCAAAGGGGCGAACAAATTCCTTAAGTTTCTTATTCTCAATCCCCACCTGTACATATTCAATCAAAACTTCTATATAAAGGTTATCATCAGAATATTGACGTAATTCTCCATCTTGCCCTATAATACGGTTACGAAAAATAGGATAGGTATTTAAGACCAATTCTATAGCTCTTTTAAGACGATGGATATCTACTTGCTTGGAAAATTTAAAGTAACAAGGATAATTATATTGTAGCAACTCCGGGTATTGAATATATTCTAAATAAATACCCATTTGGGACTGAGAAAGTCCATAAGTTGTTATTTGTTGTGAAAAATTAGATTCTGTTTTTGTGGTTTTTAAATTATGATTCACTTTTTTTCACAAAACTATGAAATATTTAAGCATTCAAAATTTGATATAAACCCAAGGAATGCCTTTCTTACAAGGGAAAATAAAATTTAACATCTTATTTTTTTAAAGGATTTATATTTTTTTACAACCATTCACAATAAATTTAAAAAAAATACCATCCAAATAAATCAAAAAATTATTACAGTTTTATTTTGTTCATTAAAATCATTCCGCAATAGACTTATTATCAGAATTCTATCTACAGTTACTCTATTTTATTAAAAAAACCCGACAGCTAGGCCATCGGGTTATGATTAGTTATCATTCTAAGTTGGTGAAATAGTAAAATGAATTTCACCTACTAAAAAATCAATAGAATTTATTCTGAGATACAACGAACTGAATATCCTTCAGTACGAACACTATAGTAAGCCGGAGAGATATTACTATAAAAGTACATCGTGTATGCTTGACCGCTGCCACGCTCTGTACTGCTCCAATAATAGCCACCACTGCCGCGTTCAACCAAGGCACCTGCTACTCTATTACGTGCCCCTGCTGCTGGAAGAGTAAGCTTATTTCCGTTACCTGGACAAGTAAGCTGAATTCCAGATCCAAAATTAGTAGGGTCATTAACAAAGGTTCCTATCGTGCTAGGATTGGTATTATTAAAAATAGATACCCATTCTTGTCTGGTAGGTACACGGAAACCTGAAGGACAAGGATCTATAGCTGTTTTTACCGGAATATCTTCTGTTCCACTATTCCAAGAGCCATTGGAAGCACTTGTAGTATTCCATCCGCTAATAACACCCGCAGGAGTATCCGCATCTGCAACCACATTATTTCTTCCCCATTGATAATAATTTCCATGAATATCTTTTACCAAAGTATTAGGGTCTAAACTTGTATTGGCTCCTAAGTTATGTGCTAACCAATTTTTAGTAGCACCACTGCCCATACACATAGTTACTATACTACCTCCACCGCCTGTAGTCACTGCCTTGCTTACATTACATGAAACACTGCCAAAACTAATAAGAATACTCATCGTAGTAACATTAGTAGCTGTTCCGGTTACTGTATATACAAAATTACCATTTCCTGTAGCCAAGGTTCCTGCAGGTAAGGTAAATGTTAACCCATTCTGTGTAAACTGTTGTTGAGGATAAGGATCTCCATTCCCTCCCGTATAAGGAATTGTAAGAGTTCCCGTATAAGGCTGACCTTGAATAATGGCAGCCGGAGAAAATACAGCTGTTCCACAATCTATTGAAACTACACTTGCCGTAAAAGCATCAACATCAATCGTAAAGGTACAAGATTGCCCACCTACTGTTATATTGAAACTTGCTGTGCCTGCAGCTGAAGGGGTTCCAGTAATATCAAAGACCAATGTTCCATTACCATCTACAATAGTGCCATCACGCAAATGAGCTACTAAACCTGTTACTCCAGTAGAATTGAAAGAGCTAGAAAAATAAGTCCCACTATGACCTCCTGTATAAGGTACAGTGGTAGTTACCCCACTAGCCAAGATTCCGGCATGTAAAGCTCCCGTAGTACTAGCATTCACACACTGAATATTATCAATAATTCCCGTAGGAATATTTGTAGAACATAAAGAACCCCAATTAGGAATAGTAGGATCTACCGAATCGTTTATCATTAAACATCCTTTATTTACCCCAAAGCAATCTATACAAAATATAACGAGACCATTAGACGGTCCGGATATCGCATCCATCTGTACCCTAGTCATACGAGGAGGGGAAAATCCTAATGTTGTACTGGTAAGATCCAAAATAGCAGAAGGATTAGGAGTATTTGTCCCCATTCCAATTCTTCCTCCTATAAAACCTAAATTATTCCCATCCATGGTAACTTGACGGGGATCAGACAAAGTACCGTCTGAGTTATAAAAATTGTTCCCACCTCCCAATTTATGCCATAGATTCTGATCAGAGTCAAAATAATAATAACCCACAGAATCTACCTCAACCGTTTGACCTATCCTATTAGCTAATGTAGCTGCTTCAGTAACATATACAATAGCTCCTTGCTGGGCAATACCATAGGTATTTAAAGCAATAGCTGCAAACAAGGTATTCCCTGTAAGACGAGGAGCAATAACCCCTTCAGGTGTACTGCCATTCGTGTTTTTTGCCGTGATATCTAAGGTCGCGTTGGGAGAAGAAGTATTAATTCCCGTCTGACCAAACATCAGTGTTCCAAAGAACATTAAAGGTAATAATTTTTTCATTTTCATTATTTTAACATTTTATTTTTAAAGTATTTTCTATCCATATATGGAAGAAATCAGATATCCGTAGATTTTGAAAATTCTAAAAATTAAGAGAAGAAAAGCTTATCTGAATGCATTGAAATGTAAAAAGACGTACCCTTTTTTCATCCTATTCCTATTATTAAATTTTTATTTCATCTTGTATTTTCTACACTATGGTTTACTAATTTCATAATCAATATTATTTCAATAAGACTTATTTTCAAGCCTGATTAAATCCACATAAAAATTTTAAGACCCAAGGATTTTTTAACTCATGGAAAAGAGAGGATAAGTACTATCTTTAATTAATCAAGGAACAATGATTATAAAGTATAGAGATATTTCAATCTTATTTTCATAGCTACTATATATTATGATCTTCAGTTTCTTACCAAATGAATATATAGTTAAAATATTACTATCGATCTCTAACGAGAAAAATAATCCATATAAACAGGAAATTAGACATCTAAATTAATTAGGTCGTAAATTGGACTAAAATTCGTATATCTACCTGTCCATATAGGAATTATTCTCTACAATCCCATGAATATTTTATTTTTTCATAGTTTTAATTATTTACAAAACGTAATAAATATACTATTTTTTTTAACTTAAATTAAAAAATAGATAAAAAAAAACAATAATTTTTAAATATTTAAATAGCCACATATAAAACTTCAAGCAAAATGATTTTGAATTCAGTGTGGAAATTCTTATAGCTATCGCACTAAATAATAAGTATAATTATTCATTATTATATGGTAAAAACCCGACAGCAAAGCCATCGGGTTATGATTAGTTATCATTCTAAGTTGGTGAAATAGTAAAATTAAATCCACCTACTAGAAAAATCAATAAAATTTATTCTGAGATACAACGAACTGAATATCCTTCAGTACGAACACTATAGTAAGCCGGAGAGATATTACTATAAAAGTACATCGTGTATGCTTGGCCACTACCACGCTCTGTACTGCTCCAATAATAGCCACCACTGCCACGTTCAACCAAAGCACCTGCTACTCTATTACGTGCCCCTGCTGCTGGAAGAGTAAGCTTATTTCCGTTACCTGGACAAGTAAGCTGAATTCCAGATCCAAAATTAGTAGGGTCATTAACAAAGGTTCCTATCGTACTAGGATTGGTATTATTAAAAATAGATACCCATTCTTGTCTGGTAGGTACACGGAAACCTGAAGGACAAGGATCTATAGCTGTTTTTACCGGAATATCTTCTGTTCCACTGTTCCAAGAGCCATTGGAAGCACTTATAGTATTCCATCCGCTAATAACACCCGCAGGAGTATTCGCATCTGCAACCACATTATTTCTTCCCCATTGATAATAATTTCCATGAATATCTTTTACCAAAGTATTAGGGTCTAAACTTGTATTGGCGCCTAAATTATGTGCTAACCAATTTTTAGTAGCACCACTGCCCATACACATAGTTACTATACTACCTCCGCCGCCTGTAGTCACTGCCTTGCTTACATTACATGAAACACTGCCAAAACTAATAAGAATACTCATCGTAGTAACATTAGTCGCTGTTCCGGTTACTGTATATACAAAATTACCATTTCCTGTAGCCAAGGTTCCTGCAGGTAAGGTAAATGTTAACCCATTCTGTGTAAACTGTTGTTGAGGATAAGGATCTCCATTCCCTCCTGTATAAGGAATTGTAAAAGTTCCCGTATAAGGCTGACCTTGAATAATGGCAGCCGGAGAAAATACAGCTGTTCCACAATCTATCGAAACTACACTTGCCGTAAAAGCATCAACATCAATCGTAAAGGTACAAGATTGCCCACCTACTGTTATATTGAAACTTGCTGTGCCCGCCGCTGAAGGGGTCCCAGTAATATCAAAAACCAATGTTCCATTACCATCTACAATAGAGCCATCACGCAAATGAGCTACTAAACCTGTCACTCCAGTAGAATTAAAGGAACTAGAAAAATAAGTCCCACTATGACCTCCTGTATAAGGTACAGTGGTAGTTACCCCATTAGCCAAGATTCCAGCATGTAAAGCCCCAGTAGTACTAGCATTCATACACTGAATATTATCAATAATTCCCGTAGGAATATTTGTAGAACATAAAGAACCCCAATTAGGAATAGTAGGATCTACTGAATCATTTATCATTAAACATCCTTTATTTACCCCAAAACAGTCTGTACAAAATATAAGAAGGCCATGAGACGGACCGGATATCGCATCCATCTGTATTCTGGTCATACGAGGAGGGGAAAATCCTAATGTTGTACTGGTAAGATCCAAAATAGCAGAAGGATTAGGAGTATTTGTTCCCATTCCAATTCTTCCTCCTGTAAAACCTAAATTATTCCCATTCATGGTAACTTGGCGGGGATCAGACAAAGTACCATCTGAGTTATAAAAATTGTTCCCACCTCCTAGTTTATGCCATTGATTCTGATCAGAGTCAAAGTAATAATAACCCACAGAATCTACCTCAACCGTTTGACCTATCCTATTAGCTAATGTAGCTGCTTCAGTAACATATACAATAGCTCCTTGCTGGGCAATACCATAGGTATTTAAAGCAATAGCTGCAAACAAGGTATTCCCTGTAAGACGAGGAGCAATAACCCCTTCAGGTGTACTGCCATTCGTGTTTTTTGCCGTGATATCTAAGGTCGCGTTGGGAGAAGAAGTATTAATCCCAATTTGACCATAGGAAAGTGTTCCAAGGAGCACTAAAGGTAATAATTTTTTCATTTTTCATTATTTTAATGTTATAACTTTATTGTGTTTTTCATCTATTATGGATGAAATTATATCATAGAATAAATTCTAAAATTGGGGAAAGCAATTATCTAAATACATTATGAAACAAAAGGATACAACCGACTTCTATTCTATTATAAACCATTGTTTAACATGTCTTTAATAATTAATATCTCAATGAAAGCCTTTTATAACATCTCAAAATCCCTATCCAAAATTTTAAAAGCCCAAGGATCTTTTAAACCCTTGGGCAGCGTATGGTAAGTACGATGAAAATGAACTTTCTATTAATCATTGGATAATAAATCCAATAATTTGTGTCACTTTAGCAAATAATATCTCATCATCATTTCATTATTATATTTGAAATGATCTTCAATTGATACCACATCGACATCTAACTAAAGTAACTACTGTACTAAAAAAATACACTCCTCCTAAAGAGAAAAAATAATCAATATAAATAATGGAATCAGGCTTTTAAAGCAATAGTTCGTGATTTGAATTCTACATATTCCTATCTCTACCTATCCATTAATTAATCATAATAAACAATCTCATGAATATTTTGTTTTTTCATAGTATTAATTATTTATATTTGTTTTTCAAACATTCAATTTTCAGCACAAAAAACGATAATACATAATGCGCTTTTAAACATAATAAATGTATATTTCTATCAAAGGCGTTTTAATTTCTCTCTATTGTACAATTTGGATGAAACTAGCCAAAAACAACTTGATATAAGCATTTAAAAACATTCACATTAAATTCATTGCTAAAGTAAAATATAAACACAAAACGCAAAGAACGTTTGTAATTACGCGATTTGTAATATTATTACTACAATTTTTCCTACTATAAATTAATGATAAATAATGGCTATCTTCTATAATCATTAGCCTGATTCCGCTCACTCTATCCTCTTTTATATTAAGTGGTAGTTTTATTAAAATCAAAGAGTACTTGTATAATAAAAGGATACAAATCTTCTCCCCGTTATATATACTTTTGCACAAAAAAAGGAAGCCTTCCAGCCTCCTTTTCATTATCTTATATTATTTTACATCTTTTCTTAAAAAAATTTTCACACTCAAATATCCTCATATTCCAATTAAAATTTATACAAGGTAATATGGTTAAAGATTTTCGTGTAGAAATAGTAAGTATACTTATTATAACTCTTTTCGTTTGCTATGATTCCACTCCTTCAATAATATCCTACATATATAAAAAAGGAAGCCTCTAGCCTCCTTTTTTATCATAAATATATTTTCGCCACTAAGAAAAATATTTTTTCACATCAAAACACGAAGTATTACATAAAAAATAAACTCTTATTTTCCGTTTCTTTCGTCAAATTATACTCCTCAAAAAAAGCCAGACCATCCAACATTTCAATGAGTTGATATATATAGTCTGTATTTAGAGGATTCCAATAGAATCCTAAGTGATACAATATTCGTGTGGTATTATTATTATCTGATTCCACTATAGATAAATTTTCATCTAACGTCCCAGAATGAATAAGCCCTTGAAGATATATTGCTTTATCAGGATGACGTAATAACTCCGATATACGTGCTGAAAAGTCAACCTCAGATGTTAAATCAATTTTATATCCATAATCATTAAATGCTTTTACAATAACCGCCATATTTATTTTATAATTATTATAAGGATGAAATACAATCATCTTTTCCGGAGTAGTGGCTAGTACTGCAACAGCTTCAGCAACCCTATCAATAGGAGATACTTCTACAGCATTTGTCATTTGATTCAAAGGGAATACGCCTAAGACCTTATAACTTTTTAAATAATTAACAAAAGCATTGTTACTGAAATTAATCTGAAACTCGCCATCGCTTTCTCTTCCCATAAGATTCCCAACACGCATGATTTTGGCTTTTAATTTTCCATCCGCTATATTCTGTAAAATAATCCTCTCAGCTATAAATTTGGTATATATATATTCATTATCTGTAACTTGACCAATGTATAAATCTTGTTCCGTAAAACTATTAGGGCTACCCTTTTCAACTGCTCCTCCAATACTGTAAGTTGATATATGGATGAGCAAAGCATCTTTTGACTGACTAAGAGATATTAAGTTGGAAACCCCATTGATATTTACTTTTTCTATTGTATCTTCAGTCACATAATGCTTCACAATAGCAGCACAATTGAATATTGTATCTATTGAAATTTCTTTTACAGTTTCAGATAATGTATCGTCAGTAATATCACCTTCAAGAACCTTCACCCTAGAATCAAAATGATTTTCCCAATCATCATTAAAGTAATATATCATTAAGGATTTAAGCCTGTTTATTGAAGTTATTTTAGATTGCGAACGTACCAAACAATAAATATCACTCTCTCCATTCAATAGCAAATAATGTAACAAATGAATTCCTAAATACCCCGTAGAGCCTGTAAGTAATATAGTTCCGTGAGTATGTAAATCAGAATCCGTCCAAAAGTCCTCATGATGATTTTCAGAAAGAACTTTATTAATTCCTGAATAATCATAGGTTGATAAATCAAATGTATTATCCAATTTATCTTGTGGATCAACTAATCCTTGGTACTTTATGAAGCTCGCCAAGGCAAAAGGAGTTTTAAGTTTAAATAAATCTCCGTAATTGATTTTATAATTTAGAGTAGAAATTTGAATAATTGCTTTAATTGCAGTCATAGAAGTACCTCCGAATTCAAAAAAATTATCATTAATACCTACTTTGTCAATTTTTAGAATCTCAGAAAATACAGAACATATATCTTTTTCAATAATATTAGTAGGAGGTACATACTCTATATTTCTTTCTATTTCAGGAATCGGGAGTATTTTTCGATCTACTTTACCATTTGGAGTCAAAGGAAAGGACTCTAACTGCATAAATGCTGTAGGTACCATATAGTCGGCAAGAGATTTTAATAAATATTCCCTTAAAAGGTCTTTTTCAATAGCCTCATGAGAGATATAATAGGCACATAAATGTTGGGTTCCTCCAATTTCTTTAATCTCAACAATAGAGCTTTGAATATCTTCATAACAAGCTATTGCAGCCTCTATTTCTCCCAGCTCAATCCTAAAACCTCTCAATTTTATCTGATTGTCAATACGCCCCAAATATTCCAATTCACCCTCCTCATTCCAACGAGCAAGATCTCCCGTACGATACATTTTTTCATCTTCCATAAACGGACAATTCACAAACTTTTCCTTAGTAAGCTCATAACGTTGCCAATACCCACGTGATATTTGGCTACCTATAAGACATAACTCTCCTGTAAAGCCATGAGGCAAAAGATTTCCAGTTTCATCTACTATCACGGAAATACTATTGGGAAGCGGGCGTCCAATAGGAATATTTGAATACTCACGTTTTGGATCAACTATATGGTAAGATGAACATACCGTAAACTCAGTGGGACCATAACCATTAATAACTTTTACTAAAGACGGTTTTATAGACTTTAGCTTCTCTCCTCCTACCATAAGATATCGAAGGGATAAATCATACTGATTCAGCATTTCCATTCCTAATTGAGTATTTAGAGTAAGTCCGGTTATTTTGTATTCATTAAAATAATGATACATCTTTTCCATATCCTGTCTTAATGATGAAGGCAAGATATGTACCTCTGCTCCTACAGATAAAGGTGTTATAAGATCGTCCAAAGATGCATCAAAACTGAAGCTAGCATGCTGAGCACAACGATCATCCGAAGTTAGTTCTAAAAAATAATGACGAGATTGAATAAAAGACACAAGACTTTTATGTTCTATCATTACTCCTTTAGGAAGACCTGTGGATCCAGAAGTATAAATCATATAAGCCAAAGATGATGGCTGACTGCGATTGATCGAAACCACGTTATTTTTATAGTCTAATTCATCTAAAAATAAGTGTTCTCCTATTGTAAAATCTTCATTTTTATTTTTGTCTTCGATTAATGAACGCGTGGTAAGAAGAATATCCGCTTTCGAGTCATTAAGTATATGAAGCAGTCGCTCATTTGGATATTCACTGTCTAGAGGAACATATGCTCCTCCGGATTTAAACACAGCCAAGATACTCATTAGAAACTCTTTTTGTCGAGGAAGCATTATGGCTACAAAATGATCACTACTTACTCCTTTCTCTATAAGAATTGCTGCTAAAGCATCTGACATTTGATCCAATTCTAGATAGCTGATTACTCCCACCTCATCTACTACTGCAGGTTTGTTTGGATAAAGTGCAACTTGTTTTCTAAATAAATCTACAAATGTATCAGAATCATTATAAGCTAGCTTCTTTCCTTGTCCCAAAGAGAGCAATCTCTTGTATTCTGCTTCAGATACTAATGGTATGTTAGAAATTTGCTGTTGAGGGGAAACGAGTGAAAGAGAAGTAGTAAATGATTCAAGGCTCTTTCCTAATCGAAACATATCCTCATCAGAATAAAGGCTACTATCATATTCTAACAATAATTGATAAGTATCTTCTAATGGAATGATGTTTAAACTAAGAGGCACTTTCGCAGTTGTTAAATACAATTCCAGCTCTTCTACAGGACTATCATTAAAACGTAATACTTCCTCCGAAATTCCTCCTTGGTAAGCGATCATAATATTAGGTTTCAGCATATGACGTTCAGACAAACGGGTAAATGGGTATTTTTCGTGGCTAACGGTGTCTAAAAGTTGATTCTGCATCTGAAGCATAGCATCCCATATTGTGATTTCCGTAAAGCGGCTGACAATAGGAAGAGTTTGTACACACATCCCGATTGTATTCGAAATATGCATTGAAGAACGTCCATTCGATACTGTTGTTATCAGTATATTATTTTCTCGAGTTATGCGGTGCAATATTTGCATAAAAGACGTTACAAAGAAACAGTTTTCAGTTATACTCAAATCTTTGCACATTTCTTTTATAGCAGCGCGGGGTAGGGATAAAGACAACCTTCTGCTTTTTCCATCTGTTTCTAATACTTCTGATACTGGATATAATACAGATTCTGTTTCTTTCACCAATTCATCAAAATACGCTTCTGATTCTACGTAAGCTTCTGATTCCTTCCATTCATTGTATTCTAGTGAATATTCATAAAAGGTAAATTTTTCATTCTGTATCTCCATATTTTGATATGCCAACTGTAAATCTTTCATTAAAATATTGGCCGAGATACCATCGAAAATGATATGATGAATATCTATAAATAAGTAAGTATGATGATTCGTTTCATAGATTTCAATACGATAAAGATTCTCTTTAAGAAGATTAAAGGGACGAACAAGACTTTGGAAATATCCAGTTTCAGGATCAATTTCTAACTTATTAACCTGGATTTGTACAGGATCTTCGTCACATCTTACCTGATAAATATTTCCATCTTTAGCTTCTAACCGGACTTTAATATAAGAATGTATATCTAATATTTTTTCTAAAGACCTGTGCAATGCTTCAACATCAACCCCTGTAAACTTCAGAGCCATGGGTACATTATACTGCAAACTGTCTCTATGCTTCTCCCAATCTAAGTAAATTCCTAACTGGTTCTCTATTAATGGATAATTTTCTTTTCTTTCATATACTTTAACCTGCTCTTTTTCTACTTGTATATATCCCGTCCATTTCCTAATCGTGGGATGTGATAATATATCTTTTGTTTTTAGTGTCAATCCTAGCTCTTTTTGGATAAGTAGAGATAGTTTTATCGCCCCCATAGAAGTCAATCCCATAGAGATTAAATTAGTAGTTACCCCAAATTCTTCATTTCCCAACAGTGTTTTTGCAATAACTAAGAAGGATTTCTCCAACGATGTCTCAGGAGCTATTATTTCTTCTGTTTGTAAATTCGGCATCGGAAGTGCTTTTCTATTTACTTTACCATTAGGGGTTAAAGGAAATGATTCTAGATATGTAAATGCTGTAGGTATCATATAATCAGCAAGAGACTCTGAAAGATATTCCCGTAAGTGCTCTTTTTCAATGGTATCATGAGATGTATAATAGGCACACAAATGTTGTACTCCTCCTATTTCCTTTACTTCTACAATAGCATCCTGAATCCCCTCATGACACAACATCGCCGTTTCTATTTCACCAAGCTCAATTCGGAAACCTCGTAATTTAATTTGATTATCAATACGTCCTAAATACTCCAATTCCCCTTCTTCATTCCAACGAGCGAGATCACCCGTTCTGTACATCTTTTCTCCATTTATAAAGGGACAAGAAACAAACTTTTCCATCGTAAGGGCAGACCTTTCCCAATATCCTCGAGAGATTTGACGACCTATAAGACACAACTCGCCAGCTATACCTCGAGGTACTAAATTACCCGATTTGTCTACTATCGCAGAGATACTGTTAGGTACTGGACGACCTATAGGAATATTTCCATAACTTCGTTGAGAATCCAGTATATGATAAGTAGCTGATACTGTAAATTCTGTCGGACCATACGTATTAATTACTTTCGTGGATGAGAGCTTAGTCAATTTCAACTTTTCTCCTCCTACTACTATAAAACGAAGAGGTAATTCATATTCATTCAACATCTCCATTCCCAACTGAGTACTCAAAGACGCCCCTGTTATTTGATGATCTATAAAGTAATTATACATACCTGCCATATCATGTCGAAGCACAGAGGATAAAATATGAATCTCGGCTCCCACTGATAATGGAGTCATCAAATCGTCCATAGAAGCATCAAAACTAAAACTTGCATGCTGAGCACAACGATCATCCGAAGTTAATTCTACACAACCCGAAAACCAAGATACAAAAGAGCGAAGACTTTGATGTTCTATCATCACTCCTTTAGGCTGACCTGTTGATCCTGAAGTATAAATCATATACGCTAATGAACTAGCTGTACTATAATTTACAGAACAGTCCCAATTATTAAAATCGAAGTCATCAACATACAATATATTTTCAACACTAAAATCACCACTATTTTGTTTCTCTGTAAATAAGGAATTCGTTGTCAGCAATACTTTTGCTTGAGAATCTTCAAGCATATAAAGCAGACGATCATTAGGATAATCATTATCCAGGGGAATATAAGCTCCTCCTGCTTTAAATACAGCTAAAAAACACACGATAAACTCTTTACAACGAGGAAGCATAAGAGCTACAAAATGATCTCTACCTACTCCTTTACTCACTAAGACAGAAGCAAGAGAATCAGACATCCGATCTAGCTCTCCGTACGTAATAGAACCTTCTTCATCTACTACCGCTATTTTTTCCCCATTAAGCTGTACTTGCTTAGTAAACAGATCTACAAAAGTCTCAGTAAGGTTATAGGATATTTCACCTCCATTACCCAGACTTATCAGATCCTGAAATTCAAATTCAGAAACTAAAGGTATCTTTGAAAGTTGGTCTTCAACAGAGCTTGTTACTAAAGAATCAATAAAGGATTGAAAACTTCTTCCCAAGAGAAGCATATCCTCTTCTCTATAAAGTCCACTATCATATTCCAACGTAATCTGATACATATCGGTATGAGGAACAATATCTATATCTAAAGGTACTTTAGGAGTGGTTAAATAAAGCTCTAACTGCTCTACAGGATTATTATTAAAATATAGTGTTTCATCAACAACTCCACCTTGATAAGCAATCATAATATTAGGCTTCAACGTATGACGTTCTGCCAAACGGGTGAAAGGATATTTCTCATGGCTAATAGTATCCAAAAGTTGATCCTGCATTTGGGACATGACAGCCCCCAGTGTTTCTTCTGTGAGATGGCTTACAATAGGTAGAGTCTGTACAAACATCCCTATCGTATTCGAAACGTTTGTTGAAGAGCGGCCATTGGATAAGGTGCTGATCATAATATGATCCTCTGAAGTTAAGCGATGCAAAACCTGCATAAAAGCTGTGACTAAAAAACAATTTTCTGTTACTCCTAATTGCTTACACATATCTTGTACTGAACGTCGAGGTACAGAAAATATCTGTTTCTTACTTGTCCCATCTGTTTCTGTAATCGTAGATAATGGATATAATATTGAATCTACTCCATCTACCAGTGTATCGAAATAAGCTTCTGCATCATTATAAAACTTAGATTCCGACCACTCTTTGTATTCCAATGAATATTCATAGGCAGTAAAAGTTTCCTTCTCTATTTCAATTCCTTGATACGCTTTTGCTAAGTCATTCAATACAATATCCACAGATCCTCCATCATAGATAATATGATGAATATCCATAAATAAATAAGTATGATTATTGGTCTTATATATTTCAATACGATAGAGTTCATCCTCAAGAAGATTAAATGGACGAACAAGACTTTGGAAATATTCACTATCAGGATCTTCCTCTAATGAAGCAACTTGAATGTTAAACGGGTCTTCATCACGACGCAATTGCACTACTTCCCCGTTATCAACAGCCAAACGAGCTTTAATATAAGGATGGGCACCTAATACTTTTTCTAAAGATGTTCTTAATGCTGATACATCAACACCTGTAAATTTTAAAGCCCACGGTACATTATATTGTAGACTGCTTCTATGCTGTTCCCAGTCAACATAAATTCCCCACTGATTCCCTGTTAGCGGATAGGAATCCAATTGATCATATACTTTAATCTGCTCTTCTTTTTGTATATAACTTGTCCACTTTCTAATCGTAGGATTGGATAATATATCTTTCGTTTTCAAGCTCAACCCTAATTCTTTTTGGATGAGTAAAGATAGTTTTATCGCTCCCATAGATGTTAAACCCATAGAGATCAAATTCGTGGTAACTCCAAATGTTGCAACCCCCAACATTCCTTTGGTAATAGTAAAAAGTGAGTCCTCCAGCGGAGTCTCTGCAGCTATAATTTCCTCATGCTTCATTTCAGGAACAGGAAGGATTTTTCGGTTAACCTTACCATTGGAAGTCAGAGGAAAGGATTCCAATTTCATGAAAGTAGTAGGAACCATGTAATCAGCAAGGGATAATAAAAGATAGTCACGAAGATCAGCTTCTTCAATCAATTCTTCAGAAGTATAATATCCACATAAAGACTGTAAACCTCCAATTTCTTTTACATCTACAATAGCTTGTTGAATGCCATTATAACGAGACATTACATTTTCTATTTCTCCTAACTCAATACGTAATCCTCGTAATTTAACCTGATTATCTATACGCCCTAAATATTCAAGATCTCCATCTTCGTTCCAACGAACCAAGTCTCCGGTACGGTATATACGACTCCCATTTAATTCTATAAACTTCTCTGAGGTTAAATCTGCTCGGTTTAAATAACCACGTGATACACCCGCTCCACCTACACATAACTCGCCAGCAACACCTTTAGGGACCATATGTAAGGATTGATCTACTATATATAATTGATAATTAGCTAGCGGGCGGCCTATACGTTTATTATCAAAATCTCTTGTAGCCTCGTGAAAACTACTACAAACAGTACATTCCGTAGGACCATAGATATTAACTAAGCTATACGAAGGTTTCTTCAAAGGAGGAAGTTGCTCTCCTCCCACAGATAATAAACGTAGAGAATGATTCTCAAACATAGAAACAATCTGAGCCCCTATCTGAGTCGTCAAAAAGGCAATGCTAATATTATTTTCTTCAATATACTTGTTCAGTAGGAACATATCCATACGAAGTGAAGAAGAGATAATATGAATACACCCTCCACAAAATAACAAAGGATATAAATCCATCATATGAGCATCAAAACTAAAATTAGCATAGGCAATCCCTCGATCTGATGACGTAATATTATATTCGTTGATATACCAATGACTAAAGTTTAGCAGATTACCCTGTTCAAGAATACAACCTTTTGGACGACCTGTAGAACCGGAAGTGTATAAAATAACACTCATATCTGCCAAAGATGAGCTATATTCTAATAAATCATCTGTTTTAACTAAATTCAAAACATCTTTCGTTACAATAACATCGCCTTGGAAAGACGGAATTCTTGAAGTGACCAATCCCTCTTCTGATAATATTATAGACACTCCTGCTTCATCAACCATATACAATAGACGATCACTAGGAAGAGCCATATCCAAAGGCATATACGCTCCACCCGCTTTTAGAATAGATAAAGGATAAATAACCATCCACTCACTGCGATCAATCATAACTCCTACAACTTGATCTCTACCCACTCCATGATCACGAAGATATAAGCCCAAACGAGTAGAGAGTTCATCCACTTCACCATAGGTATATTCTCGACCTTCATATACGACAGCGACAGCTTCGGGATTTTCAAGAACTTGCTTGCTAAATAAACTTATTATAGTCTCTGAGGGGTCATAAGACATTTCTGGACCTTTACCTAATAACTCAAGAACTCCATAGTCTAGAGCCGATATGATGGATAAATCTTTGATAGGTGCCTCAAGCAATTCAAGCATCTGATCGACACAAACAGCGATAGAATCCGAAAAACTCTGAATAGTAGCAGCGGAATACTGACAGTCAATATACTGAACTCTAATTTCATAGTCAGTTTCATTATCATACACCACAACAACAGGCTTTTGAGAACAAGCACGCTCAACCATAGGAACCCTTACAACATCTTCATTCAGAAAATGGATATCATCTTTAATAAACCTTCCTTGAAATCCAAAAGTCACCTCGGGTACAATACCTAATTCACTACAAAAATGAGTAAAAGGATATATGTCATGAGACCGGATAGAATCCAACTCCTGCTTATGAGATTGGATATAATCTATTACTTTGGTTTCTCCTTCAAGATGAGATAAAACAGGAGCAGTCTTTACAAACATTCCCAATGTATCTCGCAGAGAAGATAGATTTCGGCCATGAAGAGCCGTTGAATAGGAGACGCTATCTTCTCGGCTAAAGCGAGATAAAACGACTTCAAAGGCGGACATAAACAACCACGAAGGACGTATACCATTTAATTCACAAGCTTTATCTACCTTAGCCTTCGGTACAAATGAGGATTGCTGATGGAGAAGACCAGGTTTATTATTCAATTCTCCTGGCAGTTTGGTCATTCCTAAACCTTGAAACTTTTCTTTATAATAGTCCGATGATTCTTTATATGCTGATGTCTCAAAGCTTTTTATCTCATAATCCGTATACTCATAAAAAGACATCGCTTCCCTTGGCAATTCTTCACCTTGATAGGCGAGTTCGATAAGATGATAAATAACATCTGTCGTCTTTCCATCCATAATAATGTGATGGATATCATGGGCAAGATAAATACTCTCAGGAGTTTCTAATAACAAAAACCTTGTTAATACGTCTTTACTCAAATCAAAGGGACGAACAAATTCCTTAAGTTTCTCATTTTCAATCCCAACCTGCACATATTCAATCAAAACTTCTATATAAAGGTTATCATCAGAATATTGACGTAATTCTCCATCTTGCCCTATAATACGGTTACGAAAAATAGGATAGGTATTTAAGACCAATTCTATAGCTCTTTTAAGACGATGGATATCTACTTGCTTGGAAAATTTAAAGTAACAAGGATAATTATATTGTAACAACTCCGGGTATTGAAGATATTCTAAATAAATACCCATTTGGGACTGAGAAAGTCCATAAGTTGTTATTTGTTGTACAAGATTTGTATCGATATTTTTGCTCATCATTATAGTTTTATTATGTAATTGTAAATAAATGGGATCAAGTTGTTTTAATTATTTCAAGATAAAGAACTAAGGTAGTCCTTTACTTATAGTACATTCTATAATCTCTTAAAAGATCAGATAAATTGTGGTTTCTATTTCGTTTTTTCCTTTTAAATGGTTAAGATAAATTATCTCAATACATATTCATTTTTATAAGCTCATCCATAGATATGTTGTTTACTTTCTTTTAACAAACATAGAAAAGCCTGCTGTATCCAAAATACTTTCTACTTCAGGTTTTATGGAAGTAAGAAAAATCTGCCCCTCTTTAGCTCTTATATATTTTAGTAACGATATAAAGGCACGTAATCCATTACTGCTGATGTACTGTAATTCCGAGCAATCTATACTAATATTAGGTTTTTTGATTTTTAACATTGGCTTTAGCTGCTTCTCAAGTTCTTGAGTATTGGATAAATCCATTCTTCCACTAATTGTAATAAGAGTTTGTGAGTCCACATTTTTAATAGTGTTTTTCATATTGATATTATATAATAATTAAATTTTAAATTCTTTAATATTTTTGATTTATAATAAATTTAAATTGCAATATATTCATGCATTTTTGATAATATTGTTTTTTTAATAAAAAAATCCAGATCAATTAACTAATTTCATAAAATAAATTTAGCTCAATGTTGAAAAAATATAGACACAACAATCCCTTACCAATTATTATTCTAAATAATTAGAGTTTCTACTAAACTTAAAACACATATTAGCTGTTGTAACTCAATAGCACCTATTCAACAATAACTATTTTGCGTTAGTTTAGATTAAGAATATTACATTCCTGTACTTTTAATTAAGAATTTTCTTTATAAAATAATAGGTCTAAAAAACCTTAGTAGATTTATAGGCAGTAAGATAAACCTATAACAAGCTACCAATACTTGATTACTTTACACTGAAGGTAGATTGAGAATAATAAAGTTTTTTTAATAATTCTTTACGTGTTACATAAGCCTGATCATCAAATGCATTGAACTTTATAGACCCTATCATTGATACTGACTATAATTTATTTTAAGGGCTAAATACACCTTCATTTTTTTTCATTGGTCATGAATAATAAAATATTTTCTTCACTTAAATTAAATTTATTATTTTATGTTTTCCGATTACACTTTCACCATTAGTATATGGTATTTTCACCCAGGGTAAAAGGACTAAAAAAATACTATTCTTTTTATTATTAAAAGGTTAATAAAAATCCATTTGAAAATTGTCATACATAAATCTATTTAACTTAGGCAACCATTCAATAATTTGCCTTGTAAAAATTAAATTAGATTGGTATACTATATCTTGTGCTATATCTTGTGCTATATCTTGTGCTATATCTTGTGCAAAAGTAAATATATATAGATAGACTATCAAAATTACATGACAATAAAATTTGAAAACTGATTAATATCACTCAACGTAAAACTACACCATTATTAAACAATAATTTCAAAATAAATTGATAGGGATAATTATATCTAAAAAAAACAATAAGAGTTTGGAATAAGAATTACATATAAGTTTTATTAAATCAATTATTTACATATAACTTTCTTAATTCTCGATCAAATCATACAACGAATTAATAGCAACTTATATATTATTATGATTTTTCTTATCCCAAACTCAGGGCATTTAAAATTGTTTAAATCCAATTAGCTAAGTAAATACAAATTAATAGGTACTAATTTCTATCACTAAATTATTTTGAGCATCTCTATTACCATTTAATTTGGCTTTAGGTCCTCCATTGATACCGTCAGAATCAACCCTAGCATCTATCCAAATCTTGCTTGGATCATGATAATTTTTATAAAGAGGCCCCTGTGCACCGTCCCCAAAACCAAGCTTCGCAGCTCTATACTGTATTGATTTAGGTTCTACTGGCCAAGGCAGATCAAATTGAATATCATCCGCTGCTTTACCCTCGTTAAGATCTAGCTGTGTTAAAACAACATCATTATAAGTAAAGGATTCTGCAGCTTTGTTATATAAAAATACCGGACTTTGCCTTCCTGGAGCCAGATTAAATCTTCCAATTTCTTTTTCTTCACCATTAACTTTTCCTCTGATAATTACCGGTAACGGAGAGTAATTTATATTTTTTAAAATTAATGTATATTGCTTTTCAGTACAATCCTGATAACTTCCATTCCCGCTAACACTTTTGGTTACTGGTACGTTAAAAAATCCCGGATTTGTATTTATGGCAGTATAATGAATAATTGCTCCCATATTAGTTTTTGAAACTTCTGCTCCACCCTTCATAAAGTCTTTAACCTGATCAAAGTTTTTTGCCATAGTTCCTAAAAATGCGTCCATACCATCAGTTGCACTTCCTCCTATCTGTTTTGCATATACTTTTGTATTTTCCATCACGTTGTTATACTTTGTACTGAAATCTCCACTCACAAAACCGGCTGGAGTTCTATATAGAGCTTCAAGAGCTGCTGATAATTCCGTAGCACTAGAATCTGATTCATAAATCAAACTATAGAGCCTTCCATAAGTTACCGTTTCAATAACTACTGGGGAGCCATTGCCATTAAAAGGAGAATTTTTTACCCATGATTGTGAACCAATGAATGATAATTTACTAGCTGTATCAACTGAAAAGGTAAAAAATGCTTGTTTAAGAGTAACTGCGTAATAGGTCTTAGAGTTATCAAATGAAAAATTGAATTTTGAATCTACATTTCCTACCAAACCTGTGTAGCCCATATTTAGTGCCATTTGTAATTGAGTTTTATCATATGCTCTTTGTATACTGACCTCATAATTAGCCGGAAATGTTGTCCCAGAGACCACATATGTTTCCAATAATTCTCCCAAAGCTTGTTGAACATTCCCTGCCGTAGGATTATCAATAGTTTTTGCGCCTCCACTTTTACCCATAGCTATAGCGTCTATTTTAACATCTATTTTATTTCTATTATTCTCTCCTGTAGGATATACTGCCAAATTTTCGGTTAGAAATGTTTCTGATTGTATAAAGCTGCCTGGCCAAATAATATTAGTTCTTGAGGTAAATCCTGTAAATTCATCAAACGTTTTATTGTAATTATAAGTTTTGTTTTGACAAACTTTATCAGTTTTACCAGAAACTCCCACGGAAACATTATCTCCATTTTGTATTGTCAATTTTAAAGGACTGGCTGGACCATCATATATAGCTTCTTTTGAAGTAAGAGAAGCCGAACCTGTTACCTTTGGTCGTGAAAGTGTTTCGTCATTACAACTGAATAATAATGCTAATAACATTATTGAAAATGAAAATTTAATTTTCATAAATAAATAGATCTTTTTTTAAATTATACGTTATTTTTTGATTCTTAGCCTATTTACGGCTCATGGATTTCATTTTTTACATAAAGTAGTTTAAACTATTTCTCCTTTTTCATTTCATATATTATATATTTTTAATTAGACTTCATTAAGATTTTTGATTTGAAAACAACTTTCCTGTGACTTATAACATTCATTAGTAAGAATGTCTTATGAGTGAAAAATTTATTATTGGAAAAATGGGGAGAAATCGACGAAAAGTAAATGATCAATTATTGATCTTCATTTAATATTTTTTTACTTTTCGCGATCTTAATCCCTAAAAGTCTTCGACTTCCTATTTTTGTGAAGTAATATTAGAATTTGTAAACTAAACCTAGTTGTAATAAAGATATAGTTTTACGAGCAGTATCTTCATACATTATGGGGCTACGACCACCATTTTGATTAGTCATTTGAGAAGAGCTTAAAGAATATCTTACATTAACACCTATCTTAGGAGTAAAATAATATCCGGCACCTATTGCTAGACCCAATTCAAATCCTTTTGTATCAAATTTCCTACTTAAGCTTTGAATTTTATTTATCTTATAATCCATCAATTCATTCATATCCTTCGTTTGAACCGGGGTCATATTTGCAATTTCATAAGTAGCATCAACGGTTTGCTTATTATTTACCAGAAAGTTAAATTGCGGACCTGCTTCTAAATACAATCCTTTAGTGATATTAAATTGAAACATGATGGGTACAGAGATATAGTCCAGATTAGCTTTTCTTTTTTCTTGCATTGTTACACTTGAAGCCCCATCATTATACAACATCCTATGACATTGAGCAAAGTTTCTAAATCCTGTCTGGCTATAAAATACTTCCGGCTGAATACTTATAAAACGCCCTAGCGGAACATTCACAAATCCTCCTAAATGAATACCGGTTCTAGAATCTCCGACTTTTTTTTCGTCAACGATGGTGGAAATGTTAATACCTGCTTTGGCACCAAATTTAACTCCAGATTCTGATTTTTGTGCGGACATAAGTGAACAAGCTGTTACAGCAAGTCCTAAAAATAATTTTTTCATTGTATTTTTTTTTAATTAGTATTAATTATAAGGCACATCTTTATTAGCTAGACTAAATTATTAGCTAACAGAATTCAATTAATAATGAATAGCAGACTCAAGCTTTCGTACATTGACTTCAAGAAAGCACTGAGATAAACTAGGGATGTGCGTGTTAGGTCATTATCGTGAAGGATAATGAAGAAGTGAGTAAGAGAGAGAGGAAAAATCTATTCTTTATTTTGAACTCATTCCAAAGCTGAAGGGACTAAAAAACAGCATCCCATCATGAAAACTCTTATCTTAATTAAATAGAATAATATTTCCCTATCACAATTAGGATTAATTGTATGAATAAAAGCTACTAGAAATAGGAATTAGAATCATAATTCTTTCAAACGGAGAATAAACGCTAGGTAGCTTAGCGAAATTTTTAGGATTTAAAAGATTAATTGTATTCATTTTAATGTTTTTTTTGCTTTTGTGAACTGATCTCTTAAGTCTCAGATCATAACTAGAAATGTAAAATGATAATAAAAATGGAGAGTATTATATAGTTCTTATATTAAATCATTCTGAAAATAATATTGTAAAGAACTAAAACTTTTTGATAAGTTATCATCCTTATACTCTTTCCTATCATTTATGGTACAAAGGAACAAAAATAATCCCAAGCACAAATATTAAAAATGAATTAAAATCATAAAAATGACAAATATCATGAGCTATCAACAAATATATATTAATAAAAATAAATTAAATATAACATTAAACGATAAAAATTGAAAATAAAATATTACAACATTTAGTAACACTCTATTACATTCCTGAAATATTGCATTGATAAAAATCAAACCATTCTATTACAAAATCACATTAGAATAAGAATAGATTCATTAAACAAAACACATTAAATTACTGAATTAATGCACCTTAAGTTTTAATTTCAAAAAATAAAAAATTCATAATGGAATCTATTTTTAAACCTATACAACTCTCATCCAGAACTTGGATTAAATATATAATTGAAAAAAACTTTAAAAATAGGTTTAATAGTCAAAAATAGTTGGTGAAATTCTTTGTATTGCCGATTGTTATTGATGATATAGAAAGTTTATTGAACTTTGTTTCAATAAACTTTTTTTACGGTTGAAAATTCAAAAAAAATCGTTGTTGGAGTTGCAAAAGTATGGATGTGATTTCTTGGGGTAAGCAAAATGGCAAACGTCATTTTAAATGCAAAAATTGTGGTATTTATTTTACCTCCGAGAACAAATCTGTGAGTTTGAAAAATAAAGAGGTTTGGTTCAAAAAATGGATTATTGGTAAGCAAACTTATGAGCAAATTTCATCCGAATCGGGGTATTCAATCAGCACCCTTCAGCGATATTTCAACACAATGTTTGGAAAAGCTCCTAAGTTGAGCTATAGTCAGAACAAGGAAGTTTATTTGCTGATTGATGGCAATTATTTTTCTAATGAGATTTGTTTGATTGTTTTCAGAGATGATATTTTTAAACAGACCCAACTTTACAGAATTACTGATGGAGAACATTATGAGGAGATGAAGGAGGATTTGGAAAACATATTGAATTTGGGAATAAAAATCGGTGGGATAACTTGTGACGGAGATAAATCCTTGTTAAAAGCCATTCGTAAAGTGTGTCCAAAAGTTCCTGTTCACAGATGTCTGGTTCATATTCAGAGAATGTGCAAAATATGGCTTTCTGCTTATCCGAAGTCCGAGACAGGGTTTGAACTGCGGGAAATCGTTTGTAAAATACGGTAGTGTCTCACTAACTGTGTAAGTTAAAAAGTTATTCTGGAAAATTTAGAGCTCTTACAGCTCAAGAAATTTTTCGGAACTCACTTTTTATTATTTTTAACCATTACATAGTTATGATTGACA
>NZ_CACVBR010000028.1 GCF_902728265.1 Chryseobacterium potabilaquae
CGGCTTTTAGTATATCAAAGTGTTCTACCAAAAATTCTGGAAGTAATAATTTAAGAAGTTCCTGATCATTTATCATAAAGCAAAGATAATAGTATTAAAAGTTCCCCCCAACTTTTGCGCCTGAGCCATTTTAATTTTAATGTTAACCAAATGTTAACTCAATATGAAATTAATATGAATTATTTTTGATATCTTTGATGTAGAGAGATGAAATAATTTAATATATAATTAAAAGTCAATAAATTATGAAAAATAAAATTCAAATAGGGATCGCTGTTTTTTTTGTTTGCATAGGGATAGTTGGTGTTAATACCATAAATGCACAACAAACTTCAACAAACAATACTATTCAAGAGGTTCAACTGAATAAAAATGATGTTTTTAATGAAATAAGAGATTTGCTCATGGCGAACTTTGATTTTACGAATTCAGATTATAAACAAGGTATTGTAAATTCTGAAGTTAAATTTGAAGTTACAGAAAATGGGAAATTAGTAAATATTCATTCTAAAGGTGATTGTAAGAATGTAAATCGAGAAATTGAAAGTGTACTAAGTAATCTTCATTATCGGATAGATAGTGATAAGCTAAACGGAAGTATGATAGCTTCTACTTATGTAATGCCTGTAAGAGTAGATATAAATAATCGATAATTTTTAAATATCAACAAGCCATGTAGAAAAAACTATATGGCTTTTTTCATGCCTTCTTGTTTGCGAATCGGAAAAATTAATACATTTAGAGTATATAAGAAAATAGCATGCATTCAATTGTAGATGTAGTAATCCGTTCATTATGCGTTTACCTATTCATGGTAATTGCCATTCGTATTTTTGGGAAAAATCAACTGTCTCAACTTAATGCGGGAGATGTTGTTTTACTTCTGCTAATCTCTAATGCAGTACAAAATGCTATGGTGGGGCCTGATACTTCTTTAGAGGGTGGGCTTATTGCCGCTTTGGTACTGTTTGGGGCGAATTTTATCTTAAAAAGACTGATGTTTTCTTATCGTTCTTTTGATACATTCATGGAGGAAGACCCTGTGATTCTTGTAAAAGACGGAATAATTGACGAGAAAGCTCTAAATAAAGTGAAAATTACAAGAGGAGAATTAGAAGAAGCCATCAGAGAACATGGCGTGAACGGCATTGAACATGTAAAATTATCTATTCTTGAGGTGGATGGAAATATTAGTGTGATTTCTGAAGATGAAAAAAACAAACAAATTAATTATTCAAGGATTAAGAGGAAAAATAAACGTAAATATTACCTATAAATGAACTATGAATTGAGAGAGATGCTTCCTATTGATGAGGAGCAAGTTCTAAAAATATTTAAAGAGGGAATAGAGAGTGGAATTGCTACCTTTGAAACAGAAGTCCCTACTGCGGAGGCTTGGAATATGGAATACTTTAATGAATGCAGGTGGGTTTTGGAAAATGAAAATAATGAAGTAGTGGGGTGGTGTGCCTTAAAGGCAATAAGCAAAAGAAAAGCTCTAAAAGGAGTCGCTGAAGTATGTATATATTTTACTAAAGCTTATCAAGGTAAAGGGTTAGGATCTGTTTTATTAAAAAAGATAATTTTAGATAGTGAAAATCGTGGTTTTTGGACGTTGCAGGGAGGTGTCTTCCCGGAAAATGAAATATCTATCAAGTTTCATCAAAAAAATGGTTTTAGAATAGTAGGGACTCGTAGAAAAATAGGAAAACTAAATGGAGAGTAGAAAGATCTTATTTTGTTTGAAAAAAGAAGTCTCTCAATTATATAATCGATAAATAAATATGTTTTACTGCATTAAAAGGAGGTTATTTTTAATAATTATTACTTTGTAAAATATTATTTGATTCAACTATGTAAAAACGAATTATATTTATTGATTTTAATTTAATTTGGCATTAACATTGATACTTTTTCCTTTTGAAATTTGAAAAAAGGGAAGAATGAAAAGAATGATTACAATTACAGGCTTTATAATCACTGTGTCAATGCTTTTATCTTGTGTGGTTCATGACCATTCTCATGGGAGAGTCGTTCCTCCGGGACATGTAAAAAGAGTATATGTTTATGAAAAAAAAGGACATGGACATCATCATAGACATCATAAATATAGAAAGCATGGGCATCATCGATAAAAGTTAAGAAAAATACAAAAGTGCTGAACTAAATTACCCCAAAAAAGCGAAAGCATTTTGGGGTAACTTATTTAAGAATATGATTCTAATTTTTTATTAAATTTTTAATATTTTAGGATTGAGAAAAGTATTAAAAATCATGATTTCTTTACCAAATTTTTTCTCAATTATTTCACTTAAATTGAGAAGCTCACTGTTAACAAACTCATCTCTTACCTGATCATTGTCGAAAATTAAAAGAAGATTATAGTTTTTACCATCTTCTATGTAATCACTATCTACTTCGGAAAGTATATATTTTGTAACATCCATTAAGTTTTCTGTCATTAAAATCAACGTATTATCAATATAGTTTTCCCATTCTTCTATATTGATTTTGGTACAGTGAAAAGTTATACTTAATATACTCATATTTTATGAATTTTTAAGATTTTGTGGATAAATTCTGCCGCAAAAGTCGGTATTTTTTTCGTAAATTAGCCCGTTAATAAAAATTCAAAAAAAATAATTTTCAGACGTACAGCTAATGGTCTGATTATCATTATAATAAAATTTGTTTATGCAAAAAGAAGGAGAAAGACTGATTCCTATCAACATTGTTGATGAAATGAAGTCATCTTATATCGATTATTCGATGTCGGTTATCGTTTCCAGAGCGCTACCAGACGTGAGAGATGGCTTAAAACCTGTTCATAGAAGAGTGCTGTATGGTATGTATGGATTAGGAGTTTTTTCTAATAGAAAATATTTAAAATCTGCTAGAATTGTTGGGGATGTTTTGGGTAAGTATCACCCACACGGAGACTCCTCTGTATACGATGCGATGGTAAGAATGGCTCAAAATTGGAGTTTGCGTTATCCTCAAGTTGATGGCCAAGGAAATTTTGGTTCAATGGATGGTGATCCTCCTGCTGCAATGCGTTATACCGAAGCAAGATTGAAAAAGATATCTGATGAGATTCTTTCAGACTTAGATAAAGAAACAGTTGATTTTCAAAATAACTTTGATGACAGCTTGCAAGAACCTACAGTTATGCCTACTAAAATTCCAAACCTTTTAGTAAATGGAACATCGGGAATTGCAGTAGGGATGGCAACCAATATGGCTCCACATAATTTGTCGGAGTCTGTAGATGCTATTTGTGCTTATATTGATAATAAAGAAGTTACCATTGATGAATTGATGCAGCATATTATTGCTCCTGATTTTCCAACGGGAGGAATTATCTATGGATATGACGGGGTAAGAGATGCTTTTCATACAGGTCGTGGGAGAGTGGTTCTTAGAGCGAAGGTAGCTTTTGAGGAAATAGGAAACAGAAATGCTATTATAGTAAATGAAGTTCCTTATCAAGTAAATAAGGCTGAAATGATCGCAAGAACAGCTGAACTTGTAAAAGATGAAAAAATTCCTGGAATTTATGAAATCAGAGATGAATCTGATAGAAAAGGTCTTCGTATTGTATATGAATTGAAAAATGATGCGATTCCAAATGTTGTTTTAAATTTACTCTATAAATATACAGCTCTTCAAACGTCTTTTAGCGTTAATAATATTGCTTTGGTACATGGAAGGCCAGAACAATTAAACTTGAAAGACATTATTCATCATTTTGTAGAGCATCGACATGTAGTAATTGTTAGAAGAACTCAATTTGAGCTTAAAAAAGCAAAAGAAAGAGCCCATATTTTAGAAGGCTTTATGAAAGTAATTGGAACGCAAGATTCTTTAGATAAAGCGATTTCAATCATCCGACATAGTACCAACCCGCAAGCGGCAAAAGAAGGTTTAATTTCAGAATTTGATCTTTCTGAAATCCAAGCCCAGGCCATACTTGATTTACGTCTTGCTCGTTTAACAGGAATGGAGCTTGATAAAATTCGTGATGAATATGATGCGATCATGAAAGAAATTACGGATTTGGAAGATATTTTGGCAAATGAGCCTAGAAGATTTCACATTATCAAGGATGAGTTACTGGAAGTGAAAGAGAAATATGGAGATGAAAGAAGAACTGAAATTGATTATTCAGGAGGTGAAATGTCTATAGAAGATATTATACCAAATGAATCTGTGGTTCTTACTATTTCTCATGCAGGATATATTAAGAGAACTTCACTTTCAGAATACAAAATTCAAAGTAGAGGAGGCGTAGGAAATAGAGCGGCAACGACAAGAGATGAAGACTTCCTAGAATATATTGTTTCAGCAACAAATCACCAGTATATGTTATTCTTCACAGAAAAAGGAAGATGTTACTGGTTGAGAGTATTTGAAATTCCTGAAGGTTCTAAAACGGCAAAAGGTAGAGCTGTTCAAAACTTAATTAATATTGAGCCTGACGATAAAATCAAAGCATACATAAGAACCAATAACTTAAAAGATGCTGAATATGTAAACCAAATGAGTGTAGTGATGGTGACAAAAAATGGAACCATCAAGAAAACATCACTTGAAGCATATTCAAGACCAAGAGTGAATGGAGTGAATGCTATTGAAATTAGAGATAATGACCAGTTGCTTGGCGCCTATTTAACAAATGGGAATTCTCAGATTATGATTGCTACCAAAAATGGGAAATGTATTCGCTTCCCAGAAGAGAAAGTAAGAGAAGTAGGAAGAGGATCTATTGGGGTTCGAGGTATTATGATGGAGGATAATGATGAAGCGATTGGAATGATTGTGGTAAACGATGTGGAAAAAGAGACAGTTCTTGTTGTATCTGAAAAAGGATATGGTAAAAGAACAGCAGTAGAAGACTACAGAATCACCAATAGAGGAGGTAAAGGAGTTATTACCTTGAACATTACCGAAAAAACAGGAAATCTAATTGCTATCCAAAATGTAACAGATGAAGACGGATTGATGATTATCAATAAATCAGGGGTGGCTATCAGAATGGGAATGGATGAAATGCGCGTAATGGGAAGAAATACGCAAGGAGTAAGAATGATTAATCTTAAGAAGAATGACGAAATTGCTGCTATTGCAAAAGTAGAAATGGATAAAGATGTAGAGGAAGATTCTGATGAAATAGAAGATGGTATAGAAACGACGGTTGATAACCAAGAAAACAATATAACACCTCAAGTTGAAAGCGAAAATCAACAAGAGGACTCTGAGAATCTTGATTCTGAAGAATAATATTGTACAACTAATATAAAATAGATTATGAGAAAGCTAATTTTGAGTATAGCTATTGTTTCATCAGCCTTTGTTTTCGGACAGAAAGAAGATGTAAATACAAAGCTACAAAATGCTAATAAAGCGGCTATGGCTGCTTATGATGCAAAAAACTATGCTGCTGCGGCTCCTAAATTTATGGAAGTCTATGACTTATTGAAAGGGAATGGCCAGGAGGACAAAGTATATATGTATTATGCAGGTCTTAATTATGCTTTGGCAAATAATAGCGAACAGGCTATTAAAATTTATACTGATTTGATTAATTCGGGATATACAGGAGTTCAAGCGACTTATACTGCAAAGGATAAGAAAACAGGACAAGTGGCAAGCTATGACAAAGCAACTTGGGAATTGTTGAAAAAGTCCGGAGGTGATTATTCTGATTTTAAAACCGAAGAAAGCAAAAGTGTAGAAGCTGATTTATATGAAACTTTAGCAACTTTACTTCTTAATTCCAAAAAGAATACTGAAGCTTTAACAATTATTGAAAAAGGGTTAGCTAAATTCCCAGATAATGCTAAACTAAAAGAGTATCAAGGAACCGCTTTATATGCTACAGGAAACACAGACAAGTTTCTAGCTAATCTGAAAGAACAATTAGCAAAAAATCCTAATGATGCTACTAATTGGTATAATTTAGGGGTTTTACAATCTAAAAATGCAGCGACAACAAACGATGCTATTGCTTCATTTAAAAAAGCAATTGAATTGAAACCGGATATGGCTAATGCTCACCAAAATTTAGTATATACGATTATTGGAGATGATGCTAAAGTAGTAGATGAAATTAATGCACTTAGAAAATCTAATCCTGATGAAGCTACAACCAAAATTGAAGCTAGAAAAGAAAGATTTAATTCAGCGCTTCCCTATGCGGAAAAATGGTATCAGACAACTCCTGATAATCTAGAAGCGGTAATGACGCTTAAGGATATTTATGGTATTCTTAAAAATCAACCTAAAGTGGCAGAAATGAAAGCTAAAGAAGCGGAGCTTCAAGCAAAACAACCTAAATAATAATTAGAATTAAAATCTATAAAAACCGAGGCTTTATTGCTTCGGTTTTCTTTTTTCCGAATACTAAAAACTGGAAATATTTTCTTAGAGATTATCGTTAATTTCTCCTCAAAAATTCTCTGCAATTTCCGTATCTTTGGGAAAAATTTTATAAAAATGATCGAGTGGAAAACCGCTAAAGAATACGAAGATATTACTTACAAAAAATGTAATGGAGTCGCAAGAATTGCTTTCAACAGACCTGAAGTACGTAATGCATTCAGACCCAAAACTACATCAGAGCTATATGATGCTTTTTATGATGCTTATGAAGATTCCTCTATCGGTGTAGTTTTACTTTCAGGTGAAGGGCCAAGTCCTAAAGATGGAGGATGGGCTTTCTGTAGTGGTGGAGATCAAAAGGCAAGAGGGCATCAAGGATATGTAGGTGAGGATGGGAGACATCGTCTCAATATTCTAGAAGTTCAACGCTTGATCCGGTTTATGCCAAAAGTGGTTATCGCAGTTGTTCCCGGCTGGGCAGTAGGAGGAGGACATTCATTACATGTTGTGTGTGATCTTACCTTAGCAAGTCAAGAACATGCTATTTTTAAACAAACGGATGCCGATGTAACCAGTTTCGATGGAGGATATGGATCCGCTTATCTTGCAAAAATGGTAGGACAAAAAAAAGCTCGTGAAATTTTCTTTTTAGGTAGAAATTATTCTGCTCAGGAGGCTTTTGAGATGGGAATGGTAAATAAAGTGGTTCCTCATGCTGAATTAGAAGATACAGCTTATGAATGGGCTCAAGAGATTTTAGAAAAATCTCCTACTTCAATTAGAATGCTAAAATTTGCTATGAACTTAACAGATGATGGTATGGTAGGGCAACAAGTTTTTGCCGGGGAGGCAACACGTTTGGCTTATATGACAGAAGAAGCTCAAGAAGGAAGAAATGCATTCTTAGAAAAAAGAAAACCTGATTTTGGAGAAAATCAATGGATATCTTAAAATGGTATTTAATCTACATTATATAAATTATGACAGATTGGATAAAAGCCGCAAGGCTAAGAACATTACCTCTTTCTTTAAGTGGTATTATAATGGGAGCTTTCATTGCTAAGTGGAGACTTTATGGTGAGGGTGGAATCTGGGATTGGAGAGTTTTGGCATTAGCACTTTTAGTAACGCTTTTATACCAGATTTTATCAAATTATGCGAATGATTATGGTGATGGAGTAAAAGGAACAGATGCAAAAAGAGCTGCAGAAGCAGAAACTAGAGCAGTTGCTTCCGGAAAAATTACAGCAAAGCAAATGAAAAATGCAGTGATTCTATTTTCTATCTTATCCTTTGTAGCGACAATTGCCCTTTTATACCTTGCTTTCATTCCGAATTATATGACTGAATTTTATATATTCATTGGTTTAGGAGTCGCTAGTATTTTAGCTGCAATAGGTTATACAGTCGGTAAAAAACCGTATGGATATATGGGATTAGGAGATATTTTCGTATTTATTTTTTTCGGATTAGTATCTGTGTGTGGGAGCTATTTTTTATTCACAAAAACTTTTAGTTGGGATATTTTGTTACCAGGAACGGCAGTAGGAATGATGAGTATGGCAGTTCTAAATCTTAATAACATGAGAGATATAGAAAGCGATAGACATTCTGGAAAAAATAGTTTTGCATTGAGAATTGGCTTCAAAAATGCGATGATTTATGAAATGATTTTATTGCAACTTCCTTTGATATTAATTTTAATGTTTCTTGGATTAAACGGATTCTTCCAATCCCAGAATTATTATGTTTTTATCGTAATGATTTTGCTATTGCCTCTTATGAAATTAAGAAGAAAGATTATGGCAGTAAAAGAGCCAAAAGAACTTGATCCATTCTTAAAGCAAGTGGGTATTATGACTTTTGTAATGGCTATCCTTACAGCTTTTGGACTTAACTTTTTCAATTAAAATAGCATCATGATGAGTTCAGAAATATATGTGGAAGCTCAAATGTTGATTCGTGCATCTATCGAAGATGTTTTTGAGGCGTTCATTAATCCGGACTTGACTGTTAATTTCTGGTTTACGAAGTCTACAGGAAGATTAGAAGAAGGTGAAACCATTACTTGGGAATGGGAGATGTATGATGCGAGATCAGAAGTTAAAGTTCTTCAAATTGTTCCCAACTCTTTAATAAAGACTGAATGGGGAGATCCTTCGAGTAGGGTAGATTATGAATTTAAGAAGATGAAAGAAGGGACGCTTGTTATTATTAAAAGTTATGGGTTTTCACAAACAGGAGAAGATCTATTAAAAATAATTAATGATAATACAGGGGGCTTTACAACAGTTTTAGATGGTTGTAAAGCTTATCTGGAACATGGAATCAATTTAAATTTAATTAAAGATAAATTTCCAAAAAAATAAAGGGTATTATGAATATAGCTTTAAAAATCAGTTCCTCTTTATCAATTCTTTTAGCTATATTTTTGTTTTATAACTTGATAGATGAATTAGGGGACAGAATGTCAATTTTTGAAATTGCTTTTATTCCTTTTATCATCTTAATCATTGTTATTATTAATGCTATTCTGAGCTTTCTTTTATTAATTGGAAAATTAGCCTCTAAAAAAATAGTATTAATTGTTCAAATAATAATACTTATACCTATATCGGTATTATTATATCAGATTTTATATAATTCAACAATTTCATGTACTTAAAATAATAAAAATTATGAAAATACAATTCTTAGGACAAAATTGTTTTTTATTTACATATAAAGACAAGACTATTTTGAGTGATCCTTTCTACAATTATAAAAAAGTAGAATCAGGATTTGATATTTCGGCTCAGAAAATTGACTATATTCTATTAACGCATGCTCATGGTGATCATATTGCAGATGTGGAAGAAGTATTGCAGCATTATCCGGAAGCTGTAATTATTGCAGTTCCTGAGGTTTGTGGGTATTTTAAAAATGCAAAAAACACCAAGGATGTTAACTTAGGAGGATCAGCAAAAATTGACGACCTGAAAATATCTATGGTAACAGCTCACCATACAAGTTCTTTCCCAGATGGGACTTATGGAGGTGTTCCTGTAGGGTATATTTTTAGATTGCCAGAAGGAAAAAATGTCTATTTGGCAGGAGATACAGGTGTAATGGCGGATATGGAGCTATTTCCACGGCTTTTTGGGGCTATAGATCTATCTATTCTTCCGATTGGGAGTCATTATACGATGTGTCCAAGAAAAGCGGCTTTTGCAGCAGCAGAATTATTAAGAACACCTAGAGTAATAGGGTGTCATTTTGATACTTTTCCTGCTATTGAAATCAATCATGAAAGTGCACTGAAGCATTTTGCAGACAAAAATATAGAACTTGTTTTACCAAAATTAGGAGAGGAGTTCGAATTTTAATAAAAATGCAGAGCAGTAATTTGAAAATTAGTATAGAAATGTGGGAAAGATTAAAAACAAAAAAAGATAATTTTCAAATTACCTCTCTTCAACTTAAACCAATAAAAAATGGCAAGCTACCTAAATCACACCGCTACGACCAATTACCTTTGCTGCGTTCCCACCCTGGAGGATTCTCAGGAGCTGGTTGTTTAGGACTTGCCGTTGCAAAGATAGGAATATTTTATAAACTTGAAAACATTATTAAAGAAAAATAGGCGAAAAAATACAGTAATAGAGCTAAACGGCTGAAATTTAAAGAAATAATTTTTCAACTTTTTTCTAAAAAATTAAATATGACGAAAAGTCCATCAACATTAGGAATTATACTTTTTATTACTACAATGGTTATTTTTTTTGTAGTATATTATTTTTTCTCGGGAATCAATTATTTTGATATCTCATTGAAAGTCAACTCTTTCTTTTTGCCTATATTATATGCAGGAGGCGCTTTTTTATCTGTTAAATCGTACTGGAATACTCATAAAGTAGTAAGCTTTAGAGATGCGTTTAAAAGAGCTTTTATCCCTATGTTTATAGGAGGCATTCTTTCTATTTTTAGTATTTATACTTTTTTAAACTTTATAGATATCGATGCCAAAAAACTATTGAACTATCAATATGTACAAAGACAGAAATCAGAACTGGATGCAGAATATACTTCTGCAAAAAAAATTCTGAAGCATCAAAAAGATATTGACGAACTGGAACAAAAATATAAAGAAGGCTTACAAAGATTTAATCCTGAGTCTATAAAAGGAAAGGATATGCTTACAGCCAGCCATTTTTCAGGATATTTTGCAGCAATTCTTTTATTTTACGTAGTTTTGTCAGTGTTTTTCGGAGCGTTTTTTAGAACAAAAACAGTTCAACCTCAATAAAAATTTTAAAAAATTAAATGAACCTATCTATAGTTATTCCTTTGCTTAATGAAGAAGCTTCTTTGGAAGAGCTTTTCTCAAGAATTGATAATGTTTGTAAGTCAAATCATTTGACCTATGAAATCTGGTTTGTAGATGACGGAAGTACAGACTTATCATGGAATATCATCGAAAATTTGAAAGTGCAATATCCTCAAATAAGAGCAATCAAGTTTTCTAGAAATTATGGTAAATCACAAGCCCTCCATGCTGCATTTGAGCGAGCAAATGGGGAAGTTGTAATCACTATGGATGCTGATTTACAGGATTTCCCAGAAGAAATTCCTGAGCTCTACAACATGATTGTTGAAGACAATTATGATATTGTATCAGGATGGAAAAAGAAACGTTTTGATAACGTGATGACGAAAAATGTACCGTCAAAATTATTCAATGCGGCTGCCAGAAAAGTTTCTGGAGTGTATCTTCATGATTTCAATTGTGGATTGAAGGCTTATAAAAAACAAGTAGTAAAATCCATTGACGTATATGGAGATATGCATCGATATATCCCGGTTTTGGCAGCAAATGCAGGTTTTAGAAGAATTACTGAAAAAGAAGTTCAACACCAAGCAAGACCTTACGGAAGTTCAAAATTTGGAACAGAAAGATTTATCAGAGGCTTTTTAGATTTGGTAACACTTTGGTTTGTCAGTCGTTTTGGAGGAAGGCCTATGCATTTCTTTGGAGCTGTAGGTACCTTAATGTTTATCGTAGGTTTTCTTTCGGCTTTATGGTTAGGCGTTTCAAAATTAATTGATGTTTCAAAAGGAATTTATGGACATTTAATCACTAATAATCCTTGGTTTTATATTGCATTAACCATGATGATCATGGGGACTTTGCTTTTCGTTGCAGGATTTTTAGGCGAAATGATTATTAGAACGAATAGAGAACATAAGAATTATAATATTGATGAAATAATTTAAAATTGCTATGATGTATTTTTCATTATTTCTAGGAAAATAGTGTAATGTATTAATTATGAGTAATAAAATTTGTTTGAATTGCGGACATTCACTTTCTGATGAATTTTGTTCTCATTGTGGGCAAAAATCAAATACAGAAAGGATCACATTCCATTCTCTTATTAAAAATGATATTCTTGGATCAATTTGGCATGTGGAAACTAAATTTTTCCAAACGATAAAAAATGTTTTATTCAGGCCCGGAAAAACAGCCATGGATTATATTTCGGGAAAAAGAATCAGATACAATAATTTTATATCATTGTTACTGATTCTTTTCAGTTTTAATGTGTTAGGGTTGCATTTTTATGAAAAGTTTGCACCTCAGGAAACACTTGCCCAATCTTCAGATATCAAGGCATTTTTTTCAAAATACTCTAAAACCATATTATTTGTTATTATCCCGATGTTAGCTATTAATGCCTATTTTCTTTTTAAAAAAGTAAAATTGAATATTGCGGAGCATTTTATCATTGGAACTGTTAGTCTTTTAGGAATTTTAATCTTATTTTTGTTGGATGATATTGTCAGTTTGATAGGTTTATGGAAGCCTATTTCTATGATTTTCAATATTATTGACAAAATTATATTTGGTCTTTTTATTCTCTTCCCGGCAATTACTTATTGGAATGCTTTTAAAGATTCATACTCAAATCCAGGTTTATTGTGGAGAGTATCAACTTTTTATGTATTAATGGGATTGGAAATTAGTATCATAAGTTTTATCTTATATGAAATATTTTAATTTGGTATGAAAAATATATTGTACACGGTTCTATTGTTAGGAATTATTTCTTGCGGAAAAATTTCTCCTAAGGGAAATATTGAAGTAAAAGATTTGGATGTGTCAGGATTTGCTAATTTAAATTTGAAAGGAAAGTTTCGTGTTTTTTATGCTAAAGGCTCTAAAAATTTTATTGAAATTGAGACCTATCCAAATATTGCTAATAATCTGGATATTGAAGTAAAAGACAATACTCTTTCTATTGAAGAAAAGAGAGGAACAAAAGGGGTAGATTTTTATAATGTAACAATTTATTCAAAGTATAATTTAGAGAAGATCTCTATTTCTGATTCTGTAGAAATGAATATTTCGAGTGAAATTAAGACGGATAATTTTAGGTTGAATTTAAAAAATAATGCTACATTTATGGGTTCAGTAAATACGAGAAGGGCAGAAATTGAAATGTTGAATCGAAGTAGAGCTAACTTTTTAGGGCAGACGAAGGATGCGGTCATAAAAATCTCTGATACAGCGAGTTTAATTGCTCCTTACTGGAAAATTGAAACTTTAAATATAGATTCAAAAAATGGGAATTATGCGGAAGTTAATGTACGGGATTCTTTGAAAGGACATATCCAAAATACTGCAAAATTTTTGTATTATAATGACCCTATCCGTGCATTTAAAATTGAAAAAACTACGCATGTAGAGAATAAAAAATTAGAGTGATTAATAAAAATAAGTGAGGTTGAGCATGAATAGTTGTAATCTGCAAAACAAATTTTACAAAATAAAATAAGTACAAAATATAAATATGACAACGTTAGAAAGGGCAAAGCTTTGGTTAAGCGATACATTTGATAAGGAAACAAGAGATGCCGTACAATTACTTATTGATAGTAATTCTCCTGATTTGGAAGATTCTTTTTACAAGGAGTTGGAATTCGGAACAGGAGGTATGCGCGGAATTATGGGAGTAGGAATTAATCGTTTAAATAAATATACGTTAGGTCAAGCTACACAGGGACTTGCAAATTATATGTTAAGTCAATTTAAAGGGGAAGACATTAAAGTAGCTATTGCTTATGATGTGAGAAATAATTCAAGAGAATTTGGTAAGTTGGTTGCTGATGTTTTAACGGCAAATGGAATTAAAGTATTGTTATTCAAAGATCACAGACCAACTCCTGAATTATCTTTTACTGTTCGGGATAAAAAATGCCATGGAGGAATTGTATTAACAGCATCTCATAATCCTCCTGAATATAATGGATATAAAGTATATTGGAATGATGGAGCACAAATAGTTCCTCCTCATGATGAGGCTATTATTAATGAAGTATATTCTGTTAAATTTGAAGATATTAAATTTGATGGCAATGATCATTTAATTGAATGGATTGGAGAAGAGCAAGATGATGTATATATTGACGCATGTATTGAAAATTCGATTTATCAGGATGTTGGAAAAGAAAATTTAAATATTGTTTTTACATCGATTCATGGAACGACTTATACCACAATTCCAAAAGCATTAAAGAAAGCCGGATTTAAAAAGATAGATTTAGTTAAGGAACAAATGATTCCAAGTGGCAATTTCCCCACAGTAGATTCTCCCAATCCTGAAGAACCTGCTGCTTTGGAAATGGCAATGGATCTGGCAAAAATAACGAATGCAGATATTGTAATTGGAACAGATCCCGATGGTGATAGATTAGGAATTGCAATAAGAAATTTAGAGGGTGAAATTCAGTTGCTTAATGGTAATCAAACCAATACTATTCTTACCTATTATATTTTAAATGAATGGAGAAAACAAGGTAAGATTACAGGAAAAGAATTTATTGGTTCAACGATTGTAACTTCAGATATTTTCTTTGATATCGCTCAAAAATTTGGTGTAGATTGTAAAGTAGGTCTTACGGGTTTCAAATGGATAGGAAAAATGATCCGTGATTTTGAAGGAAAAGAAAAGTTTATATGTGGAGGAGAAGAAAGTTTTGGTTTTATGACAGGAGATTTTGTTCGTGATAAAGATTCTTGTGGTAGTATTTTATTAGCTTGTGAGATTGCTGCTTGGTGTAAAGCGAACGGAAAAACAATGTATCAATACCTTATCGAAATTTATCAAGAAACAGGAATGTATTATGAAGGATTGATAAACCTCGTAAGGAAAGGAAAAGAAGGAGCCGAAGAAATTCAGGAGATGATGAAAAACTTCCGTGAAAATCCTCCGAAAGAACTAGCAGGCTCTTTAGTGGAAGAAATTAAAGATTTTAAAGAACAAACCAATTTTACGGTCTCTAAGAATGAAAGAACTATAATGAATGATATTCCGAAATCTAACGTATTAATTTACTATACTCAGGATGGAACTAAAGTTTGTGTAAGACCATCAGGAACAGAGCCTAAGATTAAATTCTATATCTCAGTAAAAGAGTCAATACATTCGGAAACAGATTTTAGAGATACATTAAAATCTTTAGAACAGAAAATCGAAGATGTGAGAAGAGATTTGAAGTTGAATTAATTAGTAAATCATAAAACATGATTAAAAAGAGGGTAGCAGCTTTTATTTTACTTATAGTTATTCTTTCATGCAAAAAGAATGAACAGATCGTAACTGGAAGAAATATTGTACATGATACCCTCAATAGTATTGTTACAAAAGAAGATTCGTATCGACCTATTGATACAGTATGTTCTCCAAACAATAAAACAAAAGATTATATTGAGGCTCTTCAATGGTATAATGATGAAGTTAGAAAAGAAGTTGCTATGAATCCTCTTGAAAAGAATAATAGACTGTATAAAAATTATCTGAAAATTAGGGATAAATACATTCAGTGCATAAGTGAGATAAACGGAGATGTTTTAGATAAATATGTGAACTATTACGATTCTGAAAATGGAATGTATAAATTTCCTGAAGATATAAAGACACTTTCAGCCGAATTGAAAAAAGTTAATCTTGAATTTAGAGAAGTAGGGGAAGGTTATACAGAAGTTTGGTCAGATTCGAATTATTATTATAATATATTTAAAAATAGTGTTACTTTCGATTATAATGCTTATATTAAGCAACTATCAATAGAGGACAAAGTAAATTATGCAGAAGATGCAGGTATTGTTATATCATGGAAAGAATTGGGTGATAGAGTTATTTTTTGGGAAAATTTTATTAAAAAATACCCGAAAAGTGATTTAATGAATGTGGCTAAAGAAAAATATAATAATTATTTATATGATTATTTATTTGGAATGGATAATACGCCGACGTATGAAAGAGCAGATGGAAAATTATATGATGAAAATAAAGATGAGTTCAATCGGATTATCAAAAAATATCCCAACTCAGAAACGGCAAAAAAAGTGCAAGAACTTTTAGATTTTTTTGAATCGCAAATTTCTGTAGACCAAATACATGATAAAATAAGTTTAGAAAAAAAATATTAACATAAATTTTAAATAAAAGTAAAGTGAAAGTTTCAAAATTAGCAGCGAACCTAATCGGTTCTGAAATTGTAAAAATTGGTAATGAAGTAAATGAATTAAAGGCGAAAGGAGCAGAAATTGCGAATCTTACCATTGGTGATCTGAACTCTAATATTTATCCGATACCGGCAAAATTAAAAGAGGAAATTCAGAAAGCTTATCAGAATAATCTGACAAATTATCCGCCTGCTAATGGACTTTTATCGTTAAGAAAAGAAGTGTCTAAAGATTTAAAAACAAGATGGAATTTAGAATACACCCCCAATGATATTTTAATTACAGCGGGTTCAAGACCATTGATTTATGCAGTTTATAAAACGATTGTTGATGAAGGTGATAAAGTAGTATATCCAACTCCTTCTTGGAATAATAATCACTATGCTTATCTTACTTCAGCAGATGCAATAGAGGTTAAAACGACTCCTGAAAACAATTTCCTTCCCACTGCAGATGATTTAAGACCACACTTGAAAGGCGCTGTATTAGTTGCACTTTGCTCACCTCTGAATCCTACGGGAACGATGTTCACAAAAGAGCAGCTTTCAGAGATATGCGAATTGATTGTAGCGGAAAATAAAAATAGAAGAGAAGATGAAAAACCATTGTACTTGATGTATGATCAAATTTATTCTAATCTTACTTTTGGTGCAGAGCATGTAGATCCTGTTTCTCTTTTCCCGGAAATGAAAGAGTATACTATTTATATCGATGGAATTTCTAAATGTCTTGCAGCAACAGGTGTACGTGTAGGATGGGGATTTGGGCCTACTCATATTATTGATAAAATGAAAGCTCTACTTACGCATGTTGGAGCTTGGGCACCTAAACCGGAGCAAGAAGCTACTGCTAAGTATTATGAAAACCCAGAAGATGTAAATTCTTTCATGGAAGACTTTAAAGGCCAACTGGAAGCTAGTTTAAAAGTACTTCATGGGGGAATTCAGAATTTGAAAGAAAAAGGATTTGCAGTAGACAGTATTGAGCCAATGGGGGCACTTTATTTGACCATCAAATTAGATTATATAGGTAAAACTAAACAAGATGGTTCAGTTATTGAAAATTCTTCTGATCTTGTTTTCTATTTAATTAATGAAGCCGGAGTAGCTTTAGTTCCATTCTCTGCTTTTGGAGAAGCAAAATCGGAACCTTGGTTCCGAGCTTCTGTAGGTGGTTTAGAAATCAATGAAATTGGAGGAATGATGCCAAAGCTGGAAAGCGCTCTAAGCAAATTAAAATAATATATATAAAATGATAATCGACTATTCTAAGTAAAATAGTCGATTGTCTTTTACAGGAAACACAAAAATTCTTAAGATGAAAAAAATTAAATTATTTTTCATATTGATTCCTATGTCAGTATGTTCACAAATGAGAGACAGCGTAGTCATATCCCGTGACACGCTAATGCAAGTAAACACTCAGAGTTATACCTTAAAAGACGGTTCTGTAAGGGTGTATTCAAAACCTAAAATTTTAGACTTCATTACAAAAGCTCCTAGAAATTTTATTAATACAAATAAAGATTTTGTAGCGAAGGATCATGCTTATTATTTAGGAGGAGCAGTAGCAAGTACTTTGATTCTTTTACCTTTTGACCAAAAGTTAATTGATAATTCCCGAGAACTAGGTGAAAAATGGGGAATGAGTGCAGATAATGAGTATACGAAGGTAGGATTTTTAAAAGTTCCCAAAAATATTGGTGGTGGGCTTTACTTAATAGGAAATGGAGCTACAGTGATTGTACTAGGACTAGGCTTTGGGACATATGGGCTTATCAAAAATGATTATAGAGCTCAGGCTACCGCAAGTGGATTAATGGAAAGTTTAATTCTTTCAGGGGTTTTTACCCAAACAATAAAAAGAATTACGGGTAGAGAAAGTCCATTTATAGCAATTGAAAATGGCCATCCTGGAGGTCATTGGACGCCTTTTCCCAGTTTTTCAGCATATACTAAAAACACATCTCAGTATGATGCTATGCCATCAGGACATTTAACCACTTTTATGTCGGCTTTAACAGTTATAGCAGACAATTATCCGGAGGCAGTATGGATTAAGCCTGTGGGATATACTTTGGCAGGAGCATTATGTTTTCAGATGATGCAAAGTCAGGTACATTGGGCATCAGACTATCCTTTAGCTGTTTTGATGGGCTATTTTATTGGTAAAACAATTTCCAAAAGTAGATATAAGGAACTCAATCCTCAAGCTAAAAACAATAAATATAAAATAGATTTTACTGCGTCTCGCTATTTACAGTATAATATGGTAGGAGTCAACGTATCTTTTTGAAATAAAAAAGTATATTTGTTCGTATAAATAAAACTCTTTAATGAAGATCATCGCAGTTATTCCAGCAAGATATGAAGCAAGTCGTTTTCCTGCAAAGCTTATGCAGATGTTGGGAGAAAAAACAGTTATTACAACCACTTATCAGAATGTTCTAGAAACAGGCTTATTTAATGAAGTTTTTGTGGCTACTGATTCGGAAATTATTTTTGATGAAATAATAAAAAGTGGTGGTAAAGCTGTTATGACAGGGCAGCATGAGACAGGAAGTGATCGAATTGCAGAAGCTGTAAAAAATATTGATTGTGATATTGTTATTAACGTTCAAGGAGATGAACCTTTCTTAAAGTTAGAGCCATTAAAACAACTCATTGAAGTTTTTAAAGAAGATCATAATCAGGAAATTTCTTTGGCATCTTTAAAGCTAAAATTGATTGATAAAGAAGAGATAGAAAGTCCTAATAATGTAAAGGTGATTACGGATAACAATGGTTTTGCATTATATTTCAGTCGTTCCGTAATTCCTTTTCATAGGGAAATTTCTTACCATGTGGATTATTTTAAGCATATCGGAGTATATGCGTTCCGAAAGCATGCTTTAATTCAATTTTCTCAATTGGATATGAAGCCTTTGGAAATTTCTGAGAAAATAGAATGTATACGCTATTTGGAGTATGGAATGAAAATTAAAATGATTGAAACTCATTTTGTGGGAGTAGGAATTGATACTCCTGAAGATTTAGAGAGAGCGAGAGAGCTGTTAAGATAAAATTCTAATTTTTTCAGTTTACTTAAAAGCCTTATATTTGAACTATAAATAGACTTAATGAATAAATTTCTTTTAATATTCGCCCTCTTATTTTCACAATTTTATTTATCTCAAACAGCAAAAGAAATTATAGATAAAAATATTGAATTATCGGGAGGATTAACAAGTTGGAAACTTTTAAACTCTGTATTCCTTCAGGGAAAGGTAATTTTAGGAGTTAAAGATGAATATCCTATAAAAATCTATCAATCCCGTCCCAATCTTACCAAAACTGTCATTACGATTAATCATAACGATACTGCGATTGAGGGATACGATGGATCCAAAGGATATGCAATGAACTACGCGACAAATAAACTTCAAGAATATCCAGATTATAAACCCGAAAGTTTTGATAATGACTTTATTGGATGGGAAAATAAAGGGTTTGATGCTAAATATTTAGGACAAGAAAAAATGGGAGATATTTATTGTCATGTTGTGGAACTAACAAAAAACGTTAATAAGAATATATATTATTTCGATACAAAAACATATATGCTTTTAAAAGAAATAAAGAAAGAAGAGACTCTAAATTATTCTGATTATAGAAAAGTAGGAAGTCTTATTATGCCCTATAAAATAGAATCTTCAAGTTCTAAAAAAGATGGTGATTATGTTATTCTTTTGAATAAAATTGAAACGAATAAAGTATTTCCTACAAATATTTATAAATTTTAATAATTTAAATATAAATAGGAAGGCTTAAATATTAATACTAAGGATATGAAAAAAATTTTTTTATTGCTGCTTTCTTTTGTTGCTTTGTTTAATAGCTGTACGCATAAAAAAAGTGAATTGTCTAAAACTAAAACTAAAGAACTTATGGGAAAAACATTATATGATTTCAAAGTAGAAAGCCTTGATGGAAAAGAAATCAATTTTGCTGATTTTAAAGGCAAAAAAATTCTCATTGTGAATACAGCTTCAGAATGTGGTTTTACACCTCAATATACTGATCTTGAGAAGGTTTCGAAGGAGTATGAAAATAAATTAGTAGTGGTAGGCTTTCCGGCAAATAATTTTGGAGGACAAGAGCCGGGAAGTAATGCTGAAATTGGAAGCTTTTGTCAAAAAAATTTCGGAGTAAGTTTTCCAATGGCGGCAAAAGTTTCTGTAAAAGGAGATGATACTGCTCCCATTTTTAAATATTTAACGGAAAAAGACCTCAATGGAGTTAAGAATACTACTATTCTTTGGAACTTCACAAAATTCTTGGTTGATGAAAATGGTAAATTAATTGATTCTTTTGTAAGTACTACTAAGCCAACAGATGAAGCAATTACAAAATATTTGAAGTAAATACATTTATTTACAAACGAGGAATAATAATTGTAATTTCTCAGTTAAAAACTATTTGAGGAGATGCTTAAGGTCTTAAGCATCTCTTGTAATTAAGGGAATAGATATAGAATTATCGATTGCTGTTAACCTAGTCATTACTTTTTTCAGCAAAACAAAAAATATTACCTAGTTTTATACTAGAATATCCATTGCTTTTTATCTTTGAAGATTTAATCATAGCTTTAGCTAAAATATCTGTAGGAAGCGGCTTTTGGCTCTCTAAAAGGCCAATTTTATTGGCAAACTTTATAATACGGCTTCCTAAAACTTCTCCCGTCCGATGTGAGTCTTTTCTCTCCAGCATTCCCGGTTTGAAAATAGTGATTTTATTAAAATGTAAGAGTTTTACAGCTTCTTCCAGTTCACCCTTCATTTTCGAATAGAAAATTTTTGATTTCGGATTCGCACCATATGCGGAGACAAGTATATAATCTTCAACCTGATTTTCTTTGGCTGCTTTTGCAAATTCATATTGGTAATCAAAATCAACTTTTCTTTGAGCATCTTTGCTACCCGCATCTTTTAGAGTAGTTCCCAAGCAAGAGAATGCCACATCTCCTTTAACATGATTTTTCCATTCTTCCGGCTTTTCAAAGTTTACTACATGAATTTTTAATTTTTCATGTTGAATATCAATGGTTTTTCTAACAAAAATAGCAACCTCTTCAAAATCTTTATCATTGAGTAGTTGATTGACCAAATCTTTTCCTGTAGCACCCGTTGCACCAATTATCAAAGCTTTCATAAATTGTGATTTCTTGTTATTAGTATTTACCTTCTTAAATTTACTAAATTTGAGATAATTTTGAAAATTATAATTTAGGTCTTACATACAATCTCACGATAAATAAAAAATATAAAAGATGGATGCCAACGAAATTTTAGATTATTGTCTTTTGAAAAAAGGGGTCACTGAAAGCTTTCCTTTTGATAATGAAACGCTTGTATTGAAGGTCGGCAATAAAATGTTTTTATTAATGAGTTTAGAAAAGCAACCTTTAGTGATTAATGTAAAAACAGATCCAGAATGGAGCGCTGAACTCCGTGAACAGTATCTACAAATTACCGGGGCATACCATATGAATAAAACCCATTGGAATTCAGTTTTAGTAGAAGGATTGAAAAAGGAACTTATTATAAAAATGATTGATCAGTCTTATGAATTAGTATTTTCATCGTTAACAAAAAAGATGAAAGAAGATATTTTAAATAATTAAAAATCAAATTCTTCGGTTAACCTTTTATCCTCATCAAGTCTCTCAATAAGTTTTTCAAGCCCTTCAAACTTGATTTCATCATGAAGAAAATCTCTAAATTTTACGGTAATTTTTTCATCATAAATATCTCCATTAAAGTCTAAAATGTATACTTCCGTAGTAAGTTTATCCCCGTTTACAGTAGGGTTTGTACCCACACTCAACATTCCCTTATACTGTTGATCTTTAATAAAAACCTCCACAATATAGGCTCCTTTTTTAGGCAAAAGCTTAATAGACTCTGTTTCAATATTCGCTGTGGGATAGCCTATCGTTCTGCCAATTTTTTTACCATGAACAACTGTTCCCGAAACGGAATAGGGATACCCCAACATTTCATTAGCTTCTACAATATTTCCGGCTAAAAGTGCATTTCGAATTTTAGTGGAGCTAATATTATTTTCATGAATATTAATAGCTTCCATTTGTTCAACCTCAAAATCCAATTCTTGAGATAACTTTTTAAGAAGTTCAAAATTTCCGCTTTTATTTTTCCCAAAAGAATGATCGTGCCCAATAATGAGATATTTTACGTTTAGTTTTTCCACCAAAATTTGGCGGATAAATTCTTCACCTGTTAAGTTTCTAAATTCCTCGTCAAATTCCTTCAGAAATAAATTTTCAATACCATATTTTTCCAATAATAATTGTTTCTCTTCTAATGTATTAAGAAGTTTTAAATCTTCATTTGCATTAAAAACAAACCTTGGATGCGGCCAAAAGGTGAGAATAGCAGTGTCTAAATTATGCTTGCTACCTATCTTTGCTAGCTTCTCAATAATACTTTTATGGCCTAAATGTACCCCATCAAACATACCTAAAGATAATGCTAAAGACTTTTGAGAAGAATACTCTTTAAAATTTTTGAAAACTTTCAAAACGGAAAAATTTTGAATGCAAATATAAAGCCTTTAAATTATCTATGTTATATATAATAAGATATTTTTTATGTTACTATATTTTATGCTATCTATTGAAATACGTTTTTAAACGGATGTAAAGAATATAATATAATAAATATTTCATTTTCCAATGAACTAGATTAATTTAAAAATAGGGTTAATATGAAAAACTGAGATTAAATACCAATATACGTTTGGAAATTTGGATTTCAAATACTTTAAAAGTATGACAAAAATCTTTTTTTTACCAATTGTGGGTTTATGAAGAATCATTATATTTGCACCAAGAAAAAATTTAGCAATGGCAAACCAAATTAAAGGTAGAATTTCTCAAATTATTGGTCCGGTAATCGATGTTGTCTTTACAAACGTGGAAGCAGTTCCAAGTATATATGACGCATTAGAAATTACAAAGGAAAACGGTGAAAAAGTAATCTTAGAAGTAGAACAACATATTGGCGAAGATACAGTAAGATGTATTGCTATGGATGCTACAGATGGTCTTAAAAGAGGACAAGATGTAATTGGATATGGAAATCCTATTACAATGCCAATTGGGGAGGCTGTTAATGGAAGATTATTCAACGTTGTTGGGGATGCTATCGACGGGCTTCAAAATATTTCTAAAGATGGAGGTTTACCTATCCACAGAGAAGCTCCAAAATTTGATCAACTTTCAACTTCTGCAGAAGTTTTATTTACAGGTATTAAAGTAATCGATCTAGTTGAGCCTTATGCAAAAGGAGGTAAAATTGGATTGTTTGGTGGTGCTGGTGTAGGTAAAACAGTACTTATTCAGGAGTTGATTAATAATATTGCAAAAGGGCACGGAGGACTTTCTGTATTTGCCGGAGTAGGTGAAAGAACGAGAGAAGGAAATGACCTGTTAAGAGAGATGTTGGAATCAGGAATTATCAAGTATGGTGATGATTTTATGCATTCTATGGAAAATGGAGGATGGGATCTTTCTAAAGTTGATTTAGAAGTAATGAAAGATTCTAAAGCAGCATTCGTTTTCGGACAGATGAATGAGCCACCAGGTGCGAGAGCTAGAGTAGCACTTTCTGGTCTTACATTAGCAGAATACTATAGAGATGGAGGAGAAAGCGGACAAGGTAGAGATGTACTTTTCTTTGTAGACAATATCTTCCGTTTTACACAAGCTGGTTCTGAGGTGTCTGCACTTCTAGGTCGTATGCCATCAGCAGTAGGATATCAGCCGACTCTTGCTTCTGAAATGGGGGCGATGCAGGAAAGAATTACATCGACAAAAAATGGTTCAATTACTTCAGTACAAGCAGTTTATGTTCCTGCGGATGACTTAACTGACCCAGCTCCTGCAACTACATTTGCTCACTTAGATGCAACAACAGTATTGGATAGAAAAATTGCTTCATTAGGTATTTACCCTGCTGTAGATCCATTAGCTTCTACTTCAAGAATCTTGGCTCCTGAAGTTATTGGTGAAGAACATTATAACTGTGCTCAAAGAGTAAAAGAAATTCTTCAGAGATATAAAGCTCTTCAAGATATTATTGCTATCCTTGGTATGGAAGAACTTTCTGAAGAAGATAAAGCAGTTGTTTATCGTGCAAGAAAAGTTCAGAGATTCTTATCTCAGCCTTTCCATGTTGCTGAACAGTTTACAGGTATTCCAGGATCTTTAGTAGACATCAAAGACACAATCAAAGGATTTAACATGATTATTGATGGCGAACTAGATCACTTGCCAGAAGCTGCTTTCAACTTGAAAGGAACCATTGAGGAAGCTATCGAAGCAGGACAAAAAATGTTAGCTGATAACGCTTAATAATTAGACATAAAGATAGCAGATACCAGACATGAGACTTTAGGTTGTCTGAAATCTGAAATCTGAAATCTTCAAATCTAAATTAAAATGAATATAAAAATTTTAACACCAGAATACGTAGTTTTTGAAGGAGAAGTAGACTCTGTATTGTTGCCTGGAAAAAATGGTGAGTTTCACATCATGAAAAACCACGCAGGAATTGTTTCTTCTTTAATTGGTGGTAAAGTAAAACTATTTGCTAAATCTATTGATGAAGCTTATACTAAAAACTTAACTAAAGAAAATGAGAAAGACTCTGTTTTTTCTTATCCTATCAAAAGCGGTGTGATAGAATTTAATCATAATAAAGGAATTATCCTTTGTGAATAATTAAATGAAAAGCTAAATATATTTTCAAAAAAGTGTAACTTTGGTTACACTTTTTTTTATTATGTAAGAATATGATTTTATGAAAGGTAATTTAATCATTTTATTTACGATTTTTAGCTTTTTATTAAATGCCCAAGATATAAGAACTAAAAGAGGAATTGTAAGCCTTGATGGAATACATGTAGCCAAAATTTCTAATAAATCTAGTTTATATACTTTTATAGACTTAAAGGAAACTCCAATTTATACCATTGAGTTTATTGATAAAAGTATAGTTGATTCTGTAAGAGATAGTTATATTAAACTTAATAGAATCTATAATAGAGATAGTTCGATAGAATTAGATTATATTTCACCCTCTGCATTTTCAGGAGAAGAGAAATCTGCAGTTTATACTTCTATTAAAGAATTTAAAATAATCGATAATAGAGGGATTAATATTAAGAATTTAGATGAGCTGTTTAAAAATCCTCCCAAAAGAAAACTGGATAATAAAACGAAAGAGGCGTATGGCATCAGAAGTAAAATTGATAAACTGAATATTACAGTTAACAATGTAGGGGAAATTTTAAGTAATGGAATTCCAGTGGGATATTTTACTAATCTACCTATAAGCTTTGGCTCTGAAGATGTGATCACCGATAAAACTTTTATGGATATTGAGATTTATGATGCCAATAGTAAATATATAGGAAAGTATATTACTACAACAAAACAGATAAAAACAGCCAATGGAAAAACTTTTACTTTATATAGGGAAATGTCTGGTAGAGCATCTATTTTAAAATTTCCTGCTTATAAATCTATTGCTGAGAGAATTGCCATAATGGATCCGAATTTTATAAAGATGTAGTATCAATATTTTTAATAACCACATAAAATTATTTATTTAGGCCATTAATAATATCAAGATTTTGTCTATTCAATCCATATTTAGAAGAAATATTCTCAATAAATAAAGGGTTTGGAGGAAATTTTGCTCTCCCAAGTATTCCAGCAACATTTTCACAAAATTCCTTATGAGTTTTTAAAGAATAATCTGGTTTTTCAAAATTAAAAAACTCCTTTAAATCATTATTTGTAATAAAATTAGGCAAACTAACAGCATATAGTTTTAACAACCACTTAATTAGTTTTTTATCTAAGATAATAATTAAATGGTTAAAATTACTGCATTTTCTTTTAATTGCTGTATAGGTTTTGAAAACCAAAATAATTCAAAATCATCAAAACTTTCTTCAAAATTTTGTTTGAGTTGTTGAAGAGTTATTTTTTTATATGGGTCTATTGAACTTTCATCAAATATCTTTATTAACCAATTTGCCTTTTCTTGCTCTAAATCTATACTAATTATATTAGTTTTTAAATGGATTGTAATTCGCGTATATGGGTAAGTATATTTCTTTTTTGTTTTTACGTGATTCTCAGCGATTACGTTTTTAGCTAAAAAAACAATCTTTGAATTTCCTTTAAAATTAAAATCACTGTCTTCCAACAAACAATCATGGATATAATCAGGATGGATATTTGTTTTAGGAATTTTAAAATCAAACCACTCTTGAAGAGGAAGTTCAAAATTAATTCCATGCATATAATTAAACAGTGATTTTTTTAAACCAAAACTAAACGCACTATGATCGATTCCTGTTTTATCTTTAAAATCGATATCATTATTTGCGAATAAAATTTCTTTTTTTATCGGAGTTACACCAAAACTTTCCGGGTCTATACCAACAGGAGAGTGTGCAGTCATAGCGAACTGATGCCAAAATCCACTTTGCAAAATTCCCATTTCAAACATTTGGCGAACCATTTCCAAAGAATCAACTGTTTCTTGGATAGTTTGAGTAGGGTAGCCATACATTAAATATGCATGTACCATAATTCCTGCTTCGGTAAAATTTCTTGTTACTTTAGCAACTTGATCCACTGAAACCCCCTTATCGATTAACTGTAAAAGCCGGTCACTAGCCACCTCAAGTCCTCCAGAAACGGCGACACAACCTGATAGTTTTAATAAATAGCATAAGTCTTGGGTAAAGCTTTTTTCAAATCGAATATTTGTCCACCACGTTACCACAAGTTTTCTTCGTAAAATTTCCAATGCAACTTCTCTCATGAGAGCCGGAGGAGCAGCTTCATCTACAAAGTGGAATCCGGTTTCCCCAGTTTTTTGTATCAGTTCTTCCATTCTATCCACTAAAATTTTAGCCGAAATAGGCTCATAAATCTTAATGTAATCTAAAGAAATATCACAAAAAGTACATTTTCCCCAATAACAACCATGTGCCATTGTTAATTTATTCCATCTTCCGTCACTCCATAAACTATGCATCGGATTGGCAATTTCAATAACCGAAATATAATTGTCTAATAGTAAATCAGTGTAATCTGGTGTTCCAATATCGGCTTGTTTATAATCGTGTTTTTTGGAATTATTTTTATAAATAACTTTTTGATTTTCAATTAAAAATGTTCTTTTGAATTCTAATTCTTTTTCTTTTGTTAGATTTTTATAGAGAAGTTCCATGGGAAGCTCGCCATCGTCTAAGGTTATAAAATCAAAAAAGTCAAAAACTCTTTTGTCTTTTATTTCTCTTAATTCTGTATTGGGAAATCCTCCTCCCATAGCTGTTTTTGTATGAGGAGAATGTTTTTTGATATATTGTGCACATCGAAAAGCAGAGTACAAATTTCCAGGAAAAGGAATTGAAAAACATACGAGCTTAGGTTGGATCGATTCTAATTTTTGCTTAAGAATTTTTAAAGTGATATGATCAATAAATGTTGGTGGATCTAATAACTTCTTATATAATTCATCAAAAGAATTAGCACTCTTTCCTAAACGTTCCGCATATCTGCTAAATCCAAAATCGGAATCAATATTTTCAACTATATAATCGGATAAGTCTTCTAAATATAGGGTAGCTAAATGTTTTGCTTTGTCTTGAAGCCCCATATTTCCAAAAGCAAATTCTAGATCATCAAGTTGATTGAAACGTGATGCTTCCGGAAGAAAATTCATACTACAAATTTGTCTCGCCAAAGTAGCATTTTTTCCTTGTAGAAAAAGAATTACTTGATCAATTGTTTTTATATATTCTTCTCTTAAAGCAAAAATTCTTTGGGAGTTTTCTGAAATAGATTGTATGTCGATTTCCTGATTGAAAATTTCTTGAATTCCACTTTTTGAAAATAATTCTAAAATTACCTCAATACCTAAATCCATCTGACAGCTTGAAATATTTTTGGTATTTAAAAAGCCTTTGATATAAGCTGTGGCAGGATAAGGTGTGTTTAGCTGAGTAAAAGGTGGCGTAATAAGAAGCAGATCTTTCAAGGATAATTTTTTTGCAAAGTTATTTTAAAAATTTTAAATGTTAAACGTGAGCTACTTTTTTCCCACCAGCAAGAACATTTAGAATTACTCCAAGGAGAATGAGTGTGATACCAATAAATAAATTAGTTGTGAATTCTTCATTAAATAGTAATACACTTACTATTACAGCAACGACAGGTTCTAGAGCTCCTAAAATAGCAGCAGCAGTAGATCCAATATTTTTAATGGCAAAAACCAAACATAAAGTTGAAATTACAGTCGTTAAAAATGCAAAAATTAGGAAGTTCAATAAAATAGATACAGAAGGAATTACAAATGATTCTCCACCTATAATTGCTTTAAGCATAAAAAAGATTGAGGTGAAAATCATGGAGTAAAAGGACAGTTTAAATCCAGACACTTTCATATCGGATTTATTAACGATAATAATATAGAGTGCATAAAAAATAGAGCTTATCATTACAATACCCAACCCTGTATAATTTATTTCCAAGCTATTATTTTTTAAACATAGTATGATGACTCCGGCAAAAGCAAGCACAAGTGATAAGATTGATAATTTTGTCAATTTCTCTTTATAAAAGAAAAACATAATCAATGCTACAATTACGGGGTAAATAAATAAGACCGTTGAAGCAATTCCTGCAGTGAGATAATCATATCCAAGAAACAAAAATTCAGAAGAGAGGCCATAACACAATCCTAATGAAGACAATATGAGTCCTTCTTTTTTATTAATAGAAAGGCTTTCTTTCGAATACAATAAATATCCTCCAATGATGATAGCAGAGAAAAAGAATCTGTAAAAAAGGGTGATATCTAATGAGAAATGAGCCTGTTTAACAGGGAGGATAAAAATGGGGATTAGTCCATATGAAACCGATGAAATAATTCCGAAAGCATAACCTTTAAACTTCATTATATTGTTAACTTTTAATGATAAAAACCACTGATGTATTTTCAGTGGTTTTTTAATTTTTATAATAGAATTAATTAAATTTCTTTGAAACTTAATCCTTTTTCGTGTAAAAGTTTTTGTTCCTGATCTTTATAATAACCACTTACTAATTTATTATAAATGGCCTCAAAGGCAGAAAGTGTTTCGTTAATTTCTGCATCGGTGTGAGATGCTGTAGGAATTAATCTTAATAAAATCATTCCTTTAGGAATTACTGGATACACTACAACAGAGGTGAAAATTCCGTAAATTTCTCTTAAGTCTTTTACTAAAAGAGTAGCTTCTACCGGAGTACCTTGCATCATAACCGGGGTTACACAAGTATTTGTATCTCCGATATTAAATCCTCTTTCTTTAAGCCCATTTTGAAGTTTATGGGTATTTTCCCAAAGTTTTGCTTTGATTTCAGGTTTGGTTCTTAATAATTCCAACCTTTTTAAACCTCCAATTACCATAGGCATTGTTAGAGATTTGGCAAAGATTTGAGATCTTAAGTTAAACTTTAAATATCTAATAATTTCTTTATCTCCTGCAATAAAAGCTCCGAAACCTGCCATTGATTTAGCAAAAGTTGAAAAGTAAACATCTATCTGATCCTGACATTCTTGCTCTTCACCCGCACCCGCACCTGTTTTACCTAAGGTTCCGAATCCATGCGCATCATCGACTAAAAGCCTAAATTGATATTTCGATTTAAGTTCACATATCTCTTTTAGTTTCCCCTGCTGACCTCTCATACCGAAAACCCCTTCTGTGATTACAAGAATACCTCCTCCCGTTTCTTGAGCAACTTTAGTAGCTCTTTGAAGGTTTTTTTCAAGGCTTTCAATATCATTATGTTTATAGGTAAATCTTTTTCCTGCATGAAGTCTTACTCCATCTACGATACAAGCGTGAGAATCAACATCATATACAATTACATCATTTCTTCCTACCAATGCATCGATAGTAGAAACCATCCCTTGATACCCAAAATTTAATAAATAAGCAGACTCTTTTTGAACAAAATCAGCCAATTCTCTTTCTAATTGCAAATGCTGCTCAGTTTCACCGGACATGGCCCTTGCTCCCATAGGATAAAACATTCCATATTCAGCAGCAGCTTTGGCATCAGCTTCTTTCACTTCAGGATGATTACACATTCCTAAATAATCATTAGCACTCCAGAAAATTACTTCTCTCCCTTGAAATTGCATTCTAGGTCCAATTGGGCCTTCTAATCTTGGGAAAATAAAATAACCTTCACCATAGTCTGCAAATTGTCCAAGAGGTCCTGGATTTTCTTTTATTCTTTCAAAAATATCCAACATTATATTTTAGTACTTTTTGAGTAAAAAAGCCTTTTTTGATTGATAAAAGGCTTGATACGTATCATGATTTATATATTTTTATTTAATGAATTCTGTTTTGAAAACTTCATCATAGTTATGAACACAATTGTTTACAAATCCCTGTTCAGCCATCCATTTATCACTGTAAACTTTAGTAATATATCTGGATCCATGATCGGGATAAATTAAGACAACAAGATCGTTTTCAGAAAATTCATGAGATTGTGCGTATTGTAGAAGAGCTTGTGTAACAGCTCCTGTTGTATATCCTCCCATGATGGCTTCCTTGAGTGCAATTTCACGAGTCCTATAAGCAGACATTTCATCGTTTACTCGGATAAATGTATCTACTTTATCAAAAAGGAGAGCTGAAGGGATTAGATTTTTACCCATTCCTTCAATTTGATAAGGGTGGACATCTTCTTTATGAATTTCTCCCGTTTCGTGATAGCTTTTTAGGATAGAGCCGTCAGCATCTACACCAATAATTTTTATATTAGGATTTTTCTCTTTCAAGAACTTTCCTGAACCAGATAAAGTTCCACCGGTTCCTGTACAAGCAAAAAGATGGGTGATTTTTCCTTCCGTTTGTTCCCAAATCTCAGGCCCTGTAGTTTGGTAATGGGCATCAATATTCAATTCATTAAAATATTGATTAATGTATACAGAATTTGGAGTTTCTGAAGCAATTCTCTTTGCCACTTCATAATAAGACCTAGGATCATCCGCAGGTACATTTGCAGGACAAACATATACGGTAGCACCAAGGGCCTTCAAGTAGGAAATTTTTTCAGGTTTGGTTTTATCACTTACAGCAAGAATACATTTATATCCTTTTATAATGCAAACCATTGCAAGAGAAAATCCAGTGTTTCCAGAAGTTGTTTCTACAATTACAGAATCTTCTTTTAATAAACCTTTTTTCTCAGCATTTTCAATAATGTGAAGTGCAATTCTATCTTTAGTGGAATGTCCAGGATTGTGTGATTCTAACTTGGCATAAACGGTCGCTAGAATATCTTTTGTGACAGTATTTAGCTTTACCATAGGAGTATTTCCTATAAGACCAAGAATATTATCGTAAACATTACTCATTTATTTGCTATTTTTCAATAAAAATCTGACTGCAAAAATACAAAAAAATAAATACTATCTAAACTTTTGTTTGATTTGTAAGCACAGAATAGATAATTTTTTTTTGTATTTGCGACAATCAAAGATAAAAGTTTTCGAAAAACTAACCAAAATTTTTAAATTTTGTTAAAAAGAATATAAACTAATCTAAAAACCTTATTTTCGCGTAATTGATTTAATACTATGAAAAATTGGACTTTTAGGCAATGGAACACCATTCTTGGATGGGGGATTTTCTTTATTGCATTTTTCACGTACTTGTCCACAATAGAACCTAATTTCAGTTTTTGGGATTGTGGAGAGTACATTTCTTCTGCCGTAAAATTAGAAGTAACACATGCGCCCGGCGCTGCGTTATTTCAGATAGTAGGTGCTGTGGCAGCAATATTTGCATTAGGAAAAGGCGAAAATTATTCAATTGTAATTAATGCAATGTCTGCATTATTTAGTGCATTGACTATTTTATTTTTGTTTTGGACAATTACCCATTTTTTAAGAAGACTTTTGAATAAAGATTTTGATGAAATCACTAAACATCAAGAAATTTCTATTCTTTTTGCAGGTGCCATTGGAGCATTATGTTTCACTTTTTCAGATACATTCTGGTTTTCTGCGGTAGAAGGTGAAGTATATTCTATGGCTTCTCTGTTTATTGCTCTTTTAGTTTGGTTAATTACTAAATGGGAAAATGAATATACTGCCCCAGATAATGAAAGATGGATTATTCTTATTTTCTTTGTATTAGGCCTTTCTGTAGGGGTTCATATGATGGGTATGCTGACTATTCCTGCAGTTTGTTTGGTGTATTATGCCAGGAATTATAAGTTTACATGGAAAAATTTTATTTGGGCTAATTTTATTACGTTGATTATTTTAGCAATGGTTTTTAAGGGAATCTTTCCATTTATTATGACGATGTTTGGAAAACTGGAAATATTCTTTGTAAATGGCTTAGGATTACCATTCCATTCCGGAACCATTGCAGCGTTTATATTAATGGTAATCATTTGTTACCTTATTATTAAATACGCCAGAAGATCAAAGAAAAATATATATCAAACTATAGCTTTATCTGTTGTATATATGATGATCGGTTTTTCTTGTTGGATGGTAATTCCTATTAGAGCGAATGCTAATCCGCCAATGAATCTTAACGATCCTGATACAGCAATCGGTATGCTTGATTATTATAATAGAGAGCAATATGGTGATTGGCCAACTATATACGGCCAAAATTATACTGCTTTTTTAGATGCAAAAGGGATTGAAAAAAATGAAGATGGAAGCTACAAAACATTGAAAACAGGGGAGATTTATGAAAAGGATGAAAAAAACGGAACTTATAGAAAGACAGGAGATCGATTTAACTATGTTTTCAAAAAATCTCAAGTGAGTTTAATGCCAAGAATGTTTAATGAGGATAAAGATGTAATGGCTAATTATATCTCTATGTATGGGGCTCCTGATTTTACATTTAATTATGATAATGAAGATGTGGCGGATAGCCCGGAAGCTAAAAAGATTTTTGATGAATTGAGAAAGAAATACGAAGATAAATCTATTACAGCAGCAGATTACCTAAAGGTAAAACCTTATGATCTTATTAACGTTCAGAGGCCTTCATTTGCTCAGAATATGGATTATTTTCTCACTTTCCAAAATGGATATTATTTTGTAAGATACTTGATGTGGAACTTTGTAGGTCGTCAAAATGATCTTGAGGGAAATATGGAGAGTACAAAAGGAAATTGGATTTCCGGTTTTTCCTTTATAGATAATGCGTTATGGGGAAGCCAAGAGAAGATGCCTGCTAAATTCAAAAATGAAAGTACGGTAAAATTCTTTTTCTTGCCTCTTATTTTAGGATTAATTGGTTTCTTTTTTCAATTAAATAGAGATTTTGGAAGATTCTATGCGTTATTATCCATATTCGTAATAATGAGTGTTGGAATTATTTTCTACACGGGAGTAAAACCTTTTGAGCCTAGGGAGAGAGATTATGCGATGGTAGGATCTTTTTATGTTTTTGCATTATGGATTGGTCTTGGAGCAGGGGCTATTTTATGGTTTCTACAATCTAAAGTTAAATCAAATGCAATCAATATAGTAGCTGGTGTAGTGTTATTAGGTGTACCTTTTATGATGGGCTTTCAAAACTATAATGTACATGACAGAAGTAATAGATATACAGCCTATGATTATGCTTATTCCGTATTAAAATCATTACCAAAAGAGGATATCTTATTTGTGTATGGAGATAATGATACTTATCCGGTTTGGGCAATCCAAGAAACAGAGCAATTCAGAGATGATGTAAAAGTAGTTAATTTTACTCTAGCATCGACTCCGTGGAATATTGATCAAATCAGACAAAGAACATATAATGCTAATGCTATTCCGAGTCAATTAACCCATGATGATTACCGAGATGGTGTTAATGATCAAATTTATTTGATGAAAAAAACAGACTGGGAGGGAATATTTTCTATGTTGAAAGAACAAGGTGCACCAGAAACAGAATTTGCAGAATTCAAAAAATACCTTACACAGGATTCTATGACATTGAAAGAGGCTTTAAACTTTATCAAATATAAGTCGCCTGCAAAAGATGAATTGCTAAAGATGTATTTTGGAGAAGAGAAATATGAAAAATATAATATTATTCCGGTTACCAAATTTATTTTGCCCGTGAATAAAGAAAATGCGGTGAAATGTGGAATCATTAATCCGGCTGATCTTCCCAATACAGCAAATCAGATTATGATTAATTATAAAGGAAATACTCTTTTTAAAAATAATCTGATCATGCTTGATATTCTGGCCAATTTTGATTGGAAAAGGCCTATTAATTTTTCTTCCGGAGGTATTTATGATGCGGAAAATGTATTTTATTTGGATGAATATCTTCAGTTTGACGGGTTTAGTTATAGATTAATCCCTATTCATAGCCCACAAACTCCGGATGGAGAAATGGGTAGAGTAGATGCCAATTCTTTATATAATGTAGTGAAAAACTTCAGATGGGGTAATTTTAAAAACTTGAATGTTCATTTTGATGAAACTGCTACTTCGAATATTATGAGCTACAGAAGTTCAGCAAGCAGAGCTGCAGCTGCATTAGCGATCAATGGGCAAAAAGATAAAGCCGTTGAGCTGTTGGATCTTGCGGCAAAAGAAATTCCTGCTGAGAAGTATAATGATCCTCGTTCTCTGAGTTCTATGGTATATGGCTATATTGTAGCGGGACAGGAGCAAAAGGGATTGAAATTAGCAGAAATACTGAAAAAGGGTATTTTTGATGAGTACGATTACTATTTGAGTCTTAGTCCACAAGAGCAACGTTATTTGAAAAGACAAATGAGATCAAAACCAATGGAGTATTCTCTTGTCGTATCAGCCGTAACGGACGCTTATAAAAGGATAGAACAAAAAGATAAAGCATATGCATACCTTGTACAATCTATAGAGCCGATTGATAAAAAATTCAATGGTTTTGTTAAAGATCTTCAGCAAATGGGTAAAGAAAAGGCTATGAGTGAGTCTGAAAAAGTACAAACAATCACTCCTTTCTACCAATATTTATTTGATATTATGGAACCGTTTGACTCTACTTACTCAAAAGAAAAAGAAGACCAGATTACGAATGCGATTATCAAAGCGACACAATAAAAAATAGATATTTAAACGGAACTTAGGTTCCGTTTTTTTATTGTATTCAAAAATTTTAAGATTATATTTGTGTGATATAAAAAAGCACGATGACCAACACGAAAAATAGTAAACTCCCCGTTTTCGCAGTAATTTTCACTGTGATCTTTAAGCTTATTTTTCTTTTAACGCATTATATTCAAGAGGATGCTTTTATTACCTGGAGAGTGGCTCAAAATGTATTAGATTATGGTGTCATAGGATTTAATGGAGGTACTAAAATATCAGCATCTACGACTCATTTGTATGTTTTCATATCCTATGTTTTTAATTTGATTTTTGGGAAAGAAAATTTCATTGAGCCTCTTCTTATTTTTAACTCTTTGCTTTTTACGATAGGAACGCTGTTTTTATCCCATTTATTACTAAAAAATCCTTGGCATAAAGCCCTGTTTATTTTTCTCATCGGAATTTTGCCTCCCGCAATTAAAATTTCTATTTTAGGAATGGAATATGGTATTCTTTTCTTTTTAGAAATGGCATTGCTTTACTATGGTTTTAGTAAAGAAAAAAAATGGATTCAAATTATAGTACCTCTTTTAATTTTATTTACAAGAATTGATACGGTAATTTTTTTAGGAGTTGTTTTTTTAGTTGATATTGTATGGAATAAAAAAATAAAATGGAGCTATATATTAGGAGGTGTTATTGGGGTGTCTTCTGTACTTGCTTTTAATTGGTTTTATTTTGGGGAATTAATTAATAATACTATTATAGCTAAAAAGTTACTCTATGGACAAAACTTTAGTTTAGCTCAAAATTTGGAATATTTTAATACGAGTTATGGTAATTTTTGGGGAATGCTAAAGCTTCCAGGGAATTTTAATCCTTTGACCATTATCATGATTGTTTTTGAATTAATGTGTTTCATTTATCTTATGCGACAAAAAGAGAGTAGAAATTACTTCCTGTGGATTATTTTTACTTTTGGGTGGCTAAAACAAATCATTTTTCTCTCTCAAAAAAGTTTATTTGATTGGTATTATTGGGTTCCTCAGATATTACTTTTTGTACCGGTGCTTATTTTTGTATTGGAGCAAAAAGCAAAAAGAAATCTATGGCTTTCATTATTGATTATATTCTATATAATACCAATGTTGCTTTTCCAAATTGTGAACTCAATTGCGACAGGAAATGGAGAATGGAATTATCGAAGACAAATAGGCTTATTTCTTCATGATTATGAAAAAGATAAAAAGCAATGGATTTTGTTAGAGCCCGCGGGTTATATTCCTTATTTTTCGGGATTAAAGGCTATAGATGAAGTAGGTTTGGTAGATAAAAAAATTCAGGAGGAAATAAAGAAAGATAAACCTAATTATTGGATCAATACAGTTAAGAAAAGAAAGCCTAAATATCTTCTTTCTTATAAAAACTTATATGATGATAAAAATGCGGAATATTATAAAGCACATTATAAATTATTAAAAGAGTTTAGAATAAAAGATCACTTAAAAAATAGTAATAAGATTCTAGAAAAAATATATCATTTGAAACCATCCGGAACGGATTATAATTTATATATAAAGATCGATTAAATTATATTACTACTATATCATGAAATACTGTGCTTTTCTTCGAGGTGTGAATGTAAAAGGAACCAATATGAAAATGGTAGATGTATGTCATGTTTTTACCCATGCCGGTGTAAAAGATGTGAGTTCAATTCTGGCTTCCGGAAATATTATTTTTTCATCGGAAAAAGACCCTATACAGATAAAAAGTATTCTTGAAAAAGAGATGTCTCAATATTTTTCTTATGAAGCGTACTTATTTATAAAATCTCAAGAAGAAACGGAGCGTTTTTGGAAAGGAAATCCGTTTGATAAAAGAGATGAGTTGCATGTATATGCATTTGTGGGAAATGAAGGAATTGAAAATATTTTGATGGAAGAGTTTGAAAATTCTTCTACAACAGAAAATGAAAAAGCTAAGATCATAGATGGTATTTTTTATTGGCAAGTTCCTAAGGGAAACACACTAGACTCTACATTTGGAAAAGTTTTGGGTAAAAAAAAGTTGAAAGATCAATTTACGAGCAGGAATATCAATACCTTTGAAAAAATTATAAAAAAAATGAAGTCATAGTATTATGGACTTATTCCTCTCATTTGTTTTCGAAAATTTGAAATTGAATGGGAAGTGTTAAAAAGAGAAATAAGATAATTACTTTTGACCTAGTAATTTAGGGTAGAAAATAGATTATAGATAATTGATTCTATTATATATTAAAAATTAGAAGAAAAATAATAAATAAAAATCAAAACTAAATGATTCAGTATTTAGATAATATCCACCACAAAAATTCAAATAATTTTTTTCTTATTGCAGGACCTTGTATTATTGAAGGAGAAGATATGGCTTTAAGAATTGCTGAAAAAATAATTGAAATTACCAATAAGTATAATATTCCTTATATTTTTAAAGGAAGCTTTAAAAAAGCAAACAGAAGTAGAGTAGATTCATTTACTACGATTGGAGAAGAAAAATCGTTAGAAATTTTAAAAAAAGTTGGGGAAACGTTTAATATTCCCACAACAACAGATATTCATGAAAATGAGCACGCTTCATTGGCAGCTCAATATGTTGATGTACTTCAGATTCCGGCATTTTTAGTTCGGCAAACTGACTTATTAGTAGCGGCAGCAAAAACAGGAAAATGTGTTACGCTAAAAAAAGGACAGTTCTTATCACCTGAATCCATGAAATTTGCCGTAGAGAAGGTGACGGACTCCGATAATCACAAAGTAGCTATTATTGAAAGAGGAAATTCTTTTGGTTATACGGACTTAGTGGTTGATTATAGGGGAATTCCTACGATGAAAAATTATGCACCCGTTATTCTTGATGTAACGCATTCATTACAGCAACCTAATCAAAGTTCAGGAGTTACAGGAGGAAGGCCTGAGTTGATAGAAACCATAGCGAAAGCAGGAATTGCAGTAGGTGCAGATGGTATTTTTATTGAAACACATCCTACGCCCGAAACTGCACTTTCTGATGGGGCAAATATGCTAAGATTAGATTTGCTCGAAGATTTATTGAAAAAATTAACAAAAGTGAGAGAGGCTATTTTGTAATTTTCTCATAAAAGAATAAGACTATTTGAAAAACTTATGGAAGAATGATCAAAAGTTTTTCTACAAGGTTAAATTATCAAATAAAATTTATAAATTCCCGTTTTAAAATTTTTAAAACATTTCTTTTGAAAAAACTAGTTTTACCTTTAAGTCTAATAGTTCCCGTACTGGTGTTCTCCCAAAATAAAAAAAGAGATACCCTTACAAAAGTAACTGATATTGAAGAAGTTGTTTTCCAGAAAAAAATAACTGGAAGGACAAATGACATTACGAATGTGAAAATTTCAACAAAAAATGCTAAAGATGTCGCAACCATCAGTGGAGGAATTGAAGGACTTTTAAAAACCCTTCCTTCTGTAAATTCTAATACTGAGCTTTCTTCTCAGTATATGGTTCGTGGGGGAAATTATGATGAGAATCTCATATATATCAATGATATAGAAATATATAGACCATTCCTTATTCGAAATTCACAACAGGAGGGAATGAGTATTATTAATCCTGATATGGTTTCTGCTGTTAACTTTTCTGCAGGAGGATTTGAACCGAAGTATGGAGATAAAATGTCTTCTGCGTTGAATATTTATTATCGTGAACCTGAGAAATTTGAAGTTTCAGGGGAAGGAAGTTTAATAGGAGGTAGATTAACAACAGGGTTTGCTTCACAAAATAAAAAACTGACCGCTTTATTTTCAGGAAGATATAGAAATACCAATTTGGTTTTAAACACATTGAATGAAGATACGGACTTTAATCCTACTTACTGGGATTTTCAGTCTTATATCAATTATCATCTCAATGATAAGTTTTCTATTTCATTTATTGGATATTATTCTAAGAACGAATATGAAATGGTTCCTAAAGCAAGAAGTGTTACTTTTGGAAGTCTTCAGCAACCTATCACGGTGAATATTGGTTATGAAGGTCGAGAAGAAGACATGTATAAGAATATGATGGGAACGGTATCCATGAATTATAAGCCTTCGGATAAGTGGAAATTTACATTAGATAGTTTTGCATACCAAAATAGAGAAAAAGAGTATTATACGATAAATTCGAGCTACGAGCTTCAGACTTTCGATCAAACGGGTGCCCCAATAACTTCTTATGATGTTGGTGGGCAGATTGAGCATGCAAGAAATGACTTGTTTGTAAAAACATACGGAGCTCAACTGAGAACTCGTTTTTCACCTAATGTAAATACTGATATTGAGGTAGGCTTTAAATATGAAAAGGAAAATTTGAAAGATCTTACTAACGAATGGAAATTAGTAGATTCTACAGGATATAGTCTACCAGTTCCAGTAAATGATTTCAGAAATCCGGCAGATCTCAAATTATTTTATAGTATAGCTGGCAAAAATAATATAGAGCCTACTCGGTTGTCAGCTTATGCCCAGTATTCACAAAAGTTCTTTTGGGGTTCAAGTAAAGTTTTTCTTAATGCAGGAGCCAGAATTGCTCACTGGAGTTTTAATAATGAAACCATCATTTCCCCAAGAGCTCAGTTTGCGATAAAGCCTGATTGGGATTCCGACATGTTATTTAAGCTTTCGGGAGGTATATATTATCAAGCTCCTTTTTATAAAGAAATTAAAGATTTAGATGGTAACTTTAACAATAATATAAAATCTCAACGATCGATTCAGGCTATTTTAGCCAATGATTATGAGTTTTATATGTATGATAGACCTTTTAAGCTTACAACAGAACTTTATTATAAGAAAATGGATAATATTATCCCATATTATATGGATAATGTAAGAATCCGATATTCCGGAAAAAATAATGCTTCGGGATATGCTTATGGAATTGATACTAGATTATTTGGAGAGTTTGTACCAGGCGTTGATTCTTGGTTATCTGCAAGCTATGCTAGAGTTTTTGAAAATATAGATGGTAGAGGAAATATTCCGAGACCTACAGATCAAAGATTTAGATTTTCTATGTTTTATCAAGATTATATGCCAGCATTTCCTTCCATGCGTGTAAATCTTACATTAGTATATGCTATGGGATTACCTAATGGAGCTCCGGTTTTTACAGATCCATATCAATATCAAAGAACCTTACCTGCCTATAAAAGAGTAGATATAGGACTTTCAAAAGTATTTATAGACTCTAAAGATAAAAATAAAAGATATGGTTTTTGGGGTAATTTTGAAGAAGTAACGTTGGGCGTACAGATATTTAATGCGTTTAATATTAATAATACTGTTGCTAATCAATGGATAACGGATTATAATTCAAGTATTATGTATCCGGTCCCAGTTCGATTAACGGGAAGATTCTTTAATGTAAAACTTGAATTTAAATTGTAAATTATATATAGCTCCTGAAAATTTTCAGGAGTTTTTAATTTCTGATTTTTCTTTACTAAGAAAACGATTCCTGCAATTATATTTTCTATTATTCACTTCGAATTTCATGCCTGAGTGATTTTAATTTTGTTTTTTCAAAAAAAATATTATATTTGTATATAAATCACAAATAGTTGAAATAATATCCCTTCACTGATATTATTCTGGTTAAAATTAAAGGAAATTTATTCTCATATATTTTCTTTAAATAGAATGTATACTTTACTAAAGAAATTTTAGTATAAAGGTGAGCTCTCATTGAGTTTCGAATGGATTCTTTACTGGAATTAGAAATTTCTATCCCAATTTATTAACGAAATAATATTCAACTAATAAAGGGGGGGAAATTAATATTTCTCATTTAAATTAATCAAAACAAAATTTATTTAAAAAAGACTTAAATAGGGTATTTACTTTATTAACCTTCCTCTTGTCAATAGAGGGATTTTCAGCATTTTAATTGCTTATATCTTTGTCAAAGCAGCTACTTACACAAGATAGACATAAAACTTTAACCTTTAAAAGAAATATTATGAAGAACTATTTATTATTAGTCCTAGGGTTATTTTTTTTGCAATTACAATCTCAAAACCCTACTATCTTGTTGAATTCTAGCTCTAAAACATTAATAGAAAAACATGATGAGAATTCTCCTAGAGAGAAAGCACAACAATTGAGACCTGTGGCTCAAAAAATATTGGAACATCACAGGAAAGGTAAAATTACAAAATTTAACTTATTTGAAGTTAATAAAACTTCAAGTAAAGAGGCTGAATATAAAAAAGCAGCTACAGATATTACGGTAATGAAGGTTAAGACAGATGAACTTAAAAAGTTAGTTAGTTTAAAGCCTGAATTTATTGAAGTATCTTTTCCTTTTCAAGAGAATAAAGAAGTTACGGTTGAACTCTATAGAAATGAAATTTTTACCAATGATTTTCAAGTAACTACGGGAAAAGGAGAGATTGTGAATTATACTCCCGGTGTGTATTATCAGGGAATTGTAAAAGGAAATAATAACTCTATCGTTGCTTTTAGTTTTTTTGACGATGATGTAGTAGGTACCGTTTCTGATTCTGAATTCGAAAATATAGTGGTAGGAAAAGCCAAAGATTCTGATGATTTTCTCAGTTATTCAGAATCAAAATTGACCATAAAAAATCCTCATATTTGTGAGGCTAATGAACTAAAAGAAAATCAATCTCAAAAAATTTCCTTTGATCCACAAGCAATAAATAGAGCTGATAAAGCCTCAAATAAATGTGTAAGAATATTTTATGAACTTAGCTATAAAACTTTTCAGAATAATGATTATAATGTAACAGCTACTACAAATTGGATTACGGCTATTCATAATAATGTGGCAACACTTTATTATAATGATGGCATTAGTATAGCTATGAGTAGTGTGTATGTGTGGACGACTCAAGATCCTTATTATAGCAGTCTCGACCGTTTTAGAAACTACAGGACCTCTTTTAATGGGGATTTGGCGCATTTGGTAGACCTTGGATCAGGAGGTGTTGCTTATTTGAATGGACTTTGTACAAATTATAGATACGGATATTCGGGTGTTTATCAAAACTATTCAAATGTTCCTACTTATTCTTGGACGGTTGGAGTCATCACCCATGAAATAGGACATAATTTAGGATCCCCTCATACCCATGATTGTTCTTGGAATGGAAATAAAGCTATCGATTCTTGTGGAGCCGTAGTAGGGTATGGAGGAGGATGTAATGCTTCAATTCCTTCGGGGGGAGGAACAATTATGAGTTATTGTCATATGACTTCCGTGGGGATTAATTTTAGTAAGGGATTTGGTACGCAACCGGGAGCATTAATCAGAAATAGAATTGCTTCAAGAACTTGTCTTGGAAATGGCTGTACAGCTCCTCCAATTTCTTGTAAAGGTTTAGTTACTAATCTAACAATTTCTCAGATTGAGGAAAATTCGGCCAATATAGAGATTATAGGAACGAATACTACTTCTTGGAAATATAGACTCACTACAATGAATGGTACTGTGGTAGCAGCCAATAATGTAAATACTTCCAATTTTAGTATTTCCAATCTTCAGCCTGGAACTTATTATAAATTATTTGTTGCTGCAGCGTGTTCAAATGATTTTCAAATATCAAAAGTTTTTTTAACAGATGCCAATTGGTGTGAAGGGATAGCATTTGTAGATACTGGTGGATCAAGTGGTAATTATGGCGATAAAGAAGAAATAATAAAAACTTTTTACCCGGCTATTGCGGGTACGACTATGACTTTAACGTTTTCGCAGTTTGATTTAGAAAATAATTATGATTATATGTATGTTTACAATGGACCATCTACGACATCTCCATTATTTACCAATGGAACATTAACGGGATCTACCTTACCACCTGCTTTTACTTCTTCTCATTTTTCAGGCGCAATCACTGTAAAATTTGTATCGGATGAGTATGTTAATAATAGGGGTTGGATAGCTAGATTGTTCTGTGGTTATATGAATAAAAAATATATTTCATCTATTCCTTCTAATGAAAAAACTGATGTCCAAATTTTCCCAAATCCGGCGAAGGATATAATTACTATTTCTACTAAAGAAAAATTGAAGTCTTACAGTATATATGATCAAGCAGGCCGATTTATGATATCTTCTTCTTTAGTAGGAAATCGAGCTGTCGTCAATATTTCTTCTTTCCCAAAAGGAAAGTATACTCTGTTAATAGAGATAGAAACAGAAAAGCAACCAATAATTAAGTCGATAATTAAGAAGTAGTATAATTGAGTTTTAAGAAAATCAAATTTTTATATTACTTTTATTAGCTATATAAAAAGGCTTTAAATTAGATGTTTAAAATTTAATTTATAATATAGCTCCTGAATATTTTCAGGAGTTTTTTTGTTTTTTCCGAATTTTATAACAACTCTACTCAATTCCATAACAAGATATTGAAAGATATTCATAGATTTGTTTTATCATGAAAAAGATTCTTGCAATTATATTTTCTATCTTTTACTTTGGATTTTCTTCCGGGGTGATTTTTAGTATCCATTATTGTATGAATAATTTGTCTTCTATAAATCCCAAAAGTGATAATTTTTGTCAGAAATGTGGTGTAAAAGACAAAAATGGTTGTTGTAAAACCGAATTTAAAATTTTTAAAGTCGATGATTTTCAAAAATCGGAACTGTTTAAAACCAACTTTTTACCATTAGTTCATGAAAATAAAGAAAAATGTGATTTTCTATTTTTAGATCGATGTTTTTCTACATCAAAGTATATTCGGATTTCAATTAATGGACCCCCTGAAAAGAAATCTCTACCCATTTATATAAATCATTGTCACTTTAGAATTTAGAATTAATCTATTATAATCTTTTAATGCCTATTATTGAGGCGTATTGTTTATTGTGTATATGCAATAATTTTTCATATTTAAAATTCTATTTAATTAATTCTAAAAAATTTCAGCAATGAAAAAATATATCATTACCATACTATTTTCTTTATTTACAGCCGTTTCTCTTTCTGCTCAATCTAAAAAAAATGCTCAAGTTGCAAAACTATATCAAAATTACATTCAAATTAAATCAGCATTGAGTTCGGATAATGCAGATAAAGCATCAAGAGCAGCTTTAGAGTTTATAAAAACAGCTTCAACGCTCAATTATAAAGTTGTTTCTGAAGGTAATTTAAATATACTTAAGAAGGATGCAGCCACTATTTCAGATTCAAGAATAATCAATACCCAAAGAGAAACATTTTTCAATCTTTCTGATAATATGATTGCGTTGGCAAAAGAATACATAATCTCTGACAAACCCGTTTATATCCAATATTGTCCGATGGCAGATGGAAGCTGGTTAAGTAATGAATCCAATATTGTAAATCCTTATTATGGTAGTTCCATGCTTTCCTGTGGGAGTGTTAAGTCAATAATAAAATAATATCTTCATTCTATTGATTAATAAATTATTGTATTTTTTGTGTTAGCAATTAATTACTTGCAAATTAAATACGCTTGAATAATTTTATATAAATACATATAATATAAAGGGAGGTTTAAGAGGATTGACTCTGCCCTATAAATAAATACACTAAAAGGCTTAGATTTAATAATCTAGGTCTTTTCTAATTTAACGAAATAGGTAATTATCTTAAAACACAAATTATAATTAATCTATTTAAATCTGTTTATCAATTTTAATATGATTTTTATTTTAATTGTACGCATTGACTTAAATTTAATTAGATATAGAAAATAATTAGTTATTTATTAGTTTTAATATTTCGATAAAGGTAAAATTGTAATTATCTATCAAAATAAATTGTTTATATTTGCGTATAAAACAAAAACACGAAGATGCAACATATAAAACTCTTATTCCTAATATTCGATTCTTATCTGCTTAAGAATATTTTATATAATAAGAATCTAAAACTTTATTTCCGGTCTAAATCTTAAATTTATTATTATATGTATAGGTTAGGATTGGTATACAATTCCGATCACTATATTTTTTAATAGAGAATATTATAAATGTCTTAATCATATTTTGATTTTTTCTATCTAAAATTTTTATAAGGTAGTATACACTTTCTATAAGGGAAAGCTTATCTTATTCTAATTACAAATTTTTGGGCTTAAAGGAAGCTTATTATTACTTATACATTATAATAATCCATTTACATTAGTTTTCTCTTACATATAAGGGAGTAATAACAATCTATATTTTCCATTAACTCTAAGGAAGTATCCTAAGCCATTTTTCTCATAAAAATGGCTTAGGATGTAAAAATATATCCGATTAGGTATCGGATTAAATTAATAATTATAATAGCACAAATGAAAAATCTTCAATTTTTAATAAAGCTAACACCTTACCAAGAATTTTTTTATTACGAATGGATACTTAATCCTTTAAGAAGTGATTATAATATGACTTTTGATCAATCAATATGTGGTGTTCTGGATATTGAAAGACTGAATGCCAGCTTGGTAAGATTTGTTAATAATTATTTATTAATAAACAGTAATGTTATCAATAACTCAGGTGACCTTTTTTGGAAAAGTCGCCCTTTATTATCAGAGGATGCACGAATTCTAACTTATTTCCCTCAAGAGCTTAACAGTAAAGAATTATTAAGTTTGGTTTTACAACCCTTTGATCTTGAAAAGGATCAGCTTGTAAGATTTTATGCTATTCAATTAAATGAAAGAACATATAGGATAGTGTATGTATTCTCTCATATTGTGGTAGATGGATTAAGTACTAATTTTTTATATGAGGAAATCAGTAATTATTATAATAATCCTAGGTATATAGGTCCAGTGAGTCTTAACGACCAGATGCTTCTGCATGAACAACTGAGTAATCAATTGGATCAGATTTTCAATAAAGGAAAAGTGAGTATGTCTGATTTTTGGCAAAAGCAGTTAAAAGATTTAGATAATATTGGATTTAAATTTTTACAACCTTCCGGCCTATCAAAAGAACCTTTGGCTCTCAATAAGATCAGAGAATTTAGATTTGGATTTCAAGAGGAAATTTTTTTTAAAGTAAAACAACTGGCAAGAAGCTATAAACTGACTCCTTATACCTATGGTCAATTGATTTTTGCTATTACACTCTATAGAATTTCAGGGATAGAAAACCTATCTATTAACTACCCTGTAGGAATTAAAGAAGGAAAGGATTTTATATTTGGTGCTCACATTAATACAATTTTAAAAGATTATCGCTTTAATAAACATTCTACACTTTCTGAACTTATTAATCAAAATCTAAACTATACTACTAATTTAAAGAAAACTAAAGCTCATTATCTTCCCATAGGGGAACTTATTAGATATGCCCCAAAATCAGAGATATTAGAATTTACCTTTGTTCAGGCTAATCTTAAAGATATTTCTACTAATTATGAAGGAACTTATGATGTAATTATTAATAATGAACTAAATATAGATTTGCCGGGGAAAATTGTATTTGAACAAGAAGTTAGAGACAATCATTTAAACTATAGAGTTAAATATAACTCTTTTGAATTAGATTCCGAATTGGTTTCTCAATTTATCGAAATTTATAAAAGACTATTTGGCCAGGTATTAGATGATATTTTAGAAAATAAAACAGATACTAAGATTTCTTCCTATGAAGTATTAGATAAAGTCAGCTATCAAACGATCATTCATGATTGGAATGTTACCAGAGTTGACTATGACACTAAAGTTACGCTTCATGATTTATTTGAGAGACAGGTGGAGAAGACTCCTGATCATATAGCATTGGTGTATGAAGATGTAAAGTTAACTTATAGAGAGCTTAATGAAAGATCAAACCAATTGGCTTATTATTTACTACAAAACCATCAAATCCAACCAGATGATCTCATTCCATTATGCTTAGAAAGATCGGAGCAGATGCTCATAGCAATCTTAGGAGTTTTGAAGTCAGGCGGAGCCTATGTTCCCATGGATCCAAATTA